>CAZOLV010000021.1:0-14245 GCA_964580725.1 uncultured Anaerolineae bacterium | reverse complement strand
AGAGGAGAGAGGAGAGAGGAGAGAGGAGAGAGGAGAGAGGAGAGAGGAAATAGGAAATAGGAAATAGAGGAGAGAGGAGAGAGGAGAGAGGAAGGCGGACGGGATGGGCGTGGCGTGAGAGATACCTTTGCGCGGTTGAATGATACGTTCGTATCTTATCCTGGTCCGGCGCGAGTTGCTAGAATTGCTCGAACTCGATCCAGCGAGAGGTTTCATGCTGGGTGAATTGGGTCATGCCTCCAAGACACCCTGTTCAGTTTTCCCCTGTCTCATCGCCCGGTCAGGCGCACGTCGTCGGGCTTGATTGCGATTCATCAACACAAGGAGTCATCACATGAGCGAAGAAACGACTGTCGAGAGCATCGCCCCGGCTGCCAGCGAGATCTACTACCCCTCGGCTGAAGTGGTTGCACGCGCCCGCATCAAAGACTGGGACGCCGTGGCCCGCTACGCCGGCGAGAACCTCGAGGGCTTCTGGGCAGACGAGGCCTCGGAACTCGAATGGTACCAGCCCTGGACCCAAGTGCTGGACGAAAGCAAGGCGCCCTTCTACGAATGGTTCAGCGGCGCCAAGTGCAACATCGTTCACAATGCCCTCGACCGCCATCAGACGACCGAGCGCCGCAACAAGCTGGCCTATATTTGGGTGGGCGAAAACGGCAGCGTGCGCACCTACTCCTACTTCGCCCTCAATCGTGAAGTCAGTCAGTTTGCCAATGTGCTCAAGGCCATGGGCGTCAAGAAGGGCGACCGCGTGACGATCTACATGCCGCGCATCCCCGAAATCGTCATTGCCATGCTGGCCTGCGCCAAGATCGGCGCCATACACTCGGTGGTCTACGGCGGCTTCAGCGTGGATGCCCTGCAGGGGCGCATCGAGGACTCCGAGTCGAAGGTGGCCATCACCGCCGACGGCGGCTGGATGAACGGCAAGATCGTCGAACTCAAACGCATCATGGATGACGCCGTCAAACGCTGCCCCACGATCGAGACGGTCATCGTCGTGCAGCGCACCGGACATCAGGTCAACATGGAAACCGGGCGCGACTACTGGTACCATGAGCTGATGAAGCTGCCCATCGCCAACGCCAGATGCGCCACCGAAGTGATGGACGCCAGCGACCCGCTCTACATCCTCTACACCTCCGGCACCACGGGCAAGCCCAAGGCCATCGTCCATGTGCACGGCGGCTACATGGTCGGCATCTACTCGACCCTCAAATACATCTTCGATCTACGCGACGACGACCGCTGGTGGTGCGCCGCCGACCCCGGTTGGGTCACGGGTCATTCCTACATCATCTACGGCCCGCTGATCATGGGCGCCACCTCCTTCATGTACGAAGGCGCGCCCACCTACCCCTACCCCAACCGTTGGTGGTCGCTTGTCGAGAAATACGGCATCAATGTCCTCTACGCCGCTCCCACCGCCATCCGCGGCTTGATGCGCTTTGGCGAGTCGTGGCCCAACCGCCACGACCTCTCCTCGCTGCGCCTGCTCGGCTCCGTCGGCGAGCCGATCAACCCCGAGGCCTGGCGCTGGTACTATCGCGTCATCGGCGGCGAACGCTGCCCCATCATGGACACCTGGTGGCAAACTGAAACCGGCATGATGTTGATCGCACCCACCCCCGTCGTGCCCCTCAAGCCCGGCAGTGGCACCCGCCCCTTCTTTGGACAGGAAGCGGAGATTCTGGACGAAGCAGGCAACGTGGCGGCAGACGATGAGGAAGGCTATCTGGTGCTCAAGCGCCCGTGGCCAGCCATGATGAAGACGGTCTTCAAAGATCCCGACCGCTACGTGCGCCAATACTGGTCGAAGTATCCCGGCATATACCTGGCCGGCGACTCGGCGCGGCGCGACAAGGACGGCTATTTCTGGATCATCGGCCGCGTCGACGATGTCATCAAGGTGTCTGGCTACCGTCTGGGCACCGCCGAGATCGAAAGCGCCCTCGTTTCGCATCCGGCTGTGGCCGAAGCCGCCGCCATCGGCCTGGCGCACGAGGTCAAAGGCCAGGCGATTCACGCCTTCTGCATCTTGCGTCAAGGCTACGTCGCCAGCCCCGAACTGGCAGACAACCTGCGCACCCATGTGGGCCAGCACCTCGGCCCCATCGCCAGGCCTGAAGCGATCAACTTCGTGGACAAGCTGCCCAAGACGCGTTCCGGCAAGATCATGCGCCGCGTGCTCAAGGCGCGCGCCCAGGGAATGCCTGAAGGCGACCTCACCACGCTCGAAGAGTAGTCCCACGTCGCAAGCCTCCGGCGCAGCGCCTGATCGCTGCTGCGCCGGAGTTTTTTTAGCCCACCGCCTGCGCCAGCAATTGCAGCATCGGCGTCTCGGCGTCGTCACCCTGATAGCTGCCGGCCACGACGCCCTTGCCATCCACAACGACGAACGCCGGCTGCTTGTTGACCGCCTTCAGCCCGAAAGCCTTGAGCAGTTCGCCCTTCCAGTCGGGCAGGATGATGACGTAATCGGCCGGCGTCTCGCCTGCGGCCAACCGGCTGACCGATTTCTGATACGACTCCTTCAGCATCCCCTCGGCCATCCCTTTCAGAATGACCGGCACGCCCGCCAGGTCAACCACCGTCGCCACGGCGACCTGACTCGCCAGCGGATACTGTTGGCGCACCGCCTTGATGACGCCGCGCCCGGCGCGCTGCGTGTCCTGGTTGGCAAAGACCAACAGCCACGGCTGCCCGGCGAACGCTTCGGGGCTGATCTCGCGCCCAGAACCAACCGCCTTCATCTTGAACTTGGGCGCCGGTTGCCCGGCCCGTGCAAACTCCGTTGCCATTCTTTGTTCTCCTCGTTTTGTGGGGGCGTTCTTGTGGGGGCTTTCACGGCAGCGCCGCAGCCAATGCCTCCACCAGGTGATGGGCATGACGCCCGGTCGTATGTTCGATCTGCTGGCGGCAGGAAAAGCCGTCGGCCACGATCAGCGCCTGCGGGGCCGCCGCCAACACCGGCAGCAGCCGGGCCTCGGCGATCGTGCGGCTGATCTCAACGTGTTCCGTTTCATAACCAAAGGCCCCGGCCATGCCGCAGCAGCCGGCGCCGATCTCACTGACCCGGCGGCCAGGCAGCAGGTGCAGCAGCGCCAACGCCGGTTGGACGCCAACCAGCGCCTTCTGGTGACAGTGCCCGTGCAACAGCACCTGCCCGGCGCCCGGTTGCAGGCGCGCCGCCAGGGCCGCAGCCTGCGGCCCCTGCGCCAGAAACTCCTCGATGGTCAGGCTCTGCGCCGCCAACTGCCGCACCCGCTCGTCGCCCGGCAGCAGCGCCAGGTATTCGTCGCGCAGCGTCAAGATGCAGCTCGGCTCCAGGCCGATGATCGGCATTCCCTGTGCGGCAAAGGGCGTCAGCCGCGCCAGATTTTGCTGCGCCAACCGCCGCGCCTCGCTCAGCATCCCCTGCGAAAGCAGCGGCCGGCCGCAGCACGCCCGCCGCCGTTCGATCAAGACCCGATAGCCGGCCGCTTCCAGCACCTTCACCGCCGCCGCGCCGACTTCCGGGCTGTAGAATTCGGTCCAAGTGTCGTGAAAGAGCAAAACCGAGCCGTGTGCGCCGGCGTCATGCGGGACGGTGCGCCGTGCAAACCAGGCGCTGAAGGTGTGCGACGAGAGGCGGGGCAAGGAGCGTTCCGGCGCAACGCCCAACGCCTGCAGCGCCCGCCGCCCAGGCCAGGTGCGCAGCAGCCAATTGGCCAGCGGCGCCGCCGGCGCCGCCAGCGCGCTGAGCGCCGCAATCTGGCCAAACAGGCGGCTGCGCAGCGGAACGCCGTACCGCGCCTGCCGCTGCGCCAGCGTCTCGATCTTGAGACGCGCCATATCCACGCTGCTCGGACATTCTCTCTTGCACGCCTTGCAGCCCAGGCAAAGATCGAGCGCAGCGTGCAGCTCTGGGCCGGTCAACGCCTGCGCCGGGTACGGCCCGCTGAGCGCAGCGCGCAGGAGGTTGGCGCGCCCACGGGTCGCATCCCTTTCGTCACGCGTCGCCTGGAACGATGGGCACATCACCCCGGCGTCGAGTTGGCGGCAGACGCCGGCGCCGTTGCACATTTCCACCGCGCCGGCAAAACCGCCGTCGGCGCTGAAATCGAGAAAGGTGCGCAGTTCGACGGTGCGGTAGGCGGGGCCAAAGCGCAGCGTGCGGCGCGGGTCGGGGCCATGCACCTTCTTGCCGGGATTGAGACTGTTGGCTGGATCGAAGATCGCCTTCAGTTCGCACATGGCCGCATAGAGACGCGACCCAAACAGGCGGGCGTTGAGGTGCGAATGCGCCAGGCCGTCGCCATGTTCGCCGGTCATCACGCCGCCGTAACGCATGGCCAGCGTGCAGGCCTCTTCGGCCAGCGCCGCCATCGTCTCGACGCCCTGCACCGTCTTCAGGTTGAGCAGCGGGCGAATGTGCAAGCAACCGACGCTGGCATGGGCGTAGAAGCCGCCGCGCGTCCCGTGGCGGGCCAACAGGGCGAGCACATCAGCCACGTAGTGCGACAACTGCGCCGCCGGCACAGAGACATCCTCGATGCAGGCCACCGGCTTGACGTCGCCGCGCAGGCTCATCAGGATGCCGAGACCCGCCTTGCGCACACTCCACACCGCCGCTTGCGCCGCCGGGGCCAACAGCCGCCGCGGCGGCTGCGTCCAACCGGCGCGACGCAGCGCCCCTTCCAGCCGGTCGAGGTGTGCGTTGAGTTCCGGTTCGCTCTCGCCGGTGAACTCCACGGCCAGCAGCGCCGCCGGCTGGCCATCCACGAACGCCATTTTGCCGGCGACGCCCGCCTGCTGGCGCGCCAGGCCAAGCAGCATCTCGTCCATCAGTTCGACGGCGGAAGGTTGGCAGGGCAGAATGACCTGCACGGCGTCGAGCGCCGCCAGAAGATCGTCGAACTGGCAAATGGCCAGGGCGGTGCAGCGCGGACGCGGGACAAGCGCCAGGGTGACGCTGGTCACGATGGCCAGCGTGCCTTCGGAACCGGCCAGCAGCGGGGCCAATCCTAGCGGGCGCAAGGGATAGGTGGGGTGCCGGCCCGGCGCATCGGGCAAGAGATAGGTCAGCCCATAGCCGCTGGAACGGCGCCAGTGGGCCGGAAACTGCGTGCGGATGTCGCCGGCATATTCGTTCAGCCAGCGCCCGACCCCGGCGTGGATGCGCGCGGCCAGCGTATCGCCGGCCGCCCGGCTGGCCCAGGCCGGGTCGGCGGGGGAGAGGTTGTCGAAATGAGCGCGGCTGCCGTCGGCCAGGACGACATCGGCCGCCAACACCTGATCGGCGAACATGCCGTACAGGATCGAATGGGCGCCGGCGGCGTTGTTGGCCAGGCTGCCGCCCACAGTGGCGCGTTCGGCGCTGGCCGGGTCGGGGCCAAGCATCAGACCGAAGGGGCGCAAATGGGCATCGAGGCGGCCAATGACGACGCCCGGCTGCACGCGCACCCAACGCTCCTCGACGTTCAGGGCCTCGATGCGGTCGAGATAGGTGGAACAGTCCAGGATCACGCCGGCGCCGATCGCCTGGCCGGAGAGCGAAGTGCCGGCGCCGCGTGCAACGACGGGCGCGCCTGCCTCGGCGCAGGTGGTCAGGGCCGCGGCCAGATCGTCCGCCGTGCGCGGAATCACGACGCCGAGCGGCTCGATCTGATAGTTGCTGGCGTCGCTGCTGTAGAGCAGGCGGCTGGTGGGATCGAAGCGAACATCGCCCGCCACCGCCTGGCGCAGCGCGGCGGCCAAATCGCTCTGAAGTGGTGCAATGGTCATCGGCCGGTAGCCTCTTTTCAGGCGTTGGTCAGCGCAAGTCAGGGCTGTGCACTGGCCTCGATGGGACACACGACATGGAATCATTGTAACACGGCGACGCCATCCGCCGAAATTGACGCAGAGGCGCGGGGCGGGCGGTGCAATTGCCAAGCGCACAGGGGTTTGCTATAATCGGCCTACGTGCGCCCCCTTATGGGATCGAGAGACGCAAGCACAAACAGGAGCAGAGTTTCACCCATCATGAATGTTCAAACGATTGGAATCATCGGCTGTGGCCTCATGGGATCGGGCATTGCCGAAGTCGCCGCCAAGAGCGGCTTTCAAGTGTTGGTTCGCGAATTCGACGAGTCCCTCGTCAGCCGCCAGATGGATCGCGTGGCCAAATCCATGGAGCGGGCTGTTGCCAAAGGCAAGATGACCGCCGCAGAGCGCGAGACGGCGTGGTCGAAGATTTCAGCAGCCGCCGGCCTGGATGATAGCCTGGCCGTCTGTGATCTGGTCATCGAAGCGATACCCGAAGAGATCGGGTTGAAGCGCCAAGTCTTCCGCACCCTGGATACGCTGTGTCCGGCACAGACGATTCTGGCCAGCAACACGTCGTCCATCTCGGTAATCGAGCTTGCCGCCGTGACGCGCCGCCCCACGAAGGTGCTCGGTATGCACTTCTTCAACCCCGTTCCGGTGATGCCGCTGCTGGAACTGGTGCGCACCGTGCAGACCGACGATGAGACCCTGGCGGTGGCGCGCGCCGTGGGCGAACGCATGGGCAAGAAGATGATCGTGGCCCAGGACGCGCCCGGTTTCGTCGTCAACCGCCTGCTGATCCCCTACATGCTGGATGGGATTCGGGTCTACGAACAGGGCCTGGCCAGCCGCGAAGACATCGATGCCGGGATGATGATGGGCGCCAACCACCCGATGGGGCCTTTGACCCTGTCCGATTTCGTGGGTCTGGACACCACGCTGTCCGTGGCCGACGTGCTGTTCGACGAACTGGGCGAGACGCGCTTCAAGGCGCCGACGCTGCTGCGCCGCCTGGTCAGCGCCGGGCATTTGGGCCGTAAGAGCGGGCACGGCTTCTACGATTACAAGTCTTGAACGCCGACCGGTCTGGATCTGCCGCGGCGGTTGCCCTCAGCGCGGCGAGAGCGGCCAAATCGGCCGGAGCAACAATGAAACGGCTGGATCGAATTCGAACCGGATGAGAAGGGGGATCAAAGGGAGGATCAGATGAAACGACATATGATGATTGCGCTGGTGTTGTGCCTGCTTGCGACCTTCGTCGCCATTGCCAGCTCTGCTGATAGTAGCCCCACCGCTGCCAGCATCAGCCTGGCGCCAAACCCCCTGACGCTGGCGGTCAACGACAGCGGCAGCGTGGATGTACAGATCAGCAACGCGCAAAACCTGGGCGCGTTCGAGTTCATCATCACGTTCGATCCGGCCATCGTCAACGTGACGGGCGTCACCCTCGGACCGTTGTTGAGCAGCAACACCTTCACCACGACGCTGCTTGGCCCGCTGACGAACAACAACGCCGGTTCGGTGCGCTTCGCCGCCTACACCCTGGGCACAGGCGCCGGGCCAAACGGCAGCGGCGTGCTGGCCAGCGTGCAACTGCAAGCGATGCAGGCCGGGACGAGCGGCCTGAACTTCACCAAGGTGCGCATCACCGATCGCAGCGCCGTGGTGGACAATGCGGCGGCAGCGACCAATGGCTCGGTCATCGTCGGCAGCGGCTCCGGGCCGCGCATCTGGCTGCCAATCCTGCGCAAGTAACGCCAGACCTCCGCGCCCGCCAGCGCCGGGTGCGTTTCGTTCCCGCCCCAATGGATCATAATCATCAGACAGCCATGAACGCAGTTGTCGCTGCCGTTCATGGCTTGTCTTGCATCGCCGATTTGACAAGTTCGTTAATTGATTGTATAATGTTTGCACAAAGAAGAATCAATATTACCCCTTGTTCCCCCCATGAAAAGGCTTCTACGTATGACAACTGCATCCATGACGTTGACGCTGCAAGGAACGCCGCACAGCCGGGCGTTGTACGAACTGCCTGAACAAGGCACTTCTCTGACCGAATGGGTCGCCCGTCGTCTGCACAAGACCGAACTGCTGGCCGACCTCGCACGCTTCTTGCCGCAGGCGACGCCGGCGGCTTTGGCGCACCTCGGCCTGTACGCCGCCGCGGCCTCGGCCAGCTTCGGCCCGGCCCGCTACCAGCCGCGCTGGGATGCGCCCGGACGCGCCGTCAGTCTGCGCGATCCCGTCACCAACGCGCTGACGCATGTCGTTTTCGAGGGTAACGATCCGCATCTGCGCTTTCGTTACGACATCACCCTGCCCAACGGCGACAGGTTGAGCGGTCATGAAGAAATCACCGGCACCACCATCGGCCTACGCGGCCTGGGGATGCCGGCGCCGTCCCGCTTTCAGTTCACCAGCGCCGACGGCGCGTATCAGGCCGAAGCGTTGGGCGTGATCACCAGCGAACTGGCCCCGCGTCTCGGCGTCTGGCGTATTCGCGCCTACGGCAGCCTCAAGCTGCGCGACGCCTACGGCAACCGCGGCGAAGTAACTCTCGACCGGCAGGGCGCAGTCCAATCGAGTGTGCAGAGCGCTGCGGGCGGCAACGTTCGCTTCTCTCTGCAACTGGCGTAAGACCAGACAGGATCAAGAAAACGAGCAGGGGAGATTCCTCGATGTCCAACGAACAGAGCGAACGACTTCAGGTGGGCGGCGCCGCCCCCGACGTGACAGTCCGTGCGACCGATGGTTCGGCGCTGGTGCTGTCCAGTCTCTGGCAAGATGGGCCGGCGGTGCTGGCCTTCCTGCGTCATTTTGGCTGACCCTTCTGCCGCCTCATGCTCGCCAGGTTGGCTGAGCTTCAGTCGCAGTTCGATCAGCGCGGCGCCAAACTGGTCGCCGTGACCATGGGCGAGCCGGAAGAGACACAGGCCTTTGGCGCGCCGCGCGCACCGGGCGCCATCTTCCTGTCCGACCCACAACAAACCGCCTATCGCGCCTATGGGCTGGGACGCGCCGGTCTGCTCGATGTGATCGGCCCTGGCGTGTGGGCCAGCGGCCTCGATTTGGTCGCCGGCGGGCATGTGGGCGGCAAGCCGATGGGCGATGTGCGCCAGATGCCCGGCGTCTTCATCGTCGGCCCGGATGGGCGCCTGCTGTTGACCTACTACAGCAAGCATGTTGGCGATCATCCCAAGCCGCAACTGCTGCTGACCGCACTCGACGCTGCGCGCATCCCGGCGGCGTGAGCACTCAACCCGGCATCCCGCGTGGCGATGCCGGTCCGACAAGGATTTCCTGGCATGAACGAAGGCGCGCTCATCTGTTTGCAGAGGCCATCGGCGCTGATGAGTGTGGCGCACGCGCTCGACGGCTGCACCCACTGTGAGGACGACTGTCTGGCCGTCGCGCGCCGGCCAGGCGAAAGTGACACCCACTGTCTGCAGCGCACGATCCAAGCCATTCGAACCTTTGCGCCAACCGCCGCCGTGGGGCTGGCGCTTGGCCCCCTGCCGCCCGACGATGCGGCCCATGTCACACATGACCGCGCCCGGCGCGCCGCTCACATCGCTGCGCCTGGCGACATCATCCTGGCCTGGGGCAGCCAGGCGCATCTCCCTGGCCACTTCGAAAGCGCCGGCCTCGGTTTCGTCCGGCTCATCGCCCTCCACGACTGAAAACTGACAGCCATCCCACCCCACAACTGGAAGGCGTCCCACATCTCTGCCAGGCATCTGGCGTCAAAATCGTTCGGTCTCGAATAGTTCCATGTGTGACTAATTGGATGAACGACGAACAAGATACCATGACGCCAGATTGGCCAGCCGTACGCTACGACGAGCGTTTCCGCCACCTCATGCAAAAGGCCGGGGTCGAAACGATCCGCGGCGTCGAACTGTTGCGCGCCGTGCGCATCGTCAACAATCTGTACGACGCCATTTTCTCGGAACGTCTACGCGACGATCAACTGTCGGGGCCGCGTTGGGGCATTTTGATGCGCCTTTACGCCGACGAGATGAGCGGTCACAGCGGCGGCCTCTCCCCCTCCGTGCTCAGCCAACACCAGATGGTCAGCAAGAACACCGTCAGCGCGCTGCTGCGCGGGCTGGAGGAGCAAGGCCTCATCGAACGGCAGCTCGACCCGAACGACCGGCGATCGTTCACCATCCGCCTGACCGACCTGGCGCGGGCGCAGGTGCGCGCCAAGACGCCAACCCACGTCCACTTCCTCAACCGGCTGTGCGCCGACTTGAGCGAAACAGAGGCAGAAACGCTGCTGCAACTGCTGGCGCGTCTGCGCCAGTCGCTGCTCGCCTTCGCCGGGCCGGAGGCCTGTCGCCGTGCAGCGCCGGCCGCCGCCGATCAACCATCCAGCAGCGCAATCAACCAGAATGAGTGAAAACGAGCAAGTACGAGCAAGTACGAGTAACAAAATGAGCGAAGGAGCATTTGTGTGCAAACAAGACCGATGAAACGACGCAAGGAGCAAACGGGCATGCCAGCCAAAGGGGGCCTGGGGCGCGCCGTCAAGTATCTGGGGCGCTACAAGCGGCTGGCTGCCCAGGCCTACATCTTCCTGTTCATCTCCACGGCTGCGCAGATGGCGGTGCCACAGTTGGTGCAAAACATCATTGACGCCGTGACCAACGGCATGATCGCCAGTCAGGTAACGCAGGTTCCGGCAGCGTTCCTCAGCGTGGCCCTGCAGCGCCTCGGCTGGACGGCGGAGCAGTTCGCCTACTACCGCGACGGCGGCGAACAGGCGTTGATCAACGCCGCGCTGCTCATCGTGGCCTTTGCCGTCATGCGCGGCTTCTTCGCCTTTGCGCAAAGCTACACCTCAGAGCGAGTTTCGCAGAGCATCGCCTTCGACTTTCGCAACGACCTCTACGCCAAAATTCAGCGCCTGTCGTTCAGCTATCACGATCGCAATCAGACCGGCCAGTTGATGATCCGCGCCACCGACGATGTGGAAAAGGTGCGCCTATTCATCGGCCAGGGTCTGCTGCTGGCGTTGCAGGCGTTCGTCTTGCTGACCGCCACCCTCATCATTCTCTTCGCCACCAATCTCAAGCTGACGCTGGTCATCCTGCCGGTACTGCCGGTGGCGCTGATCCTGTTCATGATCTTTGGCCGCATCAGCCAGCCGCTCTTCGCCGAGGTGCAAAAGCGCCTTTCACGGCTCAACACCATTTTGCAGGAGAACCTGGCCGGCATCAAGGTGGTCAAGGCCTTTGCCCGCGAGCCGGAGGAAGAACGCAAGTTCGATCAGGCGGCGGACAGCCTGATGGATCAGGGCATTCGCGTCTCGCGCACCTTCTCCTTCTTGTTCCCGATCGTCTTCTTGATCGCCAACCTCGGCCAGGCCGCCGTGCTCTACTTCGGCGGCCGGCAGATCATCGAGGGCGCGCTGACCTTCGGCGAGTGGCAGAAGTTCAGCCTCTACCTGGTCTACGTCTTCTTCCCCATTGGCCAGTTGGGGTTCATCATCAGCCAGATGTCGCAGGCCAGCGCCTCGTCCAGCCGCATCTTCGAGATTCTGGACGCCCACAGCGATGTCACCGACAAACCGGGCGCACAGACGCTGCCGCCGATCAAGGGTTCTGTCAGCTTCGACGATGTCGCCTTCCGCTACTTCGACAGCGGCGAGCCGGTGCTTTCGCATGTCAGCTTCGAGGCGCAGCCGGGCGAAACGATCGCCCTGCTGGGCGCCACCGGCAGCGGCAAGACCACAATCATCAACCTACTGCCGCGCTTCTACGACGTGAGCGAGGGCGCCGTGCGTATCGAAGGGTTCGATGTGCGCGACGTGACGCTCGATTCTCTGCGTTCGCAGATCGGCATCGTCCTGCAGGAAACCAACCTCTTCAGCGGCACCATTCGCGAAAACATCGCCTTTGGGCGGCCAGAGGCCAGCCTGGACGATGTGACTGCCGCCGCCAGGGCCGCCGCCGCCCACGATTTCATCATGAGCTTCCCGCTTGGTTACGAAACGCCGGTGGGCGAACGGGGAACCACCCTCAGCGGCGGGCAGAAACAGCGCATCGCCATCGCCCGTGCGCTTCTGCTCGACCCGCGCGTGCTGATCCTGGACGATTCGACCAGTTCGGTTGACCTGCAAACCGAGCTGCAGATTCAGCAGGCGCTGACCGGCCTGATGCACGGTCGCACCAGCTTCGTCATCGCCCAACGCATCAGCACGGTCGTCAACGCCGACCGCATCCTCGTTCTGGAAAAAGGGTGCATCGTCGCCAGCGGCAAGCATGAGGACTTGATGGAAAACAGCCCCATCTACGCCGATATCTATCATTCGCAGCTCGTCAGCGACGCCACCGCCGAACCGGCGTTCATCGTTGATGCGGCCGAGCCGCAGCCCGCTGCGCCGGTCACGGCTGGTTGAAACAGTATGAACACCACATCGCCACGCACACTCTGCGCTGAGCAAGGAGAGATACGATCATGATGGGAGGACCCGGCGGGCCGCGCGCCCTGCTGGAGCGTGAAACGCTCAAACCACAACGCGTCGGCGCTACCCTGCGGCGTTTCGGCGTCTATTTCGCAAAATTCTGGCCGGCGCTGCTGCTCGTCACCGCGCTCGTCATCTTTGGCGCCTGGTCGCAAGTCACCGCGCCCGAACTGATTGGGCAGGCCGTTGACTGCTACCTGACCCCCGCCGCCTCTGCCCGGTTGACCGGCGAGGGGCAAGCGTTGAGCGGTTTTGCCGATCAGCAGGCCGGCGCCTCGCAGCGCACCTGCTGGTTCGACACGGCCGATCCCGCCACCCGCAGCACCGCCGACACCATCGCCGGGTTGGGCCGGCTCATCCTGATCGTCGTTGGTCTCTATGTCGGCGGTTCGATTGCCGGCGGCCTGCAGTTCTATGCGATGTCCTGGGCCGGCAACCATGTGCTGCGCAACATGCGCGCCGATCTGTTTCGCCAGGCGCACCGGCTGTCGCTCAACTATTACGCCGAACATGAGGCCGGCGCCATCATGAGCCGCGTCACCAACGACACCGACACGATCCAGCAGGTTTTGACCTTTGCCCTGGTCAACGTGGCCAGCGGCATCCTGCTCATCTTCTGGATCATGTACAAGATGCTCAGCCTGAGCTGGAGCTATGCGCTGCTGTCGCTCGTCGTTCTGCCCTTCATGCTGATGGCCACGCTCTGGTTTTCCGGCCAGGCGCGCAAGGCCTTTCGCCGCAGCCGCCAGGAAATCGGCAATGTCAACGCCGACCTGCAAGAGACGATTGCCAACGTGCGCGAGGTGCAGGCCTTCAACCGTGAGCAGGAGAACATCGAGCAGTTCCGCGTGACCAACGCCGCCAACCGTGACGCCAACATCCGCGCCGTGGCCTACACCGCCGCGCTGGCCCCCACGCTCGAAGCGCTCGGCTATGTCGCCATCGCCATTGTCACCGGCGTTGGCGGGTTGGCGCTGCTGCGCGGCAACGATCTCTTCGGGACGACCGTCACCCTGGGTCTGGTTGTGACATTCCTCAACTACGTGCAGCGGTTCAACCAACCGATTCAACAGGTGTCGGTGCTCTGGACGAACATCCAAAGCGCCATCGCCGGCGGCGAACGTATCTTCGCCCTGCTCGACGAGGCGCCAGAGGTGCAGGACAAACCCGATGCGCCAGCGATGCCCCCCATCGGCGGCCGCGTCGAGTTCGATCAAGTGCATGCGGCCTACAAGAAGGGCATCCCGGTGCTGCGCGCCGTCAGTCTGGCCGCCGAGCCGGGGCAAACGATTGCCATCGTCGGGCCAACCGGCGCCGGCAAGACGACCATCATCAACCTGCTGCCGCGCTTCTACGATGTGACCGCCGGCGCCGTGCGCATAGACGGGGTTGATGTGCGCGACGTGACCGCCGCCAGCCTGCGCCAGCAGATCGGCATCGTTCTCCAGGACACCTTCCTCTTCAGCGACACCGTGCTAAACAACATCCGCTACGGCAAACCCGACGCCAGCGATGAAGAGGTCATCGCCGCCGCCAAACTGGTGCAGGCCGATCAGTTCATCGAGCGCCTGCCCGACGGCTACCAGACGCTCTTGGGCGAACGCGGCAGCGGCCTCAGCCAGGGTCAGCGCCAGCTACTGGCCATCGCCCGTGCGGCGCTCAGCAACCCGCGCATTCTGATCCTGGACGAGGCAACCTCCAGCGTTGACACCCGCACCGAACGCCAGATTCAGTTGGCGCTCAACAAGCTGCTGGCCGGGCGCACCAGCTTCGTCATCGCCCATCGTCTCAGCACGATCCGCAACGCCGATCAGGTACTGGTGCTCGACGCCGGCGAGGTCGTGGAGCGCGGCAAGCATGACGAACTGCTGGCGCAAGGTGGTTTCTACTACGATCTCTACATGAGCCAGTTCCGGCGCGAGGGGCAAAGGGAGTAGGGAGTAGGGAGTAGGGAGTAGGGAGTAGGAAGTAGGAAGTAGGAAG
>CAZOLV010000020.1:38725-59552 GCA_964580725.1 uncultured Anaerolineae bacterium | reverse complement strand
GACTGGACAATGGTGTGCGGTTGGTCGGGCAGTGTATGGGCGACGCCGGTGCGTGCGGCGGCGAGCAGGCAAAACAGGGCGGCGGCAGCAAGCAGCGCCCAGGGCCATGGCGAGCGGGCGACGCGGGTTGGGATGGTTTGGTCTCTCACGCTTTTACCTCGGCGCACTGAAGTGCACACGACGAACATGGTGCACCGAAGTGCACACGACGAACATGGTGCACCGAAGTGCACACGACGAACATGGTGCACCGAAGTGCACACGACGAACATGGTGCACCGAAGTGCACACGACGAACATGGTGCACGCTACGAGCCTCAGACGAACTGCCACCACAGGCCGGTACATTCCGGCAGGAGCGGCGCGGCGTCGCCATCGAGGTGAGCCAGCATGTCGTCGCCAAAGAAGAAAGCGACCAGTTCCTCGGCTTCGGCTCTGGAGGCAAAGCGATAATCGGTGCGGATCCAGGTCGAGGCGAAACCGGCGGCGTCCAGAAAGGCGTAGTAGTCGCGCAGGTGTGGGGGCGGGAGAGGGGTCATCTGGCCGGTACCCTGTGTCTCCAGCAGGATGAGCGCGCCGCCGGGGCGCAGCACGCGGCGCATTTCGGCCAGCGCCTGACTCAAGGCTGGGCGCCAGGCGCTCTCCTCCTGATTCCAGGTGACGGTGTAGCAGATGCTCCAACCGGAGATGGCCAGATCGGCGCTGGCGTCGGGGATGGGCAACTGGCGATGATCGGCGGTTTCCAGGCGCCAGTTCGCCCAGCCGCCGGCGTGCAGCTTACGCCGCGCCACCGCCAACATGGCCGGGGAGATGTCGAAGGCCATGATGGAGCGCACGACAGGCGCCAGCAGGCAGGTCAGGCGTCCTGTGCCGGCGCCTAATTCGACGACATCCAGCCCACTGAGCGGGCTGATGGCTTGCAAGGCCGGCAAGATGCGGCCCTGGTCATCCTCACGCGACACCAACGCATCATAGGCCTCGGCGCTGCGCTCATACACGTCATGATGATCGAGCATTGTTTTGGTTGGTAGATCAGATCTTTGGTCAATTGACGAATGAGGGCGATTGTACCAGTCATGCCCCGGAGCGTCAAGCCGCGCAAAGAGGCGCAGGACGCGACGGTTCAACCGGCCTCGGCTGCGCAGTCGGGGCAGAGGCGGGCGTTATCGAGCTGGCGCCTGTGCCGGATGCAGATGGCGAACACCTCCATGCGGTCTCCAAGCAGCAGCCGGTGTTTGATCGTCCCCTCCAGTGCCAGGTGGAGCGAGTTGGCGGTGCGCAGGATGTCGGGCACGGGGCAGGAGTTGCAGACGTTGGGATTCCAAGGCGCCGAGTTGCGGCCCTTGGGCAGACGACATTCCTTGACGTCGCGCCCGCGGTGGTAGTCTTCATGGTAATAGCGGCAGTCAATGCGCGGCGGCATGTTGTTTCCTTTCAGTTCAGTTCAGTTCAGTTCAGTTCAGTTCAGTTCAGTTCAGTTCAGTTCAGTAAAGTTCAGTTCAGTAAAGTTCAGTTCAGTAAAGTTCAGTTCAGTCAGCAGTTACAGAATCACGATCACGATGCCCAACAGCGTCACCAGCACGCCGGCCAGGCTGTTAAGGCTGGGAACTTCGCCCAACAGGAGGACGCCAAGCAGAACGCCGCCGGTAATTTCTTGCGTGGCCACCAGATTGGCGTAGGTGGCGTGCACACGGCGCAAAGCGGCGTTGTAGAGGGTATGGCCGACGCCGAGCGGCAGGATGCCCAGGCCAAGCACGGCCAGGATCTGACGCCAGCCGTAGGCGGCTGGTTGAAAGCTGAAGGCGGCGGCGACGGCGGCCCACAGCCCAGCCACACCGTAGACCAGGCCGGCGTAGGTGAACAGCGGATAGGCGGCGCGCTGCGAGCGTCCAGCGGCGGAGTACAGACCGAAGGTGATGGCCGAAGCGAGCGCCAGCAGGTCTCCCAGGGCCATGCGAGCGTCCCAGGCCGGTTCGAAACCGGTCAGAATGGCGACGCCGAGCACGGTGACGGCGACGCCGCCCCATTTGCGGGCGGGCATTGGCTCCTTGAGAAAGAAGGCCGAGGCCAGGCTCACGAAGATGGGCGCCGTGTAGACGATGGCGAGCGAATGGGCGATGGTGGTGAAGCTGAGCGAGGCGATGTAGAACAAGAAATGCAGCGCGGTGATCAGCCCGAAGAGGGCAAAGCGGCCCCAGTCGCGGCGGGCGATACGCAGCGGCTGCCGTTGCATGCGGGCCGCGACCAGGACCAGCAGGCTGGCGGTCAGTAAGCGGCCGGCTGCGACTTCCGTGGCGCTGAGCGGCGCCGCCCAACGCACGAGCACCGGGCTGGTCGAAAAAAAGAAGACCGCCAACGCCGCCAGCAGCAGCCCTTTGCGCTGTTCAGTCATGGGCCACGGCTGACCCGGCGTCGTGTGCGCAGCGTCCAGGTTGGGGTGTGAACACGAATGAACAGCGGGTCATCACTGCGGCAACAGGTAGGGCAGGACATAGCCAAGCGCCATGCTGATGATGAGAAACAGGCTGAGAGCGATGAAAAGACTCTGGCGCCAGTTGCGCTTGGGTGTGTTGCCTGATTTGCGAGCCATCGGTGTCAATTCTCCTGAGTGTCCATGCCCCTTCGGGGCACAATCAGCGACAAAAATGTAGCACAATCCTCTGGATCGTGCATGTGCGACCGCCACAATCCCGAGGATTGCAGTACGGGGCGATTTTCAGGTCAGGCGACATTATAGCATTGCTGAAGCGAAGTTTCAACTGTGCACCCAGTCGCGCTCGGCCCGATCAACGCTTTTCCCGGTTATGCTTGCCTTTACCAGGTGTTTGACAAATTGTGCGCCGTCTCCTATAATCCTGCCCAATCTTCAACCCTGGCAGGAGAGCGCACTGTGTCGTGCGGCTAGGCTCCCCCCCAACCTGTCAAGAGGCGCCATGTCTTGCTATTGCCACCATAATGACTGCTCAGGCGCCGGACACGAATCATGGTTTTTAGACCAGCCCTGAGGCAGTGTTGACGCAGGAAGAGCAGGCGCACGACGCCTTTGGCTGAGTAGCAACCCCACCATTGCCGTCAGTTGTTTCGTTCTGTTGCCATTCTCTGGGCTTTGACCCAAAATTAGCCAGTTGAGTGATTCGAATCATTAGGAGGAGAACGTATGTCCAAGCGAGTGTACGGTCTGTTGGCCCTGTTGTTGGTTGCCTCGATGTTGTTGGCAGCCTGCGGTGGGGCGACGACGCCAACCGAGGCCCCCAAGGCGACGGAAGCCCCCAAGGCCACCGAGGCTCCCAAGGCGACCGAAGCTCCCAAGCCAGCCGGCGGCACGATCAAGATTGCGACACAGTCGCCGTTGAGCGGGCCGCAGTCGGTGTTGGGTGTGGCCATCAAGAACGGCGCCCAGTTGGCGCTGGAGCAGATGGGCGGCGCCCTGAAGGGGATGGGCTTCGATGTGCAGTTGGTGCCGTTCGACGATCAGGCGACGCCTGACACGGGCGTGGCAAATGCCAAGAACATCGTGGCCGATCCAGACATCCTGTGCATGGTGGGGCACCTGAATTCGGGCGTGGCGATCCCAAGCTCGGAAGAGTACCACACGGCGCAGTTGGCAATGGTCAGCCCGGCCAACACGAACCCCAAGGTCACCGATCGCGGCTACGCAGAGGTGAACCGCATCGTAGGTCGTGACGACGTGCAGGGCGTGGTCGGCGAGCAGTTCGCGTTGAACGAACTGAAGGCCAAGACGGTCTACATCATCCACGACAAGACGGCCTATGGCCAGGGCGTGGCTGAGTTCTTCCGCCAGGCAGCCGAGAAGGATGGCATCAAGGTGCTCGGTTTCGAGGGCACCGAAGAACAGGCCAACTTCGACAGCCTGATCACCCCCATCGTGGCCAATGCACCCGATCTGGTCTACTTCGGCGGTCTCTATCCGCAGGCCGGCGTCTTCTTCAAGCAGGCGCGGGAGAAGGGCGTCAAGTCCAACTTCATGGGGCCTGACGGCATGGACAGCTCCGAACTGGCCAGCCTCGGCGGCGAAGCCGTCGTCGGCATGTACTACAGCACCGTCGCTGGACCCGCCAACGCCTACCCGGCAACCGCCAAGTTCATCGAAGACTACAAGGCCAAGTTCGGCGCCAACTCCGAACCCTTCAGCGCCCAGGCCTATGACTCCATGGGCATCTGCTTGAAGGGCATCGAAGCAGCGGCGACGGCGGCCAAGGCCAAGCCGAGCCGCGCCGATGTGGCCAAGACGGTGCGCGCCACCGCCGGCTACAAGGGCATCACCGGCGACCTCAGCTTCAACAACCTGGGCGACCTGGCCACGGCCAAATACTTCGTCATCCAGGTCAAATCCTCCGACCCGACCAAGTGGGGCGACAACTCCATCGTCCAGACGCTGGACATCGCACCGCCCGGCGCGGAAGCTGCGGCGCCCAAGCTGAGCGGCACGATCAAGATTGCGACACAGTCGCCGTTGAGCGGGCCGCAGTCGGTGTTGGGTGTGGCCATCAAGAACGGCGCCCAGTTGGCGCTGGAGCAGATGGGCGGCGCCCTGAAGGGGATGGGCTTCGATGTGCAGTTGGTGCCGTTCGACGATCAGGCGACGCCTGACACGGGCGTGGCAAATGCCAAGAACATCGTGGCCGATCCAGACATCCTGTGCATGGTGGGGCACCTGAATTCGGGCGTGGCGATCCCAAGCTCGGAAGAGTACCACACGGCGCAGTTGGCAATGGTCAGCCCGGCCAACACGAACCCCAAGGTCACCGATCGCGGCTACGCAGAGGTGAACCGCATCGTAGGTCGTGACGACGTGCAGGGCGTGGTCGGCGAGCAGTTCGCGTTGAACGAACTGAAGGCCAAGACGGTCTACATCATCCACGACAAGACGGCCTATGGCCAGGGCGTGGCTGAGTTCTTCCGCCAGGCAGCCGAGAAGGATGGCATCAAGGTGCTCGGTTTCGAGGGCACCGAAGAACAGGCCAACTTCGACAGCCTGATCACCCCCATCGTGGCCAATGCACCCGATCTGGTCTACTTCGGCGGTCTCTATCCGCAGGCCGGCGTCTTCTTCAAGCAGGCGCGGGAGAAGGGCGTCAAGTCCAACTTCATGGGGCCTGACGGCATGGACAGCTCCGAACTGGCCAGCCTCGGCGGCGAAGCCGTCGTCGGCATGTACTACAGCACCGTCGCTGGACCCGCCAACGCCTACCCGGCAACCGCCAAGTTCATCGAAGACTACAAGGCCAAGTTCGGCGCCAACTCCGAACCCTTCAGCGCCCAGGCCTATGACTCCATGGGCATCTGCTTGAAGGGCATCGAAGCAGCGGCGACGGCGGCCAAGGCCAAGCCGAGCCGCGCCGATGTGGCCAAGACGGTGCGCGCCACCGCCGGCTACAAGGGCATCACCGGCGACCTCAGCTTCAACAACCTGGGCGACCTGGCCACGGCCAAATACTTCGTCATCCAGGTCAAATCCTCCGACCCGACCAAGTGGGGCGACAACTCCATCGTCCAGACGCTGGACATCGCACCGCCTACCAAATAACGTAGGCGTCTGACTCGAAACGTCGAGCGCCGGATGCCTCCCACACATCCGGCGCTCGATGACCGCCAGTCTCTCGCGCGCCCAGCGTGTGCAGAGCGCGCCGCCGGGAGGCTATCACTCCCTCAGACAAGGATGCGCCCATGCAACGATTGCTCCAAAACACGGCATTGCGCGAAATCCTGCGCCCTGTTGGCCAGATGCTGGTTTTTGTTCTCGGCAGCAGTCTGGTGATTTCTCTCTTCGTCGTCCTGGTTGCGTTTCTCCTGCGCGGATCACGGCCAGACCAAGACATCCTGCAGTTGACGTTGATCATTCTGCCGCAGGTCATTCTGGACGGGGTCGTCCTGGGATTCGTCTACGCCACCATTGCCCTGGGCTACACCATCGTCTATGGTGTGCTGGAATTCATCAACTTTGCCCACGGCGAAATTTTCATGTTCGGCGCCTTTGCGGGCGTGGAATTATTGCTCTTCTTCAAGGGTCGTGGAACCTTGCAGGGTCTTGGTGGGTTGCCCAGCTATGCCCTGATCATCACGGCCGTGCTGCTTGGCATGGTGGTCGCCGGCCTGTTGGCAGTCAGCGTGGAACGCGTGGCGTACCGTCCGCTGCGCAACGCCCCGCGCCTGGTGCCGCTCATCTCCGCCATCGGCGTCAGCTTCTTCCTGCAAGACGCCATGCGCTTCATCCAAAGCATCACCAGCGGCCAGTTCTACCGTTCCTTCCCCTCGTTCGGCAACTTCGACAGCCGCCTCACCGTGTTCACAGTCCCGTTGGGCGAACGCGCCATCGTCATGGACGTGCAGATCAAATCCTTGATCGTGATCGTCGTGGCGCTCATCATGCTGATCGGCCTCAACTATCTGGTCAACGCAACGAAAGTGGGCAAGGCGATTCGCGCCGTCGCCCAGGATCAGCGCACCGCCAGCCTGATGGGCATCAACGTCAACGCTATCATCGCCTTGACCTTCCTCATCGGCGGGGCGTTGGGCGGGGCAGCGGGCGTCCTCTTTGCACTCAAATTTACACGCATTGACCCCTTCGTCGGCTTCTTCCCCGGCCTCAAGGCCTTCACGGCGGCGGTGCTCGGCGGCATTGGCAACATCACCGGTGCCATGCTCGGCGGCATCGTGCTTGGCCTGCTGGAATCGGTCAGCGCCTCGTATCTTTCGATCTTCACCCAGGGCGCCTTTGGGGCCGAGTACAAAGACATCGTGGCTTTTGGCATTCTCATCATCATCCTCATCTTCCGGCCTTCGGGTCTGTTGGGTGAGAACGTGGCGCAGAAAGCCTGACGAGGAGGAGGACAACCATGTCGAACGCTCAGCCTGCGCCATCGCCCTTCGCCTCGCTGCGTCGAGGCTATCTGCCCCTGATCTTGACCGTCGCCTACATCGCCGTTGTCACCTTCTTCCTGCTGCAGCAGCCGCGCTCGCTCGTCTGGCGCCTGCTGCTGATGGCGTCGGTGATCTTCATCTTCCGCCTGCCCAATGAACAGCGCGTCAAACTGACAGTGGCGGGCATCCTGCTCTTCTTGATCGTCCCGCTGGTGGGGGCAGGCAACCCCTTCCTGCTCGAAATCGGCTTTCAGATCTGCGTCTTTGCCGCCCTGGCCCTGGGATTGAACATCGTGGTCGGTTTTGCCGGCCTGCTCGACCTGGGCTACGTCGCCTTCTACGCCGTTGGCGCGTACGCCTGGGGCATCTTCGGTTCGCAGCAGCTCTGGCACCTGCATGAGGTGGCAGGCACGGCCGCCACACAGACCGGCTTTCCGCTAAACGGCAACCTGTTCTGGTTGTTCGTCTTTGCCGGCATCGGACTGGCGGCGGTCGCCGGTATCCTGCTCGGTCTGCCGGTGCTGCGCCTGCGCGGCGACTACCTGGCCATCGTCACCCTGGGCTTTGGCGAAGTGATCCGCGTGTTGGCCAACAACCTGGACAAGCCGGTCAACCTGACCAACGGCCCGCAGGGCATCACGCCGGTGCAGCGCCCGCCGCTGCCGGAGTTCTTCCTGGAAGGGCCGATCAGCCAGCTCTTGTCCGACCTGGTAGGACGCCCGGTCACGCGCGGCGACATGTACACCCTCTTCTTCTACCTGCTGGCGCTGGTGGTGCTGATCCTCGTGATCATCGTGGCGCGTCGCCTGGAAGATTCCAAGCTGGGCCGCGCCTGGACAGCCGTGCGTGAAGACGAAATGGCCGCCATCGCCATGGGCATCCCGCTCATGCGCACCAAGCTGACCGCCTTTGCCACGGGCGCCGCCTTCGCCGGCGCAATGGGCGTCATCTTCGCCGCCAACCGCACCTTCGTCAGCCCGGAAACTTTCTCCCTGGTGCAATCCATCACCATCCTGGTCATGGTCATCCTGGGCGGCTTGGGCAGCATTCCGGGCGTCATCCTGGGCGCCTCGCTGGTAGTGCTGCTCAACATTGACTTTCTACAAACGCTGTCGCTGGAACTGAGCCGTTTGCGCCAGGGAACCGGGCTGATCCCCTTGATCGGCCTGCCCTGGGCGCAGTTGCCCAGCCAGCTCGACCCGGCACGCTATCAAAAGCTGGTGTTCGGCATCATCTTGATCCTGATGATGATCTTCCGACCCGCCGGCATCCTCCCCTCCAAGCGACGCAGCATGGAGTTGAAGGAAGCCGCCGGTAAGGATGAGGCCCCCGTGGTAGAAGAAGACGACACAGACACACCGGCTCCCGCAGCGGGCGCTGCCAGTTAGAAGGAGGTCGCATCGTGGCTGCAGCTCTAGCTCTATTGGAAGCTCAACAAATCACCAAGCGTTTTGGTGGGCTGGTTGCGGTTGACAAGGTGAATTTCCAGATCGAGAAAGGCGCCGTTGCCAGCATCATCGGTCCCAACGGCGCGGGGAAAACGACCTTCTTCAACATCATGACCGGCATCTACAAGCCAGACGAAGGCAAATTCGTCTTCGACGGCCATGAGATCAGCGGCAAGCGCCCCGACCAAATCACCGAACTGGGCATTTGCCGTACTTTCCAGAACATCCGGCTCTTTCACAACATGACGGTGATCGAGAACCTGCTGGTCGGCATGCACAGCCGCCTGCGCAGCACCGCCGCCGGCGCCGTTCTGCGCAGCCCTGAGTTCAAGCGCCAGGAGGCCACCGCCAGCGCCCGCGCCAGAGACCTCCTGCGCTTCGTTGGACTGAAAGGCGTGGGCGACGAACTGGCCAAGAATCTGCCCTACGGCGCACAGCGCCGCGTCGAAATCGCCCGTGCGCTGGCCGCCGAGCCAAAGCTGATCCTGCTGGACGAACCGACCGCCGGCATGAATCCGAGCGAGTCCGAGTCGGCCATGCACCTCTTCCGCCGTTTGCGCGACGAACTGGGCATTACCGTGTTGTTGATCGAACACGACATGCGGGTTGTGATGGGCATCTCCGAGCGCATCACCGTGCTGCACTACGGTCAGAAGATCGCCGAAGGTGACCCGCTCGCCGTGCGCACCAACCCGAAGGTGGTCGAAGCGTACCTGGGGCGCCAGGTGGAGGAAGAACTGGCAAATTTGCACCGGCCGGCTGCGCCGCAACCCGCAGCAGGAGGCGCCGCATGAGCGAACCAATTCTGGCTCTGCATGATGTGCACACCTACTATGGTCAGATCCATGCGCTGAAAGGCATCGCCATGACAGTGAACCCCGGCGAGATCGTTACCTTGATCGGCGCCAACGGCGCCGGCAAGACGACGACCTTGCGCGCCATCTCCGGCCTGGTGCGCCCGCGCCGCGGCGACATCAAGCTGAAGGGACGCTCGCTGCTGGCCACGCCGGCGCACAAGATCGTGGCGGCCGGCATCAGCCATGTGCCCGAAGGACGCGGCATCTTCCCCAAGCTGACGGTCAAGGAAAATCTGGAGATGGGCGCATTCCTGCTCAACGATCCGAAAGAGATCAAGCAGCGCATGGAGCGCGTCTTCGTCAATTTTCCACGTCTGCGTGAGCGCATCGAACAAAAAGGCGGCACCCTCTCCGGCGGCGAACAACAGATGCTCGCCATCGGGCGCGGGTTGATGGGCGACCCGCACCTGGTGTTGTTGGACGAGCCTTCCATGGGGCTGGCGCCGATCCTGGTCGAAGAAATCTTCCGCATCATCGTCGAAATCAACGGCCAGGGAACGAGTATTCTGCTCGTGGAACAGAACGCCCGCATGGCCCTTTCGATCGCACATCGGGGATATGTGATGGAAACAGGGCATATCGTTCTGGAAGGCGATGCGCAGAAGCTGCTGCACGACCCCCAAGTGGCCCAGGCGTATCTGGGCGGTTGAACGAGCGTCGGCCGGGGACATGCCCACGCCGCGGCCTTCGTTGTGTGATCGGCGTCGCGCAGTCTGCGCGGCGACTGGCAGTGCTGCTGGCGCACGCCGAATTGTGTTTGTCAGAAACAGGAGGAGAATATGCGTAATGCGAAATGGATGAGTCTGCTGTTGGTCGTGGTGCTGGCCACCATGCTGGCCGCCTGCGGCGGCGCCACCGCGCCCACCGCGGCGCCTGAACCGACGAAGGCTGCCGAGCCGACGAAGGCACCCGAACCGACCAAGGCGCCTGAGCCAACCAAAGCGCCCGAACCAACCGAGGCTCCCAAGGTCGAGATGATGAAGGTCTCGGCGGCGGATTGTGCGTATGGTGGGGCGTTCAAGAGCATCGAAGCGGTGGATGAGTACACGGTGAAGTTCACGCTGTGTGCGCCGGACGTGGCCTTCCCCTCGAAGGTCGCCTTCAGTGCGTTTGCCATCCACTCGTCTGACTACCTGGCCAAGACCGGCGGGACGGGAGATCTGGTGGAGAAGCCGGTGGGCACCGGGCCGTACATGCTGGACAAGTGGCAGAAGGGCGATAGCATCATCTTCAAGGCCAATGCCGACTACTGGGGCGACAAGGCGCAGTCCCCGACGCTGGTCTTCCGCTGGCAGAAAGAGGCGGCCGCTCGCCTGCTCGAACTGCAAGCCGGAACGGCGGATGGCATTGACAACCCCGGCCCGGACGATTTCGCCGCCATCGAGAGCGACAGCGCACTCAAGCTGTATCCACGCGAGGCGTTGAACGTCTTCTACCTGGGCTTCAGCAACCTGGTCAAGCCGTTCGACAACGAGAAGGTGCGCCAGGCCATTGCCATGGGCATTGACCGCCAGCGCATCGTGGACAACTTCTATCCCAAAGGCTCGGTCACTGCCAGCCACTTCACCCCTTGCGCCATCCCCGGCGGCTGCGAAGGTGAGGAGTGGTACAAGTTCGATGTGACCGCAGCCAAGACCCTGCTGACCGAGGCCGGCTTCCCCAACGGTTTCGACACCGAACTCTCCTTCCGCGATGTCGTGCGCGGCTATCTGCCGCAGCCCGCCCTCGTGGCGCAGGACATTCAGGCCCAGCTCAAGGCCAACCTCGGCATCAACGTCAAGATCAACGTCATGGAATCGGGCGCCTTCCTCGATACCGCCAAGACCGGCA
Source organism: uncultured Anaerolineae bacterium (assembly GCA_964580725.1). Lineage (GTDB taxonomy): Bacteria > Chloroflexota > Anaerolineae > SSC4 > Amarolineaceae > Amarolinea. The sequence continues at coordinate 48,535 of CAZOLV010000020.1, read as the reverse complement.
CGCTCCCCATGTACCTCCTTGGCTGGGGCGCTGACTTCCCCGATCAGACCAACTTCCTCGACTATCACTTCGGCAAGGGCGCCAGCCAGCAGTTCGGCGATGGTTTCCCCGACATTCATGATGTCCTCAGCCGCGCCGCCTCGCTGGCCGATCAGGCCGAGCGCAACAAGCTCTATGCCGAGGCGAATGGTCTGATCAAGAAGCATGTTCCGATGATCGCCGTCGCACACGGCGGCTCGGGCACCGCCTTCCGCGCCGACGTCACCGGCGCACATTCCAGCCCCCTCGGCAATGAGCACTTCGCCAGCATGAAGGCCGGCAGCCGCAACACCCTCGTCTGGATGCAAAACGCCGAACCCATCGGTCTCTACTGCGCCGACGAAGAAGATGGCGAGTCGCTGCGCGCCTGCGAGCAGGTCAACGAATCGCTGCTGGCCTACAAGATCGGCGGCACCGCCGTCGAACCCTCCCTGGCCGAATCCTACTCGTCCAACGCCGATCTCACCGAATGGACCTTCAACCTCCGCAAGAGCGTCAAGTTCCATGACGGCAGCGCCTTCGACGCCAACGACGTTGTGACTAGCTGGGCCGTGCAGTGGGACGCCGCCAATCCCCTCCACAAGGGACGCACCGGTACCTTCACCTACTTCAACGCCCTCTTCGGCGCCTTCCTCAACGCCCCCCAGTAACAACATCAACCCCAAAAGAAGTTCGACTTCTCACGCAAGTCGAACTTCTCAGACCCCAAAAGAAGTTCGACTTCTCGACAGAAGTCGAACTTCTCAGACCCGAAACTCAGTGAGGAGAATCAGTCAGATGCGTTTGCACAAGATGTTCAGTCTGTTCGTTGTCGTTGTACTGTTGGCGACGATGCTGGCCGCCTGCGGCGGCGGCGCCACGCCAACGACCGCGCCAGAGCCGACCAAGGCCGCCGAGCCGACCAAAGCGCCAGAGCCGACCAAAGCGCCTGCGCCCGCCAAGACCAGCTTCGTCGTTGCGACCGACGCCAGCTTCCCGCCCATGGAATACGTGGACGAGTCGAAGGCCATCGTCGGTTTCGACATTGACATGATGAACGCCGTAGCCGCCGCCGCCGGTTTCACGGTCGAGTACAAGAACACCGCCTGGGACGGCATCTTTGCCGGGCTGGAGGGTTCGGCCTATGACGCCATCCTCTCGGCCGTCACCATTACCGATGAGCGCAAGCAGAAGTACGACTTCTCCGATGCCTATGTTAACGCCGGTCAGATCGTCGTGGTGCGCGCCGCTGAGACGGCGATCACCAGCGAGAAGACGCTGAGCGGCAAGGTCGTGGGTGCGCAGATCGGCACGACCGGCGCTTTTGCCGTACAGGAGATCCAGGGCGCCAAGCTCAAGGAATACGATTCCATTGATCTGGCCATGCTCGACCTTCTCAACAAGAACGTGGATGCGGTCGTCGTTGACACGCCCGTAGCGGCCAACTACGTGCTGACTTCCGAAAACTTCAAGGGCAAACTCAAGACCGTCGGCAGTTCCTTCACCGAGGAGTTCTACGGCGTCGTCGTGCGCAAGGGCGACCCGACCGGCTTCCTGACCAAGTTCAACGACGGGCTGAAGAAGATCCAGGCCGATGGTTCCTACGACACGATCTACGCCAAGTGGATTGGCGGCTCGGCCGCAGCAGCGCCGGCGGGCAACCTGATGAAGGTCTCGGCGGCGGATTGTGCGTATGGTGGGGCGTTCAAGAGCATCGAAGCGGTGGATGAGTACACGGTGAAGTTCACGCTGTGTGCGCCGGACGTGGCCTTCCCCTCGAAGGTCGCCTTCAGTGCGTTTGCCATCCACTCGTCTGACTACCTGGCCAAGACCGGCGGGACGGGAGATCTGGTGGAGAAGCCGGTGGGCACCGGGCCGTACATGCTGGACAAGTGGCAGAAGGGCGATAGCATCATCTTCAAGGCCAATGCCGACTACTGGGGCGACAAGGCGCAGTCCCCGACGCTGGTCTTCCGCTGGCAGAAAGAGGCGGCCGCTCGCCTGCTCGAACTGCAAGCCGGAACGGCGGATGGCATTGACAACCCCGGCCCGGACGATTTCGCCGCCATCGAGAGCGACAGCGCACTCAAGCTGTATCCACGCGAGGCGTTGAACGTCTTCTACCTGGGCTTCAGCAACCTGGTCAAGCCGTTCGACAACGAGAAGGTGCGCCAGGCCATTGCCATGGGCATTGACCGCCAGCGCATCGTGGACAACTTCTATCCCAAAGGCTCGGTCACTGCCAGCCACTTCACCCCTTGCGCCATCCCCGGCGGCTGCGAAGGTGAGGAGTGGTACAAGTTCGATGTGACCGCAGCCAAGACCCTGCTGACCGAGGCCGGCTTCCCCAACGGTTTCGACACCGAACTCTCCTTCCGCGATGTCGTGCGCGGCTATCTGCCGCAGCCCGCCCTCGTGGCGCAGGACATTCAGGCCCAGCTCAAGGCCAACCTCGGCATCAACGTCAAGATCAACGTCATGGAATCGGGCGCCTTCCTCGATACCGCCAAGACCGGCACGCTCCCCATGTACCTCCTTGGCTGGGGCGCTGACTTCCCCGATCAGACCAACTTCCTCGACTATCACTTCGGCAAGGGCGCCAGCCAGCAGTTCGGCGATGGTTTCCCCGACATTCATGATGTCCTCAGCCGCGCCGCCTCGCTGGCCGATCAGGCCGAGCGCAACAAGCTCTATGCCGAGGCGAATGGTCTGATCAAGAAGCATGTTCCGATGATCGCCGTCGCACACGGCGGCTCGGGCACCGCCTTCCGCGCCGACGTCACCGGCGCACATTCCAGCCCCCTCGGCAATGAGCACTTCGCCAGCATGAAGGCCGGCAGCCGCAACACCCTCGTCTGGATGCAAAACGCCGAACCCATCGGTCTCTACTGCGCCGACGAAGAAGATGGCGAGTCGCTGCGCGCCTGCGAGCAGGTCAACGAATCGCTGCTGGCCTACAAGATCGGCGGCACCGCCGTCGAACCCTCCCTGGCCGAATCCTACTCGTCCAACGCCGATCTCACCGAATGGACCTTCAACCTCCGCAAGAGCGTCAAGTTCCATGACGGCAGCGCCTTCGACGCCAACGACGTTGTGACTAGCTGGGCCGTGCAGTGGGACGCCGCCAATCCCCTCCACAAGGGACGCACCGGTACCTTCACCTACTTCAACGCCCTCTTCGGCGCCTTCCTCAACGCCCCCCAGTAACAACATCAACCCCAAAAGAAGTTCGACTTCTCACGCAAGTCGAACTTCTCAGACCCCAAAAGAAGTTCGACTTCTCGACTTCTCGCAGAAGTCGAACTTCCAACGGGTTCTCGACAGAAAGGCTCGTCTGGTGCTGCGTTACATCACCCAACGTTTGGTGGCCTCGATTCCGGTGCTGGTTGGCATCCTCTTCGTGACGTTTGCCCTGGCGCGTGTCCTGCCCGGCGATCCCTGCCGGGCGGCGCTTGGCGAACGCGCCACCGACGAGCTATGCGACGCCTACGCCAAACGCTTCGGTCTCGACCAGCCCATCATCACGCAGTTTGGCATCTACATGAACGACATGCTGCACGGCGACTTCGGGCGCTCGTTTCGCTATGGGCGCCCCGTCTCCGAACTGATGATCGAACGCCTGCCGGTGACGCTGGAACTGACCCTGGCCGCACTGACGCTGGCGTCGCTGATCGGCGTAGCCGCCGGTGTGCTCTCCGCCTATCGGCGCAACTCGCCCCTCGATGTCGCCACCATGCTCTTCGCCAACATCGGCGTCTCTATGCCGATCTTCTGGCTTGGGCTGATGCTGGCCTACGTCTTTGCCCTGCTGTTGAAAGATACCCCCTTCTGGCTGGCCCCGTCGGGCCGCAACACGCCTGGCCTGACGATCCCGCCCCTGACCGAAACCTGGGGGATCAGCGCCGAAAGCGGGCTTTGGTACTCCATCCTGATGTTTCTCTCCAATCTGCATCTCTTCAACTCGCTAATTACAGGCAACGGAGCGTTCTTTTGGGACACGGTCAAGCATCTCATCTTGCCCGCCGCCGCCCTTTCCACCATTCCCCTGGCGATCATCGCCCGCATGACGCGCTCCAGCCTGCTCGACGTGCTTGGCCAGGACTACATCCGCACGGCGCGCGCCAAGGGATTGGGCGACATCACCGTGGTGCGGCGCCACGCCATGCGCAATGCACTGCTGCCCGTGGTGACGGTCATCGGACTGTCGTTGGGCAGCCTCCTGGGCGGCGCCGTACTGACCGAAACGATCTTCAATTTTGCAGGCATGGGGCGCCTGCTCTTCGACGCCATCCAGGCGCGCGATTACACCATCGTGCAGTCGGTCACGCTCGTGGTGGCCGTGGTTTTTGTGTTGACCAACCTGGCGGTAGATTTGCTCTACGCCTTCCTCGATCCCCGCATCCGCTTGAGTTGAAAAAAACGGCATGACCACACTTTCAGCTTCGCAACAGATCATCGCCCGCCCGCCGCGCAGTCCCTGGCAAGACGCCCTTTCGACCCTCATGCGCACCCGGTCTGCCATTCTTGGCATGATTATCCTGGGTATTTTGGTGCTCATCGCCCTTCTGGCCCCGGTCATTGCGCCTTACGACCCCGACCAGGTGCTAATCGGCATCGAAAACGTCAAGATGCGCTCTGGGCCGTGCATTCACCTGCTTGGCTGTCCGGCAGACAAGCCGCAGCATATTCTGGGCGTTGACGGCAACGTGCGCGATCTGCTCAGCCGCCTGATCTACGGCGCTCGCATTTCGTTGGTGATTGGGTTGAGCACCGTTGGCTTTGCCATCATCATCGGGACGCTGTTGGGCGCCGTGGCCGGCTATGCGGGCGGATGGGCCGACAATCTCATCATGCGCCTGATGGACGTGCTGCTGGCGTTTCCGGCGCTGCTCCTGGCCATCGCCATCGTCACCGTCCTGGGCGAAGGGCTGGTCAACGCCCTGCTGGCCATCGGCATCGTCTCGATCCCCACCTATGCGCGCGTCAGCCGCGCCAGCGTGTTGGCCACCAAGGAACTAGACTTCGTCAGCGCCACGCGCTCCGTCGGCGCCCGGCCAGAGCGCATCCTCTTCCGCAACATCCTGCCCCATGTTTTCACGCCGTTGATCGTGCAAGGCACGTTGGGCATCGCCACGGCCATTTTGGATGCCGCCGCCCTTTCATTTCTGGGCCTGGGCGCACAGCCCCCCATGGCCGAGTGGGGTTCGATGTTGGGCGCCGAACGCAATCAAGTCTTCACGGCGCCGCATCTCGTCTTTTTCCCCGGTCTGGCCATCATGCTGACCGTGCTTGGCTTCAACTTGCTAGGAGATGGGCTGCGCGACGCGCTCGATCCGAGACTGCATAAGGTGTGAGGAGAATTTGTTGATGTTACAGGAACGCTTTGGCGACGCGACCCTCAAGGGCCGGCCGCTGACGGTATATGGCGTGGCATTGGTGCCCGGAGACATGGCGAGCGAAGTGGTGCTCAACGATGGGGGTTTTGCCGGCCGTAAGCCGCTGTTAGCCTCCACGGCGGGCAAGATTCGCCTGATCAATGTGGTACCGTCGTTGGGCACCGGCATCTGCGATGCGCAGACGCGTCGGTTCAATCAAGAGGCAGCCAATTTTGGCGACCGGGTAGTCGTGGCGACGATCAGCGTGGACCTGCCATTTGCACAGTCGGAATGGTGTGCGGCCAAAGGGGTGGACCGCGTGCTGATGTTCTCGGATCACTACGACATGGCCTTTGGCGACGCCTATGGTACGCATATCAAAGAACTGCGCGTCGAACAGCGCGCCGTCTTCATCGTAGACGAGCAGGATGTCGTGCGTTATGTCGAATATGTGCCGGAGATCGCCCAACACCCGGACTATCAGGCTGCGCTCGACGCCCTGCGCGACATCATGTAACCGATTCCTGGAGGTACCGCATGAGTGCAACCGCTCTTCCGTCCGGCCCCGGCCCGCGCCTGGCGGATACGCGTGGCCGTCTGGCTGGCATTGACCGCTGGTGGCTGCTGGTGCTGGCCGTTCTCGCCATCATCATCTTTTTGATCGTCGTGATGGCCAAGCCCTATGCCGAGATCTGGCGTTTCATCCAAGATGGTATCGGCGTCACCCTGCGCATCTCGGTGACCTCGTTCGTGACCATCATCATCGTCGGGATGCTCGGCGGTTTGGGACGTATCTCCGGCAACCGCATCGTGCGCGGCGCTTCCTCGCTCTACGTCGAAGTGGTGCGCGGCATCCCGCTGCTCGTCTGGCTACTCTACATCTGGTTTGCCCTGCCCCAAGTCCTGCAAACCCTGGGCGCTGCCCTCAGTCCCGCCATCCCGGCGCTCGGCAACTGGTTCAGCAATCTGCGCCTCGACCCCTTCGTGGCAGCGGTGATCGGCTTCACGGTCTGCTACGGCGCCTACATGACCGAAATCTTCCGCGCCGGCATCGAGTCCATTCATAAGGGCCAGATGGAAGCGGCGCGCTCGCTGGGCATGAGCTACGCACAGGCCATGCGCTACATCGTTCTGCCGCAGGCGTTGCGCGTCATCCTGCCGCCGGTCGGCAACGAGTTCGTGACACTGCTCAAGGACTCGTCGCTCGTCTCCGTGTTGGCCGTTTCCGACCTGACCCGCCGCGGTCGTGAATACGTCTCGCGCTCGTTCCTGAGCTTCGAGACCTTCACGATGATTGCGTTGATCTACCTCTTGATGACGCTGATCTTCACGCGCATTGCGCGCTGGATCGAACAGCGCATGACCGTTGGGCATCGCTAGGCGTGGCCGAGAAGCAAACAGAGAGGCAGGAAGAGAAGAGACAAACATGAACGATCCGATCATCGAAGTGCGTCAGGCATTCAAATACTTTGGCCGTGTACACGCCCTGAATGGGGTCAATCTCAAGGTGCAGGCAGGCGAGGTGGTGGTCATCATCGGGCCAAGCGGTTCGGGCAAGTCCACCCTGCTGCGCAGCATCAACCATCTCGAAACACTCAGCTCGGGCGAAATCTACATTGACAAGATGCTGGTGACCGACCCCAAAATCAACATCAACGCCGTGCGCGCCGAGGTGGGCATGGTTTTCCAGCAGTTCAACCTCTTTCCGCACATGACGGCGCTGCAAAACATCGTGTTGGCGCAGCGGGTGGTGCGCAAACGCTCGCCGGCCGAAGCCGAGCGGATCGCACACGATCTTTTAGGCAAGGTGGGCATCCCCGAAAAGGCCGACAACTATCCCGGACAGTTGTCGGGCGGGCAACAGCAGCGCGTCGCCATTGCCCGTGCGCTGGCCATGAACCCCAAGATCATGCTCTTCGACGAGCCGACCTCGGCGCTCGACCCGGAAATGATCACCGAGGTACTCGATGTGATGCAGGACCTGGCGCGCGAGGGCATGACGATGATGGTCGTTTCGCATGAGATGGGTTTTGCCCGCGCCGCCGCCACCCGCATCCTCTTCATGGACGCCGGCCAGATTCTGGAGGATACCACGCCCCAGAAGCTGTACGATGACCCTCAGCACGACCGCACCAAGATGTTCCTGAGCAAGATTCTACACTAAACGCAGCGCGCAGCGCATACGAACCAGGTCGCGTCGCCGCGCCTTGACCGGCCCTGTGACAAAAACGAGGTTGGCTTCCCACAAAAGGGATGCCAACCTCGCTCTTTTATCGAGCACTTGGGCGGTTCTTGCAGGCAAGCGCCGCCCGGCGCGGCGTCAGGCGCGTGTGGCGATTTGCAGCCGCCAGATCAGACCGGCGGTCAGCAGACCTGCCAGCCCCACAACCAGCAGGCCGCCCCACGGCCCATTGTTGCCCGAACCGGCCTGTGCGCCGGTCAGCGTGAGGGCGGTGGGCGTCTGCACGGTGACGGTGGCGGTGTCGCTCGCTTCCGCCGACGGGCCGCCAGACACGCTGGCGGTCCAGGTGGCGCTGTTGACCGTCGTCGCGTTGATGGTCGCCGCCTCGGTAATATATGCGCTGGCGCCCGGCCCCAAATCGTAAGGGAAGTTGTTCAGCAGCGTGCCGAGATGGTCGTCCACCAGGGTATGCAGCGTCAGCGTGACCGGGCCGGTATTGTTCACCGTGTAGCAGTAGAAAACCTGCGTGCCGGCGCTGACAGTGATCTCGTTGGTCACAGCGCAACTGTCCGAATCCAGGCCAACGGTCTTATCCAGGCTGATGCTGGCCGACGGCTGCACGACATACTCGATGTACTGGCTACCGCCGTTGATTTCGGTGGCAATCAACACGTTGGCGCGGCTGATTTCAAAAACGCCGCTACCGTTGGTGGTCAGGATGTTGCCGTTGCCCAATTCGTAAACGCCGCGGTTGCCGGTCACGATGGTATAGGTGGCGACTGGCGCGCCGGCCGAGGTGTACTCCTGCACGCCGGAGTTGGGGGTGCTGAAGTTGGCGATGAGGAGGTTGCCGTTGCTGGCTTCCGCCATCTGCTGCGGGAAGGCAATGCCGGTGATCAAGTTGTCCAGGTAGGTCCCGCTGGTATCGTAGCGATGCACATTGTCGCTGGTCGTAGCGTCCACCAGCACGTCGCTGGCGCGGTGGAGGATGGCAAACGGGCTGCTGATGCCGCCGGCGCCAATGGCCACGAAGTTGCCCAGATAGTTGCCGGAAGTGTCGAATTCGGCCACGGCGTTGGCATTGCCGCTGCTGCCAACAGTGACCAGCAGGTTGCCGTTGGGGCGCAGAGCGATGCCGCGGATGTTGTCCAGAATCGCCGTGTTGACGCCGCCCGCCGGCGCAAACAGCCCGATGTAGTTGCCATCGAAGTCGTACTCATGGACGCCGTCGGTGATCTGATCGGCCACCAGGATACTCTGCCCGCTGGCGCTCAGAATGGCGTGTTTGGGTGTGGTGAGGTGCGTCGGGTCGGCGGGCACGAAATCGGCATCCACCAGATCGCCGTTCATGGGGTCGAACGCCATGATGCGCTTGTTGGTGGAGTCAGGCACGAGCAGGATGCCGGTGGAGCTGAGCATACGCAACGCCCGGGCGTGCGCAGCGACATTGGGGGTTGGCAGGGCGATTGGCGCCGCCGGGCTGTCGCCGCGCATCTCGGCGGCGGCGTCGGGCGCATCGCCGGAGGGGAGCGCCGCGGCCAGCGTCGAGAAAACGCTGAGCGACAGGATCAAGAGGACGGCAAGCGCCATCGAAGCGGAACGAACAAATTTGCGAGACATCTGACTTTCTTCCTTTCGGTATCGAGCACGTCTGTGCTGTGTGGGCTAGGCGGGAAAACGGTTTAGGATGGCCGAAGTGTACCCCATCGGGCGGATTTTGGCAAACGCCGGTGAAAAACAAGACGTTCGGCTGCGGGAAGACAGGCGAACGTCTCATTGGCGAGCGTTGGCGGGCGCTCGATGCGGCGGGGGAAGCCGGGCTGGCCGGCCCGTGATCGGGCCGGCCAGCCGGAACGGGTGTTAGCGCACGCTGCTGCGGCGGCGGCGAGAGGCGGCGGCGCCGACGCCGGCCGCCAGGGTCAGGGCCAACAACAGCCAACCGCCCAGCGCAGGCGTTGGAGCGCCACTTTCCAGATCGCTCAACTCGACGCCGGTCGGTGAACCAGGCGTGGGCGTCGCCGTCGGGGTGGCCGTGGGCGGTTCAGGAGTATTGGTCGCCGTTTCGGTCGGCGTTGCCGTGGGTGGTTCAGGTGTGGCGGTGGGTGTCGCCGTCGGTACGACGCCGCACATCCCGGTCTGGATGTCCAACGACCAGCTATTCAGCGAACCGCCGTCGGCGTTGGTATCGTCAGAGATGGTCAACAGCCATTCGCCGTTGGGGTCCTCGCCGATGAA
>CAZOLV010000020.1:0-38625 GCA_964580725.1 uncultured Anaerolineae bacterium | reverse complement strand
GCGCCGGCGGAATCACGCCCACGACCGGCGTCGGCGTGTTCGTCGCCGTTGGCGTATTGGTCGGCGTCGGCGTATCGGTCGGTGTATCCGTTGCCGTCGCCGTCGGGGTCACAGTGGGCGTCGGCGTATCGGTGGAGCCGGGAAGAGGGGTGTCGGTGGGCGTGGGGGTGGGCGCCAGACAGGCGGTGATGGTGACGTCGTCAATGCCGAGGCCGCCGTACTGGCCACCGGTGCTGCTGTCTAGATGGAAGCGCATCTCGATGTTTTGGCCAGCGTACTCGCTGATGTCGGCGTTCCAGAGGCCCCACCCGGCGCTCTCCTGAAGAGTGGTTGTAGGGCTGCCCACGCCGTTGGTCATGGTGGCGTCGAGGAACTGCCAGAGCGTGCGCGGTGTGCTGCCGCCCACCTGACGTACTTCAACTAGAGCGTGATCGGAGGTGGCTGTCTCCATCTGGAAAATCTTGGCCCAACTGACCCGGATCGGGCCGGTGTACGCCGTCAGATCAATGGCGGGAGACAGGAGGTCCTGGTTACTGCTGGCGTCGTAGGTGTTGTCAAGATCGGTCTTCCAGCAGTTGCTGCCGCTGTGACAGCCAATGATGGGCGCGTAGCTCGGCGTTCCCCATTCCCATTCATCGGCGACGCCCGAATGGGTAAAGCCGCCGTTATTGGCCTCGAAGTCGGTGGAGAAGACAGTGACGGGCGTGCCGCCGCCGGCGCAGGTGGGAGGCGGCGTCGGTTCGCAGACGGTCAGGCTCCAGCCCTGCAGCACGCCGCCGTTGCTGGCGGCGTCGTCATAGATTTTCAACGTCCAGACGCCGCCAGCGTCCTCGCCATCGAACCATCCGAGACGATAGGAATATTCTGGTTGGAAGACTGAACCGTTCAGGATCGTCCAGGCGGGCGTGGAGCCTGCCTCATCGTCCAGACCGATATTCATGGTGACATGGGTCGAGGCGCCAACGTCGGTGAGGAGACCATTGTCATTGCCCTCCGGCGACATCAATTGAATGTCGAGATCGGGCATATTGGTGTGGGTGAGCGTGATCGAGGCGTTCAGATCGGCAATGCGCGGATTGCCCGGGATCGTCAGTGTGGAAAGGGTGACGCTCGGCCCATCCGGAATCGTCTGTGGAACATCGGTACTGGTGTACGTGGTGCAGGTTGACGGCGGGTGATGGACGCTGACGCTCAGGTGGTAGGTGCCGAATGTCGTGCCGCCGGTCGGTACGGAGACGAGCACGCCGTAGGTGCCCGCTTCCTTGACCGTCATGAAGAATGCCTCCGAGTCGGGCGTTCCTGTTCCTCCATCGTTGATCACCAGGTAAAAGCCACCAAAAACCCCCAGACCCGTCCAGCCGTTCCATTCGATCGTGTCGCGTTCCGGGTCGAGATCGAGGCTGACGAAGACAGTATCTCCGACGCCCAGGTCGAGCAAGAAAACGTCCGCGTCGGTCAGGCTGCTGATGTCACCCGACACCCAGCCGGACCCCGGCAACAACTGGCCGCCGTCATTTGGTTCGGTCTCAGGGATGGGAGCGCCGCTTGCCAGCCTGAAATGCAGGTGATAGGGGCGCAGTTGGTTGGTTGCGGAGAAATGTTTGACTTCGAGGTAGTATGTGCCTGTCGCCGGGATGACGGCGCCTGCAATCGTGGAGGAGAGACCACCCAAGGAACCATCGTCATCATCGAACTCGATGAGCGTAATTCCATCGGAGCCGAAGAGTCTCAACTGACTGTCGCTGCTCCCATTCGATGAAGAACTGGTCATCGTCGCCGCATAGACGCGATCGCCGATGCTGGCGCTAAAGGAGTAGTAGTCAATGTCTGCGTTGGGGTAGATCGTGCCCCAGACAACTGCTTCGGTCCCGACCAGCGCGTTGGCCGTCGCCGGTGTGCCGTTTGGCTCAACCTCGCTCTGGAAGGATTGGTCGAGCGGCTGCAAATAGGGAGCGAGATCGAGCGGCGGATCGCTGTCTGGACTACCACCCTTGACGGCGTCATCCTGCGGGATCATCTCGATGGCGCGTGGGGGGCCGGACGACTGAAAGAGAGGGGCAGGACTGGGGACGGCGGGCGATCTGGTGAAGGCCATGCTGCCGGTAATAGTCACGGCAAGCAGCAGGCCGGCAATCAGCAGAACGCGCAAGAGACGATTGGCTTGCATCAAAACCTCCTGATCGAACGAACGATGACAGACCCAGGAACCGGTTGTACGAAACCATCGGCAAGGCAAACGTTGCAAACGCACAACGGCCATTTTGCAGTTGACGAAACGCGGTTTCGCGCCGGTTCACACACATTGGAGAAGGGGGTAACGGAAGCACGTGAGTGGGGCAATTTTAGCAGGAAGCGCATTTCGTGTCAATTTGCCGCAAGATTGGGGAGCGGCGTATCGAACGCGGTCAGGCGGGGTTTTGATGCTCGAAACGCGCTGCGCATAGATGCGCAACGCGCAGCCCCACGAGATGCAGAGAGGGGAGGGCGAGCGAAGATGAGTTGGACGGTTGCAGCGATGATGCTGCTGATGGGGTATCTGATCGGGTCGGTGCCGGTTGGTTTTTTGGTGGCAAAGGCGTATGGGGTCAACATATTGCAGCACGGCAGCGGGCGTACGGGCGGCACCAATGTGCTGCGGGCGTTGGGCTTTGGCCCGGCGGCGCTGACAGTGTTGGGAGATGCCCTGAAGGCGGTATTGACGATTGCCCTGGCCCGTCATGTCTTGCAGACGGGCGAGTTGGGGGCAACGCTGGCCGGGGCGGCGGCGATCCTGGGCCATAACTGGTCGGTCTTCCTCAAGTTCCGCGGCGGCGCCGGCGGGATGTCCACCGCGGCCGGGTTGATTGCGCTCAATGCCTACGTGGGCATCCCGGTGGCTGTGATCGCGATTCTGGTCTTCTATTTCTCACGCTATGCCTCCGTCGCCACCCTGACCGCCGCGGTTGGCGGTCTGGCGGCCCTCACCGTAATCTTGCTCGCCTTCCCGGCCGTGGCGCATTGGGAACACCTGGTCTACGGCCTGCTGACGGCGGCAGCCTGCGTTTGGGCGCTGCGCCCCAACATCCAGCGGCTGCTCGCCGGCACCGAACGCCGCGTCACTCACTGGTAAGCGCCCGCGGCGTTTGCGCAGCGGCTGCGAATTTTCACCAGACGATCTCAGCAACAGGCTGGCGTTCCAACGAGGGGCGCCAGCCTGTTTTTTGCGTCAAACCCCTGCGGAGGGCGCCGGCCAGCATCGGGTGCGGCGCATTTCGCCCCACCACACGCGTCCACGCAGGTGAACGCCCGGCCGTAGGCCCCTCAGGCGCGGTTTCAACCGCCCTCAGCCCAGAGTCATGGGGCCACCACCACCCGGACCCCCCTGTAGTCGAGCCTGTTGAGCGGATAGTCCCAGACACGCACAGCGCACCCACGGCCAGGTCGAGTGCGTCGGACAAAATCAAGGATGGCTCCATCCGGTTCAAGACCAGACGACGCATGACCTCGCTGCCCTCATCGTCGGGCCGGCCGTTGAAATCACGCAGCCGGATGTTTGGCAGGATCAGGCGGTTGGAGCAACTGCCCTTGATGTGATTCCAATTGCTGTCGTTGCGCAGAGCGACGGGGAAGGTGTAGACGATGTAGGCCTGCGGCGCGTTGAGGGAGGTAGCGTGCAGTACGAAAAGGCTTCTGGCCGCTTCGAGATCGAGTTTGTCAATGTCCCCGACAACGATCAGCACACGGCGATCGGTCTCTTTCTGCGCTTCAGCGATGACCTGATCCATCTTGCCGACAAGCTCGGAGACGCGGTATTCGAGCCGTTCTCGAATGGTGCGTCGAGTGGCCGCCTCGGTTGCGACCTTGCCTTCCAGCTTGGCAAAAAGCAGGTTGACGTTGGCCGACCGTCCGATTTCCACCTGCGGTTCGATGATCTTCTCCAGAATGATCTCTTGGGTAAACCAGCGATAGACATCGTCGAGTAGGGCGTCGCCGATGAGGGCACGCCGGCGGCGGCTGATCAGGCTCTGATCGGTGACTTCCCGAAAGAGACGGATCGCCATCGAAAGCAGCAGATCGGTGGAAGTGACGTTCAACGGGTCGAGCACGCGTCGCACGGAGAACTGCACGGTCAAGAACTCCTTGCGCAAGAGAGAGGTGAGTTTGTTCAACTCGGTGGATTTGCCGCTCCCCGCTGCCCGGTAAAGAGAACCTTGACCGGTCCGGTCTGTTCTGTCAGGAAGATGCGCATCGTTTCGACCTGATCCTACGGGCACGCCACGTAGAATTCTTCCAGGGCGCGATCACGCAGCGGTTCGTTGTGCCGGAAAACATTCATCACCTGGGAGAGGTTGGTTGCGATCATCGCTCCTCCTTCACGGCTCGGCTTCGTGCAGCGGATGATACAACAGGCGGGGCGGTGGTGTCAATCCGACAGGCGCCTGGCCAGGTTCGGCTTGGTGCGAAACGGAGAGAGAAAAAAGAACTCGCTCTCACGCAGGTGATGTGAGAGCGAGTGTCGAAGTCGGGGCGAGAGGATTTGAACCTCCGACCTCACGGACCCGAACCGTGCGCGCTAGCCGGTCTGCGCTACGCCCCGAACACGGGCAACTATACCACACTTCGCCCATCTTTGCCAAATCCATGCTCTTATGCTAAACTATTCCCGTTCCGACGAGGGCCGCAAGCCCTCGTTCTTTCTGCCCGCGGCTTGACCGGGGGCAAACCCATAGAAAGGAGGCATGCGGGCCTCATGAACGAGTACGAACTGATGACGATCGTCCGCACCGAGTTGGATGAAGAAGGTCTCCAGGCGCTGAACGAACGCGTCGCGGACCTCATTCGCACCGGTGGCGGCGAGGTTCTCGAAACCCTACACATGGGCCGTCGCACCCTGGCATACCCCATTGCCAAACAGCGCGAAGGCTTCTACGTTCTCTTTCGCCTACGCCTACCGCCAGCCGCCACAGCCGCGCTGGAACGATCCCTGCGTCTCAATGACAAAGTGCTGCGCCACCTGCTCACCAGTAAACAGGGCTAGACGCGCCAACGTTGACTCTGTCGCGCCGGTCGGCAACTGGCGTGACTCACCGGCCTGACGAATGGCAGGCTCGTGTCCATCGGCGCCGCCCCCCAGCGGCGCCCCGTTTGGCGCAATGAGGAGCCAGACAAATGCCAAGAGGTTTGAACAAAGTCATGATCATCGGCCACATCGGCCATGATCCCGACATGCGTTACACGCCCAGCGGTAAGCCCGTGACGTCCTTCAGCGTGACCGTGACCCGTAACTGGGTCACGACCGAGGGCGAACGTCGCGAAGCCACCGAATGGTTCAATGTGGTGGCTTGGGGCAACCTGGCCGAAATCTGCAACCAGTACCTGCGCAAAGGCCGGCGCGTCTATGTGGAAGGCCACCTGCAAACCCGAAGCTGGGAAGACCAGAGCGGACAGAAGCACTTCCGCACCGAACTGGTGGCCAACGAGATGATCATGCTCGACAGCCGCCCCGGCAGCAGCGAGGTGGATTACGCCAGCAGCGACGAAGACGAAAACAATTTCTAGGTTTGATCCAGGAGTAGACTGTGGCAACGAATTTCGATATGCTCGATGACGATGTGGATGAAATGGGCGATGACCGCGGGGGACGCGGACGCCCACGCCCGCGCGGCATGCGCGGCGGCGCACCCACCGGCCCTGGCGCACCCGCCGGCCGGCGCTTTGGCCCGGTTCGCCGGCGCGTCTGCGCTTTCTGCGTGGACAAGGTCAAATTCATTGATTACAAGGCTGTGGACACCCTGAGCCGCTATGTGACCGAACGCGGTAAAATCCGCCCACGCCGCAAAACCAGCACCTGCGCTCGCCATCAGCGCGAACTGTCGGTCGCGATCAAACGCGCACGCTATCTCGCCCTGCTGTCCTACGTCGGCAACGCACAGAGCTAAATCATCTGAGGAGCCCTACGCGGCATGGCAAAGCGAGACCGAGCAGTCAAAGAACCAACCAAGAAACAGGTCGCACTCAACCGGCGCGAGCGCGAGATGCAGCGCAAAATCTTCATCGGCGTGGGCATCGCCGGCGCGCTGGTGGTCATCCTCCTGGCCGTTGGCCTGCTGCAGCAGTTCGTCTTCTTCCCCAACTCGCCGGTGGCCACGGTCAACGGTGAAACGATCAAGACCGACCGCTACCAGGCGCGCGTCAAGTACGAACGTGCGGCCCTGCAAAACCAACTGGCCCAATACTTGCAAATTCAACAGCAGCTCGACCCGGATGGGACCAACAACTTCTTTGGCGCCCAGATCCAGCAATTGCAGCAGCAGTTGAGCAACCCGGAAACGCTGGCGCTGAACGTCCTCGACAACATGGTTGACGAGACGCTGATCCGGCAAGAGGCCGCCAAGCGCAGCCTCAGCGTTGACCCGGCCGAATTGCAGCGCGAAGTGCAGCGCAACTTCGGCTACGAGCCGGACGCCACGCCCACCCCCATCGTGACCCCGGCCACGATCACCTCCACGCAGGTGATCACCAACACCAGCGGCGTGACCGAAACCCAGGTCGTCAGCGCCACGGTGACGCCCGCTCCCACCCCCACCCCCTACACCGAAGCGGAATACCTGCGCCAGTATCAGGAAGCGATTGACAACATCAAGCAGTCGTCCGGCCTGACCGAGGCCGATTTCCGCGCCCTGACCGAAAGCCGCCTGCTGCGCAACCTGCTGCAGGAAGCCGTCACCACCGACACCCCCACGACCGAAGAACAGGTCAAAGCGCGGCACATCCTGGTCAAGACCGCCGAAACGGCCACCGAAGAGGAGAAGCAGGCCGCCCGCGCCAAGATCGAAGCGGCGCTGACACGCCTCAAGGCGGGTGAGCCGTTCGCCCTGGTGGCCTCAGAGGTTTCGGAAGATACCTCGGCCAGCGAGGGCGGTGATCTCGGTTGGTTTGGCCGGGGACGCATGGTCGCCGAGTTCGAGGAAGCCGCCTTCAAGCTGGAGATCGGCCAGATCAGCGAAATCGTCACCACGCAGTTCGGCTATCACATCATCGAGGTGACGGAGAAAGACCCCGCCCGTCCGCTCGATGAAAGCACGCTGGCCAGCAAGAAGCAGGAAGCCTTCGACAAATACCTGTCTGACCTGCGCGCCCAGGCAACGATCGAACGCTCCTGGAACACCGGCAAGATTCCGCCGACGCCAGTCGGCTCGCAGTTCTAACAAAAAAGGCTGGCCTCCCCGCCAGGGACGCCAGCCTCGATGGTCGTCATGACCTCGCATCGTCAGATTGGCGTCTCCGATTGTGGACGGAAGATTGGAGGCGCCAATCTGTTTTTTTACCCCAAACGCTTGCGCGCCGCAGCGGTCAGCGCAGGCACCACGCTGAACAGATCGCCCACGATGCCATAGTTGGCCACGCTGAAGATCGGCGCCTCGGCGTCTTTGTTGATTGCCACGATGATCTTGGCCGCGCCCATGCCGGCCAGGTGCTGGATGGCGCCCGAAATGCCGCAGGCGATGTAGAGATCGGGCCGCACCGTCTTGCCCGTCTGGCCAACCTGATGCTTGTACTGAATCCAGCCGGCGTCCACAGCCGCACGGCTGGCGCCTAGTGCGCCGCCAAGCGTATCGGCCAGCTCCTTGAGCGGCGCAAAGCCCTCCGGCCCCTTGACGCCGCGCCCGCCGGAAACGATGATGCGCGCATCGGTCAGCGAAACCTCGCCGCCGCCCACCACCTCGAAATTCTCAACGACCGCGCCCGCCTGCGCCTCGCTCAACACCGGCGCCACCGTCACCACCTTGCCGCTGTGCGCCGCAGCGGGCGCCGGCGCCGGGAAGGCGCGATTGCGCACGCTGGCGATCTGCGGATCGGTCTTGCTCACCACATCGGCCAAAATGTTGCCCGAATAGATCGGGCGCGTGGCCAGCAGGCGCCCGCCCTTGAGCGACAGATCGAGAACATCTGCTGCCACCCCGGCGCCCAGATCGCAGGCCACCGCCCCGCTCAGGTCACGGCCGCGCAGGCTGGCCGGGAACAGGGCGATTGTCGCCTTGTCGTCGGCAATGACCCGCTTGGTCACCTCGACGTAGGGATTGAGGCGGAACGTCTTCAGACTCGGATCGTCGCACACATAGACCACATCGGCGCCGAAGCTGATGGCGGCGGCGCTGAGCGCATTGACCTGGCTGCCCATCACCAGGGCGCTGGTCGTCGTCCCCAATTCATTGGCCAGGGCGCGGGCCTTGCCCAGAATCTCCCAGGATGTACTGCTGGCTTTGCCGTCGAACTGCTCGACCCAAACAAGAATAGACATGATGGTCTTTCCTTCTTCTTTTTTTATCGCTTCTGATCACTTCTGATCACTTCTGATCACTTCTGACCGCTTCTTGTCGCTTCTTCCTCAAAGGACCTTTTCGGCCAGCAGCCGATCCAACAGGATCGCCGCTTGCTGCTCGGCGGTATCGGCCTTGATGATTTCGCATTTGGAGGCTCGCGCCGGCGGCTTGCGCATCTCCACCCACTCCATGACCGAACCGGCTTTGCCAACCTGACTGGCCGACAAGCCGACATCGCCGGCGGCCCAGGTCGGAATCGTCGCCTTGCCCGCCTTGCGGATACCCATGAAGCTCGGATAGCGCGGTTCGTTGATCTCACGCGCCACGGAGATGACAGCCGGCAGCATCGCCGTGACCGTCTCCTTGCCCTCTTCCATGCCGCGCTCGACGGTGATCTTGCCGCCGCCGACATTGACCACCTTGGTGACGCCGCTCAGATAGCTGGCGCCCATCAGGCGCGCCAGGCCGACTGACACCAACCCGCTGTTGCCATCCACGGCCTGTTTGCCCGTGATCACCAGATCGGCCGCGCCGATCTTGGCGATGGCCGCGGCCAGGACGCGCGCCGTGGCCCAGGCGTCGCCATCCTTGAACGCGCCGTCACTGAGCAGCGCCGCGCCGCTGACGCCCATGGCAATGGCGGTGCGCAACGCCTCGACGGCCTGCGCCGGCCCGATACTGAGGGCCGTCACATCACCCTTGAAGCGTTCGGCCAGACGAATACCCTCTTCCAGCGCAAACTCATCCCACGGATTGACAATCATCGTGACGCCCAAATCGCCCGACTTGGCGCGCGCCACGTCCACTTTGGGCAGCTCGGCTGTATCAGGCGTTTGCTTGACACATACAACGATTCTCATTGATATCTCTCCCTTCACATCTTTTGCCCTGTCGTTGGGGCAGGCGCAAGGCCCTACAAGGCCATGCTGCTAGTGTAATCGAATCGGTCATTGACGCCATGAGCCAAATCATACGACGCGCCGCGCCATCAAAAGATGGCAACCTCCTGCAGAAAGATCGTATTCTTCTGCGCCGCGCCCGGCCCCTCGGTGATCGCCAGGCGCTGGCTGGTGGCGGCGTCGTACATCCCGCACACCAGGGTGTAGACGCCGGGCCGTAGCCCGTGCGGCAGCAGCAGGCGATGTTCATCGCGAATCGCTTGGCCAGGCGGCCAGATCGAAGTGGCGGCCAGCCCTTCTGCCGGCTGCCCGTCGTGCTGCGCCGCGATGACCCCATCCGGCCCCAGCAAGTGCACGAAAACGGTCAGATCATTTTCGACATAGCGCGCCGCTTGCCACTGCAAAACGACCTCCAACGCCGTGTCGGAGCGGCGCAGCGAATAGCCGAGCAGCAGGATGCGATCGGCCAGCTCGACATTGAGCGGGCGATCGGGCGCAGCGGCCGGACGGGCCAGGTCGGGCAGCAGCCCGATCTTGCCAAGCGTCAACGGCGCAGCCAGCGGCCGCAGGGCGCCGCTGTCCGCCTCGCGCCGGTACATGCCAGTTGTCAGGGTGTAGGCGCCAGGCTGCAAATTGGCGGGCAGCGTCAGAGTAAAGACGTCGCGCAGCATCTCACCGGGACGCCACAGGCCGGTGGGGTAGAACACGCTGCCCACCGGATGATCCTGGCCCTGCGCAATCTTGGCGCCGGTCGCATCGAGCAACTGGACGAAGCCGGTGTAGTCGCCATCCAGCTTCTGCCGGGGCTGCCAGTAGAGCGCCACCTGCAAGGCGCCGCCGGCGCGTAGCTGATGGTTGGGATCGGTGCTGTAGCCGAGCAGTTGCAGCGCCTCGCCGAGATCGGCATTCAAGGGCCGTTCCGGGGTACGCGTCACCGCCAGACCCTCGACGCGCATTACCTGACCCAATTCCACCAACTGGAACTTGACCTCCAGCCCCGGCATCGGCTTGACCAGCACCACCGGGCGCTCCTTGCCCTGGCTCAACGCCGTCTCAACGACGCGCGCCACATCGCTGAACGCCGCGCCTGGGGCAATCGCCGGAAACAGGCCGGTCAGGTCTCGATGCTCGCCGCGCACGACCTGATGATAGATCAGCGGCGTCATCTCGTCACGGTCGTTGCTGATCAGAATGGCGTTGGCGGGCAGCGGCTGGCTGAAGATTCGGTCCCAAAAGGTCTCGGCGGCTCGATTCTGACTCTGATCGAAGACGGCAAAGCGGCCGCCAAGCGCCAGCAGCGGCCAGACGAGCAGCAGAGCGGGCAGGGCGGCGGTCAGGCTGCGGCCAAGCGTGCGGTTGGCCGGGTCGGTGATGCGCTGCACGGCCTGGGCAAAGGCTGCCAAACCAACGGCCAGCCAGATGCCGATGATGAGATAGAGCGAGATGTAGAGCACGGCAATGTCGCCGATGCCGTAGAAGAGGTTGAAGGCGAGCACGGCCAGCGCGATAGCGCCGGTCAGGGTCAACATGCCGCGGCGCTGGCGCAGCAGCAGATGGCTGACGCCCAATATCGCCAGCGCCAGGCCAAACAGGCCAAACTGTTCCTGCGTCCAGGTGAGCGCCTGCGGCAGT
Organism: uncultured Anaerolineae bacterium; assembly: GCA_964580725.1. Lineage (GTDB taxonomy): Bacteria > Chloroflexota > Anaerolineae > SSC4 > Amarolineaceae > Amarolinea. Next base: position 27,791 of record CAZOLV010000020.1, on the reverse strand, counting down.
TGCGCCAGCGCTGCCGCCGGTGTGCGCAGGGCGCTGGCAAAACGCACACCGGTCGCCCACTGCGCCAGGCCGTCCAGCCCTGGCTGATAGAGTTCGAGCCTGTTCGAGCTGCTCAGCGGCAGGCGCACATAGGACGAGTTGGCGGCGCGCCACGGAATGGTCAGATAGAGCAGGAGCGGCAGGGTGACGCAGAGCAGCAGCAGCGCCAGGCGGCGCCCTTGCAGCAGCAGGCCGGGCTGCACACGCAAGATGAAAAGCACGATGGCCGGCGCCAGCAACAGCATGGTCTGATGGTGCGTCAGGCCGAGGCCAAAGACGCCGGCGGCGGCGATCAGCCAACGGCCCGCCTGCGCTTGTCCGGCCCGCTGCGCCGCCGCCCAACGCAACAACAGGTTGAACAGCGAAAGCGTCAGCACGGCGTGGAAGGTGTAGACCTCGGCAATCGTGGCTTGCGACCACCAGGTGGGCGAGACAGCAAGGATGAAGGCGGCGCACAGCCCGCACAACCAGCGCCCAGGCGCCGTTTGCGCCGGCAGGACACGCAGCAGCATCTGCTGTGTGGCCAGAAAGAAGAGCGCCAGCGCCAGGCCGGCCCAAAAAGCCGAAAAGGCATTGGCGCGCGTGGCCGGTTCGGGCCACCAGAAGGTCAGTTGCGTCCACAGCCAGCCCAACGCGCCGAAGAGCGGGTAGCCGGTGGGATGGATCAGGCCGCCCAGGGGAAGGGCAAATTGCAGTTCTCCCGCATCGCCGAAGAGCAGTCCTGGCGCCATCGTCCGGCCGTACAGCAGCCAGCCGCCGGCCAGCACGACGAGGGCCAGCCAGCGTGTGGCGTGGACGCGGGATGGGGGATGATTGGTCGCTGTGACGGTCATGATTCGATCCAACACCTTCATTCTTTGAGCGCCAAAAGCGCCCAGTCAACGGCAAAGGCCAGCGAGCGTTGATCGCCGCCGACGCGCAGATAGGCGTCGCCGGGACCGGTGGCCTGGGCGGCCGCGCCGGGCGCTGCGCCTTGCACACCCACGGCGGCCAGGCTGGCGCCGGGCGCCAGTTCGGCCTGAATGCCGAGCTGCGCCAACGCTGCGCGCGCCGTTGCCTCCAGATAGGCCATGCCGTCGCCTTTGGTGGCCACGATGACGATGCGTCCGGTCGGAATCTGCGCCAGGTAGTTGGCCAGCGCCTCGGACTCGTAGGTGTTGGCCGCCGTGTCGAAGCCGCGCCGGTCGAGCAGGGCGCCGCTACGGGTGTCCAGCACAGCAATATCGAAGCCGCGCCGCCCCGCCGACGCATCCACCCGCTGCCCGCTGGCGCCGGTCAGGGTGATGAACGCCTCGTTGAAGGCGTGAATTTCGATGAGAACCGGCGCACGCACGCCGGTTGCGCCGATGAGGGCGGTTTCCGGCTGGGCGTCGCGCGGGGTCAGTGTCCAGCCGCTGCGCAGCACGACGCTGTTTGGGCCTGAACGCAGCGCCGCCGCCGGCACATCCCAACTGACCTCCTGCCAGCCGGGCGTCAGCGTGCGCTGATCGAGCAGTTGATCGTTCCAGACGACGGCCAGCGTCTGCGCCGGGCCACCCGGGTAGCTGTAGGGAGCGACCCGCAGCGTCAGCCGCAGGCTTTGGCCAGGCTGCGGACGCGCCGGCAGGAAGAATTCCGCCTTGCGGGCCGTGACCCAGATCGCGTTGGCGCCGCCCAGGTCGGCCTCGCCAGGCGAGCTGTCGTCCCAACCCTCGCCGCGGTAGGCCAGGGTCTCCTGTGCGCCAAAATCGAGCCTGAAGGGCAGCGCGGGCGGCGGTGCGGCGATGCGAAAGACCTGCACGCCGTCCGGGCCGGTCGGCAGCGCCGGGCCGGCGATGGGCAGGATCTGCAACGCGTAGTCACGCGTCGCTTGCCATGTGTCGGCGTAGGGAAATCGCCCCGCCACCGGCGGATTGACCACCAGGTAGCGTACGTCGTAAAGGGTCATCAGTTCGGTGGCCTGGGCGCGCGCCGCCTGATCGAGGACGGGCGAGGGCGCCTGGTACATCTCCAGGCCGGTCAGCGCCTGAAAGAGCGGCAGGCGTTCGAAGTAGTCGAACTTGAAGGGCGGGTTGCGCACGGCGTTGCCGCCGATGATGGGGCGCTGATGGGTGTGCTGATACCACTGGATGCGCGTGTCTTCGGAGCCGAAGACGCGGAACCCGTTGCGCCAGCCCAGCGGCAGGGTCAAAATGGCGAACTGCCCCGACTCCTGCGCCAACTGCTGGTAGGCCGCCGGGGTGCGGCTGTCGGTCAGCGGCAGGGGCCAGGCGAGATGTTCGAAGAGGACGGCGGCCGCCAGCAGGAGGCTAAGGCCGGCGCCAATCGTCTGGCCGCTGCGCCAGGCGGCGCTGCACCGGCGTAGATACAGAGCGCCCAGGGCCGCCAGCACGGCCAGCGCCAGCATGAGGGGGATGCTGAAGCGGTTGGGCGTGCGGTTGGCGTTGACGAAGGGGATGAAGTGCAGCAGGGCAAAGGGCAGCGGAAAGGTCACACCTTCGGGCAACAGCCCATCCAGGCCGAAGCGCCACTGGCCGTTGATCTGCAGCAACGGGCCGAGCGAGAAAATGGCGCTGGTCAGGGCCAGGGCGCACCAGCGACGCGCCTGCCGCCAGGCGCTCAGCGCCCCGACGAGGGCGGCGAGCAGGGTGACGACGCCGACGAAGCCGGTGTTGATGTCGGTGAAGCGGGCGGCGCCGGTTTCGGCGGCGCGCAGCGCCTGCGGCCAGTCCTGGCCAAAGAGCGGGTGCAGCGCCACGGGGGTCACGAAGCTGGCCAGGTCGTTGGAGAGCTTGAGCGCATCGCCCCATCCCTCCAGGCCGTAGCGCCCGCTGAGCAGTTCTTGCATCGTGGGCAGCAGGAGATAGCCGCCCACCAGCAGGGTCACGGCGCCGGCCGCCAGCAGCGGAACCCGCAGCCGGGGCAGCAGGAAGAGCAAAGCCAGCGCCAAAAAGACGGCGAAGGTCATGTCGGTGAGCAGGAGAAAGCCGCTGAAGAGGCCGGCCAGAACGGCAGAACGCCAGGCGGCGCGCCCGGCAGCCTGCGCCGTCTTGAGCCAGAAGAGCAGGGCAAAGGGCAGCCACTGAACGCTGGCAATGTTGTAATGGCCTAACGCCTGATAAACGGCGCGGTTGGCGCCAAAGGCGTAGATCAACCCGGCGAGCAACGCGGGAAAAAACGACGCCGCGGCGCCCTCTCGGCGCAGCAGCCAGCGCGTCAGCAAGAAGGCGCCGTAGCCGCTGCACAGGGTGGCAAACCAGAGCATCAGATTGCTGGCCAGGGGCACGTTGCCCGCCAGTTGCAGCGGCAAGCCGAGCACGGCGTGAAAGAGGTTGTAGGTGTACAGAATCAGCGAGACGCCGAGCGGATAGAAGAGCAGGTCGGTGTACAGGGGGCTGGTTTGCAGGTCGAGCAGAGCGGCCTTGAACCACCAGGCACTCCAGAGAAAGGTATATTCATCGAAGGCCCAGGTGGCGCTGCCGGGCACATGGGTCGTCAAGTGTGCGACCAGGGGGTAGGTCAGGGCCAGGGTCAGGATGGTGAAGAGGACCAGAGCCGCCAGGTGTCGCCGGCGCCTACCGGATAAGACTGAACGCATGATTGCCTCGCGCAACGAGATGAACGAATGTTACCACGCGTTGTGAGAGATGCCAACTTTTCATTTACTTGCAGATCGAGTAAAATCGCTGCATCATGCAACCAAAGGCAGCAGCAAACGTAAACTCACGATGATCGAGACAGCGCCAATCAACAGAACCGGTCAGCGCCGGCGCCAGGGGCCATGCGCCCCTTTATCCCCCTACGAGGCAAACTGAACAATGCGCGTCGTTCTTGGAGGAACTTTCTCACCGCTTCACGATGGCCACCGGGCGCTGCTCCGCTTTGCCGCCGAACAGGCCAACGAGTTGATCGTCGGCGTGACGGTGAACAGCATGGTGGACGACAAGCATCACCCCATTGCAGCGTTCGAGGAACGGGTTGCCGGCGTCCTGGCCTACTTGCACGCCATCGCCCCTGGCTTGCCAGTGACCATCGCGCCGCTTCACGACACGTATGGGCATACGTTGAGTGAGGACTACGATTTGATCGTTGTTTCGCCGGAAACACGGGCCGGCGCACAGCGCATCAACGCCAAACGCATCGAGATGGGCAAACGCCCCCTGCGTGTCAGCGCCATTCCCTGGGTGCTGGCGGACGACGGCAGCCCCATCAGCAGCACGCGTATCTGGTGTGGCGAAATTGACGAACATGGACACCCCTTGCATCAGGATGGGCACTTATGACCGCTTCTGCCACCTCGGCAGTGGCCGCACCAACCGAAGCAACCGCACCGGCGACGCGTTCCTACCGTTTTCTCGATCTGATCATGGCGCTGTTCGTCGCCGTGTTGTTGGTCAGCAATATCGCCTCGTCCGCCAAGATCGTTGATTGGGGCGTGTCGTTGCCAGCCTGGTTGGGCGGCCTGCCGCTGGCCTTCGACGCCGGCACGCTGCTCTTTCCCATCTCCTACATCTTCGGCGATGTGCTGACCGAGGTCTACGGCTACCAGCGTTCGCGCCGCGTGATCTGGGTGGGATTCGGCGCCGCTGCGCTGATGAGCGTCACGCTGTGGCTGGTTGGACGCCTGCCGGGCGAAGCGGCCTGGCAACAGACGGTGGGCCAGGCGGCCTACGACGCCGTGTTAGGCGGGGTCAGCAGCGGCGGCATCATCGCAGCCAGCCTGATCGCGTTTCTGGCGGGCGAGTTCTCTAATTCCTACACGCTGGCGCGCCTCAAGGTGGCCACGCGTGGGCGCTGGCTCTGGTTGCGCACCATCGGCTCGACCCTCGTCGGTCAAGCCATTGATTCGACGCTCTTCGTCGTTGTCGCCTGTCTGGCGGGCGTCTTCCCCTGGGCCATGGCGGCAACGCTCATCGTATCGAACTATGTGTTCAAGGTGATGATCGAAGCGCTCTTTACGCCGCTGACATACCGCATCGTCGGGCTGCTCAAGCGGCTGGAAAATGAAGATTTCTACGACGTGAAAACAAATTTCAATCCATTCGCAACCGCCCTCTCCCTCTCCCTTTCCTTCGAAGAAGCGCAGGCGCACTGATGACCACCATGACATCAGCGCACACACGCCAGGAGAGTCAGCAACACAACGCCGCCCACAACGGGCTGGTCACACCGGCCGCCGCTCAGGCGGTTGCCATCCAGCCGCACCGCGCCGGTTTCGTGGCCATCATCGGCCGGCCCAACGTCGGCAAGTCGTCGCTGCTCAATGCGCTGGTCGGACAGAAGATCGCCATCACCGCGCCCAAGCCGCAGACGACGCGCAACCGGTTGCTCGGCATCCTGACGCAGCCGGCCGTTCAGATGGTGTTCGTGGATACGCCCGGTATCCACCGTCCCCGTCACAAGCTGGGCGAGTACATGGTGGATCAGGCCATGATGGCCCTGCCCGACGCCGACGTGATTCTGTGGTTGGTGGATGCGGCCGAAGCGCCCACACCCGAAGATGAGGGGATCGCCCAACTGCTGGCCCAAAAGGCCGCCGGCCGGCCGGTCGTCATCGGCTACAACAAGGCCGATCTGATCGGCGCCGAGGCGCGGCCGGCCCGCCAGGCGGCGTTCGAGGCGCTGCTGACGCCCACGCGGTCGGTCTGGCTGGCGGCTGTGCCCAAACAGGGCCTGGACGACCTGCTGCAGGCGCTGGAAAGCCTGTTGCCATTCTGCCCGCCCTACTACCCGGCCGACCAGGTGACCGATGTGCAGGAACGTTTCATTGCCGCCGAACTGGTGCGCGAGGCGGTCATCGCCCATCTGCGCGAAGAGGTGCCGCACGCCGTCGCCGTCGTCGTGGACGAGTTCAAGGCGCGGCATCAGGACATGACCTACATCGCGGCCACCGTCTTTGTCGAGCGCGAGTCGCAAAAAGGGATCGTGTTGGGGCAGGGCGGCCGCATGTTGAAACAGATCGGGCAGCAGGCCCGCCAGGGCATCGAAGAGATGCTCGAGACGCGGGTCTATCTGGAGTTGTGGGTCAAAGTCGTGCCCCATTGGCGGCGTGACCCGGCCTACCTGCGGCGCTTCGGCTACGCTGCGCAGTGATGAGCGTTGCGCCCCCGATGGCAAAGACTGATTTTCTGAGCGAGGTGAACATGAGGCGCATCGTCGGTCGCATCATCTTGACACTACTGGTGATCGTGGTATTCTTCGCCATCTATCGCTTGATCACCATCAAGCCGCGGCCTTACAAAACCTATCTACAGGGTAACAAACCCTTGGTGATGGCGCATCAGGGCGGGGCCGATCTGGCGCCAAGCAACACGATGGTCGCCTTTCGCAACGCTGTGCGGCTGGGCGCCGACATTCTGGAACTCGATGTCCACACCACGAGCGATGGCGTCGTCGTTGTCATCCATGACGCTACCATCGAGCGCACCACCAACGGCAGCGGGCGCGTGCACGACCTGACCTACGCACAATTGCAAGCGTTCGACGCCGGCTACAAGTTTACGACCGACGACGGCCAGACCTTCCCCTTCCGCGGCCAGGGCATCGTCGTGCCGAAGTTGGCGGATGTGGTGGCCGCCTTCCCGGACAAACGCATCAACATCGAGATCAAGCAGGCCGATCCGCCCATGGAACAGGCCGTCGCTGATTTGATCCAGGCGGCCAACGCCGCCGAGCGTGTGCTGGTCGTGGCCAGCAAGAACGAGGTGATCGAACGTTTTCGCGCCATTGCGCCCGGCATCGCCACCGGCGCTTCCGAAAGCGAGGTGCGCGGCTTCTTCTATGCACAGACGCTGCGCGTGTCGGCCTTCTACCGCCCCACCGCCGATGCGCTGCAGGTGCCTGAGTATTTCGGCGACATCAAGGTACTCTCGCCGCATTTCGTACAGGCCGCTCATGCGCGTGACATTGCCGTGCACGCCTGGACGATCAACGACACAGAGACGATGCGCCGCCTGATCGAACTGGGCGTGGACGGCATCATCACCGACCGGCCCGATCTGGCCCTGGAACTGCTTGGCCGCAAGGCGCAGTGACGAACGGCGATAGCCGCACACGCCCACAACCGAGAGAGCACGCGCCATGTGCGCCAAATCATAGGCAGGGGCGCCGTGACGTGGCATGATAGAGTCTGTCAATCGTGCTGGCCTGGTGAACAGTTGGTTCATCAGTGATGTCAAGCTGACTTTCAAGTGTTTGCGAAGGAGGATCTCATGTTAGTTGGTGAGCGCATGACCAAGGACCCCATTGTGGTGACACGCGAAGCAGGCGTAGACGACGCCCTGCGCCTGATGCGTGATCGCAACATCCGCCGTTTGCCGGTCGTTGACAAGAACGGCAGCCTGGTGGGCATCGTTTCGGACAAGGACCTCTACCTGGCGTCCCCATCGCCGGCCACATCGCTGGACATCTTCGAACTGCGCTATCTACTCTCCCGCCTGACCGTCGAGAAGATCATGTCCACGCCGGTGATCACCGTCACGCCCAAGACACCGCTGGAAGAGGCCGCACGCATCATGGCCGATCGCAAGATTGGCGGGTTGCCGGTTCTCGAAGGCGAAGACCTGGTCGGCATCATCACCGAGTCGGATCTGTTCAAGATCTTCGTTGATCTGCTGGGCGCGCGCCGCAGCGGCGTGCGCGCCACCATGATCGTGCCCGACATTGCGGGCGAACTGGCCACGCTCACCTCGGCCATCACCCTGGCGGGCGGCAACTTCATCGCGCTGAGCACCCTGGCCGGCGCCAGGCCAGGCACCTCGGAGGTCATGCTCAAGGTTTCCGGCCTTGATCTCGCCGCCGTGCAAGAGACACTCGGCCGGCTCAATGGCGAAATCTACGACATTCGCGAAGCTTGAACGTCACGCTCGAACCTGCGCAGGCGCAAAGCCATGCCCGCTTTGCGCCTGCTGCACATCTGCGCCCCCCTTTGGCTCCCACACTCATCCGAACGCCCATCTTCGCACTCATCCGCGCGCGACCCTTCGTCATGCAAACGCCCCCCAGGCAGGAGATTGATCCGAACATGCAAATTTCTCTCGTCGCAGCCACGCAGATGAACCCCGCGCTGCCCGCACTCGACCTGGCACAGAGCGATCTGCGGTTTCTGGTGGCACAGGGGCCGCAGCAGTTCGGCTATCATTTGATCGAATATGCCGGGCGCGTCTGCTACCGCAGCACCGACAAGATGGGCGCTGCGCCCGGCTTCATCGCCGCACGTGTGCGCGAGGGACACGAAGACATCATCGAGCATCTGCAGATGATCTTCGAGGTGTGGGGCGCGACAGACGCCGAACTGCTCACGGCGTTTCAGGCGGCGCATGGCCTGCGCCTGACGCGCCGCACCGATTCGGTGTTGCTCAGCATGAATGCGCGCACACTGCGCGACATCGTCAGGCTGGCGCAGGGCGAGCTGAGCCGCCAACTTCTGCAACTGGCGCAGCAGGAGTGGCCCCTGCTCTACGCCGACCTGACAGGAGAAGCCGAATGAAAGTCATCCTGCTTGGCAGCATGGCGCCCGCCGGTTTGACGGCCGAAGAACTGGCGCAACACGGCGCCGCCACCTTCCTGCTCGACGGCCTGTCGCGCGCCGCCAGCCACCAACTGGTGCGTCACCGCCTGGCCTCCTTCAGTCAGGAGAGTCAGCGTTATGTAGACTTGAGCAAGATCGCCCAGTCGGACGCCGAACTGATGGTGACGCCGCCCACGATCACGCAAAACCCTGCCGCCGCCGCCCGCTTCCAACAGGCGCTGCACGATCTGGAACAGGCCTACGTCGAACTGCGCGCCCTGGGCATCCACAAGGAGGACAGCCGCTTCCTGCTGCCCAACGCCGCCGCCACGCGCATCGTAACCACGATGAATTTCTACGCCTGGCGGCATTTCTGCTGGCTGCGCTGCGACAAGGCGGCTCAGTGGGAGATTCGCGCAGGGGCTGAGGAAATTCTGCGCATCTTGCACGGGCTGGCGCCCGCCGTCTTTCAGGATTTGATGGACTACTTCTTGCCAGGCGAATCACCGTCAGCCTGACCGCGCCCGCAGCGCACGCTGTTCAGGTGTCGAACAGCACGGTCGCCTGCCAGCCCGCCCCTGTTTGGCTGACGCTGAGACCGTGATACGTCACCGCTTTGATCGGGGAACGCGGCAGGCGGCCAGGTACACCCGTCACCAGCGCACGCAGATGAGCCGCCTCGTCCGCGCGCGGCGGCGCCAGCTCCTCGATGGTGAATTGCGTATACAGTTCGCCCTGCGTTTCCATCGCGTAGAGCAGTTCCTGCAACCACGCCACCAATAGCATTTCCAAATCCAGCCCCTCCACCTCGATACAGCGCGTGACCGTGGTCGGGGCATCGAACGGCGCCTGCAACAGGCGAAAGAACGTCTCGCCAGCGTGTGCAAAAAGCTCCGGCAGCGTGGCGCCGAAAATGCGCACCGCCAAATCGGCGGTGTGTTCCAGTTCTTCGTAGATGCGCCGCCTCGCGTCCTGCTCCACCGCCGGCGTGAGGATCGTCAACAGGGCGCGTGCCTGTTCTGCATCGCGGCGGATCTGTTCGATCAGCGCCTGCACGCTGCCGAAACGCTGTTCGGCGCGCAGCCGCTGCACGAACTCCAGAGTCAGGGTCTGGCCGTACAGGTCGCCGTCGAAGTCTAGCAGGTGCGCCTCGACGGAGGGCGTCTGTCCGTCGAAGGTTGGGCGCAGGCCGATGTTGACAACCGCGGCGCGCCGTTCCCACGGCAGCGCAGCCCAGGCGGCATAGACGCCGTGTGCGGGCAGCAGGCGCTGCGGCGGCGGCGCCAGATTGGCCGTGGGAAAGCCCAGGCCAGTCCCGCGCCGGTCGCCCTGCACGATCTGACCGGCCAGGCTGTAACCGCGGCCCAACAGGCGCGCCGCGGCCTGCACATCGCCGCCGGCGATCAAGGTGCGAATCGCGCCGCTACGCACCTCCACGTCATCCAGCCGGAAAGGCGGCACGACCTCGACCTCGAAACCGAGACGGGCGCCCAGCGTGCGCAGATAGGGCACATCCCCCTGGCGGCGGTAGCCCAGGGCGAAGTCTGGCCCCACCCACAACTGGCGCAGGTTCAAGCCGATCGTCAGCAGGGTCGCAAAGCCATCGGCGGACATCTGGGCCAGTTCCTGATCGAACGGCTGCACCAGGGCGAAATCGAGATCGAGCGCCGCCAACAGCGCCAGGCGCTCGTCGAGCGTGGAGAGGCTGACGAGCGGCTGTGCAGGGCGCAGCACTGCACGCGGATGCGGGTCGAAGGTGATGACGCCGGCCAGCGCGCCCGCCTGGCGCGCTGCGGCGATCATGCGCCGCAGCAGCGTCTGGTGCCCCAGATGAACGCCATCGAAACTGCCAATGCTCAGAAACGCGGGCGTTGCGAACGGCGGTTGGGTGGCGAGGGGGCGGAGATCACGGTACAGTTGCATGGTCCTACTCTTCGTCGCCCACCTGTTGGCGCAGCCAGGCCTCGATCAACGGGTCAAGTTCGCCGTCGAGCACAGCCTGCGTGTTGCCGGTTTCATAGCCGGTACGTTCGTCTTTGACCATCTGGTAGGGGTGCAGGACGTAGGAGCGCATACGGCTGCCGAAGCCGGCGCGCACCACGTCACCCTTCAGTTCGGCGCGTTCGGCTTCGATCTTTTGGCGCTCGATCTCATAGAGCTTGCCGCGCAGCACGCGCATCGCCGACTCACGGTTCTGCAACTGGCTGCGCTCGTTTTGGCAGGTCACCACGATGCCGGTCGGCACATGGGTGATGCGCACCGCCGTCGAGTTCTTCTGCACATTCTGGCCGCCGGCGCCACCCGACAGGAAGAAGTCCATGCGAATATCGTTCGGGCTGATCTTGATCTCGATGTCGTCGTCCAGGATCGGCATGACCTCGACTTTGGCGAACGAGGTGTGGCGGCGCGCCGAGGCGTCGAACGGGCTGATGCGCACCAGGCGGTGATTGCCCTTTTCGGCCTTCAGGTAGCCATAGGCATGATCCCCCATCACTTCGACGTAGACGCTTTTGACGCCGGCGGTGTCGCCTTCGGTCTGATCGGTGATGGTGGTGGCATAGCCGCGTCGCTCGGCCCATCGCAGGTACATGCGCAGCATCATGCTGGCCCAGTCTTGCGCCTCGGTGCCCCCTTCGCCGGCGTGGATGGCCAGGATGGCACTGCTGCGGTCATGTTTGCCCGACAGCGCCAGTTGGAAGATGCGATCTTCCAACGTCTGCTCCAGGCGATCCAACTCGCCCACCAGTTCGGCTCCCACATCGGCATCCTCCTCGGCCTCCGCCAGTTCCAGGAGGATGCGCGCATCCTGCACCTCACGGCGCAGCGACGTCCAGCCCTCGACCTGCTCGCGCAGTTCCACCATTGTGCGCATCTGTCGCTGCGCGGCTTGCCCATCGCTCCAGAAATCGGGCGACTGCGATTCTTGTTCTAGTTCGACAATCTTCTGTGCTTTATCGTCTAAGTCAAAGCCTCCTCCAGATTGACTCGAGGCGGGTGTCGAGTGAGTCGAGGCGTTGCGTAAGTTCTGTCAACATGGTATCTCCTTCGATGTTCTTTTCTACGGTCTTTTCTACGATCTTTTCTACGATCTTTTCTACGATCTTTTCTACGATCTTATCTATGATCTCATCTACGATCTCATCTACGATCTCATCTACGATCTCATGGTATCAACAGGCATCGGATGAATTCGTTCCGCGTTCCGCATTTAGCGTTCGAACAGTCCAGCGACGAACGTTTCGGGCTGAAATTCGGCCAGATCGCCGATCTTCTCGCCCGTGCCGACGTAGCGCACCGGCAGGCCAAGCGCCTCACCGATGGCAAAGACGACCCCGCCCTTGGCCGTTCCGTCCAGTTTGGTCAGGATGACGCCGGTCAACTGCGTCGCCTCCTTGAAGTGTTTGGCCTGTGCAATGGCGTTCTGGCCCGTGTTGGCGTCGAGCACCAGCAGCACTTCGTGCGGCGCCTTGTGTACGCGCGTGGCGCAGACGTTGCGCACCTTCTCCAGCTCTTTCATCAGGTTGAATTTGGTGTGCAAACGGCCGGCGGTGTCAATCAGCAAGACATCGGCGCGGCGCGTCTCCTGGCAAGCGCGGATGGCGTCATGCACCACTGCGCCCGGATCGGCGCCCGGCGCCTGGCTGATCACCTCGACGCCGGCCCGTTCGCCCCAGATTTTCAACTGGTCAATGGCGGCGGCGCGGAACGTGTCGGCGGCCGCAATGACCACCTTGTAGCCGGCCTGCTTGTAGAGCAGCGCCAACTTGCCGATCGTCGTCGTCTTGCCGGAACCGTTGACGCCCACCACCATGATGATCGTCAGCAGGCGCTCCATGTCGTCCTTGGGCGGGCGATGGGCATCCAGCAGCGCGACCATCTCCTGTTCGAAGATGGCCTGGGCGTCGGTGGTACGCTTGACGCCCGCCGCCTGCACGCGCTGGCGCATGCGCGTCACCAGCGCCGCCGAGGTCTCCCCGCCCACATCGGCCTGGATCAGGAGCGTTTCCAGATCGTCCCAAAACTCATCGTTCAATTCGTTGGCCTGAAACAAGTCGCCGATCTGGCTGAACAGACCGCGGCGGGTCTTGGTCAGGCTCTCACGCACTTTTTCCTGTTCGGCCTGGCGATCCTCGGATCGCTTGAACAAACGTGATAGCAAAGCGATTTCCCCCCGGCGCGGCTCCTGCAATCGAACTGGGCGAATCAATCGCCGCATGGCCGCCGCCGTTTCTTTCCACAAGACGGCAATTATACTGAAAGCTGCCCTTTTGCCCAATCACACCGGCCTGTTGATTCAGGCCCGCCGGCGCCGCACGGCAGCGCGCCGCAGTGAAAGCTCACGCCGGCTCGATCAGGCTGCGCAGGCGCGCCAGATTGGCGACGTCATCGGCCATGTCTTCCTCTTTGGGGGTTTCGAGGATCATGGGCGTCTGCCGGAAACGTGCATCATTGACAAGCAGCCGAAACGGCGCCAGCCCCAGGCATCCCTCACCGATGTGGGTGTGACGGTCAACACGGCTGCCCAGGTCCTTCTTGGAGTCGTTGAGATGAAATACCTTGAGACGTTCCAACCCAATCGTGCGGTCGAACGCATCCCACATGCGCTGATAGTCGTCCGGCTGGCGAAATTCGTGGCCGGCGGCCAGCGCATGGCAGGTGTCGAAACAGACGCCCACGCGGCCAGGGGTGTCGAGTGCAGCGATGATGCTGGCCAGATGTTCGAAACGAAAGCCGAGATGATCGCCCTGGCCGGCGGTGATTTCCAACAGTGTCAGCGTGCGCGCCGCCGGCGTAGCCGCATGGGCGCGATCCAGCCCGGCGGCGATGCGCCGCAGGCCGGCCTCCTCGCCGGCGCCCATGTGCGAGCCAGGGTGCAAAACAACGCCGAGAATCTGCAGTTGATCAGCGCGCTCGATCTCCAGTTGAAACGCCGCCGCCGATTTCAGCCACAGTTCTTCGGCGGGCGAAGCGAGATTGATGAGATAGGAGGCATGGGCCACCACCGGCCCGATGCCGGTGGTCTGCGCCAGAGCATGGTAGCGTGCAATCTCGGTCGCTTCCAATGGTTTGGCCTGCCACTGATTCTGGTTACGCGTGAAGATCTGCATCGTGTCGCAGCCAATCGTCTGCGCCCGTTCGAACGCACGGCTGACGCCGCCCGCGACCGACATGTGTGCGCCAAGAATGCTCATGGTTGACTCCGTTCGTGTGCTACGGCGCCGCCGATCAGCTCAGGCGCGCCAGGGTGAAAGCCTCGACGCCCGCCGCCTTGTCCTCGATGCGCGCCAGCAGGAAGATCAGGCTGCTCAAGCGGTTGAGGTAGCGCAGCGGTTCGTCGTTGCGCAGTTTGCCCTCATGGTGCAGCCGGGCGACGATGCGCTCGGCCCGGCGAATCATGGCGCGCGCCAGGTCGAGATAGGCCCCGGCCAGGCTGTCGCCCGGCACGATGAAGGCGGGGGGCAGTTCGACATCTCCTTCGAGTTGGGCAATCAATTCTTCCAGGCACCTGGTGCTCTCTGGATGCAGCCAGGGGGGCCGCGTGGCCGCCTCGGGCAGGGTGGCCAGGTCGGCCATCATGGCGTAGAGGTCACGCTGCACGCCGAGGATGGCGCCGTTCACCCGCACATCCTTGACGACGGCGCGCGCCACGCCCAGCGCCGAAGAGGCCTCGTCTACCGTGCCATAGGCCTCTGGGCGAGGGTCGTATTTGGGTACGCGGTCGCGTCCGAGCAGGCCGGTATAGCCCTCATCGCCGACGCCGGTGTAGACTTTGATGGGTCGCGTGCGGGCGGCAGGTTTCTGATTGGTCATCGCAATTCCTTTCTCTTCAACGCACACCCACGCCGAACTGATAGACGAGACGCCCGCCCAACTCGCCGGCGACGATGAGCGCCGCCAAGCCGATGGCCAGCAGGCCCAGGATGGGCCAGCGGGCGGCCGTTTCGATCCAGTCGGTGCGTCGTCGCCAACGCAGATAGATGGCTGCGCCAAAGGTGACGGCGGTGGCAAAGATGGCGCTGATGTGATCGTCGGCCGCGGCGCGCGCCGGCGCGTCGAGCGTGATGGCGCTTTGATCGCTCAGCCCGCTGACGATGGCGGGCAGCAACAGCAGCCAGCCCAACGCCAGGCTGGCCAGCCCCAACCGATCCCAGGGCAGGTCAGCGGTGCGCCCCCTGCGCCACAGGTACAGCAGGTGCAACAGCACGCCCAGGGTGAGCAGCGCAATGGGAAAATGAACCAGGCGGGGGTGCAAGGGCAGGTCACCGATCATGCCGCACCACCCGCAGCGCCAGAAACTGCACCGGGGTGTTCGACAGGCAGGCGCTTGACGACAATGAAGGTCAGGTCGTCGAACTGCGGCGTGGAGCCGACGAACTCGCGCACCGCCATCTTGATCGCATCGGCAATCTGGGCGGCGGTTGCGCTGCGCTGCGTGCGCACCACGTCCTGCAGGCGCGCCAGATCGAACGAATTCTCGCTCTCGTCGAGGGCATCTATGACGCCGTCGGTGTAGATCACGAGCACATCGCCCGGCGCCAGGGAGACGCAATCGTCGGTATAAGTGGCCAGACCAAGCACGCCCAACAGCAGCCCATGCCGGCGCAGCAGGCGAATGACGCCATCAGCGGCGCTGAGCAGCAGGGGCGGGTTGTGCCCGGCGTTGGCAAAGATCAACTCGTGGCGCAGCGGGTCGAGCACGCCGTACCAAAGCGTGATGAACATATCGGAGCGGCTGTTGGCCAGGAGCAGTTCATTGACGCGGCGCAACGCCCGCGCCGGGGAACGCCGGTCGGCGGCGACGACACGCAACAAGATGCGGGCCAGCGCCATGAAGAGCGCGGCGGGAACGCCCTTGTCGGAGACATCGGCGATGACCAGGCCAAGACGCTGTGCGGAGAGGGGGATAAAATCGTAGAAGTCGCCCGCCACCTCGCGCGCGCTCAGCCAGACATGCGCAATGTCGTAGCCAGGCAGGGCCGGGCTGGCTGCGGGCAGGAAGCTGGCCTGAATCTGATGGGCGACGCGCAGTTCCTCGCCCAGGCGCATGCGCTCGGCCTCCTGCAGCACCAGGCGCGCATTCTCGATGGCCAGCGCGAGCTGGCTGGCGACGCCACGCGCCATTTCGATCTGGCGGCTGCTAAAGATGTGCGGGCCATTCACTTCATCCACCACCAGCGCGCCCAGCACCTCGTCCTGGACGATCAGCGGCACGCCCAACAGCGCCTGTGCGCCGTAGCGTTGTACGATGTCAGGCGGCGTCAGGTCGCTGTCGTTGACATCCTCGATCGTGACCGGCCGGCGCTGCTGGCAGATCAGATCGAGCATGGGGAACTGCTGCGCCGTGACACGCAGGCCAGTTCGAACCGGCTTGATCAGGCGATGCGACGGCTGGCATTCGCTGGCCAGCACCTCGAACGTCGCTTCGTCCGGCTGCCAGAGCAGTATGGTGCAGCGATCCACGCCGGCCAGCGGCGGCGTCAAGCGGGCAACGGCGCTGGCCAGGTCGGGCAGATGGTAGGGGCGAGCGACGGCATTGGCGACTTCGAGCAGGGCGCTGGAGATGGCGGCTTCGTCCTTTGCGGCTTGATAGAGGCGCGCATCTTCGACCGCCACGGCGATCTGGTCGGCGAGAGTGGTGAGGATGAAAATGTCTTCGGACGTGAAGGCGTTGATTTCGCGCGCCTGCACATCGAGCACGCCGAGCACGCGGTCTTCGACGATCAACGGCACGGCCAGTTCGGCGCGGGTGTCGGGCAAGAGACGTGGGTCGTCGGGATAATAGCGTTCTTCTTGCGAAACATCGTTGGCCAGCAGCGGTTGTCCCTGTTGCGCCACCCAACCAATGATGCCTTCGACGCCAATGCGCACGAAACGTTTGCGCTTGCGCCAGGTGTTGTTCAGTTTCTGATCGGTGCTGGCGCGGAAGTAGACGCGCCCGGTACCCTGGGCGGTCAGGAAGACCTGCACATGGTAATAGCCAAAGCGTTCGTGAATCAACTGCACGACCTGGATCAGCAGTTGGTCGAGATCGAGGATCGCGGCGACTTTGCGGCTGACTTCGGCGACGGTGTGCAGTTGGCGGGCGCGGCGCTCCACGACCTGATAGAGACGTGCATTGACCAGGGCGATGCCGGCTTGATTGGCGATGATGAACAGGATGCGCAGTTTTTCTTCATCGAAGGTGCCGGGCAGATCGCTCTGCACGGCCAGGCTGCCGATGGCGGTTTCGCCGGCGAGGATGGGGACGAAGATGGCCGAGCGGGGCGGGTTTTCGTCTTCGTAGCGCGGGCGGGCTGGCAACAGCACCATTTCGGTCTCGAAATCGTGCACCAGGAGCGGCTGGCGATTTTGACGCAGCCAGCCGACAATGCCTTCGTTGGCTGCGCCGGCAAAGCGTGCGCCGGGCAGCCGCCGGCCCTGGCGCACCCAAACCTTGATGACAAAATCGTCGGCGACGAACAGGCCAAGATGAAAGCTGGATGCGTCCACAAGGCGGGCAGTCTGGGCGTAGATCAGTTCGTAGAGTTGATCTTCGTCCATGCGCGCCTGGACGATGGCCTGGCCTGCTTCGGCCAGGGCGCGCAGTTCGGTCAGGCGCAGCGGTGCGCGCCCGACAGGGGGCGGCGTCGAACGACCGGACGGCGCTTGATCGGCCATAGGTCAATTCTGTCCGGGCGCGGGCCTGGTGGCGGCGCCGCGTTTGATCATCGTCAGGTGGTTGCCGGTGGTCGGGTCGAAGCGATAGGAAATGACATCCATCAGCTCGCGCATGAGGTGAATGCCCAGGCCGCCGATGGTGACCTGGCCGGGCCGGCGCCGGCGTCCAAGCGGCGGAAATTGGGTTGGATCGAACGGCCGGCCCTGGTCCTGGATTTCGATGACAAAATCACTGCCGGTGACGGTGCAGGTGATGTCAATGTTACCCTGTGCATTGCGGTAGGCGTGTTCGATGACGTTGTTGCAGGCTTCTTCGCAGGCCAGTTCGACTTCGAAGAGGTCTCCCTCGTCCAGGCCGGCGGCGCGACCGCTTTCCCTGACGAACTGGCCAACGAACGGCAGGTGACGGAGATCACTGGCGATTTTTAGTTGCCAACGCTTGCTCATGAGTGTCGAGTCGGCGCAGTTGCGTCGCGTTTGTCAAGAGAGATGGTGCGTCTGGCCTCTTCCTGCTGAAAAGGCCAGGCGCCGATGTGCGAGAGGCTAGAAGCTGCCAACAGCTTCGACCGTGCTGCTGAATTGGGTGAAGTGTTCGTCGAGGCCGGTCAGTTCGAGCACTTCGCTAATGCGGGGCGGCACATTGGCCAGATACAGGTTGCCGCGGTTGAAACGGCGCGATGTACGCCAGGCGCTGACCAGGACGCGGATGGCAGCGCTGCTCAGGAACGTCACACCGCCCATGTCGAGTACGAAGCGATAGTGACCCGTGTCCATGAAGTTCTTGAGAGTCTGTTCCAGCTCGGGCGCGGTGCTTCCATCAATGCGACCGGCGACGTTGACGAGGATGCAGCGTTTCATTTCTGACGTGGTGATTTCCATGAGAATCGAAAGACCCCTTTCTGCGAATCGTCTCGCCTGGTCAGGGAGAAACCTGCCTCGAACGAACGGCCTGATTCCGGCCCCCAGACCAATTGAGATGTTGACTTGCTCTCAAGCGTGCGCTGCGGTGAACATGCGTCCCTCAGCGCGTGGCAACAGCGCAGAAATTATACCACAGGGGTTAGTGAGTCGCCAACTGGCCGGTGGCAGGGCTAGAAGAAACGTCCCCGGTACGGTGCGCAAGCATGTCGGTGCTGCGATGATATTCCGCACCGTGCCGGGGACGGTCGTGTCCACGGGGAAGCGGGCAGCGGCAAAAACAAAGAGAGCCGCCGCGCCGTTGCGGCAGCTCTCCCAGTGTGAGTGTCACGGGGGGGGGTAGAAGGCGTTAGCGGCTGTAGCCGTTGTAGGCTGCGAGCTTGGTCAGGCCCCACAGGTTTTCGACGACGACGGCCAGCGGCTGGTTGGAGCTGATATGGACGCCGCCCGACCAGTTGCCGCCCAGATTGACGGGAGAGTCGGTGCGCAGGTTGAAGTTGTAGGACTTCTCGCCAGCGATCGAGATGTTCTGGGTAGCTGAGTTGACGATCGTACCGTCGCGGTTGATGAAGCGCACCTGGACGGTGGCGCTGTTGCCGGAGACGTTCTGCAGACGCAGCAGCGACCAGAGCGTGCGGGCGTCGCCGCTGCCGCCAATCTGGTACACTTCGGGCAGGAAGGTGTTGTTGCCAGCGTTGGACGAATCGGCGGCGGTGTAGGCGCCTGCTTCGTTGTCACGTGGGCGCAGCGAGTAGGAAATCGCGGCGACATCCTGCGACGTGCTTTCGACGATGACCGAACCGACCCAGCCGGAGCCGAGCGCGTTGTAGGTGGCAGAAGCGGTGCAACCGTTGCCGCCCGACCGGGTGTTACAACCGACGGCGACGCCAGCGCCCAACGAGATGGGGCCAAGCGTCAGGTCAATGTTCTGGGTGTCCTTGTTGATGTACTTGAGCGTGACATTGGTGGCGCTGCTGCCCAGGTTCTGCACGATGGTAACGCTGAAGCCGAGCCAGCCCGCATCGGTGTTGGGGTTGGTGTAGCGTCGCTCGACCGAAGGCACGAACAGCTTGCGGGCGCCGCGGCTGGCGGCGTTGAAGGCGACGTTGTAGCGCGGCCAGAAGTTATTGGCCACAGCGGCGATCTTCTGATCGGCGCTGGCGGTTTCGACGACAACGGCGCCAGTCCAGTTGCCGTTCGACTGGAAGTACGGGATATTGCCCCACACCGGAATCTTGGCGCCCGGCGTGTGCAGGTCATACATCTTCTGACCGTTGGGCGGGATGCTGTCGGTGATGGTTGCATCCAGATTGCCGGCACGGTTGTAATACTTCATGGTGATGTTGGCCGTCGTGGCGCTTTCGGTGTTCTGCACCGAGAAAACGGTGTACTGGGCGTTGGGAGCGTAGACGGCGAACGGCACGTTCATGCGATTGGAGCCGCTGGCAAAGCCGGAGTAAGAGTCAGCTTCGACGCCATCGCCGGCCGAGCCGCCGCTCCACTGAATGGTGGCGGTGGCGGCCAGTTCGGTGCTGGCGGAAAGAACCATGGCGCCCACCCAGTTGTCCGGCAAACCAGAATCGGCGGCGCGGAACTGATAGGAGCCAAGCGGCGCCACGTTCTGCTGGCGCGTGTTGGAGAGGGTGCCGGCCTGGCTGTAATACTGCGCCAGCACAGTCGCTGGGCTGCCGCCCGTGTTGGTGTCGGCGTTCATCACGGTGACATCGGCGCTGCCCGAACCGGGGTTGGGGTCAGCAGCAAAAGCCGGCGTAGCCAGCATGGCCAGCGTCAGCACCAGGCTGAACACCATCATAAGACGTGATCGTTTCATCGTTGAGTTTCCTCCTGCTTTATCAGCGAAAATCGCGCGTCATTGACGCCTTGTTTCGTATCGAACGGGGCCATCTTAGCACCGAACAGGGCGAATGGCAATACTTCGTTTGGGTAATCCTTGCGCTTTGGCGGCTGCAACTGTGAGTTTCCGCAAGCTCACGCCAGTTCAGTAGGCGCCGCGGCCGCGCAGGACGACGCCGACGGTGCGCCAGAGAATCTGGATATCGAGTAGCGGCGAGTAGTTCTGGATGTAGTACAGGTCGTCTTCGGTGTGCAGGTGCATGAGCTTTTCGCCGCGGCCGTTGACCTGCCACCAGCCGGTCATGCCGGGCGGCACGGCGAAACGCTGGCGCTGCCAACGTTCGTAACGCTCGACGAGGAAGGGCAGTTCGGGGCGCGGCCCTACCAGACTCATATCGCCTTTGAGGACATTGAAGAGCTGCGGCAGTTCGTCCAGGCTGGTGCGGCGGATGAAGCGCCCCACACGGGTGACGCGCGGATCATTGGGCCGTTTGTGCAGCACAACGCCACTCTCTGTCGTCTTGAGCGCCTCAGCCTGGAGTTTTTCGGCGTTGACGACCATCGAGCGGAACTTGAACATGGTGAACAGCCGCCCGTTTTCACCCACGCGCTGCTGCTTGAACAGCACGGGGCCGGGCGATTCGAGCTTGATGGCCAGCGCCGTCAGCAGCATCAAGGGCAGAGCAAAGATCAGACCAACGATGCCGATGCCCAGATCGAAGACGCGCTTGATGACGCGATGATAGCCGTCAATGGCCGGGTCGCGCAGGCCAATCAAGGGAATGCCGCCGAAATCTTCGATGGTGGCGCGGAAAATGGCGAGATCGAAGAAATCGGGCACGACGCGTACGCGCACGGGATGAGTTTGTAGAGAGAGCACCAGGTCTTGCAGCGGGCCATGGGCGCGCAGGGGCAGAGCCAGCACCACTTCGTCAATGCGCTGCTGCGTCACCACGCGGCTGGCGGCAGAGAGCGGGCCGAGGATCGGCGCACCTTCGGGCTGGCTGTCCTGCTTGGCGGGGTCATCATCGAGAAAGCCGATGAGGGTCAGGCCGGTCCAGGCCTGTGCCTGAATCTGCTGTGCGACCTGCCGGCCCACCTTGCCGGCGCCGACGATCAGCACGCGCACTTCCGGCAGGCGGCGTGCGCCGACGATGCGAAAGCCGATGCGCAAGCCGATGCGCAGACCGATGAGCAGCACGATGTCGGCCACGACGAAGTAGACAAAGAGGAGGCGCGGCACATCACGAAAGGTAAAATAGAGCAGGCCGGCCAGAACCAGGTTGGACAGGGCGATGGCGGCGCTCAGGCGCTGCGCCTCGTCCATGAAACGCAACATGCGCTGGCGGTCATAGACCGACAAGAGGATGAAATTGACGCCCCAGATGATGAGCGCTGCGCCGTAGACGAGTGGGGGCAGCGTGACCATCTTTTCGCTCAGGGGCACGCCATAAGGCAGGAGAAGGCGCGCCTGGCTGGCCAGAAAGAGCGCCAGGCAGGTCAGCACCACATCGGCTGCCGCCAGAAAGAAGGTGTATTTCGATTGATAGTAGCGTCGCATAGTGTCTCCGTGCGTGCAGGCGACGGGACCACGCGGGTCTAGCGCCCAAAACAGTCGTTAGCGCCGGTTGACGGCGGGCGCTGGCCGCGGGGGGCGCAGTCTGTTGAACAACGCTTCGTACTCGTCGGTGACGGTCTCCCAACTGTAGCAGGCGGCGGCGCGCGTCGCGGCGCGCTGCCGGTACTCGCTGACCAGCGCAGGGTCGTCCAGGAGCCGCTGCAAAAGCGGTGTTAGCGCCGCGGCCCCCTGCTGGCCGTCGTAGACGAAGCCGGCGTTGTCAACCGTTTCGGCATTCTCGGCGGTGGCGTGCGCAATCACGCAGTTGCCGAAGGCCATGGCCTCGACCAGCGCGGGGTGGGTGCCGCCGACACCCGAGGTTTCGACGAAGAGATAGGCGTTGGACGCCAATTCCCAATAACCTTCACCAAAACAGTAACCGGTGAAGATGATGCGTGGGTCCTGCACTGCTTTGAGGCGTGCGATGTAATCCTCGGCGTAGGGTGCATCTCCCACGATGACGCACTTCATGTCGGTGTGCAGAGTTTGGAAGGCCTGCACCAGGTGATCGGCGCAGTTTTCTGGCACCAGGCGCCCCACGAACAAGACGTAACGGCGCGCTTCCAGTCCCCACTGCGCCAACTGCGGGCCAGGCGCCCGTTTGGGCAGTTCGGCGCCATAGGCGATATAGGGCGAATTGGCCCCATAGGCGTCGCGGTAGAACTGCTGCACGACGCGACTGTCGGTCAGGAAGGCGTTGGGCAGCACGGTGGCCATGCGTTCGGCGAACTGAAGATAACGCTTGGCAAGCGGAGGCCACTTGGCGCGCTTCCAGTCGAGACCATCCACATTGAGGATGGTGGTCTGCCCGACCAGGCGGGGAATCCAGGTGACAAGGCTGTTACCGGCAATGAAGTAGAGTACGATATCGTATCCCTGTCCGAGCGCATGCAGGCTGGAAAGGAACGAATGAACGATCGTGTCCAGATATTTGTTCTGCACGGTGGGCAGCTTGACAAGGCGCATGCCGCGGTACGCCGGTTTGTCATAGCTGACATGATGACTGCGACAGTAGACCGTCACGTCATGTCCGCGCTCGACCAGGCGGCTGCCCAGCTGTTCGACGCAGGTTTCGAATCCGCTGTAGCTCGCCGGTACGCCGCGCGTGCCGAGCATGGCAATTTTCATCGTTTGCACACCTTGCTGAAGCTCACCCCAAAAAGTCTCCGCTATTTTGCCATCAGGTTGGCTCTTCGTCAAGATGGGACGCGGCGCGCAATCCAAATTGGTCCCGCCCAGGCCATGTGACCATCTTTCTGGGTCACACGCACATAATATGAATGGACAGCGGCGGTTGGGCGGTCATCGGTCGTCTGCAACACGGCGTGCGCCGACCCGTCCAGCGTCGCTGCGAAGATGACGGCGGCGTCGCGCAGTAGTTCGAAGCGGGCCAGCGGCCCTGCGCCCCAGGCCTCGGCGGTCAGACGCGGGCCAGGCGCGCCGGTGTCAAGCGTGATCTCGGCGCCCATCGGCTGTCCGTTGGCGCTGAAGTCGAGCACGATGCGTGCGCCGGTCGAGCCGATGACCCGCCGCGCCTGTAATGCTTCCCAGATCGCCGCACGCGTGTTGGCGCGCACGTAGACGCCGATCAGCCCGGCCGGCTCGCCCTGCGCGCCAGGGCCAAAGCCCGGATGCCCGCTGTGATCGTCGCCGCTGGCCATCAGGCCCAGGCGCAGCCCCTGGCGCAGGGCGTCCTGCACATACCCCTTGCGCCCCTCGAAATCGAGGCCGGCAAGCGCCTCGTTTTCGCAATGCCCGTGGATCGAGTAGGTTTCGACCAGCCGCTCCAGATCGGGCGGCGGGGGGAAGGCGCGCCAGTCAATTTCGGCGTGACCGCCGTCGAAGGTTCCACGCAGGCCGCGGGTGTGATGTGCAATGGTCATGACGGCGGCGCCGCTGGCGCGCAGTGCCGCCCACAGCCCGGCCGGGGTGGATGTGTCCACGGCCGTGCGACGGAAGATTGGCGCGTCGTCGCCGGCGAAGTAGACGCAGCGATGGCCATGCACCCAATGCGTCCATTCGTACGCGATGAGCGTGGAAAAGCGGCCAGGCGCATCGAACTCGTTGGTCACGCGCTTCGACTCGGTCCATTCCGGTTCGTCGAGCATGTCATCATGATCGGTCAGGGCGGCAAAATCCAAACCCACCACATCGCGGGCATAGCGGTAGTAGTCGGCCGGCGCGCCGCCGCCGTCCGAACGGGCGGTGTGACCGTGCAGGTCGCCCCACAGCAGCGTCAGAGAGGGCGCCTGATCCAGCACGACGATGGGGTTACTGGCGCCGCTCAAACCGGCGAGGCCGGTCGCTTCCAAAGTGAGCGCGCCGGTGTCGTGCGCGGTGATGTCGAAGGTCTTGACGCCGCGATCGGCGCTGGTGAACTGCAACGGGGTTGGCGCGGTAGCCTTGACGCCGCGGCTGCGCACGCGGACGGTGCCCTGGAAGGTCACGGCGACGTTCCGATAGGCGTCCAGCACGGCCAGGCGCACGCTCACGGGCTGGCCGCGCTGTGCCTGCGAGGGGCCGACCAGGTAAAGCGCAGCCGGCACGCCGGGGGCGATGGTCAGTGTGGGAACGGAGCGCAGCAGGCGAAATTGACCGTCGCCGTCGGCGTCGGAGGCGACGTGAAAGAGGACGCCGGCGGCAGCGGTGCGCTGCACACGTGCGCCCGGCGAGCCGCGCCGGGTATCGCCATAGGTGAGTGTGATGACGTCGTTTTCGTGCAGTTCGCCGTCGGCCACGAGGATATGCAGGCCGCGCGGCAGTTGTTCCAGCTTGATGCGCGCCGGGGCGCGACTCTGCCAGGTTGCCGTGGTGAAGCCAGGGCCTTGCGGCGCGGTGACTTGCGGCGGCGACCACCAGGCGTTGGGCGGTAGACCGGGCGGGATGATGAAGCGAAAACGCCCGCCGGTCTTCATGCCATGCGGGCCAACGACGAATTTGACGCGCAGGGTGTAGTGGTGCATGACGACCAGCCCTTCATCGGGCGAGATGGTCAGGCTGCCTTCGCCGTCGGCGTTTGGCGTGGGCGTTTCGGCCAGAAGATCGGCTTCGACGCGAGCCGAGGCCAGGGCGCGCCCAAGCAGTAGACTGTCCAGGGCGATCAGGGCGCTGAACTTGAGGAAATCACGCCGGGTGATGGCGGCCAGGCCGCAGGCGGATGGGCGTTCACTGCTGTGTTGCATGGCGGTTCAACCTGCAGCAGCCTGGCGATAGATTTCCAGGGTCTGTTCGGCGCAGCGGCGCCAGCTAAACTGGGCGGCGCGCGCCTCTCCTCGCTGGCGCAACTGCATGCGCAATGCCGGCGAGGCGGCGACTTGGCGCAAGGCGGCGGCCAGGGCGGGCACGTCGGTCGGTGCGACGGTCAAGGCGGCGTCGCCCACCACTTCGGGCAGGGAGGCGACGTTGGCGCAGATGACGGGCGCGCCGCAGGCCATGGCTTCCAGGGGCGGCAGACCAAAGCCTTCATAGAGCGAGGGGTAGACGAAGGCCAGGGCGCTGCTGTAGAGGGCGGGCAGGTCGGCCTCGGCGATGTAGCCGGGAAAATGGACGGCGCCGGTCAAACCGGCCTGCCACACGGCGGCGTAGATTTCGGACTCGCGCCAGAGAGCCTTGCCGGCAACGACGAGATGCACATCGGCCAACTCTGGTGCCTGGCGCGCTTGTGCAAAGGCCTCGATCAAGCGCCCGATGTTCTTGCGCGGCTGCAGGTTGCCCAGGGCCAGAAAGTAGGGCGCTTGGGCGGGCAGGTCGAGCCGTGGGCGCAGGGAGGGATCGGCGGTTGGCCGAAACTGCTCGCCGGCCGCTTCATAGGTCACGGCAACTTTGTCTGTGGGCAGGCCATAGCGTGCGATGATCTCCTGGCGGGCGTGCTGCGACACGGTGATGACGGCGGCGGCGCGGCGCATGGTCAAGGGCACGAGGGTGCGCAGCATCCAACGATCACGCGGGGAGAAGAAGGCGGGGAAGCGATCATAGGAGATGTCGTGCACGGTGACGATGTGGGGGCAGGCGCCCAGCGGCGGGGCGACGTAGTTGACGTGCAGCAAGCGGGCGCGGTCGCGGCGGATTGCGGCGGGCAGGGCAAACGGAATGCGCAGCGGCGCGGGGGCGGGCCGGATGGTGCGGATGGGCGCCGCATGGCCTGGATCAAGGCGGGGGTGCAGGCGTTCGGGGTGTGTGGTGTAGAGGATGAAACTGGCGTCCTGGCGTGCGGCGGGGGCCAGCGCCAACAGCGCACGAATCAGGCTGAGGGTGTAGGTTTCGTTGCCGGTTTCGCGCTCGCCGACCATGTGGGCGTCTATGGCGACGGTGAACGGTTTCATCCGATGTAGCCCAGACCACGCAGACGTTGGGCGAGGGCTTCTTCGTCCTCGGCGCTCAGTTCGCTGACCGGGGCGGCGGTCAGTTGATCGGCGGCGGCGCCGCGCTGAACGGGCCGGCTGGCGACGAAATCTGGCTCGAAGAGTTCGGTGAGCACGCGGCCATCCATGTCTTCGGGAACGGGCAAGCCGCGCAGCCACAGCACAGTGGGGGCCAGATCCATGATGCCGAGCCGCGGGAGCTGCACACCCTGGCGCACGCCGGGGCCAAAGGCGTAGAGGATGCCGTCACGCGCATGGTCGCCGGTTTGTCCGGCATAGGCGAAGGGGGCGTCGGCCCACGGCTCGCCGGCGCTGAAATGGGTGCGTTTTTGTGCAGGGTACTCTTGCCAGACGATGCGCAGGTCGGGGCTCCAGTCAACGTAGGGGCCGCTGTAGATTTCTTCACGCTTCCAGACTTCGGCGACGACCCGTTCGCCCGTCTCCGGTTCGCGCAGGGCCAGCAGGCGGGCCTTGATTTCGTCGCGCAAGGCTTCGTACTCGGCGCCAGGGGCGACGATGCCTTGCGGCTCGCGCCCGCGCACGTTGATCGTCACGCCGTTGTCGGAGGCCCAGAAGGCGCGGGTGCGGCTCCAGTCCACGCTGCTTGTGAAGGCGAATTCGCGCAGTTTGCCGGCGGTGCCCCAACCGGGCAGCAGGCGGCGTAGCGTCTGGCGCGCCAGATGTGCCAGGCCCAGCCTCTTGAGCACGCTGCGCAGGCTGCGAATGGCCTGGGCGCCGGCGCTGCCGCGTTCGCCCTTGAGTGCCAGATAGCCCTCCTGCTGCAGCCAGACGTTGGGATAGAAGAAACGATGGACGCCGCCAAAGCCGTGATCAGAGACGACGAAGAGGATCGTGTTGCCGTCCGGCTCGACGACGTCGCGCAATAAGTCGCCCAGAATGGCGTCGGCCTGGCGATAGTGATGTTCGATCTCGCCGCCAAAACGTGCGGCCAGGGCGGGATCATGTCGGGGATGGGTGGGGTCCATGTCGTCCCACAGATAGGTCATGATGCGGTCGGTTTCGGAGTAGACGATATGCGCAAAGTCCCAGTCGGGCACTTTTTCCATCAGGAAGCGAGTGGCCAGGGCGCGGTTGGTCGTGCCGCGGCGCACATTGGCGGTAACGGTCGCTTTGGTGGCCACACGGTCGGCGCTGGCCTCGGCCGATTCGATCAGGTAGTCGGGCACGGCGGCGTAGAGCTGCTGGCGCAGTTCGGGCGGATAGGTGAACTGACTCTTGGGACTGGGGGTGAGCATGTCGCCGACCAGCACGCCGTTGACCGGCCGGGGCGGGTAGGTCACCGGGCAGTTCATGACGATGACGCGCTGGCCGACTTCGCTGAGGAGTTGCCAGAGTGTGGGCGCCATGACGTGGGCGGCGTTGACCAGCTCGACGCTGTAATCGCCCGCTTTGCGCCGGGCAAAGTCGAAATAGCCGTGCTTGCCAGGATTCTTGCCGGTGGCAAAGCAGACCCAGGCGGGGCCGCTGACGTAGGGAATGCTGGAGCGCAGTTCGGCGCGTACGCCCTGCGCCTGGATGCGGGCCAAATTGGGGAGTTTCTGCTCTTGTAGCCAGGGTTCGATCAGCCAGAAGGTGGCGGCGTCGAGACCGATGATCAGAATTCGCGGTTGCATCATGGGGGCGATTTTACTCGATCTGGGGGCAAATGCCAAAGGCTGGTCAGGGAGATGCGATTCTCGTATTTTCTCAATAAAACGGGGGGAAACACGAGACCTGACAGGTGCGCCGTGCGACTTTCTTGCCTGACAGACTTCTCGCTGGCGCACCTGTCAGGTCTTGCCCCACGAGACCTGACAGGTGCGTCGTGCGACTTTCTTGCCTGACAGACTTCTCG
>CAZOLV010000019.1:46413-60316 GCA_964580725.1 uncultured Anaerolineae bacterium | reverse complement strand
ACGAACTGTTGGTAGTGCGCACTTCAGTGCGCCGAGGCGCTGAAGCGCCTACTACCAACTGTTCGTAGTGCGCACTTCAGTGCGCCGAGGCGCTGAAGCGCCTACTACGAACGACGGCGCTGAAGCGTTGACGCTGCGAGCGTATGATGCTATAATGTAGCCAATCAACCCGACGCCAACGCCCGTCGCAGGGCTTGGGTAACGAACGCCAGCGGGCATCTACAAACAGGTGACATCATGAATCAAACCCAGCAGCAAACATACGTTGAGGTGTGGCGTACCGCCGCCGCCCTGATCGAGGCGGTCAATCGGATGGATCAGCGCAGCGCACAGCGTCAGGTTGCCTCACGCAGCCGGCTCGATACACTGCTCGATGTCTATGGCGTTGGCGCCCTGGTGCCCTTCTTCTACGCCCATCTCGAAGGCGGGGGGCATTACCCGCACCGTTTTACGCTGATAAGCAACCACGACGCCTTCCTGGAAATCGGGTGTTGTCGTGACATGACGACGCCCGCCGAGACGACCGTTGGCTATGTGTCGTTACATCTGCGCCGGCGCGGCCGCCAATCGGGTCAGGGCTCTCGCTCGCCTGCCCCCTGGATGGCGGTGGATCTGCGGCCCGCCGCCTTCGACGCTGCTTTGGAACGCGCCGTCTGCGAACGCAACCTGGCGGTCGGCGAAGGGGATACCGTCGTCCTCAAACTGCTCACCGGGCGGCTCTACATGAAACCCCGCCGGCAGGCCAGCCTGGATCCGGTGGAGACGCGCTTGACCGAAGAGATGCCCAAAACGCATTTCAACCTGCTCGAACAGGTCTCAGCGCTGCTTCTGTGGCGCGACTTTCAGCATCAGGAGGGCAAGCTCGATGTCCCCGCCATCCCGGCCTGGACGGCGGTCGTTCAGCACGTGGTCGGCGTGCTCAACGGCCATGCCCTGAGCAGTGCACGAGCGGCCGCGTTGCAGGGGGTTGATCCGGCGCTGGTGTGCGACTTGCGCCTGCGCCTGATGCAGACGGTCAGGCTGGCGCAGTACGCCGATCGCTACACGGTCTTCGATGCGCCCGCCGGTCCTGATCTGCACAGCGCAGTGCAGCCCGCAGCCTAGCCTGGCGCTGAGCAGCCGCTTCAACTTGACGCATCCGACGCCATGTCCATCAACCGCCTCGTGGCGGCCATCTGGCTGCTTCCGCTGACCGTTCTGGCTCTACTCTACGGCCCCACGCTGGCCGAACTGGTCGGCGACCGTGCCCGTGTGACGGCCTGGATCGAGTCAATGGGCGCCTGGGGGCCGCTGGCGTTGATTGCGCTCAACATCGCCCAAATCGTCTTTGCGCCCATTCCCGGCTATTTCGTGCAGGCCGCCGCCGGCTATCTGTTTGGCGTACTTGCCGGCGGCCTCTATGGAACGATTGGCATGCTCCTGGGCGGCGCGCTGGCGATGCTGCTGGCGCGCTGGTATGGTCGTCCCCTGGCGGCGCGCCTGGCCGGCGCCGATCGCCTGCAGCGTTGGGAGGGCGTCATCCACAGCGACTCGACCTGGCCCTGGTTCATCCTGCTGCTCGGCCCGGTGGGCGACGTGCCCTACTTCATCGCCGGTTTGACGCACGCACCGGTTTGGAGGGTCATCTTGATCGCCCTGCTCGTGCGTTCTCCCTCCGTCTTTGCGGCGGCAGCCGTTGGCGCGGGCGTCATCGAACTGCCCGCCATCGGTTGGTTGGCCGTTGGCGCGCTCTTCCTCCTGTTCGCCCTACTGTTCAATCGCCAACTCGGCGCATCCCGCGACCGCTGCGAACAGTGGCTGCAACGAACCGTATTGCGCTCCAAAATGTGATATACATCAGTCAAAGAGTCAGGCCGCTGTGGTAGAATCAGTTACCCCAACTGTAAACCCTTAGAAAGGCATTCACGACTATGCTTACGTTGCCTGAGAAAATTCTCTTCATCTTTTGCGTCGCCGCTGCGGTCTACTACGGCTATTTGGGCTTCAAGCAGGTCTATCTCGTCATCCGTCGTGGACAGGGAGACTTGAACCCCAAACAGTTTCTGGCCCAACTGTGGCGCGCAGCCGTCAACTGGCTGGCGCTCTTGCCGACCTGGCGAGCGCGCAAGGTTTCCAGCCTGTTTCACGCCATGATCGCCTGGGGCTTCACCTTCTTCTTCCTGGTCAACTTCGGGGACGTTCTGCAGGGACTGTTCCCCATCACCTTCCTGGGCGAAGGCGCCCTCGGCGACATCTATCGCTTCCTGGCCGATCTGTTCAGCGTCTCGGTGTTGGTCGGCATGGTCTACTTCCTCATCCGGCGGTTTGTGGCCAATGCGCCGGCGCTGAAGTACCGCAGCAACATCAAGCTGATGGATCGCATCAAAGCCGGCGGTGTGCGGCGCGATTCGCTGATCGTTGGCCTCTTCATCCTCTGCCATGTCGGCTTCCGCTTTCTGGGTGAATCCTTCATGATCGCCGAACATCGTCTGACGACCGGCGCCGGCGATGCGGGCCAGCCGTTCGCCAACCTGGTCAGCGGCCTCTGGAGCGGCATGAGCGAAGGAACGCTGACGGTGATGCAGCACGTCAGTTGGTGGCTCGCCATTGGCCTGATCCTGGCGTTCGTCCCCTACTTCCCCCGCACCAAGCACATCCACCTGATCATGGCCGGCGTCAATTTCCTCAGCAAACCGCAGCGCACCTCGCGTGGAGCGCTGGAGCCGATCAACTTCGAGGATGAGTCCATCGAACAGTTTGGCGCCAACCGGCTGGAGCATCTGCCCTGGACGCACCTGGTAGACGCCTACGCCTGCATCATGTGCAACCGCTGCCAGGATGTCTGCCCGGCCTACACGACCGGCAAGGAACTGTCGCCCTCGGCGTTGGAGGTGAACAAACGTTACTACATCAACCAACACGCTGCCCTGCTGGCGCAAGGCAAGGAATCGCCCGATCGCCTGCTCGACTTTGCCATCAGCGAGTCGGCGGTGTGGGCCTGCACGGCCTGTGGCGCCTGCATCGAGGTCTGCCCGGTGGGCAACGAGCCGATGTTCGACATTCTCTACATGCGCCGCAATCAGGTGTTGATGGAGAGCGAGTTCCCCGAACCGCTGCAAGCGGCATTCAAGGGCATGGAGCGCGCCGGCAACCCGTGGAACCTGGCCCGCGGCGACCGCATGGCCTGGGCGGCCGATCTCGACATCCCAACGGTGGAGGACAACCCTGACTTCGACGTGCTCTGGTGGGTTGGCTGCGCCCCCTCCTACGACAGCCGTGCGCAAAAGACGGCGCGTGACTTTGCGCGCATCCTCAAGGCGGCCGGGGTCAATTTTGCCGTGCTTGGCGAGATGGAAAACTGCACCGGCGACAGCGCCCGCCGCGCCGGCAACGAGGCGCTCTTCTTCGAACTGGCACAGGCCAATATCGAAACGCTGAACGAATTCAAGCCAAAACGCATCGTGGCGACCTGCCCGCATTGTTTGCACACGTTGGGCAAGGAATACTCGCAGTACGGCGGCAGCTACACCGTCGTCCATCACACCGAACTGATCGCCGAACTGATGGCGGCGGGCAAGCTGCAATCCAACCTGGCGGCGATCGGATTGGTGACTTTGCACGACCCCTGCTACCTGGGACGCCACAACGGCGTCGTGCAAGCGCCGCGCAACGTCCTGGCGCAGGCGCACATCAACCTGGTGGAGATGGCGCGCAACGGTCAGAAATCGTTCTGTTGTGGCGCCGGCGGCGCACAGATGTGGAAAGAGGAAGAACACGGCGAGGCGGCGGTCAACATGACACGCTACCAGGAGGCAGCCGCTACCGGCGCCCAAACGATCGCCGTGGGCTGTCCCTTCTGCTTGACGATGCTGAGCGACGCCAGCAAACAGGCAGAGGGTGTGCAGGTCAAGGATATTGCCGAACTGGTTGCGGCTGGCCTGCCCCAGGCCGCCGATCAGGCGAGCGTTTGATCGAGGTCAATGGCATGGCAGCACTGCACGAACAGCGGGGTGTGAGCCGCGGGCGGCGATTGGCCCGGCGCGCCCTGCTGTGGGCAACGCTGCTGATTGTGCTGCTGGCGCCGGCGCGCAGTTGGGCCGCACCGGCGCCAGCCGACACAGAGGTGCAGAAGCTGCTCAAGCGCATGACGACCGGCCAGAAAGTGGGTCAGCTTTTCCTGGTCGGGTTTCGCGGCAGCGACGTGGGGCCAGGTTCTGCCATTGCCGAACTGATCGAGGATTACGATGTTGGCGGGGTGCTGCTGACGGCGGAGAACTTTGGGGCCGCCGGTGCGACGCCTGCCAGCGTGGCGGCGCTCAACAACCAACTGCAGGCCCTGGCCTTCGATCAGGTCTTGCTCTCTCCCAACGTCACCGCGACGCCTGTCGTCACCGCGACAAGCGAGGCCAAAGCCACGGCCACGGCGCGCCCTCCCAAACCGGATGAACCGGACGAAGGAATGCCGCGCCTGCCCCTCTTCGTCGGCTTGACCCACGAAGGCAACGACTATCCCTACACCTGGCTGCGCAACGGCTTTACGCCGCTGCCCGACGCCATGGCGCTTGGCGCCGCCTGGAATCCCGAAAACGCACAGGCGGTGGGGCAGATCGTCGGTCGTGAACTGGCGGCGGTGGGGATCAACTTCCTGCTTGGTCCCTCCCTCGACGTGTTGGAAAGCCCACGCAGCGGGCGCGAGGGCGATCTAGGGGTGCGCGTCTTTGGCGGCGACCCCTACTGGGTGGGGCGCATGGGACAGGCCTACATCCAGGGAGTGCATGAGGGCAGCCAGGGGCGCGTGGCGACGGTGGCCAAGCATTTCCCCGGACAGGGCAGCAGCGACCGCCGCCCCGAAGAGGAGGTGGCCACGGTGCAGAAGCCGCTGGCGGCGCTGCAACAGGTCGAACTGCCACCCTTTGCCGTTGCCACCCGGCTCGACGCCAGCCTGCTCTTGACGCCGACCGAGGCGCTGATGTCGTCGCACATCCGTTATCGCGGTTTTCAGGACAACACGCGCCAGTTGACGCCGCCCATCAGCCTGGCGCCGCAGTTGCAAACGATCATGAGTCTGCCGGAGTTCAAGCCCTGGCGCAGCGCCGGCGGCCTGCTGGTCAGCGATAGCCTGGGGGTACCCGCGGTGCGCCGTTATTACGATGCGCAGTTGCAGAAATTCCCCCAACGCCAGATTGCGTTGGACGCCTTTACCGCCGGCAACGATCTGCTCACGCTCACCAACTTCGCCCTGACCGACGACGAGCGCGACCAAATGGCGAACATCAAGGACACCATCCTCTTCTTCCGCGAGAAGTACGACAGCGACAGCGACTTTCGCGCCCGCGCCGACGCCGCGGTGACGCGCATTCTCAGCCTGAAGCTGCGGCTCTATCGCCAGCTTGCGCTCGACAACGTGCTGGTGAACGCAACCGTGGCCACGACGCTGGCCGGCTCGCACCGCGCCGCCGTCGCCCAGATTGCCAAAGAAGCCATTACCCTGCTCTATCCCGGCCCGCAGGAACTGGCCGATCGCGTCCCCACCTCGCCGCTGAACGATGAGAAGCTCGTGATCTTCAGCGACAGCCGGGTCGTGCAGGATTGCGCCGATTGCCCCTCGTTCGCCATGGTTTCGGTGGATGCGCTGCAGAAGATCATTCTGCGCCTCTACGGCCCGCAGGCCACCGGTCAGGTACCCGCCGCCAATGTCGCCAGCTTCAGCTTCGAGCAGTTGAAGAATGTGCTCGATGGCAAGGCTGCCGCCAGCAGCGCTGCTTCGGTCGAAGGAACGATCCGCGCCAGCGATTACCTGATCTTTGCCATGCTCGACATCGCGCCGTTCGAAACGCCCTCTTCGGATGTGGTCAAGGTCTTCTTGCGCCAGCGTTCGGACAGTCTGCGCGACAAGAAGATCATCGTGCTGGCTCTCAATGCGCCCTACTATCTCGACACGACGGAGACAAGCAAGCTCACCGCCTATTACGGCATCTATTCCAGCACCGAACCGTTCCTGGAGGCGGCGGTGCGAGCACTCTTCCGCGAGTTCACACCGGCCGGGGCGGCGCCGGTCAGTGTGCCGGGCACAAGTTACGATCTGCAGACGCGCCTGGAGCCTGACCCGGCGCAGGTCATTTCGATCTTGCCGGCGGGCAGCGATGCGGCGGGCAATCCGGTGTCCGAGCCAATTCCTGTCAAGGTGGGAGATACGCTGCAGTTGACGACGGGGATCATTCGCGACCGTAACGGGCACGCCGTTCCCGACGGGACGCCGGTGACGTTCCGGCTGTTCTACGCCAGCGAGGCGCTCGAACTGCCGCGGCAGGAGACGACGACGGTGGATGGGGTTGCGCGCGCCAGCGTCAAACTGGAACGCACGGGGGAGCTGCGCATCACGGCCAGCGCCAACAACGCCAAGCAATCTACGACGCTGCTGGTGACGATCCAGGGGGACGCGCCGGCGCGCATCGAAACGGTGGTGCCGACGCCGACAGCCACGCCGACCGACACACCAACGCCAACGCCAACCTGGACGCCGACGCCGAAGCCGACTGAGACCCCTGCGCCGCCCGGCGAGCCGGTCGAACCGCCGGCGCCGCGCCGCCGCGTCGATTTGACGGCCTATCTGCTGGCGCTGTTGGGCGTAACGGCGGCAGGCGCGCTGATCTTCATTGTGCAGGCCAATCATGATCGCCGCACGCCCAATGACATCGTGCGTCTGCTGGCCTGGGGCGCGCTCAGCGGGTTGGGCGCATACCTGCTCTACGTCTTGGGTTTACTGCCAGGCGCAACCTGGCTGCAGCGCAGTTTGCACCCCTGGGGCGCCCTCTTCGTCGCCTTCGTCGGCGCGCTGGCTCCTCTGGCCGCGCTCCCCTGGCGCGGCCACAATGCCTGAAAACAGTGGAAAGTGAAAAGTGGGTGCTAGGGCAAAACCGGCGCCAGCAACGTAGCGAGGAGGGCCAGGGCGGCGAGGCCCAGCGCGGCGCCGATCAGCGCGCTGTTGACTTGCAGCGCCTGCTCCCATGCCGGCGCCAATGCCTGACCGCCTTTCGTCGCGTGCATAGGATCGAACAGAATCTTGCGCACCTCGCTCACAGAAGCGGGACGATCATTGGGGTGCATCGCCATGCAGCGCATGATCGCCTGCTCGGTTGCCACTGAGATCGCCGGGTTGAGACTGCGCGGCGGCGTCAGGCTGCCCGGTCTGAGGAACCGTTGCTTGGCGTCCGCCGGCGGCTGCCCCGTCAGCAGGTGATAGAGCGTTGCGCCGAAGGCGTAGATGTCGGAGCGCACATCGGTGTAACCGGCGTCGCCGCCGTACTGTTCCAGCGGCGTGTACTGAATCGTGCCGCGTCCCTGAACCACGGTGACGGTGCGGCTGTCGTCGGCCAACAGCAGCTTGACCAGGCCGAAATCAACCAGCTTGATGGCGCCCCGCGGCGTTAGCTTGATGTTGGAAGGTTTGATGTCACGATGCAGCACGGGGGGGTCCTGGCTGTGTAGATACTCCAGCGCATCGAGCAACTGCATCGTCCAGCCGAGTACCACCTCCTCGCTGAGAAACCGTTCCTGCCGGCGCGCCTCCTGCACCAGATCGTGCAGGTCGCGCCCAGGGACGAAATCCATCACCAGGTATTCGTGGCCGTGCGTGGTGAAATAGTCGGAGACTTTGGGTAAATTGGGGTGATCCAAACTGGCCAGAGTGCTGGCTTCGCGGTAAAATTGCTCCGAGGCCTGCTCGAAGAGATCGTTGTCCTGATCGGGCACGACCTCTTTGATGGCGCAAAGGCGCCCCTTCAAGCGCGTGTCGTCGGCCCGGTAGACCGCACCCATGCCGCCTTGCCCGACCAGTTCGATCACTTTGTAACGATTATAGAGAAGTGTGCCGTTCGCGAGTGTCTTGCTCATAGCGCCAACTTGAGGAGAGTATACCACTTGTCATGCTGAACCGTGAAACCGCCATACTCATCCTTCAGCGCGGCAACCAGACGGGCCGTACCTATCCGCTCGATCAAGCGGAACTGGTGATCGGTCGCAGCCCTGACTGCGAAATCGTTTTGGACGACCGCCAGGTGTCACGCCGCCATGCGCGAATCTTTCGGCGCGGCGACCGCTTTTTCGTCGAAGACCTGGGGAGCAAGAACAGCACGCATCTCAACGGGCGCGAACTGCTGAGCGTCGCGCCGCTGGATGACGGCGACGAGATCCAGATCGCTCTGCGTTTCAAGCTGGCGTTCGTAGACGCCGAGCAGACGGCCCCTTTGCTGTTCCCCTCTGCGCCGCCCGACGTGCGCGTCGAGGCGCTGTTCGGAGATCTTGTTCAAGCGAAGCCGGCCGCTGAGCCGGTCGAGCCGAGGCCTGTGCGCCTGTCGCTGCTGCGCATCGAGCCGGATACGCGCCAGGTCTTGCTGGGCGAGCGGGCGTTGGCGCCCCCCCTCTCGCTGCCGCAGTACCGTCTGCTGGAACTGCTGATGCAGACCGCCGGCGGCATCGTCAGCCGGGACGAGATCATCCGCACGATCTGGCCTGACGACGCCGAAGAGGGCATTTCCGAGCAGGCCATAGACGCCCTGGTGCGCCGCCTGCGTGAACGCCTGGCAGAACTCGACCCCGCACACGCCTTCATCCTGACGATGCGCGGGCACGGATTCCGCTTCCAGAATCGAGACGCATGACCCCACTCAGCCTCTATCTGCACGTCCCCTTCTGCCTGCGCAAGTGCCCTTACTGTGATTTCAATACCTTTGCGGGCCTGCAGACGCTCTTCGAGCCGCTGAGCGCCGCGCTGGCGCGCGAGATCATGGCGGCCGGGGCGCAGCGTCAGCGCCCCGCTGTGCACACCATCTTCCTGGGCGGCGGCACCCCCACCGTGCTCAACGCCGCACAGTTGGCCCGTTTGCTCGACGCCTGCGCCCAGGCCTTCACCGTGGCGCCCGACGCCGAGATTACCTGCGAGGCCAACCCCGGCGCAGTGGATCAAGCGCGCTTCGATGACTTGCGCCGCCTGGGCGTCAACCGCCTGAGCCTGGGCGTGCAGAGCTTCGAGCCGTCCGAACTGGCCTTCCTGGGACGCATCCACAGCGCCGAGGAGGCCGAACTGGCCTTCCGACGGGCGCGGGCGGCCGGTTTCGAGAATATCTCCCTCGACTTCATGTTCGGGCTGCCGGAACAGACCCCGGCAAGCTGGCAGCGCACCCTGCGGCGTGCGCTGGCCCTGGGACCGGAACACCTGTCGCTCTACAGCCTGACGGTGGAAGATGACACGCCCCTGGCCGCCTGGGTGCAGAGCGGCCGCGTGCGCCCGGCCAGCGAAGACCTGACCGCCGATCTGTACAGCATGGCGCAGGAAATGCTGGCGGCGGCGGGGTATCAGCAGTACGAAATCTCCAACTGGGCCGCCCTACACCGACCCAACCGGTCTGGGGCTGCCCCTGACCGCTGCGCCGATCACAGCGCTTTTGTGTCTCGCCACAACCTGACCTATTGGCGCAACGGCGATTACCTGGGCTTTGGGCCAGGCGCTTTTTCGGGCGAACAGGGGCGGCGTTGGTCGAACCTGCGCCAGCCAGCGGCCTACATCGAGCGTGTGGACGCAGGTCAGTCGTCCCTCGACTGGCAGGAACTGGCGACGCCCGCCCTGGCCAGGGGCGAAACGATGATGCTTGGCCTGCGCCTCCTCGTCGAAGGCGCCGATCGAGCGGCGTTCCGGGTGCGCTTCGGCCTTGACCCGACCGAGGTCTATGCCCCGATTCTCCCCGATCTGACGGCGCGCGGCTGGCTGGAAATCACCCCAACGACCCTGCGCCTGACGCCACCGGCGGTCTTGATCGGCAATCGCGTCTTTGCCCGCTTCTTGCCGGACGCGTAGGGTCAGGTCTCGTGGCGAAAGACCTGACAGGTGCGCCAGTGAGAAGTCTGTCAGGCAAGAGAGTCGCACGGCGCACCTGTCAGGTCTTGTGTTCCCCCCGAGAAACGAAAAGAGGAAACAACGATGCAACGTGAGGAACTCGAACGACGGCTCGCCGGGGCCTTCGTCGCCGCCATCACCCCCTTCGACGCCAGCGATGAGGTAGACCCGACCGCCCTGAGCGCCAACCTGCACTGGCTGCTGGCCTACGGTCTGGACGGTATCCTGCTGCTCGGCTCGACCGGCGAACAGGTTCACCTGAGCGAATTCGAACGCAGCCTGGTGCTGGAGGCCGGCCGGCGGCAGATTCCGGCGCACAAGCTGCTGATTGCCGGGACCGGGCTGGCCGGCACGCGTGCGACGATCGCCGAGACGCGGCGGGCGGCCCAGGCCGGCGCCGATGTAGCGCTGGTCGTGACGCCCAGCTACTACCAGAAGGCGATGAACGCCGCCAACCTGACCAACCACTACCGCGCCGTGGCCGATGCCAGCCCCATCCCGATCCTGCTCTACAGCGTGCCGCCCATCGTCGGCGTGACGCTGCCGCCCGAAACGGCGGCGGCCTTGTGGGATCATCCCAACATCCTGGGCATGAAGAATAGCGGCGGCGATACCCAAACTGCGGCGCAATACCGGGCGACGACCGGCAGCCGCTTCACGATCCTCAGCGGCTCGGCGCACGCCGCCCCCGGCTTCCTGCTGACCGGCCTGGCGTCCGGGGTGATTCTGGCCGCTGCCAACCTGCTGCCGGAGGCGGCGGTGGGTCTGGTGCAGGCTGCCCGCCGCGGCGACATCGCCGCCGTGCGTCAGCATGGCGAATTGCTGCGCCGCGCCAGCGAGACTGTGGGGCGCTATGGGATTGCGGGCTGGAAGGCTGGCCTGGCGGCGCGTGGTCAGGCCGGCGGCGCGGTGCGCCTTCCCTTGCGCAACCTCGACGCCGCCGAAACCCATCAGGCGGCCGTCTGGACGCAAGAACTGTTGGCGGCGCTTTAGAAGGCAGCGTTTGGGCCTGATGATCGCGCCCCCAAGCGGCGCCGGTCGCGCCTGCGTCAGGCTCAGGCGGCGGCGGCGCATGCGCCGCTCACGACGAGCTGGCGCACGGTCTCGATCAACGGATACATGACGGTATCTGCGGCGACGAACGGAACGTGCTGACGCAGCAGCGCATAGACCGGGCCGGTGCCTTGTCCCAACACGGCCTGCGGCCCAAGCGCCTGCCGGCGAAATTCGATGGCCTGGGCGGCCGCCAGCAGTTCGATGGCGAGGATAGACTCCAGATTGCGCAGGATGCGCCGCGCTTGCCGGCCGGCGATCGGCCCATTGCTGACATGATCTTCGACGTTGGCCGAGGTGGGGATGGTGTCGGCGCTGGCGGGATGCACGAGCGCCTTGTTTTCGCTGCATAGCGCCGCCGCGGTGTATTGCAGGAGCATGAAACCGCTGTTGAGGCCCCCATCGGCGGTGAGGAAGGGGGGCAGCAGATGGCCGTTGCTGCTGGCGTCCAACAGACGGTTGAGACGACGTTCGGAAATGTTGCCCAGTTCGGTCAAGGCCAGCCCCAGGTAGTCGAAGGCGATGGCGAGCGGTTCGCCGTGGAAATTGCCGCCCGAAATGACCTCCACGGCGCCGCTGATCTCATCCACGAAGATGAGCGGGTTGTCGGTGGCGCTGTTCAACTCGATCTCGACGACCCAACGGGCGTACTTGATGGCGTCTTCGCAGGCGCCGTGCACCTGCGGGATGCAGCGCAGCGTGTAGGCGTCTTGTGGATCAACCGGCGCAACCGAGGTTGCTGCGCCGGCGCCCGGCGACGGACGGGGCGCGGCGTCGCGTACGAAGTCCGAGCCGGCCAGCAGTTGGCGCAGACGGGCGGCGCATTCGATCTGGCGTGGATGAGGGCGGGCGGCGTGAATACGGGCGTCGAAGGCGCGAGTGGTGCCGTGCAGCGCCTCCAGCGACAGGCAGCCGGCAATGTCGGCGATGCGGGCGGCGTTTTCTGCCTCGGCCACGGCCAGACAGCCGAGGGCTGCCATCAGGCTGGTACCGTTGGTGAGCGCCAGGCCCTCTTTGGCCTGCAGGGCGATGGGCGCCAGGCCGGCGCGGGCTAACGCCTCGGCGCCGGGCAGGATCTCCCCATCGAACTCCGCCTCGCCCAGGCCGATCAGCGTCAGCGCAATGTGGGCCAGCGGGGCCAGGTCGCCCGATGCGCCCAACGAGCCTTGCCGCGGCACGATGGGGTGGACGCCGCGGGCCAGCATGGCCAGCAGATGTTCGATCACGGCGGGGCGAATGCCGGAGAAGCCGAGGGCCAGGGTGTTGGCGCGAATCAGCATCATGGCGCGCACGACTTCGGTGTCGAATGGCGCTCCAACGCCCACGGCGTGACTCATCAGGATGTTGCGCTGCAGGATTGTCGTCTGTTCGGCGGATATCAGCACTTGCTTGAAGGCGCCAAAGCCGGTGGTGATGCCGTAGACCACCTGACCTTCGGCGATGATCTGGATGACTGCCGCCTGGCTGCGCTCCATGCGCTGCCGTGCGTCGTCGCTCAGACGCACCTGCATCTGTCCTGGCGCGCTGTGTGCGGCGCGCACGACCTGTTCGATCGTCAACGAGCGGCCATCGAGGTGTAGCTCGAAAATTTCGGAATTCATGAACGTCGCAGTTCCTCCTACTCTCGATTGTACCACACCTCAGCCGCAGCGCCGCACCCCGGCGTGGTTTATCGAATGGGGGGAAACACGAGACCTGACAGGTGCGCCGTGCGACTTTCTTGCCTGACAGACTTCTCGCTGGCGCACCTGTCAGGTCTTTCGCCACGAGACCTGACAGGTGCGCCGTGCGACTTTCTTGCCTGACAGACTTTTCACTGGCGCACCTGTCAGGTCTTTCGCCAGTGACTGTGGCGGCGTTGGGGCGTCAAAAGGATAAAGGCGAACAGAGGGTAGAGATCAGAGGGCCGTGCGGCCGGGAGTTTCGGTAGGCTGAGCCTGTTCGATCATCGAATCATCAAGAGGACATTGTGAAATCGAAAGTCTGTCTCATCAGTGGAGCCAGCGACGGCATCGGTAAGGTGACGGCGTTGGAGCTGGCGCGTATGGGCGCCGTTGTTGTGGGGATTGGCCGTAACCCGGCCAAGTGCGCGGCCGTGAGCGAAGAGATCAAACAGGCCAGCGGCAACTCTCGCGTCGAGTTCCTGGTGGCCGATCTCTCGCTGACGGCGGAAGTGCGCCGCGTGGCCGCCGAGTTCAAGCGGCGCTATGACCGTCTCGATGTCCTGGTGAACAACGCTGGCGGTTACTTCGCCAGGCGCCAGGAAACAGCGGAGGGACGCGAGTTGACCTGGGCGCTCAATCATCTCAGCTATTTCGTTTTGACGCAGGAACTGCTCGATGTGCTCAAGGCCAGCGCGCCGGCGCGCATCGTCGTCGTCTCGTCCAATGCGCACCAGGCCGCCAAACTGCGGCTCGATGATGTGGAGTTCAAGCACGGCTACGGCATCGGCTGGGGGGCCTATGCGCACTCCAAGCTGGCCAACATCCTGTTCACCTACGAACTCGCGCGGCGGCTGCAAGGAACCGGCGTGACCGCCAATGTGCTTCATCCCGGCTTCGTTGCCTCCCAATTTGGACGCAACAACGGCGGCTTTGCCAGCCTGGTGGTCGGCCTGCTGACCCGCTTCATGGCCATTTCGCCCCAAGAAGGGGCGCAGACCAGCATCTATCTGGCCAGCTCCCCGGCCGTGGAGGGCGTGACGGGTCGCTACTTCGTCAATCGTCAGGTCGAAGAATCGGTCAAGGCGTCTTATGATGCCGGCGCCGCGGCGCGCCTGTGGGATTCGAGCGTCGCCATGACGCGCCCCTGACGCCTGGATTCAAACCGGAAACCTGACAGGTCTTTGCCCCGAATTGTTGAGATGATACATCCAGACTTGTGTTGAATGTTCAGGTCAGGTCAGGATAGGATAGGATAGGATTGGATAGGATAGGATAGGATAGGATAGGATAGGATAGGATAGGATAGGATAGGATA
>CAZOLV010000019.1:44155-46313 GCA_964580725.1 uncultured Anaerolineae bacterium | reverse complement strand
TAGGATAGGATAGGATAGGATAGGATAGGATAGGATAGGATAGGATAGGATAGGATAGGAAGGGAAACGTTGCCATGTCGCGCTCACGCCGCCGGCTGCTCATGTTCGGACTGCTACTGTCGCTGCTGGTGGTCTTGATCTTCATCGGCCGTGCGGTGCGGCACGCCCCGCGCCCATCCAGGGATGAACCGATTCGCCCCTGGATGAGCGTGACCTATGTGGCGCGCGCCTATCGAACGCCGCCGCCCGTCCTGCTCGATGCGCTTGGCATCCCCCTCTCGCAGGCGCGCCAGCCTTTGAGCGCCATCGCCGCTGCGCAGGGGCGGCCGGTCACAGATCTGATCGCCGCTTTACAACAGGCCATTGCGGACTATCGCAGCACCCATTCCTCATCACAACCGCCGCCGCTCGATCCAGCGGCGCCGCAACCAGCGCTTGCTGATCCATCTGGGCTACGGCCATGACCCTATCCGACAGCCTGCTGCTGGCCTTCGAGACGTATGGCCTGCCGGCGCTCTTTGGTCTGGTTTTCCTGGCCGCCCTGGGCATTCCCCTGCCCATGACGCTGCTGTTGCTCGTGATCGGCTCGCTGGCGCAGCAGGGCGATTTGCCCCTGCTGTCCATGGCGATCTTCGTGGGGTTGGCCGCCGTGCTTGGCGATCAGCTCGGCTATGCGGTGGGACGCTGGAGCGGCCCGCATGTCGTCGCCGGCCTGAGCAGGCGCCTGGGCGCAGCGGCGCGCCTGGAACAGGCGTCGGCCAGCATGACGCGTTGGGGCGGCGCCAGCGTGTTCTTGACGCGTTGGCTGCTGACGCCGCTTGGCCCCTGGCTCAACCTCACCTGCGGCCTCACCCGTTTCTCCTATCCCAAGTTCCTTGCCTGGGATGCCCTGGGCGAACTGCTCTGGGCAACGCTTTACATCAGCCTGGGTTGGTTTTTCAGCGATCGCGTCCAAGCCCTGAGCGAGACGCTGGGCGACATCACCTGGGCG
This sequence comes from uncultured Anaerolineae bacterium, assembly GCA_964580725.1. GTDB lineage: Bacteria > Chloroflexota > Anaerolineae > SSC4 > Amarolineaceae > Amarolinea. The sequence goes on along the minus strand of CAZOLV010000019.1, from coordinate 45,322 downwards.
ATCTTCGGCCTGGCCGCGGCGCTCTATTTCGCCTGGCGTCTGCGCCGGGAAAAGAGCGATCCCGCCGCGCAAGACCTCGATCTCATCTAGTCATTCACCAATCAGGCGCAGACAGGTCGCCGCGTGTGTGCTTTACAGATGGCTGCGTAAATGGGCGATCGTCAGTTCGATCACCTCGCGTTCCCACCACGTGCGCGAGAAGGTGTGATCGGCGCCGGCGATCCAGTGCAAGGTACAGCGGTCGCCCAACGCCTCGCGATACAGCTCGCCGTTGTATGGCGGCACCGTCTGGTCGGCCAGGCCGTGAATCACCAGCACCTCTCCCGTATGCGCCTTCACCTCTTCGGTGGGGCGCAGCCGTAGCGCATCGGCGATCATCCCCTGGCCTACCACCAGCCCGCCAATGTCCAACCCACCCTCGACCGGAACCGGCGCAAAACCGCCGCCAACGCCCCCCGCTTCGGTGAAGACGCGCCGCGGGTCTGCCACCGGCGCCCATAACACCAGCGCCGGCGCGTCGCCTGTGCGCCCGGCCAGGCAGGCCGCCACGGCCCCGCCCACGCTCAAACCGCACAGACCGATGCGATCCGCCGCAATCAGCGGCTGCGCCTGCAGCCAGGCGCGCGCCGCCAACCCATCGCTGATCTCTTCCTCGATTGTGACCTGGCTGAAGTCCCCCTCGCTCTCGCCTGAACCACGAAAATCGAAACGCAGCGCCGCAAAACCGGCCGCCGCCAACGCCCGCGCCGCCTTGACCAGTAGAAAGTGGTGCTCGTTGCGGTCGGCCGTAAACCCGTGAAAGAGGATGACTGCCGGAAACGGTCCGGCGCCGACTGGCAGGTGCAACATCCCCACCAGGGTCTGCCCCTTGTTCTGAAACGAAACGAACTGTTCTGACATAGATGATCTGCCCCCCTGCTTGAAATTGTACCGCATTGGCAGACGTTAGCGCAAGATCAACACAGCGCCAACGTTCTTCTAATACAGCGCCTATAGACTAAAAGACGGTGCACAGCGCCTATAGACTAAAAGACGGTGTACAGCGCCTATAGACTGAAAGACGGTGCACAGCGCCTATAGACTGAAAGACGGTGCACAGCGCCTATAGACTGAAAGACGGTGCACAGCGCCTATAGACTAAAAGACGGTGCACAGCGCCTATAGACT
>CAZOLV010000019.1:0-44055 GCA_964580725.1 uncultured Anaerolineae bacterium | reverse complement strand
ACAGCGCCTATAGACTAAAAGACGGTGCACAGCGCCTATAGACTAAAAGACGGTGTACAGCGTGCGCCGATGCCATTCGAACAGATCGGCCACAGGGAGGATGTTGCATGAGACTGGACAAATTCACACAGAAGGCCCAAGAGGCCGTTTTCGACGCCCAGGCGCTGGCGCAGGACCTGGGCCACGCACAGATTCAACCCGAACATCTGCTCCTGGCGCTCTTGCGTCAGGAGGGCGGGGTTGCGCCTGAAGTCGTACAGCAGGCCGGCCTCGACCCGCAGGTCGCCGCGCGCCAGCTCGACGCCGAACTGGCGCGCTGGCCCAAATCGTATGGCAGTAACGTGCAAGCCAGCCTTAGCCCGATGCTAACCCGCGTCCTGCAGGAGGCGCAGGCCGAGGCGACGGTCATGCGCGATGATTATGTCAGCGCCGAACACCTCCTGCTCGCCCTGGCCGGCGAACAGGGCGGCGGTGCACAGAAAGCGCTGGCGCGCCTGGGACTGAGCCGCGACCGTCTGTTGCAGGCCCTGACCGCCATTCGCGGCAGCCAGCGCGTGACGAGTCAAAACCCCGAGGCGACCTACCGGGCGCTCGATAAATATGGACGTGACTTGACGCAGATGGCGCGCCAGGGCAAGCTCGACCCGGTCATCGGGCGCGATGACGAGATTCGCCGCACCATCCAAATTCTGAGCCGGCGCACCAAGAACAACCCGGTCTTGATCGGCGAACCAGGCGTCGGCAAGACCGCCATCGTCGAGGGGCTGGCTGGCCGCATCGTGCGCGGCGATGTGCCGGCAGGTCTGCGCGACAAGCGCGTGGTGACGCTCGACATGGGCGCGCTGATCGCCGGCGCCAAATACCGCGGGGAGTTCGAAGAGCGCCTGAAGGCTGTGCTCAAAGAGGTGACCGAGGCCCAGGGGCAGGTCATTCTCTTCATTGACGAACTGCACACCGTCGTCGGCGCCGGGGCCGCCGAGGGGGCGATGGACGCCAGCAACATGCTCAAGCCGATGCTGGCGCGCGGCGAGCTGCACGCCATCGGCGCGACGACGCTCGACGAGTACCGTAAGCATGTCGAAAAAGACCCGGCGCTGGAACGGCGCTTCCAGCCGGTGCTGGTGGACGAGCCGGGGGTCGAAGAGACCGTCTCGATCCTGCGCGGGCTGAAGGAACGCTACGAGGTGCATCACAACGTGCGCATCACCGACGCTGCCGTGATTGCCGCTGCGGCGCTCTCCAAACGCTACATCAGTGACCGTTTCCTGCCCGACAAGGCGATTGACCTGATTGACGAAGCGGCCAGCCGCCTGCGCATGGAAATCACCTCGAACCCGGCGGAGTTGGACGAGATCAAACGCCGCGCGATGCAGCTCGAAATCGAACGTGAGGCGTTGAAAAAGGAATCGGACGCGGGCAGCAAGACGCGCTTGGCCACGTTGGAACGTGAGTTGGCCAACCTGCGCGAGGCAGAGCGCGGCCTGGAAGCGCGTCTGGTGCGCGAGCGCGAGGCGATTCAGCGCCGCGCCGGCCTGAAAGAAGAGATCGAACAAACGCGCCTGGAGATCGAGCAAGCGCAGCGTCGCGCCGATTATGGCCGCGCCTCCGAACTGCAATATGGGCGGCTGGCCGGGCAGGAACGTCAGTTGAGCGAGATCGAAGCGCAGTTGCAGGAGATGCAGGCGCGGGGGATGTTGCTCAAAGAGGAAGTGGGCGCCGAGGAGATCGCCGCCGTCGTTTCGAGTTGGACGCACATCCCGGTCAGCAAGCTGTTGGAAGGCGAAGTGGCCAAGCTGATGCAGATGGAAGATCGCCTGCACCAGCGCGTCGTTGGCCAGGATGCGGCTGTGACCGCCGTCGCCAGGGCGGTGCGGCGGGCGCGCGCCGGCCTGCAAGACCCCAACCGGCCCATTGGCAGTTTCATCTTCCTGGGGCCGACCGGCGTCGGCAAGACGGAACTGGCGCGCGCGCTGGCCGAATTCCTCTTCGACGACGAGAATAACCTGGTGCGCATTGACATGAGCGAGTATCAGGAACGTCACACCGTCAGCCGCTTGATCGGCGCGCCCCCCGGCTATGTCGGCTACGATGAAGGCGGGCAGTTGACCGAGGCGGTGCGGCGCAAGCCCTACTGTGTCGTGCTCTTCGACGAGATCGAAAAGGCGCACCGCGACGTCTTCGACGCCCTGCTGCAAGTGCTGGACGATGGCCGCCTGACCGACGGCAAGGGGCGCACGGTAGACTTCAAGAACACCGTCATCATCATGACCTCGAACGTCGGCAGTCACTTCATCGCCGACCTGGCGCTATTCGACGAAGAGAAGCGCCAACGGGCGTTGTTGGCGCTGCGCCAGGAGTTTCCGCCCGAATTCCTGAACCGCGTGGACGACATCATCGTTTTCCATTCACTCAGCCGGGCCGACCTGGTGCAGGTGGTGCAGATTCAACTGCGCCGCCTGCAGAAGCTGCTGGCCGAACATGGCCTGGCGCTCGTCGTCAGCAAGCGCGCCCAGGAGTACCTGGCCGAGGCTGGCTACGACCCGACCTATGGCGCACGTCCGCTCAAGCGGGCCATTCAGACCCACCTGCAAGACTCGCTGGCGCTGGCGCTGTTGGAAGGTCGCTTCAAGTCGGGCCAGACGATCGAAGCCGATGTGCGGGATGGCGTCATCCAGTTCACCTGACAAGGGTTGGCGCTGCACAACCCCGCCGCGAATTGTCTTGATGGGCGATCTGCATTATAATGGGCGCCAGCCGACGCACCCCTGCGCGGCTGGCGCCAACCGGCGCCTATGCGCCGGCGTCGCCTCGCCCGAAACCAACCGTGGACACCGTCATGAATCATCAACTCAGCATCGAGGAACAGGCTGCGATCCTGATGCGCGGCGCCGACTTTGGCGACGCCCAGACCTTCGCCAATATGGAAAAGGAACTGCGCGCACGGCTGCTCGAATCAGAGCAAAGCGGCCACCCGCTCAGGGTCTACCTGGGGGTTGACCCATCGGCGCCCGACATTCACCTGGGGCATACGGTGCCGATGCGCAAGCTGCGCCAGTTCCAGGAACTGGGCCATCACTGCACTTTCTTGATCGGCAACTTCACCAGCCTGATCGGCGATCCTTCGGACAAGGAGGGTGTGCGCAAACAGCTCTCGACCGAACAGGTGGCGGCCAACGCGGCCACCTACACCGCCCAGGCTTTCAAGATCCTCGACCCAGAAGCGACAGCCATTCGCTTCAACGCGGAGTGGCTGTCGTCCCTGACTTTTGCCGATGTCATTCGCCTGGCCGCCAATTTCACGGTGCAACAGTTCCTGGCGCGCGACAACTTTGCCAAACGCTTTGCCAACAATGACGCCATCTGGCTGCACGAATTTTTCTATGCTCTGATGCAGGGCTATGACGCCCTGGCGCTGGCCGCCGACGTCCAGGTGGGCGGCAGTGACCAGCTCTTCAACCTGATGGCCGGGCGCAAACTGGCCGAAGCCGCCGGCAAACGGCCGCAGGTTGCCATCACCCTGCCCATTCTGGTGGGCACCGATGGGCATCTACGCATGAGCAAGTCCACCGGCAACGCCATCGGTATCGATGAAGCGCCCGCCCAGATGTACGGCAAGGTGATGTCCATTCCCGATCACGCCATGCCCAATTTCATGAACCTGGTCACCCGCTGGACGCCAGCGCAGATCAAACGGATCGAAGAGGGCCTGACCAACGGCGCATTGCATCCGCGCGACGCCAAGATGCAACTGGCAGCGGAAATCGTGGAAATCTTCCACGGTCACGCGGCCGCCCAAGAGGCCGAGGCCCACTTCCGTACCGTCTTCCAGGCCCGTGAACTGCCGGACGAAATGCCCGAATTTGCGCTCGACGGGCCGCTGACATTGCTCGACCTGCTGCAGAAAGCCGGCCTGATCGCCAGCCGCAGCGAAGGACGGCGTCTGCTCGAACAGGGCGGCCTCAAGCTGGACGGTCAGCGCCTCGATCAGCTCGACACAGTCATCGAGCCTGGCGCCAGTCGAGTTTTGCAGATCGGCCGGCGCCGTTTTCTCAGGCTGACAAGCGGCACACCGGCGCTCTGAACAAGCGCCGCCGGCGCACGTCATGCCCTGGCCGCTGTGTGCCGCGACGTACGGGATAAAAACCTGTCAGGTTTTCTGCAGAGCGTGCATCCACGTCAACTGTGCGGCCAAAACCCGACAGGTCTCCGTTGGGGAGGCTCGGACAACGCTTTGATCGCACAGAGCCTTGATTGCACAGAATAGAAAGGAACAGACCGCCCCTATCCAAACCGGCCTGACGCCCTGATGGCGTCATTCGCTCGACAATCTGTTTAGATTTCCACACAGGAGGAATGTCATGACTCGCCAATCCGTCTATCGGCCCCTCGCCCTGTTGACCGTCCTTTCGCTCCTGCTGGCGCTGACTGGCAGTGCGTTTGCCAGCCCTGCGTCCACGGCAACGATTGCGGCTGCCTCCGCAGCGCCCGAGACGCCCGTCCTCGATCCGGCCGGCGTCGCTCGTCTGCGCGCCGACGCCAACGACAATGTTACGATCCATTTTGCACCGTCCACCGGTGCCGCACGCTTCGTGCGTCTGGCCGATGACCAGATTCTGGCTGGTGTCGAAGCTGCCAGCGGGCCGACCGCCAAGGCTGCGGCCTTCTTTGCCCTCTATGGCAGCATCTTCGGCGTCAGCGACGCCGTCGCCGAACTGGCCTCGCCGCGGCAGGAGACCGACGCCTATGGCTTTACGCACCTGACCTACGATCAGGTCTACCAGGGCGTGCCCGTTTTCGCCGGCCGCCTGCATGTGCAGTTCGACACGACCGGACGCCTGAACACCGTCAACGGTTACTTCATTCCCTCCATCAACGTCGAAGCGGCTGCCTCGCTCAGCGCAGCGCGCGCGGGCGCCATCGCCGAAGCCGCCGTTGGTCACGCCGGCGCAACGGCGCGCAATCAGGCGCTGCGCATCTACCGCACCGGCCTGGCGCAGGGCGTCGCCGGTTTCAACCATCTGGTCTATGAAGTCGAAGTGAGCAACGGCTCTGACGTGCGCGAGTTCGTCTACGTGGATGCTCACACCGGCAAGATCGTGGATCGCATCTCCGCCATTCACGAGGCGCTCAGCCGCAAGGTCTACGACGGGGGCTATACGCCTGGCCAGCTTGTCTGGCAAGAGGGCGATCCATACCCCTATGTCGGCCCCAACGCCGTGGACATCAACAACCTGATTGACGGCACCGGCGAGAGCTACAACCTCTTCTGGAACGCGTTCGGTCGCGATTCCTACGATGGCGCGGGGCACGTCATGGAGACCGTCAACGACGACCCCGGCATTTCCTGCCCCAACGCCAACTGGAACGGGACGACCACCAACTACTGCACCGGTGTGACAGGCGACGACACTGTGGCGCACGAGTGGGGTCATGCCTACACCGAATACACGCACAACCTGATCTACATGTGGCAGCCCGGCGCCCTGAACGAGGCCTACTCCGACATTTGGGGCGAAGTGGTTGACCTGATCAACGGCCGCGGCACCGACACGCCGGGCGGCCTGCGCACGGCTGAAGCCTGCTCTCTCTACTCCACCCCGCCGCCGGTGCTCACAGTCAACGCACCGCCGGCCATTGCGGGCGATTATCCCGCCGGCGGAGCCGCTTTCGGCCCGCCGCTGACGGTAGCCGGCCTCACCGGCAACGTCGTGCTGGCCGATGACGGCGTGGGCGGCGGCGTACCGCCCAACCCCGCCAACACCGACGCCTGCGAACCGCTGATCAATGGCGCGGCCATCGCTGGTAACATCGCCCTGGTGGATCGCGGCTCTTGCGCCTTCACCGTCAAGGTGCGCAATGCCCAGGATGCCGGCGCCATCGGCGTCATCGTCGCCAACCATGTGACGGGCGGCAACGCCCCCATCTCCATGGGCGGCGCCGACCCCACCATTGTCATCCCGTCCCTCTCCATCGGCTACAGCAACGGCAACCTGATCAAGGCGCAACTCGGCACCGGCGTCAACGTCACGCTGCACCTGGGCAGCGGCGCTCCGCCCGACGATTCCTATCGCTGGCTCTCTGGCGAGGATGACCCCGCCTTCGGCGAGGCGATTCGCGACATGTGGAGCCCCAACTGCTACGCCGACCCGGCGCGTGTCACCGATGAATACTATGCCTGCGGCACCACCGATGGCGGCGGCGTGCACACCAATTCGGGCGTGCCCAACCACACCTTCGCCCTGATCGTAGACGGCGGCACCTTCAATGGCCAAACCGTCATGGGCATCGGCCTGACCAAGGCGGCTCACATCTACTGGCGCGCACAGGCCTTCTATCAAGGCCCCGCCAGCGACTTCGCCGATCACGCCGATTCGATCCTGGCCGCCTGCAACGACCTGCGCGGCTTCGATCTGCCTGACCTGACCACTGGTCTGCCCTCTGGCCAGATCATCATCGCCGGCAACTGCCACCAGGTTGACTACGCCAGCCTGGCCACCGAGTTGAGCACGCCGCCCAGCCAATGCAACTTCCAACCCCTGCTCAACCCCAACACGCCCGCGCTGTGCGCCGCCGGTCAGATCGTCACCGACCTCTTCCTCGATGACTTCGAGGCCGGTCTGGGCGGCTGGACGTTGACCAACTTCGGTGTCTTCAGTGGCTGGCAGCCGCACGACTGGGAGGCCAACAGCAGCCTGCCCGGCGGACGCGCCGGCACCGCGGCCTATGGCGTTGATCCGCTCGGCGGCAACTGCGATGGCGGCAGCGGCGACGTGTCGGGCGTGGTTCACATGGAGAGCGGGCCGATCCTCATTCCACCCGATATGGCGCCCAAGTTCGTCTTCGACCACTACGTGGCGACCGAGGCGAGCTATGACGGCGGCAACGTGCAGGTCAGCGTCAACGGCGGCGCCTATGCGTTGGTGCCATCGGCTGCCTTCACCTTCAACGTTTACAACGCAACCCTCACGACGGCCGCCGGCGGCAACACCAATCCATTGGCCGGCCAGACTGCCTTCACCGGCACCGACGGCGGTTCCGTCGGCGGCAGTTGGGGCCAGTCGCAGGTTGACCTGAGCTACCTCGGCCTGGTTCCGGGCGACACGGTGCGTCTGCGCTTCAGCTTCGGCAACGATGGCTGCGCCGGCGTGGATGGCTGGTACGTGGACGACGTGCGCGTCTTTGCCTGCACCATCCCCACCGCTGTCTCGCTGAGCGCGCTGGAAGCGCCTGCCCAGCCGGCCGCCTGGCCGTGGCTGGCGTTGGCTGCCGGCATGGCGATGACCGCCAGCGTCATCGTTTTGCGTCGCCGCCAGGCCTGACGCACGTTGGGGCTGGCAGCCTGATCGCCGTGCAGGCAAAGGCTGCCAGTCCCCGGCGTGGACTGGCTGTTTGTCAATTGATCCAAAGAACAAGACGCCGGGCTTGACTAGCCCGGCGTCTTGTTTGTGGTCGAGCCTGGCGCGGCCCAATCGCAGCAGGTCACGGGGCCATGCCCCCGGCGTCACTCCTGGTGCGCACGCTGTTGCAGTTCGAACAGCACATTGAGCGCGGCCAGCGGCGAAAGCCCGTTGACATCGAGCCGGCGCAGCTCATCCACCACCGGATGGACGGCGGCGAACAGCCCCAACTGGCGCGGCCCGCTCGCCAGGCCCAGTTTGCGCGGCCCGGCGGCGCCCTTGGCCTCCAGATCGGCCAGAATCTCGTTGGCGCGGGCAATCACAGCACGCGGCAGTCCGGCCAGTTCCGCCACGTGCACGCCGTAGGAACGATCCGCCTTGCCCGGCGTGACCTTGTGCAGGAAAACGACGCGCCCGCCCTCTTCGGCCACCGCCATGCTGTAGTTGACCACGTGCGGCAACCGCACCGCCAGGTCGGTCAATTCGTGATAGTGCGTGGCAAACAGTGTGCGGGCGCGCAAGTGCGGGTGGTTGTGGACATGCTCCACGATCGCCCAGGCAATCGCCATGCCGTCGTAGGTGCTGGTGCCGCGCCCGATTTCATCCAGGATCAGCAGCGAGCGGCGCGTGGCATGATTGAGGATGTTGGCCGCTTCCACCATCTCCACCATGAAGGTGGACTGCCCACGCGCAATATCATCCGCCGCTCCGACACGTGTGAAAACTCGATCCACCAGCCCAATGTGCGCCGCATCGGCCGGTACGAACGATCCCATGTGCGCCATGAGGGTGATGAGCGCCACCTGACGTAGGAAAACGCTCTTGCCCGCCATGTTTGGCCCGGTCAGCAGCACAATGGCCTGCTCCGGCCCCAGGCTGGTGTCATTGGGCACGAACGGCTCCTCGCGCTGCGCCAGTTCGACGACGGGATGACGCCCCCCTTTGATCTCGATCAGCCCATCGTCGGCCATCTCCGGGCGTACATAGCGGTTGCGCGCCGCCGCTTCGGCCAGCGCGGCGTACACATCCAGTTCGGCCAGCGCCAGCGCCAGCGCCAGCAGCCGTCCCGCCTGCGCCGCCGTTTGATCGAGCACCGTCCGGTAGACCTGCTGTTCCAACTCCAACTGGCGCTCGTCGGCGTGCAGGATCAGCGCCTCCGTCTCTTTCAACTGCGGCGTGATGTACCGCTCGGCGTTGACCAGCGTCTGTTTGCGCTGATAATCGGCCGGCGCCAGGTGGGCGTTGGCGGTCGAAATCTCCAGGTAGTAGCCGAACACCTTGTTGTAGCCCACCTTCAGCGACTTGATGCCGGTGCGGGCGCGTTCGACGCCTTCCAGGTTGGCGACCCAGGCTTTGGCGTCGCGCGAGGCCGCCACGACGCCGTCAATTTCGGCGCTGAAACCGGGACGGATGACGGCGAGATGCTGCAAGGTGGCCGGCGGCTCGTCCACGATGGCCTGCGCCAGCAGCGTTGCGACATCGCTGCACGGGTCGAGCCGCCGCGCCAGATCGGCCAGCAGACCGGTGTCGGGATGCAGTTGATCGAGAAGGCGACGCACGGCTGCGACCTTGCCCAACGCCTGGCGAATGCCCACTAGTTCGCGCGGCAGGGCGATGCGCTGCACGACGCGGTTGATCCACCGCTCCAGATCGCCCATGCCCTTGAGCAGCGCCAGCATTTCGGCGCGCGCCACGCCATTGCGTTGAAAGGCGGCCGTCGCTTCCAGGCGCGCCTCGATCTGCGTCAGGTCGAGCAGGGGTTGGCCCAGGCGCCGGCGCAGCAGCCGTGCGCCCATCGGCGTGGCGGTGTAATCGAGCACGGCCAGGAGGGTGTGGCGGTTGTCACTGCCCCGGATCGCCTCGGTCAGTTCCAGGTTGCGCCGCGTTGCCTCGTCCAGCACCATGAAATCGTGCAGGCTGTAGGTGTGCAGCGCGGTTAGCTGCCCCAGAGCGGCAGGCTGCATCTCTTGCAGATACTGCAGGAGGGCGCCAGCAGCGCGGATCGCCAGCGGTTGGGCGTCGCAGCCGAAGCTGGCCAACGACTGCACGTGAAAGTGATCGAGCAAAGCGCGGCGCGCCGTTTCCAATTCGAACCGCCAGGCGGGCAAGCGCGTCGAAGCGCCGCGTTGGGCGCCCTGCTCGGCGGACCAGGACGAGGTTTCTTCGGCGGTCAGCAGTTCGGCCGGTTGCAGGCGTGCCAGCTCCTGGCGCAACTGTTGTGCAGCGTCAGGGCCGGTCAGTTCGGTCACGGCAAACTCGCCGGTGGAGATGTCGGCATAAGCGACGCCGGCGTGCTCTTCCTGGCGTGCGACGGCGGCCAGGTAGTTGTTGCGCCTTTCGGGCAGCAGTCCCGGTTCCACCAGCGTCCCTGCGCTGACGACGCGCGACACCAGGCGCGGCATCAGACCCTCGCCGGAGGGTTCTCCCTGTTGTTCGGCAATGGCGACCTTGTAACCGGCCTGGATCAACCGCGCCATGTGCGTTTCCACGCTGTGCCAGGGCACGCCGGCCAGCGGCACGCGCAGGTCGGCGCCCACGGGCCGTGAGGTCAGCACCACCTCGCAGACGGCGGCGACAATTTTGGCGTCTTCGTCGAAAGTCTCGTAGAAGTCGCCCAGGCGAAAAAAGAGAATGGCGTCCTTGTACTGGCGTTTCAGTTCCAGGTACTGTCGGCGCATTGGTGTCGTCATGACAGGCTCCAGGTGGTGACGTGATGAATCAGCGAACGAGCGGGGCTGGCCGTATTGTACCACACGCCGCCCGATTTTCCGGCAAGGGCCGCGCGGGGAGAGTCCGAAATGCGTTTTGACAAACCCTTTCACCATAGTATAATGCCCTGGCCTCAACATTTTGCATTTCTGCTTTTCTGGTTTGGTCAGAATAGAAGTCCAACTTCTGCAAGAAGTGAGACTTCTGGACGTTGGCATTGTCGAAGCTGGCCGGCTGAGCGCGCCAGAGGCGCAGGGAAACCATGAACGCATTGACCGAAGCCGAAAGTCTGTTCATTGCGGGCGCTTACGCTGATGCGGGAACGCTGTTTCACCGCGCCTGGGATGACGGCAATCTGCAGGCTGGTGTGCGTTACGCTGCATGTCTGCGGCTGGCCGGTTATGCCCGGGCCGCGCTGCGCGTCTGTGAAACGCTGGCTGTGCAGACGCCGGCCGACCTGGCGGTGCACCATGAGCGAACCTGGTGCCAGTTCGAGTTGAATGTGCGCCCGGCGGCGCAAGACCTCTCTGCCCTGCAGCAGGCCGCCGAAACTCTGCTGGCGCAGGGCGCCGGTCCCGCCCTGATCGAGGCGATCCTGTTGGTCATCGAAACGGCGGCGACGCAAAACGCCTGGCCGATGGTGGACGCCTGGTGCGACCGGGTGGCGCCGCATGACCTGGACGATCGAACCCCGTCCGCCCCGGCGCAATCCGACGCGCTCGCCGAATCGCCCCGCCTGCGCTGGTACCGGCGCAAGACGCGGGCGCTGGCGATGCTCAACCGCTGGCCGGCGCTGCGCCCGCTGGCCTGTGAAGCCCAGGCGCTCTATCCCCAACGTCCGAGTTTTGCTCGCCTGGCCGCACAGGCCCTGGCCGGACAGGGGCGTCTGCTCGACGCCTATGACGAGCTGCGGACATGCTGCGCCCGCTGGCCCTTCGATTGGTCGTTGCACACCGACCTGGCACGGCTGGCGTTGCAATTGGGCCGCAACACCGAAGCGTTGCAGCTCGCCTGTCGCGCCGCCCTGCTGCCCGGCGAAGATGCGCACAAAGCGGCGCTCTTTGCGCTGCTGGCCGAGATCACGGCGGCGCAGGGCGAGTTCCGCCTGGCGGCCTATCATGTGGTGTTGGCGCGCAACTGGCATCTGCGCCAGGGACGCCCGTACCCCTCTGGCCTGCGCAAGCTGGAAGGACGGCTGCGAGCCGCCCTGACCAGCGCCGCGCAATCGTTTCCCGATGTCTCCGCCGATGGCATTCCCGGCGTGCGCCAGCGCTGTTTCGACTACTGGCAAGCAATAGCGAAAATAGACAACTAGCATTGTTTGCGCTATACTTTGCATCGTTCGTCTGCGCCAGGCTCATCTTCCCAGTTCTTATCCAGAGGGGCGCCCTTGTTCCCCGACGCATCTGTTTTCTCGATCACGTCTGGCCCTGGCGAACGAGAGGCTCGAACACAATCACAGGAGGAGTGCACATGACCTTACTCGCTAAACTGACCCATGAACGCCGCGGCCTGTGGGTCGCCAACATCATCGAGGTTCTCGGACTGTTGGCCTTCGTGGGAATCATGGCGCTTGTTGCCCGCTTGACGCCGGTCTCCGGCCTGCAAGGCAACGCGCTGATCGCCATTGGCCTCGTCATGGCAGCCGTGCCGGCGGTGCTGTGGATGGTCTTCTTCTATCGCCAGGACAAGGCAGAACCAGAACCGAAACACTATATCGTTGCGGTCTTCCTGCTCGGCCTTCTGGTAGCTAACGCCATCGCCATCCCGCTTCTGGACCGCTTCTTCCGGGTGCAGGAGTGGCTCTACACCAACACGGTCATTCACATCGTTGGTTCCATCCTGGTCATCGGCATCGTGCAGGAGTTTTGCAAATACTTAGCCGTGCGCTATTCGGTCTACCGCACCAGCGAGTTCGACGAGCGCACCGATGGCATCATCTACGCCACCGCGGCGGGCCTCGGTTTTGCCACGATGCTCAACTTCAATTACGTCCTCAGCAACGGCGGCGTTGATCTGACAGCCGGGGCGATTCGCATCGTCGAAACCACCCTGGCCCATGCCAGCTTCGCCGGTATCCTGGGCTACTTCCTGGGGCAGGCCCGCTTCGAGCGCACCCCCGTCTATTACATGCCGCTCGGCCTCCTGACGGCGGCCACGCTCAACGGTCTGTTCTTCTTCGTACTCGATCAAGTCACCAGCAACGGCCTGGTCTACACGCCCACCAATGGACTGCTCCTGGCTGCCGCAGTGGCCGTGGTCACTCTCGGAATCGTCGTCTTCCTGATCCGCCGCGCCAATCGTGAAACACAGGCGCTCTTGGGCGCCGGTTCAGCCGCAGCCTGAAGGAGGTCACGCATGTCAAGCGAAGTCACAATGATGGTAGGGCCAACGCCTGCCGAATTTCGCCGCAATGACTGGTCTTTGGCGCTGACGGCGCTGCTGGCCGTGCTGATCGGCCTGGTGCTGCGGGTGGTCATCACCACGCAGACCAATACCTACGCCATTCCAGGCGCCGCCAACATCGTCTACCCGGCCAACTGGGTGAGCAACACGGCTGTGGGCGATGACCTGTTCAGCGTGTCCAACCCGCGCTCTGGCTCCACCTTTGCCACACGCATGGCCTTCCTCAGCACGCCTCTGGCCGCCGACCAAAGCCTGTCCGATGCTGTCATTCAGTGGACACTCGACCTGAGCGCCGAGCGGGAGCACTTCCGTAACATCGCATCCGAGGCGACGCGCGTCGGCAACGCCGATGGTGTCAAGGTGACCTATGCCTACGTGGCCGATGTGAGCGGCAGCCGTTCGCAACTGCCGGTCGTCATTCAGGCCACAGACACGCTGGTTTTGGTCAACAACCAGATCTACATCTTGCGCTACGAAGCGGATGCAACGGTTTACGCCAATGACCTGCCCACCTACGAGCGCGCGCTGGCGGCGCTGAAGTTCTAGCCGCAAGAACAGGAGAAAGCGATGATGAATCAACTGATGAATCAGCGAACGCAAACGACGGGGCGTCTGGCGCTCGTTCTGGTTGTGCTGCTGGCCAGCGTTCTGGTTGCATCCGTCCGGTCGCCCAGCGCACAGGCGGTCGGTCGTACCGAACTGCAGCGTGCGCTGCTCGGCACGGTGCGCGTCGCCGTGGCGTTGGAAGGCAAGCAGGGTTACTCGACCGGCTCCGGCACGGTCGTTTCGGACAAAGGCTTCGTCGTTACCAACTTCCATGTTGTGGGCGACACCAAGACCGGGCGCTACTACAACTCGCAGCGCGTCGCCGCCATTGCGGTCAACCAGCCGAATCTGCGCGGTTTGCCCAACTGGACCTACACGGCGCGCGTGGTGCAGGCCGACAACCGGCTCGACGTGGCCGTTCTCAAGATCGTCGGTCTCGTTGACAACGAGAAGGCAGCCCTGCCCGCCAATCTTGGCCTGACGGTCGTGCCCATCGGCGATTCCGACCAGGTGCAAATTGGCGATGAAGTGAGCGTCGTTGGCTTCCCTGGCCTGGGCGGCGACACCGTCACCTTCACGCAGGGGCGCATCTCCGGTTTCCTGGACGAAGACAAGGACAACGAAGCCGAATGGTTCAAGACCGACGCCGAAGTCAATCATGGCAACTCTGGCGGTCTGGCCATCAATGAGGCCGGCGAAATGGTCGGCATCCCGACGGCCGGCTATTCCGACCGCGAAGACATTGGCAAGATCAGCCTGATTCGGCCCGTCAAGCTGGCGCTGCCGTTGATCCAGGCGGCGATCGGCGGTGTGGGGGGCAACAGCAGCGGTACGACGCCGCCGGCCACCACCGGCCCGCGCGTCGACGATGTCAAATTCGCCACGGCTGTTGATCGCAACGGCAACGCTGTCAGCCCTGGCACGCGTTTTGCCAGCGGCGCGACGGCCCTCTACGCGACCTTCAACTTCAGTGACTTCCGCAAAGGCACCGAACTTGCCTACGCCTGGTACCTGGACGGCAAGCAGGCGGTGCAGGACAAGATCGTAGCTAGTTCGGCCGGCTCTGGCACGGACTGGCTGAGCGTGGCGAACAACTCCAAGCCGCTGCCCGATGGCAAGTACGAACTGATGATGGCGGTGGATGGCAAGGAGCAGTTCCGGGGCGCCGTCACCGTTGGCGGAGCCAACACGCCCGTTTCCACCGGCGCCAAGTGGGGGCCGCTCACCTTTGCGCAAGGGGTGGACAAGAGCAACAAGCCAGTCAGCCCGGCCAACCAGTTCCCCAGCGGTACAAAGGAAATCTACGCTTTCTGGGATTTCAGCGGCACCTCCGACGGCGCCGAATGGACGCGCGTCTGGTACCTGGACGATCAGGAAGTGCTGCGCAACACAGCAAGCTGGAACCAGGGCGAGTCTGGCAACTTCTGGGTGACGATCTACAGCAAGTCGGCCCTGCCAGACGGCGCCTTCCGCCTGGAGCTCTACCTGGGCGAAGAGCTGATGCAGTCGGGCACCTTCGTCATTGGCGAGGGTCAGGTTACGCCGCCGGTGGTCAATGATGAAGGCGTGCAGATCTTCGGAGCGATCACCGACGCCGATACCGGGCGCGGTATCCCCGGGGCGGTCTTCGTCGTGCTCAAGCCGGGCGTCACCGTGGCGAAGTGGGCAACCGACTTTGCCGAAGAGAGCATCTTTACGATGGGAACCGCCGACGCCAGCGGCAACTATCAACTGGACAAGCCGCTGACGCGCGGCCAGGCCTACAGCATGGTCATCATGGCCAAGAACTACCGGCCGGTGACCGACGATGGCATCGAGATCACGCAGGACATGGCCAGCCCGCGTGAGGTCAATGTGGCTCTGCGCAAACGTTGACGCAGCGTTGCGTGCGCCGGTCGTGTGACTGGTGCGCGCAACGAAGGATGATTCGGGCGGCCGATCCAGGCGTTGCTGTATCAGGAACGCTTGCGATCGGCCGTTTTCTTTGGGCGCCATGAGATTTTCTTTACGACACGCTCGCCCGGCGCACAGGCGCACACGACTGCGCACGCTGTTGATGGTCTGTTTCAGCTTGCTGATTTTGCGCGCCGACTTCGTGCGCAACGACTGGGCGTTCGATCTGGCCACGGACAGCATCGCCGCGCCGCATGCCTTTGCGCTGATCCGTTGGGAAGTGGACACGCTGATGGCCAAGTTGCGCGACGCCATTCGCTCGCCCATCGGCGGCATGACCGAGGCCGAGCAAACGGCCCTGGTGCGCGCCTACTTCGCAGCCAACGAGCGGCGCGACCAGCTAGAGCGCGCCGCCGAACGCGTCTTGAGTCAAGACGCCGGCGCCAATGTCAGCGCACTGCGTGCGGAGATCG
The DNA here is from genome assembly GCA_964580725.1 of uncultured Anaerolineae bacterium. Classification (GTDB taxonomy): domain Bacteria; phylum Chloroflexota; class Anaerolineae; order SSC4; family Amarolineaceae; genus Amarolinea. The sequence continues at coordinate 28,631 of CAZOLV010000019.1, read as the reverse complement.
AGACTGTGCGCCGCCAGCAGACCTATTGGCGGCCGATCGCCGAGGCGGCCATCGAGCAACAGATCACGGCCGCGCTGCGCGCCGAGGGCCTGCAGACGCTGGGCGTCAACTGGCCGCCGGTGCGCTTCAGTTTTAGCGAGCCGCCGCTCTATCTGATCGTCTCGCCGCGCCAGCGCATCGAGCGCCGCCGTGGTCTCTATTTGCAGCCCGACACGCCGCTGACGTTGTGGAACGATCTGGAAAGGCAGGTCGAAGAGTTGGGTGAGGTGCGCGTTCTGGTCGAGGGCATTGGCGGCTTTTCCACCTGGCCCACGATGGTCTTGAACGACGCACCGCTGCAATGGGCGCTTGGCACGGTGACGCATGAATGGATGCACACCTACCTGGCCTTCAGGCCGCTCGGCTGGCACTATTTTGACAGCGGCGACATGACGACGATCAACGAGACGGTCGCTTCGATCGTCGGCGACGAAATTGGCGATGGGGTGTTTGCCCGTCTGTATGTCGAGGCCGATCCGCCGGCGGCGCAGGCGCCGCCGGCCGCTGCATTCGACTTTGGCGTCGAGATGCGCAGCACGCGCCTGGCGACAGACGCGCTGCTGGCGGCCGGGCAGGTTTCGGCGGCCGAGGCGTTCATGGAGGCCAGGCGTCAGCGGTTCCTTGCGGCCGGGTATGTGCTGCGCAAGATCAATCAGGCCTACTTTGCATTTCACGGCAGCTACGCCACCGGCGTCGGGGCAGTAGACCCGATCGGGCCAAAGCTCCAGCGGCTGCGCGCCCAAAGTCCTTCACTGCGCGCCTTCGTGCAAACCGTCGAGCAGTTCAAGCAGCCCGGCGACCTGGACCGCGCCTTGCAGGCGGCCCAGGCGGAGGTATTCGAGGATCGGCATCAACCCGTTCTGTTTGAGGATCAGGCTCGCACGTCACAGCCTGCCGTTGATCGGCGCAATGACGGCAGTCGCCTGAGTCGTGGGAGGCCTAGTGCGGCGGCGCCGTGATGATATTTGGTGGTTTGACAAATCATGCGAGCTGTGCGATAATGCCCAACGTTGGCATACACAGCCAACCACTCCTTACGCTATCCCAATCCGAGGAGGTGATGCTTCATGAGTGAACGTAGTACACGCGGCGCCGTAGCATCACCTCGGTATATCCGATAGACGCTACGGCGCCAAAAGGAAGGCCCTTCTGAACAAGGAGGGCCTTTCGTTTTCTTGTCCCCAAACCGTCGCCGGCCGACGGTTCAGTAGAGGTATTTCTGCCAGACGCTGTGATGACCGGCGCTGTGTTCGTTGAGCAGCGTCAGGGCGATGTAGCGCGGGCGGCGCGGCGTAGAGAGCAGCGCATAGCCAGCCTCCTCCGGCGTGCGGTTCCCCTTGCGCTGATTGCAGGGCCGGCAGGCTGCCACCACGTTCTCCCAGGCCGTCTCGCCGCCGCGACTACGCGGCAGCACGTGATCGAGCGTCAGTTCGGAGCGGCTGAGCTGCAAACCGCAATACTGGCAGGTATAGCGGTCGCGCGCGATCACGGTGCGGCGAGACAGCGGCAGCGACATGTGCAGCGGTATCCGCACGTAGCACACCAGGCGAATGACAAGCGGCACCCGCAGCGATCGCCGTTCGGCGCGCAGATAGGCCTCAGCCGCTTCGATCAGTTCGGCTTTCTCCTTGAGCAGCAGGACGATCGCACGTTTGACCGAAACAACGCTCAAGGGTTCATAGCTGGCGTTGAGAACAAGCACCCCACCCACGATAACACCTCTCACAACCTGAGCCGTCGTTCAAACGACAGCAGCGCGCGCTCCTTTTCTTTTCTTTTCTTTTCTTTCGGTTCCAGAAAGAGGAAAACGCAGCCAGAAAAAACGAAAAGCCCACCGCTCGCATCACATACGAGCCTGGGCTTTCAACCACTCAGGTGGGTGACCAGTGGGGCTTGAACCCACAGCCTCCTGGGCCACAACCAGGTGCTCCGCCAATTGAGCTATGGCCACCATCTACACGTCAGGTTTACCAAACCGTCGCCGTAGCCGGGAGCCGGAAGAGCGACCCAGACGGCTCGTACTCACCGGCTCATGGCGCTTGCAGGCTCGGGGACGAGGATTCGAACCTCGATAGAGGGATCCAAAGTCCCTTGTCCTGCCATTAGACGATCCCCGATCTCACGATGGGTAAACCGAGTGCCGAGGCCCAGACTTGAACTGGGGACACCGTCATTTTCAGTGACGTGCTCTACCAACTGAGCTACCTCGGCTGAGCGGCAAGCCCGAACGCCTGCCGTTGATCGTACAGAGCGGGCGATGGGATTCGAACCCACGACTCTCTCCTTGGCAAGGAGATGCTCTACCACTGAGCCACGCCCGCATGACAATACGATCTCAGAGCGGGCGATGGGATTCGAACCCACGACTCTCTCCTTGGCAAGGAGATGCTCTACCACTGAGCCACGCCCGCATGTTTGATGTATGCCATTGGTATTACCGCTGGCTTTTCAAGGTGGACCCGGTCGGATTCGAACCGACGATCCCCTCCTTGCAAAGGAGGTGCCTTCCCGCTAGGCCACGGGCCCGGGTTGATACCTGAGTGCCGATAAACAACCGACTCGGCGATTGCAGCTTCGCCCAGAACCCGATCTACTGCCCTATTGTACTCAACTTTGGGCTTGACGGCAAATTTCCGATGGCGAACGGAAACAAAAAGGAAAATGGGCCAAAACCGGGTACTTCCTGCAAAGCATCGAAGAATGCAAGCGGTTCGATCATGCCGACGAGAGGACTCGAACCTCCACACCCCGTGGGGCAACAGATCCTAAGTCTGTCGCGTCTGCCAGTTCCGCCACGTCGGCGCAGCTAACAACGACAAGCCAGCGCAGTTACCCGCTGGCTCTCACGATACAGGGACCGATGCATACCCCCGATTCTGTTGACCGTCATCTGTCTCAGCCCAACACCCCGAACGGGGCATCGCGCTGGCGGCTCCTGGCTTGTCAGGCGTAACCTGGCCTCGCCGTCACCGCTGCGATGAGACCAAACCGCCTCACGGCCGGCCTGGCCCACTCACCTTGCTCCCAGTTGCACGCTCGCCTGGCCGGAGACATCGCTGCCTCCGCCGGTAGGCTCTTACCCCACCGTTTCAGCCCTGACCCGCATTAGCCGCAGCCAACGCCGGGCGGGAATGCTTTCTGTTGCGGTTGTAGTCGCCTGACCTGTCGGCCTGGCGCCCCCACTTGCTGTTTCGTGGGGCAACCTCCTGCGCTCTCACGCAGTGGGAGTCGGGAAGTTCCTCTAGCGCGCTCACACGCGCCAGCGACGGTTGTTCGATCCCTGATCCTGTGCAGTTGTCTGCCAGTCGCTATTATACCATGCGCCAGAACCAAGGTCAAAAGCATGTCCGAATCGTCGCCCGCATCAACCCCCGCGTGGCCCTTCTACCCAGTAGGCGCCGTCCGGCCCCACTTCCTTCTTCCAGATCGGCGACACCGCCTTGACCCGCTCGATGACATAACTGCACGCGTCGAATGTATCCTGGCGATGGGCCGCCGCGATGGCGATGGCGATGCTCGTTTCACCCACCTCCAGCCTACCCACGCGATGCACGATCGCAACCGCCGTGATGGCCGGCCAGCGCATCCGTACCTCGTCTGCAATTTGCTCGAAACTGGCAACCGCCATTTCCGCATACGCCTCATACTCCAGGTGATCGGTCTGCTGCGCTGCGGAGACGCCTCGCACCACCCCGGCAAAGAGAGTAATCGCACCATGCGCCGGCGCACTGACCCGCTGCGCTACATCGTCCAGCCCGATGGGCGCCGCAGTGATCTCGAAACAGGGCGCTGCGCCGCCGCTGACCGGCGGCAAGAGCGCCACTTCGTCCCCATCGCACAATGGGCTGCTGCCGTCGGCGTGGCGCCGATTGACCGCCAGCGTGACCTGGGGCAGCGGCTTGGGGGCCGCGGATGCGGCGACCGCCGCCAGCGCATCCGCCGCGGTGGCGCCAGGCGGCAGTTGCAGCGTCATCGTTGTCTGGCCCAACGCATCGCGCAGCGCAGCGAAGAGCCTCACCTGAATCCGAATCATGCACACACTCCTTGCCTAAGGTCAAGCGGAATTCCGACGCATGCTGGCAACGCCGCCCAGAAACGCAGGAAGCCCGCAAAAGTCGTACCCAACTTCGACAAATTCGAGTTTTCGTGTATACTTCTGTCTGCCCGGTCGCAAGACATCTGGTTTTCTTGCCAATGTCGCCAAGAACGGAAAGCGTAGACGTCCCAAGCCCGGCAGTCAGAATTGTCTGTTCGTCCGAACGTAGACCGTATCGTTCGCATCGTCCTCACGTCTTGAGAGTAGCAAGCTCAGGCAACCAGGGTTGCGCCCATGCCCAAACGACCCATCCAGCCATGGAGGCTTCAGAACGTCAGGCCATGAATGCCAAAATACTCATCGTAGACGACGAACCCTATCTGGTCCGTCTCATGGAATATGCGCTCAAAGCCGAGGGCTACGAGATTCTGACGGCGGCGACCGGCGCCGACGCCATTCGCAAGGCAGAGACCGAACGTCCCGATCTCGTCCTGCTCGATGTGATGCTCCCCGACTTGAACGGCATCGAAGTCGCACAGCACTTGCGCTCCAAGCCCCATTTTCTGCACACGCCCATCATCATGCTCAGCGCGCTGTCCCAGGTCACCGACAAGATCGAGGGCCTGAAGGCGGGCGCCGACGAGTATCTGACCAAACCGGTAGACCTGCGCGAAATGGTCGTGCGCGTCTCCATGCTGCTGGAGCGGCGCGCCCTGACCCAACCCAAGTCCGCCCCTCCCGCCCCGCGCGGCAAGATCGTTGCTGTTTGCGGCCCCAAGGGCGGCATTGGGCGCACTTTCACCGCCGTCAATCTGGCCCTGGCCCTCCCCAAGATCGTCAGCCGCAAGATCATGCTGCTGGACGGCAACCACCAGCTAGGCGATATTGACCTGGCCCTCAACCTGCGCCAAAATCGTTCTTTGGCCGACCTGCTCGCGCGCGCCGACCGCCTGGATAGCGAACTGGTGCGCACCGTGTCGTTGTCGCACAGCGGGGGCATCGAAGTCATCCTGTCGGCCAGCCATCTGAGCGAAACGCAGCCTGTGCAGCCTGATGCTGTGCGTCAGGTCGTCGCCGCGCTGACTGAAATGTGCGACTACCTGGTGGTGGACACCCAATCCGTCGTTGATGATTTCACCGAGACGATCATCAATTCGGCCAGTGTGTTGATTGTGCTGGTACAGGCCGAAATCTCCGCTTGCCGCAACGCCCGCCAACTGCTCGAACTGGTGCGGGAAAACGGCTTCAATATGGACAACCTGATCGTCGTCCTCAACCAGTTCAACACCAGCGACGAGCTGCAGGCGTCGGATATCGAGAAGATCCTCTACCAGAAGATCAGCGTCAAGATTCCCACCAACCACGAACTGGTGCAATACAGCCTGAACCGCGGCGTGCCGGTTGTCGTCAGTCACCCCAAACACACCGTCAGCGCCGCCATCTTTCAACTCGCCGACATGGTAGCCGGTTCCGACGACCGGCGCATCGGCGCCACTTCCAGCCGCGGCCTCTTCGAAGCCGCTGGCTCCATCTTCGGCCGCCGCAGCCACTGATCTGGCGCCTCGGCTGACGCCATCCGAATGAATTTGGGGCTGAGAGGCGTTCCGCCACGAGGCCGACCTGTATCGGGCCGGGCGAATTTCGCCCCACCACACGCGTCCACGCAGGTGGGCGCCTGGCCGCAGGCGCGATTTCAATCGTCCGGTTGTGTCGCGAGGGGGCGCCAAATGAATTTGGCGGTACAGGGCGCCTGGCCGCAGGCGCGATTTCAATCGTCCGGTTGTGTCGCGAGGGGGCGCCAAATGAATTTGGCGGTACAGGGCGCCTGGCCGCAGGCGCGATTTCAATCGTCCGGAACTAAGGATTACGGACGCATCCGCCCCTCTTTCCTCTTTCCTCACCCCTATTTCCTCACTCCCCACTCCCCGCTCTTTCCCCCCACCTTCCGCACCAACCGAATCTCCCCGATCGTCATCGTCTTCTCCACCGCTTTCGCCATGTCGTAGATCGTCAGCGCCGCCACGCTCACCGCCGTCAGCGCCTCCATCTCCACCCCGGTGCGACCGCGGCAACGCGTCGTCGCTTCGATCAGCACACGGCTGCCCTGTTCATCGAAACTGAACTCCACGCCCACGAAAGTCAGCGGCAGCGGGTGGCAGAGCGGGATCAGTTCAGCAGTGCGCTTGGCGGCCAGTACAGCCGCCACGCGCGCCGTGCCCAACACATCGCCCTTGGGCAGATTGCCGGCGCGCAGCAAGCGCAGCGTTTCTGGCTGCATGCGTACCTCGCCGGCCGCCACTGCCTCCCGCAGCGTCTCCTCTTTGGCGCCGACATCCACCATGCGTGCGCTGCCCTCGGCGTCCAGATGCGAGAGGGCCGGCGCCTCGACAGGCTGTTTCATGTGCGCTCCTCGCGCTTTGCGCGCCGCGGCCAGGGCAGCCGAATGCGCGGCCAGGTACGTCGCTGCTGTGGTTGCGGCAGTCGCTGCGCCAGCCGCAGCGCCAGCGCCTTACCCTGCGTCGTCGCCTGGTGATAGAGCCGATTCAGCGCCCCACGATCCAGCCGGCGCCCGCTGGCGCACCAAACGCGCACCGCCTCGCCTGTCGCATAGGTGCCGGCGTAGGCCACAGCCGTCTTGGGGATCAACCCCCAGACCGGCGCCAGCCCGATCAACTGTCTGGCCACCTGACGCCAGAGAAACCCGCTACCCACCACGCTGGCCAGTTCGCCCAACGCCTGTTGCGGGTCGGCGGGCAATCCGTACAACAGCGCCAGCTTGTAGGCCATCAGCGCCTGATTCTTGGTCAGGATGACGATGTCGGCCATGTTGAAGGGGATGTTGAAGATCGGAACGATCTCTGCCAACCCGGTGCTGAGCGAGTAGATGGCGTTGTTCTGCGCCGTCGCAGCGATCAATCGTTCGGCCAGCCCATCGCGCAGCGCCGGTATGAAGCGACCGAACGCCGTCCACTGTTCCGCCGGCGCGGTTGCGGCCAGGCCAAGCGCCAGTTGACGGCCAAACCCCGCCGACTGCGCCGGGTCGAAGCGCACCACCGGCGCCCCATACCAGGTTCCATCCCCTTCCGCCGTCGTCACGATCAGGACCGCTGTTTGGCGTTGTTGCAGGCGAGCAACCAGTTCCTGTTCGACAGAGCGGGTCGCTGCCGTGGGGCCGGGAATCAGCAGCACCAGATTGGCGTCGCGCAGCGGCAGCAGGGCATCGGGCAGGGCAGGCCAGTCGAGCGCCGTCAGCGCGGCGAACGGCCCCGGCGCGCCGGCGCCGGTTTGCAGCGCCGCCAGCACCTGGGCGCGCTGGCTGTTGTTGGCGCCAAGTACCACGACCGCGGGCGTCGTTTCGGCTGCGGTACGCAGTGCGCCAATATCGAGTTCGCGCAGTTGTTCGATGAGCTTGCGCAAATCAGGCCAAATAGACATCAGAAATCCCCTCAAAAAAGTCGTCGTGCAGCAACAGCGCCGTGACATTGGCGCCGGCGGGCAGCGCGCCCGCCCCTGGCGCCAGTTCGAGCAGCGCATTGGCGCCGACCAGCGACAGCAGCCGGCCCGAACTTTGCGAACCGGTGGTCGTTGCCATCCAGGCGTCGCCGGCGTGGTGCACGACGGCGCGCACGTATTCCCACCGCTGTGGGTCATGTGGCAGCGCGTGTGCCAGGCGCGCAGGCAGCTTGCGCAGCGTCAGGCTGGACAGGCCCTGCATCTGGCGTAGAGCGGGGCGCACGAACAGTGCGAAGGCGACCAATGAGGAGACCGGAAAGCCCGGCAGGGCAAAGACCGGCTTGCCGGTCACGGTGGCAAAAGTGAGCGGCTTGCCCGGTTTCATGTTGACGCGACCAAAGTGCACCACGCCTTGCATCGCCAGCAGCGGTTTGAGCAGATCGAGCTGACCCATGCTGACCCCGCCGGAAGTGACCAGGGCGTCGGCCTGCGCCAGGCCGGCATGGATGATCGTGTCCAACTCGCCCGGCCGATCCCGCGCAATGCCCAAATCGAGCGGCTGGCCGCCCGCTTCCTGGATAGCCGCCATCAGGCTGAAACGGTTGCTATCGCGAATCTGGCCGGGGCCAAGGCTTTCGCCTGGCTGGCGTAGTTCATCGCCTGTCGAAAGAACGGCGACGCGCGGGGCCGGAATGACGCGGACGCCGGTCAGACCCAGGCTGGCCAACAGGCCGACCTCAGCCGGGCCCAGGCGCTGGCCAGCCGCCAGCACGAGCTGCCCCACGGCCAGATCGGCGCCCGCTGGGCGCACGTCAGCCTCGGGCGCGACGGCGGTGCGAATTTCGACCAGCCCATCCCGCTCCTGTGTCTGTTCCACCATCACCACCGCATCGGCACCGGACGGCAGGGGCGCGCCAGTGGTGATGCGCACCACCGCACCCGGCGCAACGACCGCATCGCCGACGTAGCCAGCCATCTGCTCGCCGGCCAGAATGCGCCAGCCCGCCCCATCCTGGGCGCGCACGGCGTACCCATCCTTGGCGGCGGCTGCAAAGGGCGGGATGTTTTCGCCGGAGACGATCGTCTCGGCCAGGACGCGTCCCAACAGCGCCGAAAGGGGCAGCGTAACCGGCGCCAGGCGCGGCGCATGGGCCAGCGTCAGACGCAGGGCCTCCTCGACGGAGAGCATGGCATAGGGCGATTCAGGCATCGGTCAGTTCCTCGATCCGGTTGATGTTTGGCGGCCCATTGTAACTGATTTTGCCATGTGTGGCAATCCGCGCCGGGGCGTCGTCTGGCGCAGCGGGAGCCGGCCAGCATCCGGCGCAACGATATTGGACATTGCCAGACGCGGCAAACTGCGGTATACTCCCGCCAACGATCCCCTGTTCGAGTCGGGTGACTATGAGAATTCAGCTTATCATTCTGTTCCTGGTTGTGTCGGCAGTCGTTTCGTTTTTGGCGGCGGCGATTTCGCAACGCCGAGGAGCAACGCTGCGCTCGCGATCGTTCACGATTTTGATGCTGGCGACCGGGTGGTGGTCGCTGACCTTTGCGGGTGAGATCATGGCCACCGATCTGGCGGGCAAACTCTGGATGATCCGATTGGAATTCATCGGCATTGTGGCGATTGCCCCGGCCTGGTTGACGTTCACCTGGCGCCAGGCTGGTTTTAGACAAACGCTGACCAGCGTGCAACTGACGCTGCTGTTGCTGATCCCTGCGCTGACGCTGTTGGCCGCCTGGACGACTCCCCGCCATGCCCTGATCTACACGCGCCTGGCTGTGACGCTGCGCGACGGTCACTACCTGCTCGATCGCGACTTCGGCCCCTTGTTCTTTCTTTTCATCGGCTACAGCTATCTCCTGCTGATGCTTGGCACCGCCATCACTGCCTGGCGCTTCACGCGCGCCACCGGCATCTACCGTTGGCAATCGGCTGCGCTGCTGGCCGCCGTTCTGGCGCCGTGGGTCATCAACATGCTTTCGATTGGAGGAATCCCGCCCTTTGCCGTTCTTGACCTGACGCCGGTTGGCTTCACCATCACCGGCGTGGTCTTTCTGGTTGCGCTCTTTCGCCTGGGGCTGTTCAATTTGGTGCCAGTGGCGCGTGACATTGTCATCGAAAACCTGGAAGAAGCTATCATGGTCATTGATCACGAAGAACGCATTCTCGATGTCAATCCGGCGGCGCGTCGTTCGTTGAATGCCGGCCAGGAGATGATGATCGGTAAACCGGTCATGCTGGCATTGACCAGCCAACCAGACCTGTTGGAGCAGTACCAGGAGGCGCGCACCGCCCGCCGTTTCCCATCCAACCCGCTCGATCACGAGACGGCCATGCGGGTTCCCAAGTCGAATCAGCAGTTGAGCCTGCTGCCGCTGCAGGACTGGAAGAAGCATTCAACGGGCAGCGTGGTGGTGATTCGCGAGATTTCGGCGCAACGCCAGTTGGCCAGCCTCTACACCAATCTGTTGGCGATGACCCGTACGCGTGACCTTTCTTCGCTCTTGCAGATGCTGGTGGAACAGGCCACAGAGTTGCTGCAGGGCAACAGCGGCGATGTGTATCTTGCCCTGTCCGAACAACGTCAGGTGCGCTGCGTCGTCAGCTATCGCACCAGCCGCAACTACGACGGCAATTTGATGCAGTATGGCGAAGGGGTTTCTGGCACGATTGCCGAGACCGCAGCTCCGCTGATTGTCAACGATTATCCGGCCTGGGAAAGACGGGCGGCGGCCTATGCGGACGAACCGACGGTTCACTCCGTCATTGGCGCGCCGCTGATCTGGCAGGGGCAGGTGACGGGCGTCCTGGCCGTCATGCGCGGCGCGGGACTGCCCGGCTTCAGCGATGAAGACCTGCACCAGCTAGTGCTCTTTGCCAGCCAGGCGGCGGTGGTCGTGGACAATGCACGCCTGCACGAGGCGCAGCAAGACTACGCTCGCATCCTGGAACAGCGCGTCGATGAGCGCACCGCCGCGCTGAGCGCCGCCAACGCCAAGCTGTTAGAACTGGACGATCTCAAGAATCAGTTCATCTCCCATGTTTCTCATGAACTGCGCACGCCGATTTCCAACATCAAGCTCTATCTGCGCTTGCTGGAGACCGGACGCAGTGAAAAACAGCCGCAATATCTGGCGACGCTGCGCAAAGAGGCCGACACGTTGCAAACCCTGATCGAAGACATCCTGGAGCTGACGCGCCTCGATCTGGGCAGCAAGCCATTGGCCCTGGCGCCGGTGAATCTCAACGATCTGGTCAATGCCTGGCTCGATCACAACGCGGCGCAAATCAGCCTGCGCGCACACCGTTGCGAGACCCAGCTCGAACCAGGCCTGCCGGTGATCCAAGCCGATGCGCATCAGATGTTTCGGATTCTCTCCAACCTGATGGCCAATGCGCTGGCCTATTCGCCGCCAGGCAGCCTGGTGGTCATCAGTACGGGACGCCAGACCGCAGCGGGCGCGGCATGGGTCACGCTGAGTGTGCGCGATGAGGGCGCGGGCATCGAAACGGGCGAGCAGACGCGCATTTTCGACCGTTTCTTCCGAGGGACGGCGGCGCGCGCCGGGCAAATTTCCGGCGCCGGACTTGGCCTGGCCATTGGCCAGGAAATGGCGCACGCACATGGGGGGCGCATCACGGTGACCAGCGCCCCAGGCAGCGGCAGCACGTTCGTCTTGTGGCTGCCGCTTTGAAGTTTTTCGTAACTATCAGGCGCCCGGCGCCTGAAACAATGTTGGTTGGTGGTGATAGATGACGCAGCATGTGCTCATCATAGATGATGACGTTGCGGTGCGCGAGGCGTTGCTCGACCTGCTCGATCTCTATGGCGTGCAGGCGGTTGCGGTTGGCAGCGGCCAGGCCGGCATTGCCTACGTGATCGAACATCGGTCCGAGGTGGCGGTGATTGTGGTGGACATGCAGATGCCCGGCATGAATGGGGCGGAGGTTATCGAGGCGCTGGATGCTGTGGCACCAGAGATGCGTATCATTCTGGCGTCTGGATATCCACAGGAGACGGTGACGGTCCGATTGCGCAACCACAATGTCGCGCGCCTGCCAGACAGAATCCTGCAGAAGCCCTACGAACCAGAACACCTGGTGGAACAGATTCGTGCGCTCTTGCAGGATTCGTCTGCGTCATTGGATTGACGCGCTCCAGAGTCAGGCGGCCGATTCGAGTTGATCGCCTTCGGCGTCGGCGCCCCAACGCAGCGGCTGGCCGGCCTGATTGAGCAGCAGCGGCCGGGTACGCCGCACGATCGTGTCGGCGTTGACGATGCACTTGGTCGCATCGGGGCGCGAGGGGACTTCGAACATCACGTCCAGCAGGCACTCTTCGACGATGCTGCGCAGGCCGCGTGCGCCGGTCTTGTGTTTCATGGCTTCGGCGGCCGCCGCCTGCAGCGCATCGGGCGTGAAAACCAACTCCACATTGTCGAGCGCAAACAGACGCTGGAACTGCTTGACCAGCGCGTTCTTGGGTTGCGTCAGCACGGCAATCAGCGCCGGCTCGTCCAACGGTTCCAGGCTGACGCTGACAGGCAGCCGCCCGACGAACTCTGGAATCAAGCCAAAGCGCATCAGATCGTCTGGGATGACCTGGCGCAGCAGCATGGCCCGCGCCCGTTCGCGCTGCAAGGTCGAATCTTCGCCCGCCTGCTTGAACCCCAACTGCCCCTTGATGCCCACACGCTGCCCGACCACCTTTTCCAGTTCGGTAAAGGCGCCGCCGCAAATGAACAGAATGTTGCGCGTGTCGAGTTGTAGGAACTCCTGGTTAGGATGTTTGCGCCCGCCGTGCGGCGGCACATTGGCCGTCGTCCCCTCGATGATCTTGAGCAGCGCTTGCTGCACTCCTTCGCCCGATACATCGCGTGTGATCGAAGGGTTGTCGCCCGATTTGCGGGCGATCTTGTCAATCTCATCGAGGTAGATGATGCCCAGGCGCGCCCGCTCAACGTTCCATTCCGCCGCCTGCATCAGACTGGAGAGGATCGTTTCGACATCCTCGCCCACGTAACCCGCCTCGGTCAGGCTGGTGGCGTCGGCAATGGTGAACGGCACATCCAGGATGCGCGCCAGCGTTTGCGCCAGCAATGTCTTGCCGGAACCGGTGGGGCCGATTAGCAGGATGTTGCTCTTTTGCAATTCCACATCGCTCGTGTCGCCGCCGCTGACGATGCGCTTGTAGTGATTGTAGACTGCAACCGATAGCACCTTCTTGGCGCGATCCTGGCCGATGACATACTCATCCAGCCGCGCCACGATCTCCTTGGGCGACAGCACACGGTCGAAAACCGGCGCCGCTTTGGGAGTCGCCTTGAGGTTTTCTTCGCTCAAGATCTCCTGACACAGGCGCACGCATTCGTCGCAGATGTGAACGCCCTCGGGGCCGGCGATCAGCCGGTTGACCTCTTGTGCGCTGCGGCCACAAAATGAACAGAGCGATCCTGCCTCAGGTTTACTTGCCATCCTGCCCAACCTCCCCCGTCGGGCCTTTGGCGACCTGGTCCTCGCCCAACACGGTGTCCACCAGCCCATAGCTGACCGCTTCCTGGGCGCTGAAGTAATGATCACGGTTGAAATCGGCCGCGATGCGTTCGGTGGTCTGGCCGGTGTGACGGGAAAGGATGCCGTGCAGCATCCGTTGCATACGCATCAGTTCGTTCAGTTGAATCTCCACATCGGGCGCATAGCCCTGTGCGCCGCCGCCCGCCGGGTGCATGTGGATGGTGGAATGGGGCAGGGCCATGCGCTTGCCCTTGCGCCCCGCCGCCAGCAGCACCGTGGCCATGCTGGCCGTCCAGCCCACGGCCACTGTCGAAACCGGCGCCTGGATCATCTGGATCGTGTCGTAGATGGCCAGGCCCGGGTAGATGTGCCCGCCGGGCGAATTGATGTAGAGCATGATGTCGCGTTCGGGGTCTTCGCGATTGAGGAAGAGAAGCTGCGCCACGATCAGGTTGGCCACCTGATCGTTGACGGGGGTTCCCAAGAAGATGATGCGCTCCTTGAGCAGCAGCGAGTAGATGTCGTATGCGCGCTCGCCGCGCCCCGACTGCTCGATGACCATTGGAATGAGAGATGAAGGTAGCATTTTGTTTCTTCCCTTGAACTCAGCCTGTTGTACCAATCGGTTGGCAGGCAGCCGCTCGGTCAGGCGGTTTCATCCGCTGCCGTTGCGTCTGCCGCCATGTCGTCCGCTGCGGTTTCAGCCGTGGCAGTTTCTTCGGCGGGGGCGCCGGCAGATCCATCATCTGCCGCGTTGTCTTCGGCTATCTTCCACAGGCGCGCTGTCGCCTTGCCTCTGAGCGCCAGATGGTGCGCATAATGCTGCCCAGCCGGAGTCTGCAGGGTGTCCCCGAAGCGTTCGACTGCTTCGGTTGATGCATCATCCATCATCAGGGAGATGTAATGCTTGATGTCCTGTGGCGTGACCTCCAAACCCTCGGCCGCGGCCAGGGCGTCCAGAGCAGCATACCGCTTGAGACGCGCCTCGGCGACGGGGCGCAGCCTGTCGCGCAGTTGTTCCGCCGTCTGCCCGCTGCGCTCCAGGAATGCCTTCATGTCCATGCCCGCTCGCCGCAGCGATTCCTCGTGTTCTTGTACGATATCGTTGGTGTATTCTTCCACCTGTTCGTTACAATACTCGATCCTGACGACATTCTCAATCAGTTGCCCGAAGACGGTCTCCCTGAACTGCTCATCCAACTGTTCCTGCTTGTGTTCAGTCAACGAGAGGGTCAGATGCCTCCGCATCGCTTCGAAGTCAGGAAAATCGCCAGTCTGTTCCGCCAGTTCCTGGTCGCTCGGACCGACTTGCGCCTTGATCGCATGCAGGGTCACGGTGAAACTGGCATCCCGGCCCGCCCAACGCGAGGTCGAGTCGGCGGGATAGGAGAGATCGAACGTGCGGGTCTCGCCAACGGCCATGCCGACCATGGCTGCATTCAGGCCGGGCAGCATCACGGACTGATCGTCTGTCAGGTCGTACTCCCAGCCGGTGCGATTGATCACCTCTTCCTCGCCCACAACGCCCCGAATGTCGAGCGTCAACTGATCGCCAGGTTCGACGGTGCGTTCGACAGGCGTCCATACCGTGAAGCTTTCGCGCAGGCGACCCAACGCCGCTTCGATCTCCTCTTCGGTCACAACCGCGCGCGGGCGCGGAACGTGCAAGTACTCACGGTAGTTGCCCAGTTCGACCAGCGGCTTGAGCGGCACAACCAGTACCAGCGACACCGGGGCGCCCGTGAAGTCCATCAGTTGAGCTTTGTCGAACGGCTCCAACTGAGCTTGCTGCAGGGCAGCGGGGTAGAACGTTTCGAAGAATTCATCCAACGCTTCGTTGACCAACGCTGTGCGCCCGACCCGTTGCACGATGACTTCGAACGGGACTTTGCCGGGCCGGAACCCAGGCAGGCGAATCTCTTTCTCAATCTTTTTGGCTGTTTTGCGCAAAATGGGGTCGGCGGCGGTGTCGGAGATGATGATGGTTAGCCGCGCATGCCGATTTGGCAGGTGTTCGACCGTGACTTGTATTTGATCTGACAAGATTTGTGAGCTCCCTTCGGTGCTTTGTTTTCAATGACGAGAAATCAGCGCACAATTATAGCACACGCCATCGAGATGGCAAGTCTTTTCGTCAGCGCCGGGCGAAGAATTTTTCCAGTTGTTGGGCGCTGAGCGCAATCATGGTTGGGCGGCCATGCGGGCAGGTGCGCGGACTGCGGCACGCCTCCAGTTGGCGCACCAGTTCGCGCATTTCGATCAACGACAGCGTCTGGCCCCCTTTGATGGCCGCCCGCTTGCAGATGATGCGGATCAGGCGCGCCGTGTGCGTGTCGTCCACCAGGTTTTCTTCGACGGCCAGCCCTTCCAGGACTTCCTGCGTCGCCAGCAGCGGGTCGGCGCGGTGCATGATGGCCGGCAGGGCGCGCACCAGGAATGCGCCGCCGCCAAACGGCTCCAGGCCGAAGCCAAGTTCGTTCAAGAACGCCGCATGTTCTTGCAGCAGCCCGCTGTGGGGGCCGGCGGGGGTGAAGACCAGAGGTTCCAGCAGCGCCTGGCTGGCTGCCGACTGCCGCCCATGATCGGCGCTCATCTTTTCGTACAGGATGCGCTCGTGGGCGGCGTGCTGATCTATCAGGTAAAGGCCATCCGGACCTTCGGCGATGATGTAGGTGTTGGCGATCTGGCCGATGACGCGCAGCATCGGCAGGCTGCTGGCCGCTGTCCCTGGCGGCGGCGTCTGCAATGGCCATGTGGCGGCGTCTGCTGCGCCGTCTGACGGCGCCTGGGGAGCGGCGGTGGGCAGGGCCAGATTGGGCTGCAGCGCCAGGGGCGGCCGGCCGGCCTGCAACAGGGCGCTGCGTCGCTCCTGCCAGCCGTCTGGCTGGCCCCAAACAGTGGCGGCGCTGGTCAGGTCAATACTTGGCAGCGGCGCCTGCTCGATCAGCGCCTGGTGCACCGCCTTCTGCACCAGCCTGTAGATCGCGCGCGGCTGGTGAAAACGCACTTCGGCCTTGGTGGGGTGCACGTTGACATCCACCTGGCTCGGCTCCAGCTCGATGAAGAGCGTGGCCATGGGGTAGCGCCCCACCGGCAGGAAGGTTTGATAGGCCTCGATCACAGCGTAGGCCAGCGCGCGGTCTTGAATCCAGCGCCGATTGATGAAAAAGGCGATGTGGTTGCGGTTGGCGCGGTGCAGCGAGGGCAGACCGATGAAGCCCCACACGGCGGGCGGCGGCAGGCCGGCCTCGCCGGCGGCAGAGGGAAGAAGATCGTCCGGCGTGGGGGGGCGTCCGGCCCGAATCAGGGCGCGCGCCGTTTCCAGCCCGTGCACGGCGGTCATGACTTCGATCAGGTCGCCGCTGCCGGTAGACTGAAAGAGCAGCCGCCCGTCGGAAATCAGGCTGAAGCGGCGCTCCGGGAAGGCCTGGGCGTAGCGCATGACCATCTCGCTGATGTGCCCCGTTTCGGTTTGGGGTTGGCGCAGAAAGGCCAGGCGGGCCGGGACGTTGAAGAAGAGATTTTCGATCGTGACCACTGAGCCGGGCGGGGCGCCGCGCGCCTGGCGGCTGACGATCTGCCCGCCTTCGACGCGCAGCAGCACGCCGACTTCTTCGTCGGCGCTGCGGGTCAAGATGGTCAATTGCGACACGGCGGCGATACTGTAGAGAGCTTCGCCGCGAAAGCCAAGCGTGGTGATGCGCTGCAGGTCGTCGGCGCTGCGCAATTTGCTTGTGGCATGATGCGCCACCGCCAGTTCGACTTCGGCGGCAGGGATGCCGCTGCCATCGTCGCTGACGCGCAACAACCGTCGCCCGCCTTCGCGTATCTCGATGCGGATGTCGCTGGCGCCGGCGTCCAGACTGTTTTCGATCAGTTCTTTGGCCGCCGAGGCGGGACGTTCGACCACCTCGCCGGCGGCGATTTTGCCCACGACATCGGGCGGCAGGATGACAATGGCCATGATGGGGCAGATTGTAGCACAGATCGAGGAGATACCAAAACAGTTATGATTTGACGCGATGCGTTAAACAGTGTATCATACATTTGAGCCTCCCTCTTACGCCATTGAGTTGCCTCGTGCTAAACAACTGAACAAGGTGCTAGAGCATGTATTCGTTTGATTTGACAGATGAACAGCGCATGTTGACTGAAACCGTGCAACGCTTTGCCAGTCGCAATGTGCGTGCGGTTTACCGTGAAGCCGACGACGAACAGGCTGTACCGGAAGAGATCATCACCACAGGTTGGGACCTGGGATTGATTCCGAGCGCCATTCCTGAGCAGTATGGCGGTTTTGGCGCGTTGTCGGCAGTGACAGGAATCCTGTTTGCAGAGGAACTGGGATGGGGCGATGCGGCGACTGGTCTGCATCTGATGGCCCCCAGTTTGGCGACGACTCCACTCCTGCTTTGTGGAACCGAAGAGCAGAAGACGACCTATTTGCCGCGTTTCTGTGACGTCGCATTCTATCCAGCCACCGCCGCCCTCATCGAGCCGCGCATTCAGTTCGACCCGAACGAACTGCAAACGACCGCCCGGCGTGACGGCGATTTCTACGTGCTGGACGGCGTCAAGGCGTTCGTACCGCTGGCCGACCGCGCCGATCTGCTGCTGATCTATGCGGCGGAAGAGGGAAAGACGCAGGCCTTCCTGGTGGAAGCGCCCTGTGCCGGTTTGACGATTGGCGCCCGCGAGAAGACGATGGGCTTCAGCGCCCTGGCCATGTACCGCATCACGTTGAAGGATGTGCGCATCCCGGCCAGCCAGCGTCTGGGTGGCGAGCGGGGGTGCAGCTTTGGCAACCTGCTCAATCACAGTCATGTGGCGATGTCGGCGTTGGCGGTGGGCCAGGCGCGGGCGGCCTATGAATATGCCCGCGAGTACGCCAAGGAACGCCAGGCATTTGGCGAGCCGATCGCTTCGCGCCAGGCCATTGCCTTCATGCTGGCCAACATGGCGATCGAAATTGACAGCGCCCGTTTGATGACCTGGGAGGCGGCCTGGAAGCTCGACCTGGGCGAGGATGCGACCCGCGAGGCCTATCTCGCCCGATTGCACGCCGACCAGATGGTGATGAACGTGACCGACGGCGCGGTGCAGGTGTTGGGCGGTCACGGCTATGTCAAAGAGCATCCGGTGGAAATGTGGCTGCGCAATGGGCGCGGCTTCGGTTCGCTCACCGGTTTGGCCATGATTTGAGAGCCTGCGAATCACGCGAAGGAGAACGACCATGCCAATTGATTTTTCGCTCCCAGTGGAAGTGGCGCAGCAGACGAAGCTGGCGCAGATGGCGGCCGAACAGGTGATGCGGCGTTTGTCGCGTTACTTCGACGAGCATGAGCACGAGCGGCCGATCGAGTACATCCAGTTCATCTGGCCGTTCATGCAGCAGATCGAGCGCAGCTATCTGCCGCGGCCGGCCAAGAACGGCGGCCAGGAGCAGCCGAAAGCGGAGCAGGCGCCGAAGAAGCCATCGAACAACAATCTCAAGATGATCCACATGATCGAGGCGCTCTCGTGGGGCGACGCAGGCATTTACCTCTGCACGCCGTCGAGCGCGTTGGGCGGGGCGGCCATCAACGCCGTGGGCACGCCGGAACAGAAGGAGCGTTTCCTGCGCCGCTTCACTGAAGGCGGCCCCAAATGGGGCGCAATGGCCATGACCGAGCCGCACGCCGGCTCCGATACTTCCAGCATCCAGACGACGGCCCGGCTGGACGAGGCGACCAACGAGTGGGTCTTGAACGGCGAGAAGATCTACTGCACCAGCGGCGCCCTGGCCACCGAAGAGAGCAACGGTCTGGTGGTTGTCTGGGCGACGGTGAATCGGGCCGCCGGGCGTTCTGCCATGAAGCCGTTCGTGGTGGAGGCAGGCACGCCGGGAATGTCGGTGGCCAAGAAGGAGCGCAAGCTGGGCATCCGCGCCAGCGACACCGTCAGCCTGGTGTTCCAGGACTGCCGTATCCCCTATGACAACCTGTTGGGTACGCTGGACACGCCCGCCGAAGGGCATGACAAGGGCTTCAAGGGCGCCATGAAGACGTTCGACTCGTCGCGCCCGTGGGTCGCTGCCAGCGCCATCGGCATTGCCCGCGCCGCGTTCGAGTTTACGCGCGATATCCTCAAGAAGGAGGGGATCACTGTCGCCTACGGTTTGCCCAAACACAAGCTGACCAGCGTCCAGCGCGATCTGCTCGAAATGGAGATGGACATCCACGCCGGCTGGTTGTTGACGGTGCGCTCGGCCGCCTACATGGATCAGGGCAAGCCCAACAGCCTGGAAGCGGCCATGGCCAAAGCCAAGGCCGGCCTGGTGGTGACGCGCGTGACGCAGAAGGCGGTGGAGCTGCTTGGCCCGCTTGGCTATTCGCAAGAGTTCCTGGTGGAGAAGTGGATGCGCGACGCCAAGATCAACGACATTTTTGAGGGCACCGGCCAGATTAACACGTTGATCGTGGCGCGGCGCATTCTGGGCTATACGCGGCGTGAGCTGAAGTAAGCTGACCGCCGGCAGGCAAACGAAAAATGGAGCATGACGCATGTCTTATGAAATCAACCGTGCGGTGGTGATTGGGGCGGGCACGATGGGCGCTGCCATCGCCGGGCACCTGGCCAACGCCGGCGTCCCCGTGACGCTGCTCGACATGGCGCCGTCCGACTTGACGCCCGCCGAGAGAAACGACCGCAAGGCGCGCAATCGCATCGTCCAGGCGGGCTTCGATCGGATGGTGAAGGCGAAGCCGGGCAATCTGTTCACGCCCGAAACGGCCAACCTGATCAAGTTGGGCAACCTGGAGGATGACTTCGACGCCGCCGTAGCGACCGCCGACTGGATCATCGAGGCGATCGTGGAGAAGCTGGAGGTGAAGCAGGCGCTGATGGCGCGCATCGACGCCGTGCGCCGCAAGCCTGGCGAGGACAAGCGCGCCGGCAGCATCGTCAGCAGCAACACATCGGGGCTGCTCATTCGCGAGATCGCCGCCGGGCGCAGCCCGGACTTCCGCCAGCACTTCATGGGCACGCACTTCTTCAACCCGCCGCGCTACATGAAGCTCATCGAAGTGATCCCCACTGCCGACACGCTGCCCGATGCCGCAGCCTTTGTCCGGCACTTCTGTGAACGATCGCTGGGCAAGGGTGTGGTGATCTGTAAAGATACCCCCAACTTCATCGCCAACCGCGTGGGCCAGATGGCGGCTTCCTACACGATTGACTATGGGCTGGCCAACGGCTACACCGTCGAAGAGGTGGATGCGCTGACCGGTGAACTGATCGGTCGGCCCAAGATGGGCACCTTCCGCCTGGCCGACCTGGCCGGCATAGACGTGGCCTACTACGTCAGCAAGAACCTGTTTGGTCTGCTGCCAGACGATCCAGACCGCGACGTGCTGGCGTCGCCGCGCCTGACGACGCTGTTCGAGGGGCTGCTGCAGCGCGCCTGGTTGGGCAACAAGACCAATCAGGGCTTCTACAAGCAGATGACCGGCGCCGATGGCGCCAAAGAATTCTGGCATCTCAACCCGGAGACGTTCGAGTATCTGCCGCCGCAAAAGCCGCGCTGGAAGAGTGTGGGCGATCATCGCAACAAGCCGCTGCCGGAGCGCCTGCGCGCCCTGGTCGCCGCCGATGACCGCGCCGGCCAGCTCATCTGGTTCGTACTGAGCCGCACCCTGGCCTACGCCGCCAACCAACTGCCCGCCATCAGCGATACGGTGGAGGCGGTGGATCAGGCGCTGCGTTGGGGGTTCAACTGGGAACTGGGGCCGTTCGAGATCTGGGACGCACTCGGCGTGCCGGAAACGGTCAAGCGGATGGAGGCGGACGGGCTGAAGATTGCGCCGTGGGTCAAGCAGATGGTGGCCCGCGGGCATCGTCACTTCTACTCGCGTGAGGGGGACTATCTGTTCCACTACCGGCCGCTGCGCAAGCAGTTCGAGGCCGACGAACTGGACCAGAACCTGATTTCATTGGCCATGTGGAAGGAGCGCCGGCATCACCGCCTGATTGAACGCAACCCAAGCGCCAGCCTGCTGGACATGGGCGATGGTGTATTGCTGGTGGAATTCCACGCCAAGCTGAATGCGCTCGACAACGACATCACCAGCATGATCGAATCGGGCATGGACCGCCTGCGCACCGATTTCGATGGCATGGTGATCGGCAACCAGGGCGACCAGTTCTGTGTGGGCGCCAACCTGGCCGCGATTGGCATGGGGGCGCAGATGAAGCAGTGGGGCCAGATCGAAGCGTCGGTCAGCCGCCTGCAAGAGGCGCTGCAACGCATTCGGCGCGCCAACAAACCGGTGGTGACGGCGCCCTTTGGCCTGACCTTGGGCGGCGGCGCCGAAGTGGCTATGGCGGGAGACCGCGTGGTGGCGGCGGCCGAAACCTATATCGGGTTGGTGGAGGTCGGCGTCGGTTTGATTCCGGCGGGCGGCGGCTGTAAGGAGATTGTGCGCCGCCTGATCTCGCCGCACATGCGGGTGGACAACCCGTTCCCCGGCCCCTGGCTGCAAAATGCCTTCATGACGGTTGGGCAGGCGCGCGTCAGCACCAGCGCCGAGGAGGCGCGCAGCATCGGTTTCCTCAGTCCCGACGATGTGGTGGTGATGAACAAGGATTACCTGCTGGCCGAAGCCAAGCGCGAGGTGTTGGCGATGGCGGCGGCGGGCTACAAGGCCGATCATCCTGTGCGCAACTGCTATGCGGCCGGGCGCGATGCCCTGGCCAACCTGCTCATCGGCATCTATCTGATGCGCGAGGGCGGTTACATCAGCAAGTACGATGCGCACGTGGGTAGTAAGCTGGCCTATGTGCTGTGCGGAGGCAACATCAGCCAGCCGCAGTGGGTGGACGAGCGTTACTTCCTCGACCTGGAGCGCGAGGCGTTCCTCTCCCTGGTGGGCGAGCCAAAGACGATCGAACGCATCTTCCACATGTTGCAGACGGGCAAGCCGCTGCGTAACTGAGCCGAACGAGGAGAAACGAACGATGATGATGAAAGAAGCAGTCATTGTGGCGGCGGCGCGCACGGCGGTGGGCAAATCGGGCAGAGGTTCGCTGCGCACGGTGCGCCCCGATGACCTGGCTGCATTGGTGATTCAGGATGTTCTGCGACGGGCGCCCGGCGTCGAGCCGGTGCAGATCGAGGATGTGATCCTGGGCTGTGCGATGCCAGAAGCCGAACAGGGCATGAATGTGGCGCGCATCGCTGCGCTGCGGGCGGGCCTGCCGCACGATGTGGCGGGGCAGACGGTCAACCGCTTTTGCTCATCTGGCCTGCAAACGATTGCCCTGGCCAGCCAGCAGATCATGACCGGCATGGGCAAGATCGTCCTGGCCGGCGGCGTGGAGAGCATGAGCATGGTGCCGATGAGCAGCAACAAGTTCATGGGCAACCCGTGGCTGGCCAGCAACTATCCGGCGGTCTATACGAGCATGGGCCTGACCGCCGAGAACGTCGCCCGCCAGTTCAAGGTGTCGCGCCAGGACCAAGACGCCTTTGCGCTGCGGTCACACCAGCGCGCCGTGGCGGCGATTCAGTCCGGCAAGTTCAAGGCTGAAGTCACGCCGGCGCCGGTGCAGGTCGAAGAGGTCGAGAT
This sequence comes from uncultured Anaerolineae bacterium, assembly GCA_964580725.1. Lineage (GTDB taxonomy): Bacteria > Chloroflexota > Anaerolineae > SSC4 > Amarolineaceae > Amarolinea. Next base: position 5,977 of record CAZOLV010000019.1, on the reverse strand, counting down.
CGGCTCGTGCCAGCGCATCAGCCGCAGCTTCGTCTTCGATACCGACGAAGGGCCGCGTGCCGACACGACGCTGGAGGTCCTGGCGAAGCTCAAGCCGGTGTTCCATGCCAGCGGCACGGTGACGGCGGGTAATTCCAGCCAGACGAGCGACGGCGCGGCGGCGGTGTTGGTGATGGAGCGGGGCGAGGCGGAACGCCTGGGATTGAAACCGCTGGTGCGCTTCGTGGGCTTTGCTGTGGGCGGTGTTCCGCCCGATGTGATGGGCATCGGTCCGGTGGTGGCGATCCCGAAGGCGCTCAAGCTGACCGGCCTGAACGTCAGCGATCTCGATCTGATCGAGTTGAACGAGGCGTTTGCAGCGCAGTCGCTGGCCGTGATGCGCGAGTTGGGCCTGGACGAGAACACGGTCAATGTCAACGGCGGGGCGATCGCCCTGGGGCACCCGCTTGGGTGCAGCGGCGCCAAGCTGACGGTGCAGCTCATTCATGAGATGCAGCGGCGCGGCGGCCGTTATGGCATGGTGACGATGTGCATTGGTGGCGGCATGGGCGCTGCCGGCATTTTCGAGAATCTGGCCTGAACAGGGCCATGAGCACAAGAGAAGCGAGGAGAGGACAATGATCGAAGAGAAGCTGCAGAAAATGATGGATTCGATGCCAGCCGCGTTCATCCCCGAAGCGGCGCAGGGGGTGGAGGCGACCATTCAGTACCATTTGACGGGCGAAGGCGCCAGCGATTGGGGCATTCGCATCAGTGATGGGACATGCACGGTGGATAAGGGGCCGATCGCAGACCCCACTCTCACCCTGACGATGGATAGCCAAGACTACATTGACATGATCGCCGGTCGCTTGAACGGAATGAGCGCTTTCATGAGCGGCAAGCTGCAACTCGATGGCGACATCATGCTGGCGACGCGGCTTTTCACGATGTTCAAGATGGGGCGCTAACGCCCCGCCTGAGTTCGATGCTACAACAGGCTTCCGAGGCGCCAGCCGCGTGTTCGGAAGCCTGCTGCTATCAAGGAGGCGCTGCTCTCATGCATCAGGCTTCGATGCCTCGTCTGCTGCTTTGGCTGCTGCTCTGTGCGGCCGGCTTGACGGCTTGCGCGCAGCGGCTGCCTGACGACCTGGGCGCAATTGTCTGGATGGCCAGCGCCGGTAGCGGTTACGACATCTGGCTGCTGTCAGAGGCCAGCGCCGCTCCCCGCCAATTGACCGATACCCCCGATCTCCTCGAAGGCGCGCCGGTTTGGTCGCCCGATCACACGCACATTGCGGTGCAGGGCTTTCAGCAGAGCGGCGCCAGCCTCTACCTGCTGCCGGTGAGCGACGATTTGGCGCAGCCGCAGCCGATTCACGCGGGGGCGCAGCCCGATCAAACCGACGGTGAACCGGCCTGGAGTCCCGACGGCGAGCGCCTGGTGTTCGTGTCCGACCGCAGCGGTCGAAGGGCGCTCTATGTAATGGGGCGCGACGGCAGCGGGTTGCAGTCGCTCACCGCGGCGGCCGCCGGCGATGACGGTGGGCCAGACTGGTCGCCCGATGGCGCACAGATTGTGTTTCACCGTTTTTCTGCCGGCGAGCCTTACGCCAACATTTTCATCATCGCTGCAACCGGGGGCGAGGCGCAGGCGCTGACCAACCTGCGGGCGCGCAATATCGAGCCGGCGTGGAGTCCTGACGGCCAGCGCATTGCGTTCATGTCCGACCGTGACGGCGGCAAGTATGAGCTGTATGTGATGCGCGCCGATGGGCGCGAACAGTTCCGGTTGACGCGCAATAAGTTCGCGGACGAACTGCCGGCCTGGTCACCCAACGGGGCCTGGCTGGTCTATGCGGCGCAGCCCGATCCCATGGGCGATTTCGATCTCTTTGCGCTGGCGGTGGATGGCAAGCGCACACCGATCACAGTGGTGGAGCGCGCAGGAGACGATCGGTGGCCGGCGTGGAGGTGAGGAATGCGGAGAGGGGAGTGAGAGAGGGGAGTGAGAGAGAAATGGAGGGTATGATGGAGTTGGAGTTTGTGAAGGTGGAGGTGCGGGATCGCGTGGCGATTCTGACGATTGACCATCCGCCGGCGAATGCGTTCAATGGGCAGACGATGGCGGATTTGAATGCGGCGTTCCGGGCGGCGGAGGCGGATGCGGCGGTCAAGGTGATTGTGATCACGGGGGCGGGGCCGCGTTTCTTCGTGGCGGGCGCCGACATCAAGGAGCTGGCGAGCGCCGGGGCAATGGGCCAGGGCCGCGGGATGATCGAATTTGGCCAGGCAACCTTTGCCATGATCGAGGCCAGCCGCAAGCCGGTGATCGCGGCGGTGAATGGGGTTTGCCTGGGCGGCGGCATGGAGCTGTTTCTGTCCTGCCACATGCGCATCGTCAGCAGTGCGGCGCGCCTGGGCCAGCCGGAGATCAACCTGGGCATCATTCCCGGTTGGGGCGGCACGCAGCGTCTGACGCGCCAGATTGGCATGGCGCGGGCGATGGAGATCATTTTGACGGGCGATCAGCTCGATGCGGCAGAGGCCTATCGCCTGGGACTGGTCAACAAGGTGGTGGAGCCGGGCCATGTGCTGGACGAGGCGCTGGCGCTGGCCAACAAGATCGCCAGCAAGGGCGGCCTGGCCATTGGCGCCAGCATCAAGGCGATGCGTGAAGGCCTGCAAATACCGCTGGCCGCCGGGCTGAAGCTGGAGGTGGATGAGTTCCTGACGCTGCTCGGCAGCAACGATGCGCGCGAAGGGTTCATGGCGTTCGCACAGAAGCGCCCGCCCCAATTCACCGATTCCTGAGCGGTATCATCTCAATAATTCGGGGCAAAGACCTGTCAGGTTTCCCCTACTCATTGAGATGATACCCTGAGCGCCCGCCTTAGCGCCAACCCCACTGGCCGGCGGCCAGCATCACGTCGTCCAGGTCAATGATGCCATCCTGATCGAAGTCCAGGGCGGCGGGGGCCGGGGGCACGGTCTGGCCGAAGAGGCTGGCCACAGTCTGTACGTCGGCGACATCCACGGCGCAATCGTCGTTCACGTCGCCCAACGGACAGAAACGCAAGAGACCGACGCCCGCGTTGGGCAGTGTGACCGGCATGGTCAGGCTGCCCACGTGGGCGTCGGCGCGCTGGCGCGTGGCGCCGATCAACTCACGCACGCTGAAGGCGCCGTCGGCGGGCAGGCCGCAGCCCGCGGTGTCTACTGTCAGCGTGCTGTTGACCGTGGCGGCGTCCAGATTGCGTGCTGCCAAATAGAAGCCCAGGCCGCTGCCGTAACGCTCCAGGATGATGCGGCTGTCGCTGCTTTCGGCCTGGGTCAACGGCTGCCAACCGGCCTGATTGATCGTTCGAATCAGCGGGATGTACTTGATGAAGAGAGGCCGGTCACGGTTGTAAAGCGCCGGCTGATCCCAATAGCGGTTGCTGGAGGCGTCGGCGCTGAACATGCTTGGATAGATGCCGTAGAACAGGCTGATCTGAAAGTAGGTCTCGACGCGGGCATGGGTGAGCTGGTTGAAGTTCATATTCATCAGCGTCCCATACGGTTTTTGGTGCGACAAGGCGCGCAGGTAGAGCAGACGCTCGTCGCTCGGCGGCGTGAACTGCCCGCTCTCATACCAGTTGACCTCCGTACCGTTGAAATCGAACAGATCGCCGCCCCACGGCAGCCCCTGGAACATGGCATTGGCCATCATGAGTTTGCCGCGGGCGTGCACATCGAGACTGAGCCAGCGGGCGAATTCGTAGACCGAAAAGACCTCTGGGATGGCCAGGGCGTGCGTGGCCGGGTCGAAGGTCAGTGGTTCTTGAGCGGCGGCGAAGTGTTGGCGGCGCAAATTGTAGATCGGCGCGTGCGCCAGGAAGCTGTCAATGTACTCTCCGTCCAGGCCTGGCGTCGTCACATACGCGCCCCAGACCGTTGGGTTCCAGTCCATCTGCCCTTTGTTGCGGGTGTAGGGCGCCACGGCGACGTCAGGATCGGGGTCGAGCGTGAAGACGGCACAGTTGCCGCCGTTGTTGCACCAGGGTGCGGCGGCGGCGCTGTAGCGATAGCGCCCGGCGGCATCGAAACTGCCTGAACTGAGAGTCGCTTCGGCCATCTGCTGTTCCCAACCGCTGCCGCTGTTGTACTGATTTTGCAGATAGGCCAGCACCTGATCGTAATCGTTGGGATTGACGTTGGGGTTGGTGATGGCCATCCAGTACGACCACGGTTCGGAGACGTAGCGCAAGGTGCTGACGCCCACGCTGTCGTCGAAGGGAACCTGCGTCAGATCGCCTTCGTGATAGACGATGTGAAAATCCTGCAGGTTGGCGATGGGGTCGAGGTCGGAGAAAGCGACCCAAATGCCTTCGCCGCCGGGCGGCGTGCGCCGGACGAAGAGGGCGGGCAAGGCGTCGTAGTAGCGTTGGGCGGCGGCACGCATTCCCATGACGGCGCTGCTGGCGGTGTGGCGATAGAGGAGCAGGCGAAAATGGGCGCGCTGCGAGGTCAGGGTGGCGGCGGGCGAGAGGCCAAAGTCGAAGGCGATGTAGAACTGGCGCGTGGCGGGGTTTTCCACAAGGCGCACCTGACGCGGGGCGTCGAGCGGGAAGGCCAGACTAAGGCCGGTGGCCGGCTGTGCGCTGCTGCGGGTGAGGGCTGACCAGGGGTAGCGACTGAAGGGGCCGTCGCTCCAGCCGTCGCTGGTGGTGTTGCGAAATTCGGCGGCGCCGGTCACAAGACGGCTGGCGCGCAGCGCATCGCCCCATGTCCAGCCGGCGGCGTCCAGGGGTAGGGCGAAGTAGAGGGTGACGGCGCGATCTTCGCCGCTGGTATCGGTGATGTCACCGCTGATGTCGAGCACGCCGCCGGCTGCGGCGTAGCGGGCGCTCAGGGTCAGGCCAAGCGCCGGCAGGCTGGCGGTGTGCTGCAGATCGTTGCCCGATGGGGCAACGGCGCCGCCAAAGTGCATGAAATCGGAGCCGGCGGCGGCATCGCGCACGAAGAAGCCGCCGGTGTAGGCGCGGCCGGGGGGGACGAGGGGAGAGCCGTCGAGATCGAGAGCGGCGATGGCGCCGCCCTCGGCACTCAGCGCCAGATGCAGGCCGTCACCGCTGTTCAGGTGATGCAGAGACTGACCGCTCAAGTCGGGGGGAACGGCGGGGGCGCGTACCAGAGCGCCATCGAACCAGGCCAGGTCGGCCGGGACGGTCTGTAGGGTGATGTCGTCGAACCAGGCCGAGCCGGTGTATTCCCAACGCAGCAGCAGGTAGAGAAAGACGGTTTTGATCGGTTTGGCCGGGATGACGTAGCGTTCCCCATACTCCCAATCGTGCGTACCGGCGGCAAAGACGATGACTTCGCCGTAGAGCCAGGTGTTGTCGTCGTAGAGGATGTCGAGGTAGATGGCGTAGGCGGGTCCGGGCTGACCGGTGAGGCTGGCGGTGCGTGACCAGCCACCGACGTAGAGAGGTTGGGCGCTGGTCTGGTCGAGAGTGACGGCCTGCCAGGCGCCGCGTTCGTCGCCGGGGTTATCGTTGGTCAGGCGAAGGGAGCGGCTGCCGCTATGGGCGACGGTCGCATCTACGGCGTAGCCCTGTGCAAACGGTGACCAGTGATTGGCGCCGGTGGGGCTGCCATCTTCGAAGCCGGGGTTGAGGAGCAGGTTGGGCTGGCCGGGGGAGCCGGGCGGTACCGCTTCGAGCACTGGCCAGCCGTCGGCGGGCGTTGCGCCCGCCGCCTGGGCGGCGAGCGGCGACCAGGGCAGCAGGGCGAGCAGTGCCAGTAGTCCAAACAAGCGCATGGTGTGTGGTGGTAGATGTCCGCTCATGGGGCGGCTATTGTAGCGCAGGCGGCGTCAAAATGCAATCGGACGCCAGGGGCAAGCCGGAATTCCAGGTGCGCACTTCAGTGCGCCGTTCGTCGTGCGCACTTCAGTGCGCTGTTCGTCGTGCGCACTTCAGTGCGCTGTTCGTAGTGCGCACTTCAGTGCGCCGTT
>CAZOLV010000018.1:21305-62363 GCA_964580725.1 uncultured Anaerolineae bacterium | reverse complement strand
AGGTTTCCCAAAACCTGTCAGGTTTCCCAACGCAAAAACCTGACAGGTTTCCCAAAACCTGTCAGGTTTCCCCTACTTATTGAGATGATAGGCGGGGTGAATGACGCAAATCACCGGCCATGATTGACCGGTTTTGACGGTACGGCGGGGGCACGGGGCGGCATGATTTCGTCGGTTAACGAGATCATGCCGCCCCTTTTGATTCGATGGCGCCTAGTGCAGGAGCGACGGTAGGAAGAACCGCTGCGCTTGCATGAAGGCGAAGTCAGCGGCGCCGCTGGCGCCCGCCTCTGTCAACACGAGCCGCCGTGTGAGTGAGCCGAGCGGCATGTACCCATCTGGCCAGCTTTCCACACTGACGAAGTAGGTTCCGAGCGGCAGGTTCTGCACCAGGTAACGACCCGGCTGGAACGCGCCTGGCCCGGTCGTGACGATGGCAACGCGCTCGCCCAACTGGTTGACGATCGTCAACGTCACCTCGTTCAACGTCGGTTCATCGTCGAACACGCCGTCCGGCGTCAGGTCTTGCCAACTCAACCCCTCGATGGCGACCACGGGGCATGGCTCAGCCGGCGCGCCGGGGTGACGCGGGCCGCAGATGCCCGCATTGATGATGGTGATCCAGGCGTCTTCCACCTCGCCGCTGCTGGCGGGGCCGCTTGGCGCTGCGATTTCAGCCGCCGCTTGGGCGATGCGACAGCGCAGGTAGCTGACGCCCGGCGTCGGGATGCCGAAGCCGCTGAATGTCAGGTTGACCGACTGGCGGGCTGGGCTGCTGTTGACGATCGCTGACGTGCGTTCGCCCGCATCCAGGAAGTCGCCATCGCGGTTGAAGTCCAGCCAGCAGGCCAGTGCAGCCGGTTGTCCGGTCGAGTTGACCGCGGTGACCATCAGATTGACGGCGCCCGACAGGTTCGAGATGATCGGCAGGATGGCGATGCCGTCCTCGTCATCGAGACCGGTGATGTCATCGGCGTTGGCGTCGGGGTTTTGCAGCGCGCCGTTGTCGGCGTCAGGCCCCTGCCGTCCCAGGTGCAGACCAGGCATGACGACGTGACTGGGGCCGTTGTCGGCTTCGGTCGTCTGGTAGTTACCTGCGCCAACGCCCGGTCCGGTGTCGGGCGCATCGCCGTAGTCGCGCGGCAGCGTCGGCACGACATCCACACAGACCCGCTGCGAGCCGGCCTGGGTCGTCACGTTCAGCAGCGCCCCGCCGGGCGTCGTCGCTGCCGCGGTGACCGAGGCGATGTTGCAGGTACGACCGGTCAGCGTCACCGTGCGTGTGCAGATGGCGCTCTGGCCTGGCGCCAGTGGCCCGATGGCCGGCGAAGCGCAGATCGCGCCCAACACGTCGTCGGTCACGGCGATGTTGTCGAGCCAGGTGTCGCCGGTGTTGATGACCTGATAGCTGTAGGTCACACTTTGGCCGACCAGCACTTGCGCCGCGCTCGCCCGTTTGACGACGGCCACGCGGGCGCGGGCAAAGCCGAAGTCGGCAAAGAGGAAGATTTCGTCAGCGCCCAACACCACGGGATAGGGGTTGGGTCCGTAGGCGGCGCTGGTGAAGGCAAAGCCGGCCAGCGGGCGTCCCACGTCGTAGTTGCTGGCGGGGATGCGCACCCGGTAGATGCCAGCCAACAGGTTCTCGAAGCGGTAAAGCCCGCCGTTGGTCGTCACATCGGTGGCCAGCACGTTGTCGTTGGCATCCAGCAGTTCGACCAGCACGCCGTCAATGCCCGGCTCGCCGGCGTCGAAGATGCCGTCCACGTCGAGGTCACGCCACACCAGGTCGCCGATGGCCGAGCGGGCGGCGATCGCTTCGTAGTTGGCGTCGTCAGCGTCCTGGATCAGCGTGTTGCCATACAGCCCGGACGCCGTCGCCCGGTTCAGATACTGACCGTTTTGCGCCGTGATGGGGCCATAGGTGCAGGCGTAGCTCTGACCAACCGCCAGCGGATTGGGGATGGGGCCGCAGGTGTTCAGGGGATAGCGGCTGTCGCTCAGCGTGACGTTGTTCAAGGCCACGTTGCCCACATTGACCACGATGATGCGGTAGTAGAGGTCGTTGCCGACGATCGTTTGCGGGCCGGGGGCGGCGTCGGCGTCGTGCCAGGTCACCTGGTCATCCACCGAGATCAGCTTTTCGACGTCTATGGCCGGCCGGGCCGGCGAGTAGTAGTTGGCGTCGTCGCTGTCGCTCACGGTGGTGTTGCCGTAGTTGCCCAACGCGCGCGCCGTGTTGGTATGCACGCAGCCTGGAATGTCGGTTGCGACCGACTCGTAGATGCAGCCGAAGGTCGCGCCCGGCAGGAACGGATTGGGCAGCGGGCCGCAGCTCACCAGGTTGTAGACGCTGTCGGTCAAGACGACGCCGGTCAGCGGCACGTTGCCGGTATTCCTGACCTCGAAGCGGAAGAAGACCGGGTCTCCCACGCGCGCTTGCGGGCCAGGGGAGATGTCGGCATCCTGCCAGGTGACCTGGTTGTCCACCGAAACGAATTTCTCGACATCAATGGCCGGTTCGGGCGCCACGACGTAGTTGGCGTCGTCCTGATCGCGCACGGTGACATCGAGATAGACGCCGCTGGTGTAGGCGGTGTTGGTGTGCTGACCCACCTGCGCCGTCACGGGGCCATAGGTGCAGGTGTAGCTGGCGCCGGGTTGCAGCGGGTTGGGGATGGCGGGACAACTGCCAAGCGCATAGACGTTGTCGGTCAAGGTGACCTGACTCAGCGGCACGTCGCCGATGTTGGTGATGATGAAGCGGAAATAGACCGGGCTGCCCAGGGCTGCCTGCGGGCCAGGCGGTGCATCGGCGTCTTGCCAGGTCATCTGCCCATTGACCGAGACCAGCTTCTCCAGATCAATCGCCGGCCGCATCAGGGCGTTGTAGTTGGCGTCGTCGTAATCGTGCACGGTGAGGTTGCCGTACATCCCGGCGACGGCGGCGGTGTTGGTGTGCTGACCCATCTGCGCCGGCAGCGGCCCGATGGTGCAGGTGTAGCTGGCGCCGGGCGGCAGCGGGTTGGGCAGCGGGCTGCAGGTGTTCAGGGGGTACTGATTGTCGCTCAGGGTGACGTTGACCAGCGGCACGTTGCCGGTGTTGACGACGACGAAGCGGAAGTAGACGCCGCTGCCAGCCACGGCCTGCGGGCCAGGCGGAACGTCGGCGTCATGCCAGGTGGTCTGATTGTCTACCGAGACGAACTTCTCGACATCTATGGCCGGTTGCGGCGGCACATTGTAGTTGGCATCGTCGGCATCGCTGACCGTCGTGTTGCCGTAGATGCCCGTGGCGGTGGCGGTGTTGGTGTGTTGACCCACCTGCGCCGGCACAGGACCGTGATAGCAAGTGTAGCTTTGACCAGGCGCCAGCACGGCGGGCGCATTGCAGTTGTTCAAGATGTAGCGGTTGTCGCTCAATGTGACGTTGCTCAGCGGCACGTTGCCGACATTGGTCACGATGAAGCGGAAATAGACGCCGAAGCCGTCCACGGTTTGCGGGCCGGGTGGGCTGTCGGCATCCTGCCAGGTCATCTGGCCGTCAACCGAAACCAGTTTTTCCACATCGATGGCGGGCGCCAGCGGGATGGGGGTTGGCGTATTGGTCGGTGTGGGTGTGGGCGTGCGCGTGACCGTTGGGGTATGAGTCGGCGTACTGGTCGGCGTCCAGGTGGCAGTTGGCGTATTGGTCGGTGTCCCGGTGGGGGATACCGTGGGCGTCGGTGTGTTGGTCGCCGTTTGGGTGGGGGTGGGCGTCGGGGCGGTGTAGTTGGCGTCGTCGGCGTCGCTCACCGTGATGTTGGTGTAGAGGCCCGTGGCCGTCGCCCGATTGGTGTGCTGACCCGACTGCGCCGCAACCGGCCCCAACCAGCAGGTGTGACTCTGACCCGGCTGCAGCGGGTTGGGCGGGCTGCAGTTGGGCAGCGCATAGACGTTGTCGCTGATCGTCACATTGCTCAGGGGCACGTTGCCGATGTTGGTCACCTCGAAGCGGAAGAAGACGCTGCCGCCAATCGCAGCTTGCGGGCCAGGCGGCGTATCGGCGTCGAAGTAGGTCACGCCGCCATCCACCGAGACGTACTTCTCGATGTCAATGGCGGGACGCGACGGCGCATAGTAGTTGGCGTCGTCGGCGTCGCTGACCGTCGTGTTGCCGTAGATGCCCGTGACGGCGGCGGTGTTGGTGTGCTGACCCAGTTCGGCGGCCACCGGTCCGTAGATGCAGACGTAGGCGGCGGCGACGCCCAGCGGATCGGAGATGGGAGGACAGCCGTTGAGCTGGTACACGTTGTCGCTCAGAACCACGTTGTTCAGCGGCACGTTGCCGATGTTGGTCACGACGAAGCGGAAGAAGATCGGGCTGCCGGCGGTTGCCTGCGGGCCGGGCGAGTTGTCGGCGTCGTGCCAGGTGACCTGATTGTCCACCGACACGTACTTCTCGACTTCGATGGCGGGGCGCGGCGGGGCGTTGTAGTTGGCGTCGTCCGCATCGCTGACGGTGGTGTTGCCAAACGTCCCTGTCGCCGTGGCGGTGTTGGTGTGCTGACCGGGCTGTGCGGCCACCGGGCCATGCCAGCAGATGTAGGTCTGTCCTGGCAAGAGCACAGACGGCGCGGCGCAGCGATCCAGCGCATAGACGCTATCGGTCAGGGTGACGTTGTTGAGCGTCACGTTGCCGATGTTTCGGATCTCGAAACGGAAGTAAACCGGGCTGCCGGCGGAGGTCTGCGGGCCGGGTGGCAGGTCGGCATCTTCCCAGGTTGACTGGCCGTCCACCGAGACGTATTTCTCCACGTCAATCGCCGGGATTTCCGGCGTGGAGGTCGGCGTCGGCGTGGGGGTGTTGGTCGGCGTCCAGGTGGGCGTGGCGGTGTGGGTTGGCGTCCAGGTGGGGGTCGAGGTGGGCGTCGGCGTGTTCGTGGGGGTGTTGGTCGGCGTCCAGGTGGGCGTGGCGGTGAAGGTGGGTGTCAAAGTTGGCGTGGGAGTCGGCGCCGTGTAGTTGGCGTCATCCTGATCGCTGACGACCGTTGCGCCATACGAACCGCTGGCCGTGGCGGTGTTGGTGTGCTGTCCGGCCTGGGCCATCACCGGCCCCAACCAGCAGGTGTGACTCTGGCCCGGCTGCAGCGGGTTGGGCACGAAACAACTGTTCAGGTTGTAGACGTTGTCGCTGATGGCGACATTGTTTAGGGGCACGTTGCCGATGTTGGTTACTTCGAAGCGGAAGTAGATCGGGCCGCCCGTCGCCGCTGTGGGGCCGGGCGGCGTGTCGGCGTCGAACCAGTTCGCCCCGCCGTCCACCGAAACGTACTTTTCCACGTCTATGACCGGCCTGGCCGGCACGTGATAGTTGGCGTCGTCCTGATCGCTGACGGTGGCGCCCTGGTAGCTGCCCGTTGCGGAACCGGTGTTGGTGTGCTGACCAACCGGGGCTGGCACGGGGCCGTGGATACAGGTGTACGACTGTCCCGGTTGCAGCGGGAAGGGGATGAAGCAGGCGCTGAGCGTGTAGACGTTATCGGTCACGACGACGTTGCTCAGCGGCACATTGCCGATGTTAGTCACGATGAAGCGGAAGTAGACCGCGCTGCCCACTGTGGCGGCGGGGCCGGGCGGAGCGTCGGCGTCCTGCCAGGTGTTCTGACCATCTACCGAGACCTCTTTCTCCAGGTCAATGGCCGGCCGCGCCGGGGCGTTGTAGTTGGCGTCATCGGCGTCGCTGACGACGAGACCGCTCCAGGAGCCGGTCGCTGTGGCCGTGTTGGTGTGTTGGCCAACCTGCGCCGGCGTGGGGCCGATGGTGCAGGTGTAGCTGGCGCCCGCTGGCAGCGGGTTGGGAATCGGCGGGCAACCGCCCAACGCATAGACGTTATCGCTCAAGGCGACATCGCTCAGCGGGACGTTGCCGATGTTGGTGACGACGAAGCGGAAGAAAACCGCGTTGCCGACGGTTGTCTGCGGGCCGGGCGGTGTGTCGGCGTCTTGCCAGGTGGCCTGATTGTCCACCGAGACGTACTTCTCCACATCTATGGCGGGCGGCTGATACAGGCCGGCGTCCCACTGCCGTTGGTGATCGTTGGCGCCAAGTGTGATGGCAATCGTTTCGCCCGTGTTGACGTCGGCGTCACTGTCCAGAGCGTCGTCGCCGCCCTGATCGCGCAGGGTGAACAGGTGCATGGCGGGCAGGCTGAAACGCACGCGGTAGATGCCCGTCAACAGGCTGCCGAACAGATAATGTCCACCGGCGTCGGTGGTTTGTGTGCCCTGGCTGATCCAGGACGCGCCGACCTGTCTGAACAGCTCCACCGTGACGCCGGGAACGCCGGCTTCGCCGTTGTCCTGAATCCCGTTACGGTTTAGATCCAGCCAGACGAAATCGCCGATGCTGCTGAGCTGTGTGTTGCCAAAATCGAAGCCCGACAGCGATTGGTTGGTCAGGGTGACGAAATGTGCGCCGAGACCATCCGGATAGGTCTGCGTCCAACCGGCCTGGCCAAGCTCGGTCACGGAGTAGACGCCCGGCTCCAGGTTGGCAAAGACGTAGGCGCCGCTGGCGTCGGTGACGGTTGTCAGGTCAACGGCGTGCGGGCCGCCGGTCAGGCGAATCGTCCAGCCGGCCAGCCCAGGCTCGCTGGCGTCGCGCACGCCGTTGGCGTTCAGATCGCTGAATTTGCTGCCGCCGAGGCCGAGGGTTCCACGGTTGCCGAAGCGGCGCTCTTGATCGTCGAGCGAGCCGAGCGTTGCTTCCTGTTCGAGCGGGGTGGTGTTGGTGTAGCCGGGGTGATTTTCGGCCTGTTCCACCACCTTGTAACGTCCGCTGGGCAGTTGCGTGAAGGCCAGACGCCCATCGGCTGCCGTGACGCCGCCGCGGAACTGCGCCCAGTCGTTATTCTGCCAGATGTAGAGGGCAAACTGCCAGCCGCCCAGGCCCGGCTCTTGCCCTTCGTCCCACACGCCGTCGCCGTCGCTGTCCAGGAACTTGAAGACGCGCAGGATGTTGTAGCGGCTGTTGCCGAAATCCGCACGCCACTGTGTCCAGGGATCGCCGTCGCTGCGCTGCCGGGTTTGGCTCAGGGGCGTGCTGTTGAGCCAGCCGCTCTGCAGGGTTTCGGTCAGGACGTAGGCGCCGTTGCCGGTCACACGGCCTTCGAAGAAGGCGTTGCCGTTGCTGTCGGTGACGGCGTTGAACTGGCCGTCGGGCGTGGTCAGCGTGAAGGTCCAGTTGGCCAGGTTTGGCTCGTCTTCCTGCTGCACACCGTCGAAGTTTTTGTCTTCGAACTTGTGGGCGATGATGAGGTTGCTCGCTTCGACCCAATCCTTGACCGCTGTCGCCCGTACGGCGACGCGCACCGTCTGACCGAGCACGATGCGCTGCCAACTGTCGGGGCTGAGCTGGTCAATGAAGCGCGAACCGGCGGGCAGGTCAAGCGTGGCGGCGGCGGTGATGACGGCGTGCCCGGCGGCGGCGCTGGTCAAGGTGAAGGCCGCTTCGCCGTTGGCGTCGGTCATGGCGCTGTTGCGATCAAGCGTTCCGTAGGTGGCGCTGACGTTGACCAGATAGCCGGGTAGGGGAAAGCCGCCTTTGGTCAGGCGCACGGTGAACGGGTGGGTGGGCTGGTAGGGCAGGAAATTGGTGGCCGACGCCGGGTTGATCGAGATTTGCACATTGCCCGGCTGATACTCCGGCGGCGGGGAAGCCGGAATGCTGGCCAGAATGGCGTTGTAGGCATTACGCACGCCGTTGTCGTAGGTCGAGTTGTAGATCGTGGCATCGGCCTGATTGAGCAGCCAGCCGTCGGTCAGTTGCCAGACGGCCGCCTGGCGGGCCGCCTGCAGAATGGCGTCGTTGAGCATGGGCGGGTAGTTGGCCACCAGCCAGGCGACGCGCCAGTCGGAGAAGAAGGAGCTGTCAAGGCAGAAGCCGCGGTTGAAGGCGCGGGAGTGATAGATGTCTGTACAGAAACCGTAGGCGATGTTGTTCTGGCCAAAATCGAGCTTGGCCAACGGCGTGTCCAGGATTTTGGTGGCGCCGTTCTTGAGAAGATTGACGGAAATGGCGATGGTCGGGTTGGGACTATTGGTCGGCACGACCCAGGTCGCATTGCCGCAGATGGCGGCGTCCGGGCTGCTGGCCTGCAGACGCCACAATTCGGGCATGATCGGTGAAATGGATGGCGCCTCTGGGGGTTCAGGCGCAGCGGCCAGCGCCGGCGCAGCGCCGATCATGATCCAGAGGACGGCGACGAAGAGAACGGCGAGCGACAGCATCGTGAGCGGACGCCAGGCGCGGCGCAGCGGCCAGATGCGGACGACGTGCAGGGGAGATGGACGGTGTTCGAATGACATACAGGGCCTCCTCGACTAACTTCACGTGCAATACCGGGCGCACAACCGTCGGCGTGGGACGTTGGGAGGACGAGAAACGACGGGAGATCAACGGTACCGCGATACCACACGGCTATTATAGCATCGAAAGCGGTCGTTGTCTATCGAAATGGAAACCGAACGATTCTCTTTTTTGCGGAAGAAGGGCTGGCGGCCAATGATGGGAACTGGGGGGAATTGGGGTGGACAGGGCGGGATGGGGTATAATGAGGAGTGGGGATTGCGTCCCGAAGTCTGCCAGGCGAGGTGTGTGGGTGTCCAATGAACGAATTTTGATCGTCGAAGATGAGCGTGCGGTGGCGCGTGGGTTGACGTATGCGCTGCAGGCGGAGGGGTTTCAGGCGCTGTGGGCTGAAAACGGCCAGCGGGCGCTCGATCTGACGGCGCAATCCGACCCGCATCTGATCGTGCTCGATATTCGCTTGCCCGACATGAGCGGTTTCGACGTCTGCCGACGTTTGCGCAGCCAGGGGCGGCGCCAGCCGATTCTGATGCTGACGGCGCGCGACGAGGAACTCGATAAGGTGCTGGGTCTGGAGCTGGGCGCCGATGATTACGTTGTCAAGCCGTACAAACTGCACGAACTGATTGCGCGTGTTCGCGCCCTCTTGCGTCGCGCTTATGGCGAGCTTTCGGCCGCTGCGGCGGGCGCTCGCCTGCGCTTTGGCCCCATCGAACTCGATCTGGAGCGGCTGGTGGTCACGCGCCATGCGCAGCCGGTTGATCTAACGCCGACCGAATTCCGCCTGCTGCGCTATCTGGTCAGCAACGCCGATCGCCCGGTGAGCCGTGCGGCGCTGGTCGAAGCGGTGTGGGGCTATGAGACCGACATTGGCAGCGACCGCACGGTGGATGTCCATATTCGTCATTTGCGCGCCAAGCTCGAAGACGATCCATCGCAGCCGCGCTGGCTGCAGACGGTGCGCGGGATGGGCTACAAGTGGGCGCGCGAATCGGGGAGATGATGGCATTACCACAGCGCATCGTGTCGTTGGCGCCGAGCAACACCGAAATCCTGTACGCCCTGGGTGTGGGCGAGCGGGTGGTGGGCGTTACCCGCTACTGTGACTGGCCGCTCGAGGCGCGTCGCAAGGCGCTCGATGTGGGCGGCTGTTTCGACATTCAAGATCGCCAGGTGACCAGCCTGGCGCCCGATCTGATCCTCACCAACACGCCCGTGCGGGATCGTGTGAGCGCCCGTCTGGTCATGAACGGCGCCGCGGTGCTGAGCGTTGACCCGAAGACGTTGGACGAGGCGTTCGAGAGCATTCAGATCATCGGCGAAGTGGTGGGGGCGGCAACGATGGCCCAGGCGATACGCGCTGATCTGCGCCGGCACATGATGGCGGCGCAGATCGTGCGCCGGCGCCGGCCGCGTCTGTACATCGAAGACTGGCACATGCCGCCGACCGCCGCCGGCGGTTGGGTTCCCGAACTGGCGACCTGGGCGGGCGGTGAGTCTGGCCTGGCGCGGCCGGGTCAGCGCAGCGTCGAGGTGAGCGACGAGGCGATTGTTGCCTACGACCCGGAGGTGATCGTGCTGGCCTGGTGCGGCTTTGGCCGCATGTCGCAGGTTGAACAGATGCTGGCGCGCCCCGGCTGGTCGAGTCTGACGGCGGTGCGCAATCGGCGGGTCCACGTGATGGACGACAGTTACCTGAACCGCCCCGGCCCCCGCCTCATCCTCGGCCTGCGCCAACTGGCCTCGATATTGACAGGATAGAAATCGGGGGCCTGAGCCTGCGTAGGCTGAGCTTGTCGAAACCCTCTTCGACAGGCTCAGGAAGCGGCCGCTCGCCGACGCGCCACACGGGCGGGCGGATGGTGTAGGGAGTTGATTTGGAACTACCATTGACTGCGGCGCAGCGGGGTTGGTACCCGCAGGCGGTCGAAATGTTGGCCTGCTGGCTGCTGCAAGCCGATGACGCCGTTGTGGAGATCGGCTGGCCGGAAATTGGCTGGCAAACTCTCGGTCTGACCGCTTACCTGCAGGGGGTGCTGCCGCTGGTATGGGCGGCGCCGTGGCGACGGCGCTTGCCCGCCTGCGTGCAGGAGCAGGCGAAGGCTGGCTACGAGAGCAATGCGCTGCGCAATCAGCGCCTGGTGACCGAACTGACCGACATCCTGCACGCGCTGGCCGCGGCCGGCATCCCGGCCATGCCGCTCAAGGGCAGCCTGCTGCTGGAAGAAAACGCCTACGGCGATCCTGCCCTGCGCGTGCTGCGTGATCTCGACATCCTAATCCCGCCGGCGCAACACGACGCCGCTGTCGGCGCCCTGCTCGCCATCGGCTATCGCGTGCACAACCGCACATGGCGTCACATCGTCCTGCAGCCGCCGGCCGCAAGCGGCGCCATCGCCTCCTGGAGGCTCGATCATCCCGACAACCCGCGCCTGCTCGACCTGCACAGCCATGTGCGCGAGGAGTTTCGCGGCGCCAGCTACGACCTCACCCCATTGCTCTGGCAGCAAGCCGCACCGCGCCCCTTCCTCGGCAGCCGCGCCTGGGTTCCGACGCACGCCGCCCTCCTTCACCATTTGACGGTTCACGCCTCGGTCTCACTGCTCGAACGCCTGCTGCGCCTGGCGCATCTCGCCGATCTGCTCGCCGTGGGCAGGCGCAGCGCCACAGAGCAGTTGGCCAGCGCCCTGACCCCTCTCACGCCCGATGCGGCGCGCTTTGTCTACCCCGCGCTGGCGCTGCTGGCGCACTATCGGCCCACCAACCCGCTGGCGCCTATCGCCGCCAACCTGCGCGGGCTGGTGCACCCCCCGTTACGCGCCTGGCTCGACGCCAGCCAGCTATCGAACCGCACCTTTGGCGTCGAGATGACCGCCGCGCCCGGCGAGATGTTGGGCGTTTGGCCCCGCAACGAGCGTGAGCGCCTGGCTGCCGTGCGGCGCACCATCTTCCATTCGCGTGCCGAACTGGCCGCGCTCTATCCGCGCCTCAGCGCCTCGCCGTTCCACTGGTTGGCCCATCTGCGCTTCTGGGGCCGTTTGCTTCGTTCCTGGAGCCAGCGCGGCTGGCGGCGGCTGCAACGCCGGGAGGGCGCGCATGGTGACTGCTAGGCTGCGTCGCACGACCGTACTCGTTCTGACGCTGACAGCGGTGGTCAACGCGTTGAACTACCTGCGCGATGCGGCGCTGGCGGCCCGCTTTGGCGCCAGTCCCGCCAGCGATGCGCTGTTCAGCGTCCTTCTGTTGCCCGCGCTCCTGCAGCAGATGGTCGTGGCGGGTGTGCTCACACCGGCCGTCCTGCCCGTCTATCTGGAACTGCGCCAACGCGACGCGGCGCAGGCCTGGCGTTTGATCTGGCAGACACTGGGCGGCGCAGCCCTGACGTTGACGCTGCTGACGCTGATCGCACTCGCCTTTGCCCCCGTCCTGACGCAGCGACTCTTCCCCGGCTTCGACACCGCCGCCCATGCGCTGGCGCTGCAGGCGTTTCGCTGGCTGGCGCCCGGCGCAGTTTGCCTGGCGCTGGCCGGTTTCAGCGGCGTGGTGCTCAACGCCCATAACCGATTTCTGCTTCCTGCCATCACCCCGGCGCTGGCCAGTCTGTCTGTCCTGTTGGCGCTGTTCTGGCGGCCCGATGCAGCCGTCTCGACGCTGGCGGCGACGTTGGCGGTGGCCTTTGCCGTACAGTTCCTGATCCACCTCGCCATCCTGCCCGCGGTGGGACGACCGGCCGGCGCCGTCAGATCGGCGGCGTCCCCAAACGGTGAACGGGCCGGCGCAACGCCCGCCCGTCGCATCCTCGACGCCAGCTTGCCCCTCTTCCTGTACGTCAGCTTGTCGCAGGTTGCCACCCTGGTCGAGCGCAATTTCGCCTCGCACCTGGGCGCGGGCGCCGTGGCGCGGCTGACCCTGGCGCAAAAACTGGCCTCGCTGCCCCTCTTCTTGATCGCCGGTTCGCTCGTCGTCGTGATCTTTCCGCGCCTGGCCGACCTGCAGGAGGATCGGGCCGCCTTTCGCGACGCCCTGGCGGCAGGGCTGCGCCTGGCGCTGCCGCTGCTGCTGATCAGCACCGTCTGGCTGCTCAGCGGCAGCCGCCTGCTGGTGACGCTGCTCTATCAGCATGGCCGGTTCAGCGCAGCGGACGCCGCCCAAACCGCTCTTCTGCTGCAAGGCTATGCGGCGGGCCTGGCGCCGGCGGGCGTGGGGGCGCTGCTGCTCAAAGGCTTGCAGGCGCGCCAGGATGTGCGCTCGCCCCTCTGGGTCGGGTTGGCGGCGCTGATCGCCTACCTGGTGCTGGCGACGTTGGGCAGCCGCGCCGGCGGCGCGCTGGGGCTGGCGCTGGCCCTCTCGGCGACATCGCTCATCTCCACCATCCTGCTGATGCTGGCACTGGCGCGGGGTCATCAGGCGCTGGCGGCGCGCCGCCTGCTGGCCGATCTACTGCGGCTGGCGCCAGGTACGGCCGCCGCGCTGGCGCTTGGCCTGCTGCTGCAAAATCTGCTGTTGGCGCCGCCCGACGCCGCCATCTGGGATGTAGGCCTGCGCCTGGCCGTGCTGATGGGCAGCGTGGGCGGCGTTTTTCTGATCTTCGCCCTGCGTGCCGGCTTTCTCGGCGCCCTGCGGCCGCGCTGGCGATGCTCGTGGCCCGTCCCACAGCAGGAGATGTAGCCGATGCACGTCATCTTCGATATGACCTTTCCCGCCCGCAACCGCAGCGGCATCGGCGTCTATGGCCGTCAGCTCCTGGCCGCGCTGCGGCGCGTCGCTGCCACTGCGCCAGAGACGTGGCGCATCGAAACCTTCTGCGCTCCCGGCTTTCAGAGCAAGCCCGACCCACTGCGCAAGATCGCGGATGGCGCGGGTTTCCTGTTGGGCGTGGAAGCGGCGCTGCCGCTGCACGTTTGGCGCCGCCGGCCAAACCTGCTGCACGCACCCGCCTTCATTGCGCCGCTGTGGTTGGGCGGCTGCCCGCTGGCGCTCACCTGTCACGACACGATCCTGGAAGATGGCTGGCAGGCGTTCCATCCCGCCTGGCGTCTGTTTCATCGCCTGTCGCTGCGCCGCGGCCTGGCGTGCGCCGCCGCCGTCATCACCCCATCGCAGCAGAGCGCCGGCGACCTGCAGCGCGTCTACCGCCTGGATGCGGCGCGGCTGCACGTCATCCCGTCGGCCGCCGATCCCGTCTTTCGGCTGCAAGCCCCGCCCGCGGTCGCTGCGGCGTTGCAGCGGTTGGGCGTCGCTGCGCCCTACATCTTGAATGTCAGCGCCCAGGTCGAACGCAAGAATCTGGCGCGGCTAGTGCAGGCGTTTGGACAACTCAGCGCCCGCTTCAGCGATTTAACGCTGGTTCTTGTCGGCCCGCCTGGCAACGCCACCACGCACATCGAACAGACCATCGCCCAGCTCGGCCTGGCGGCGCGTGTGCGCCGGCTGACGGCGGTCAGTGTGGCGGATCTGGCGGCGCTCTACAGCGGGGCGGCGCTCTTTGCCTTCCCCTCGTTGTACGAGGGTTTTGGTCTGCCCATTCTCGAAGCGCAGGCGTGCGGCGCCGTCGTCGTGACAAGCCGCCGCGGCGCGCTGGCTGAGATCGCCGGCGAGGCGGCCATTTTGATAGACCCAACGCAGGTCGCCAGCCTGGTGCAGGGTCTCGAACAGGGCTTGACCGATGAGCCGCTGCGCCAACGGCTGCACACTGAGGGCCTGGCGCACGCCGCCGGTTTTAGTTGGGAGCGCAGCGCCGCTGCCACGCTGCGGGTCTACCGGCAGATCGGCGCTTGACGGCGCCCGCGGCCGGGTATCTAATCAGGAGGAAACAGCGGTGACGATCACGATACGCGATTCGAAGACATTCGACGAGTTCGACGAAGTGCGCCAGATTCAGCAACGCTGTTGGGGCTTCACGCAGGGAGAGGGCCTGTATGCGCCCATTCTCAATACGGCGGCGCACAACGGCGGTGTGGTGCTTGGCGCGTTCGACGATGGCCAGATGATCGGCTATCTCTTCGGTTTTCTGGGCCTGACCAGCGACCGGCGGCTCAAACTCTGCTCGCAGACGATGGGCGTCTTGCCGGAGTACCGCAATCGCGGTGTGGCCGCTCAGCTCAAGTGGGCGCAACGCACGCGCATGTTAGACCTGGGCATCGAGCTGATTACCTGGACGTTCGACCCGTTGGAGGCACCCAACGCCCGGCTCAACCTGCACACCCTGGGGGCAGTCGCCAGCGCCTATCAGCGCAACCTGTACGGCGATCAGTTTGGCGCGCTGGGTCGCGGCCTGCCCAGCGATCGTTTTCATGTCGCCTGGTGGATCAACGAGGCGCATGTCGCCGCGCTGGCCGCGGGCGGGGCGCCGGCGCCGGACGAACTGAGCGGCCCGTTGATCACCGAGTGCACCGGCGCCGGCGTGACGCGCCGCCTGCTGCGCGCCGATCTCACACTGACGGCGCCAACGCTGCATGTCGAGATTCCGGCCAATGTGCAGGCCATGAAGCAGGCCGATCTGGCGCTGGCGCTCGACTGGCGCTGGCAGACGCGCACGATTTTCGAGACCTATCTGGCGCGCGGCTATGTCGCGGTAGACTTGGTGCGCCTGCCGGCCGCCGAGGGCTGGCAGGTCTTCTACCGGCTGCAGGCAGCGCCATGAGCGGCATGGCCGGCGCAAGCCGTGCAGATGCTGTGACGGGGAAGGCGGTCGCCTGTGCGTTTTGGCTTTGGGCGCGCCTGCACTATAATGAGAATGGTCAGTACGGCCCCCCTGGCCCCCCAAGATTGTGAGGAAGCCGCACGCCAGTCGAGTCCGGGCATTACACTGGCCGGCGGCTCTGATTGTCTTGACTTGACTTGACTTGACCTGACTTGACTTGAAAGGAAACCTCCGTTCATGCGATCGTTCGATCTACGCCACTCGCATCTCAAGTGGCTAATTCCCGGAATGCACATCAAACGTTGGCTGCTGTTGCTCATGCTCGGCGCTGCCGCCTTTAGCCTGGGCCTGGCGCTCCTGCTTGTCGGCTGGTCGCACGACAAGGCACTGTCGCCTGCCATCTACACCGGTATCACGTCTGTTGCCCGCCAGCCCCTGCTGACGGCGCTGATTGCACTGCTTGGCCTGATCCTGATCGGCCTGGCGCTCTACAAACTGAGTCAAGCCCTGGTCGAGCCGTTCCTGCGCCCTGGCCAGCGGCACGTGGTGGATGTCGTTTACGAACATCGCCGCCGTCGCGGCGGCCCCAAAGTCGTCGTCGTCGGCGGCGGCACCGGTTTGTCCACCCTGTTGCGCGGCCTCAAGCATCACACCGACAACATCACTGCCATCGTCACCGTGGCCGACGACGGCGGTTCATCGGGGCGTCTGCGCCAGGAACTGGGGTTGCCGCCTCCCGGCGACCTGCGCGCCTGCATCGCCGCTCTTTCGGACGCCGAAACGCTGACCACGCGCTTGTTCGAATATCGCTTTGGTGAAGGGATGGGGTTGGGCGGCCATTCCTTCGGCAATCTTTTCATTGTCGCCATGACCAACATCACCGGCAGTTTCGAGCGGGGTTTGGCCGAATCGAGCCGGGTTTTGGCCGTGCGCGGACAGGTGCTGCCCGCGACGCTGGAAGATGTGACCCTCTGCGCCGATGTGCAGGAAGACGCCGCCGACGGCGCGTCGGGCTGGCGGCGGTTGCAGGGCGAGTCGGTCATTCCGGCGGCGGGGCGCCGCATCGAGCGCGTCTTCTTGCAGCCGGAAAACGCACGCGCCTATCCGGCCGCCGTCAAGGCGATTCTGGACGCCGATCTGATCGTGGCCGGCCCTGGCAGCCTCTTTACCAGCGTCCTGCCCAACCTGATGGTGGATGGCATCGCCCGGGCGGTCAAGGCGGCGCGCGCGCCGCGCGTCTACATCTGCAACGTGGCGACGCAGCCTGGCGAAACGACCAATTTCGGCGTGGCCGAACATGTCGAGGCCCTCAACCTTCACCTGGGCGGGTCTGTTTTTACGCATGTGCTGGCCAATGACAACACGCAGATTGCGACGTCGGGCCAGGCCGCCGGCTTTCAATGGGTCAACCCGCCGCAGGCCGAGCTGCCGGGCATTTCGATCTACCTGGCCGACCTGGTAGACCGGCGGCGTCCGTCGCGTCACGACAGCGAACTGCTGGCCGGCGCGCTGATGCAGCTCTACACACGTCTGGCGAGTGCGCCCGATCCCGGCGCAAAAACTGCACTAAATCATAGCATTGCCACACCGTCTGTGGTACAATACCGCTGAAATGGCGCCGTAGCCAGGGCATCCCTGGCTATGTTTTTGTAGTGCGCACACCGGCGTGCGGCGACTGCCGCATGACGTGAAGCAACTCGCATGAACTGAAGAGAAAAGAATGGAGGATTTCTGCATGAAGACTCGTATCGGCATCAATGGCTTTGGCCGCATTGGACGTCAGGTGTTCAAGGCGCTGCGCGACAACTACGGCGATTCCCTGGAAGTCGTCGCCATCAACGACCTGTTCGATGCCAAGACGAACGCACACCTGTTGAAGTATGACTCGAATTACGGCAAGTTCGACGGCGTCGTCGAAGTGGGCGACAATGCGCTGATCGTGGACGGCAAGCCTGTCAAGGTCTTTGCCATGAAAGACCCGGCGCAACTGCCCTGGAAGGACCAGGGCGTCGAGATCGTGGTGGAATCCACGGGCGTTTTCACCAAAGGCGAGCAGGCAGCCGTGCATCGCAACAGCGGCGGCGCCAAGAAGGTCATCATCAGCGCCCCGGCGACCGGGCCTGACATCACCATCGTGCTGGGCGTCAATCAGGGCCAGTACGATCCCGCCGTCCATCACATCATCTCCAACGCCTCTTGCACCACCAACTGTCTAGCGCCGGCGGCCAAGGTGGTGTTCGACAACTTCGGCATCGTCAAGGGGTTGATGAACACCATTCACTCCTACACCAACGACCAGCGCATTCTCGACCTGCCGCACAAAGACCTGCGCCGCGCCCGTTCGGCCGGCCTGAACATCATCCCCACCTCCACCGGTGCGGCGCGTGCGCTGTCGCTCGTGATCCCGGAACTCAAGGGTCGTTTCGACGGCATGTCGCTGCGCGTGCCCACTCCCACCGTCTCGGTTGTGGACTTCGTCTGTCTGCTCGAAAAGGAAACCACCACCGCCGATCTGATCGCGGCCTTCAAGGCGGCCGAGGCCGGCCCGCTCAAGGGCATCCTGGGTGTCAGCGAAGATTCGCCCGTCTCGATGGACTTCAAGGGCGATCCGCGTTCCAGCATCATTGACGCCGAATTCTGCCAGGTGCTCGGCGGCAATTTCGCCAAGGTTGTGGCCTGGTACGACAACGAATGGGCCTACTCGATGCGCGTCGCCGATCTGTGCAACATGCTCGTGCAGAAGGGCCTCTAATCCGCCCTGTGCGCTCAGGGAAGGACGAACGATGGACAAGAAAACAATTCGTGACATCGCTGTCGAGGGCAGGCGGGTGCTGGTGCGGGTTGACTTCAACGTGCCGATCGAAGGCGGCGCTGTGGGCGACGATACGCGCATCCGTGCGGCGCTGCCAACGTTGAACTATCTGCTCGATCACGGCGCAGCGCTGATTCTGATGTCGCACCTGGGCCGCCCCAAAGGCGGGCCTGACCCCAAATACAGCCTGCGGCCGGTCGCCGCCCGCCTGAGCGAACTGCTTGGGCGTCCCGTGCAGTTTGCGGCCGATTGCGTCGGCCCGACCGCCGAGGCGGCGGCGCAGGCGCTGTCAGCAGGTGAAGTGCTGTTGCTCGAAAACACCCGCTTCCACCCGACCGAGGAGAAGAACGATCTCGAACTGGCGCAGCAGATGGCGCGCCTGGGCGACCTGTTCGTCAACGACGCCTTTGGCTCGGCCCATCGCGCCCACTCCTCCACCGAAGGGGTGGCGCGCTTCCTGCCCGCTGTCGGCGGCTTCTTGATGGAAAAGGAGCTGGCCTTCCTGGGCAAGGCGCTCGACCAACCGCAGCGTCCCTTCGTCGCCATTCTGGGCGGCGCCAAGATTTCGGACAAGATCGGCGTCATCGCGGCGCTGTTGGCCAAAGTGGATGCACTGCTGATTGGCGGCGGTATGGCCAACACCTTCTTGAAGGCGCAGGGCTTCGACATGGCCGACTCGCTCGTCGAGAACAGCTCGCTCGACGTGGCGCGCGACCTGATGGTCAGCGCCGGCGATAAGCTCTATCTGCCGAGCGATGTCATCATCGCCGATCGCTTCGACGCCGAAGCCGCCATGCAGACCGTGCCGGCGGCCAACATCCCGGCCGGCTGGCGCGTGCTCGACATCGGCCCGGCCACGGCGGCGCGCTTCGGGGAGGTTCTGGCCACGGCCCGCACGGTCGTCTGGAACGGGCCGATGGGCGTCTTCGAGTTCCCGCGCTTTGCCGCCGGCACTTTTGCCATCGCCCGCATCCTGGCTGACCTGAACGCCACCACCGTCATCGGCGGCGGCGATTCGGCGGCAGCCGTGGAGGAGGCCGGTCTGGCCAGCCGCATGAGCCACATCTCCACCGGCGGCGGCGCCAGCCTCGAATTCCTGGAAGGCAAGAAGCTGCCGGGCGTCGAGGCGCTGTTGGACAGTTAGCAGAATGAGGTGAGATCATGCGTAAACCGATCGTAGCTGGCAACTGGAAGATGAACAAGACGACAGCCGAGGCGTTGGTGTTGGTCAACGGCCTGCGCCCCGCGCTGGACGCCATCCCCGCAGTGACCAGCGTTGTCTGCCCGCCCTTCCTGGCCCTGGCGCCGGTCAAAGAGGCGCTGGCCGGGTCGCGCATCGGCCTGGGGGCGCAAAACCTCTTTTGGGAGGAGAAGGGCGCATTCACCGGCGAGGTGTCGCCCGGCATGGTCGCCGAACTGTGCGGGTATGTGATCCTGGGTCACTCCGAGCGCCGACAGTACTTCGGCGAAACGGACGCCACCGTCAACCGTAAGGTCAAGGCGGCGCTGGCGCACGGCCTGATCCCCATCGTCTGCGTCGGCGAAAACCTGGCGCAGTACGAGGCGGGCGAGACCGACAGTGTGGTGCGTGCGCAGGTGCGCGCTGCGTTGGACGGCTTGACTGCCGAGCAGGTGAGCGGGCTGGTCATCGCCTACGAGCCGATCTGGGCGATCGGCACCGGGCGGGCGGCCACGGGCGCCGCCGCCAACCAGGTCATCGGCGTCAGTGTGCGCGGTCCCGTGGCCGAACTGTTCGGCGAGGCGACGGCGCAGGCGGTGCGCGTGCAGTACGGCGGCAGCACCACGGCCAAGAACATGGCCGAGTTCATGGCGCAGCCGGACATTGACGGCGCCCTGGTGGGCGGCGCCAGTCTCAAGGCTGAAGAGTTCAGTGAAATGATCCGCATTACCGCCCATCTGCGCAGATGAGCGGTCCTCGTGCCTTCGGAAGCCCTGGCCTGGCCGGGGCTTCCGAAGTTCGTTAGGAAACCTCACAGGTTCGACCGGAAACTGGCTGATGAACGATTGGGTTCCGCTTCTAACCGTCGTGACGCTGTTGGCTGCGCTCTGGCTTCTGGCGCGCCAGGTGAGCATGCGCATCCAGGCGCTTGGCTGGCTGCTGGCCGGTCACGCCAGCGGGGCGGTCTATGCGCTGTGGCTGACGCTGCTGCCCGGCATCGTGTTGCATGAGGTCAGTCACTGGCTCACGGCCTGGTTGCTTGGGCTGCGGGCCACGGCGCCCGACCTGGTTCCTCGCCGTTACGGCAAGCACATCCGCCTCGGCTCAGTCACGGTGACCTCCGGTGGCCACCTGCTCGACAGCATCGTTGGTCTGGCGCCGTTCCTGGTGGGGGGGATTTGTGTCTTCTTGCTCGGCAACCGTCTCTTCGATGCAACCGGCATCGTACACGGCGTCATGCAGGATGGGGTGACCGGCGCCTGGCGCGGGTTGCTGAGCGTCATCCAGTTGCCCGAAGGCTATTTGTGGCTCTATCTGACCTTTGCAATCAGCAACGCCATGTTTCCCAGCCCAAGCGATACGGAGCCGGTGCGACCGGTGCTTTCGTTTGCCGGTTTGCTTGTCAGCCTGGCGCTGATTGCCGGCTGGACGCCGCAGTTGTCGTCCGAGGGGGTAACGGCCATCAACCGCGGCCTGTTGGTGTTGAGCGAGGCGTTTGTCTTCACCCTCGTGGTTGACGTTGCTTTCCTGCTGCTCCTGGCCGTCCTCGAACAGATCGCCGGCGCCGTCAGCGGCCAGCGCCTGACGTTCGAATCAACGAGCAGCGCCCGTCGCAGACGTCGTCAGTGACATCGCCGCGACGGCACACCAAGACTGGAGTAGATCTTCTTGGCATCTTGAAAGAGTTGGCCGATGAACGCGACAGGCGCAGCCCAGACTGAAGTGTTTCATGGCGACTGTTTGGAGATTCTTCGATCCTGGTGGCTGTCGAGAATCAACCGGCGTTGTTCGAGATGCAGATTCCGCCGGCAGTGCATATCGTGCCGGCGACCTCATTGGCGCTGCGACGGCTCATCGAGGAGATGGGAGAAGGGGAGGCGCGGGGTCAATCGGCGGTGGGCGGCGCAGTGGCCAGCCAGCGTTGAAGGATGGCCAGATGCTGGCGGTCATGCGTGGCGATGCCAAAGAGCAGATCGCCAACGGTGATGGTGTGGGCGCCGGCTTGATGGCCGATTGCCAGTTGTTCCTCGCGCAAACAGTCCACGTTCCAGTCGGTCTCTTCGCGCTGCAGGGCAAGCGTGCGCAGCGCCTCCGGCCACGACCAGCCGCGCGCCAGGCGCATCTGCCGCTGATTCCACTCGTCCCGCTCCTGCTCGCTGTGCAGCCAATGCACCAGGCGCCCGTCGCCCCAGAGCACCTTCTGCGCCGCTGTCAAACGCCAGCTCTCCCAGGCGGCAATGTGCGCCGCCGTTTCTTTGACCGACCAGTCGCCCAGCGTCGCCGGCCGTTCGATGCGCGCCGGCGGCAGCGAGCGTAAGACGCGCAGTAGGTCGCTGCGGGCGTCAGCGAGAGCGGTTTGCAGCAGCAGCTTGTTCATGCCAGCTTGATTGGATTGGATTGGATTGGATTGGATTGGGCGACGCTGGTTCAAGCGCCGGGTGCGATCGCCGTGATGAACGACAGACGCTCGGCCCCGTCGTTGACCACGGCGTGGAGGATGCCGGCGGGCGCCAGGATCAGATCGCCCGGCCCACAGTTCACCGTCTTTTCGCCAATGGTGAAAGCGCCGCGCCCCTCCAAGACCAGGTAGAACTTGTCCTGGCGCACATGCTCGTGCAGCCCCTGCCGCTGGCCGGGATCGAGGCAGTTCAGACCGACCAGCAGGCGCGGGCTGTTGAAGAAGGTATGCTTGAAGTGTCTGTCGGCGCGGCTGCCAGCGTGCGCCAACGGTTGAATGAAATTCGACATGTCAACGGCTCCCCGGTCGCACCGCCTACGTCTTGACCATCTTCTCCGGCATCGGCAGGATGACCCAGGCCGGGCGCGCCGGATCATCATTGATCTGATCGCTGGCGTTGCGCGCCGCCGCTAACAGCAAACGAATCTTCTGCTCGCTGGCAGGCATCACCAGCCCTGGCGAATCGGTCTCATGGTGTGTTTCCAGCAACTGCTCATTCGTCGTGGTGATGCGAAAGAAAACTGGCGTGTTGGGCGTCACGTTGGGGATGCGCAGTGTGAAATGATCCGACATCCCGCTGCTGGTGGCCAGAACGTCCCCTTCCCAGGCCACGATCTCCACCTTGCAGTCGGTCACCGGTCGTCCTTGCCGGTCGATCAGGTATCCTTCGATTTCTGACACAAATCACCTCTTCTGGAAGGCTCGTGAGAATCTTCCGCTTCTTGGTCACGCAAGACCGCCGGCCCTCAGCCGAGGGCCCACAGGGCGGTTTCGCACAACAGCGCCACACCGACCGCCAGCGCCTGCTCGTCGAAATCGAAGCTGGCGTTGTGATGCGGGTGTGGGTGGGGGCCGGCGCCCACCAGGGCAAAACAACCAGGCGTCCGCAGCAGGAACTCGCTCATGTCCTCGGCAATCATCAGCGGCCTGATTGGCTCGATGGGCGTTTCGCTCAGCCTCTGCGCCGCCTGCTGCATCAGCCCTGCGGCGACCGGATCGTTGGTCGTGGCCGGCGCCGCATAGCCCGTCTGCTTCAGTTCGCAGCGTGCGCCGTGCGCCTGACAGATCCCCGTCGCAATCGCTGCGATGGCCTGCCACACCTGCCGCCGAATTTCTGCGTCGAACGTTCTGACGGTGCCGGTCATCGTCACGTCACTTGCCAGCACGTTGAACGCCTGCCCGCCGCGCACCGTGCCGATGGTCAAGACGACCGTTTCCATCGGACTGATTCGCCTGCTGACCACCGTTTGCAGCGCCAGGGCAACCTGCGCCGCCACGATGATGGCATCCACGCCCTCGTGCGGCAGCGCGCCATGCGAGCCGCGCCCGCTGATCGTCAGCTCGAACTCGTCGGCGGCGGCCAGGAGCGGGCCTGGTTGCACCACAAGCCGGCCAACCGGGAACTGGTTCCAGAGATGCAGCCCAAAGGCGAAAGCGGGCGACGGCTGTTGCAGTGCGCCGGCGCCAATCATCGCCCGCGCGCCGCCCAATCCCTCTTCCGCCGGCTGGAAAACCAGCTTGACGCGGCCCCGCAGGCGCGGTCGCTCCCGGTTGAGCAGCGTCGCCACGCCCAGGCCGATGGCGGTGTGGCCGTCATGACCGCAGGCGTGCATGACCCCGTCCTGCTGCGAACGGTAGGGCGCGGCGCTCACCTCCTGGATCGGCAGCGCGTCCATGTCGAAACGCAGCAGCACGGTGGGGCCGTCTTCCGTCCCTTCGATCAGGCCGATCACGCCGGTGCCAGCGACGCCCGCCTGCACCTCCAGCCCCAGGCTCTGCAAGTAATCGGCCACGATGCGACTCGTGCGGAATTCCTGGAATCCAAGCTCCGGGTGTTGATGAAAGTCGCGCCGCCAGGCGATCAACTGCGCCGCCAGCGTTTGCGCTTGCGTGCGAAAATCGGACATGTTCCCCTCAAGATCGGACGTGCGTCCTGTAGGAATTGTAGCACGGGCCGGGCGCAAGATCAAAAGCGGAGCAGCGGCCTCGATGGGGCGCTGCTCCGTCTGGCGAGTGGGTCGAATGTCAGCCGGTCGGGCTGACGCCCTTTTCCTGCAGTTTGCGGTCAATCACCGCCTTGAACTGCTCGATGGCCGCCGCGCCGACGATGCGTTCACCGTTGATGAAGAAGGTGGGCGTCGAGTTGATCTGCTTGGCCTGGCCCTCGCGCGAATCGGCGTCTACCTGCGCCTTGCCCTGTTTTGTGTCCAGGCAGCTATCGAAGGTTGCCGTGTCCAGGCCCAGGTCGGCGGCGTACTTCTTGAGCTGCGTTGCGCTCAACTCGCTGCCCTGTTGGTTCTTGTACAGCAGGTCGTGATACTCCCAGAACTTGTCCTGCCCGGCGGCGCATTCGGCGGCGATGTGCGCCCCGTAGGACTGTTCGCGCAAGGGGAAGTGCTTGAACTCGATGCGCAGCAGTCCCTTGTCCACATAATCCTGCACCAGCTTCGGCGCCCGGTCGAGCGCAAAGTCGCGGCAGTGGCTGCAATAGAAATCGGAGAAATCTTGCAGCACCACCGGCGCATCGGCGGAGCCGAGCGTGGCACCCTTGCCCGAACGGGCGACACCGCCAGCGTTACGTGCGGCGTTGTTGATGAGCACGACCGCCAGCAAGCCGACGATCGCCACGCCGGCGATGATGAGCAGCAGGTTGCGGCGCTGTTCCAGTTCACGACGCTTGCGCGCCGTCTCGCGCGCCACTTGTTTGGATGAACGCATGGGCTGGTTTTCCAGATTCTGCGGGGGCGGGGGCATTCGATTCTTCTTGGCCACGGTCTCTTGTCTCCTTTTCGTTCTCGTTCTCTCGTCTGATTTGTCGTTACGGCCCGCTGGCCGGTCAGCCGGCGCGCAACTGTGCGCCCAGGCTCTCTTGCAACCGCCGCACGATGCGGGCGCGCACGGCGGCCGCGTCGGCGTCGGTCAGCGAACGGTCGTAGGCCTGGTAGGTCAGGCTGAAGGCCAGGCTCTTGGCGCCCGGCTCGATCTGATCGCCGCGGTAGAGATCGAACAGGCGCAGCTCCTTGAGCAGTTCGCCGCCCGCGCTCTGAATCGTCGCCGCGACCTGATCGGCCGCAATCGCCTCGGCGACGATCACCGCCAGGTCTTCCTTGACGGCCGGGAAGGCCGAAATCTTGTCCATCTGCAAATCACGCTGGAACAGCGGCAGCAGCGGCGTCAGCGTCAGCTCGGCGGCCGCCACGCGCCCCTGTGTGGGCAGGTCGAACGTGCGCCGCACGGCCGGGTGCAGTTCGCCCAGAATGCCGATGTCCTGATCGGCCAGCAGAATGCGTGCGGCGCGCAGCGTGAAGGCCGGATGCTGCGCCGGCGTGAAACGCACCTCTTGCGCCGTTGCACCCAGGCGCGCCAGCAGTGTCTCGATCACCCCCTTCAGATCGAAGAAATCGAGTTGCTCGTCGCCGCTGTGCTGCCATGACGCCAGCGCCCGCGGCCCGCTCAGCACCAGGCTGAGGTGCCGCGCCTCGTGCGGCAGCGATTCGCCAGCCATGGGCCAGTAGACGCGGCCGATCTCGAACGCCGCCCAGCGCGGCCGGTGATGCAGGTTCGCCGCCGCCACCTGCAGCGCATTGGGCAGCAGGCTGGAGCGCAGTACGCTGCGTTCGACGCTGAGCGGATTGAGGAGTTGCACACTCTCCGCCGGGCGCAGCAACGCGGGCAGCAGATATGCGCCGCCGGCCTGCGTCTCTGTCCAGCCTGCCGCCGGGTTGACCGCCAACAGCCGCCCATTGTCGTTGGCGCTGATGAGCGGATAGTTGATCGTATCTTGCAGACCGCAGCCGGCCAGCAGCGTGCGCACCGCCTCCTCCAGCTCGATGGGCCAGTTGCGTCGTTGGGCAGGCAGGGCCGCTGCCAGCAGCCGGGCCGGAATCTTATCGTAGCCGATGCCGCGCGCCACCTCTTCCACCAGGTCGGCGGAGATTTCCAGGTCGAGCCGGTGCCAGGGCGTCGTCACCAGCAGGCTGGCGCCATCCGGGGCCGACGTCGCCCGGCACTCCATCGCGGTCAACGTGCGCTGCAGATCCTCCAGCATCACCGGCACGCCCAACAACCGTTCGACCTCGGCGCTGGTCAACGTCAGCGTGACGTCGCGCTGCCGCACGGGGTAGGCGTCCTGAACGCCCGGCGTGACCTCGCCGCCGGCCAGTTCGGCCATCAGTTGGGCGGCGCGGCGATTGGCCAGCGGCGCCAGCGTTGCCGGTACGCCGCGACCGAAGCGCAGTGAGGCCTCGCTGAACAGCTTGAGCGTGTGCGCCGTGCGCCGGTTGGCGATGTTGTCGAAACTGGCCGATTCGATCAGTACATTCACCGTCTGCGCATGCACTTCGGTCTCGCGCCCGCCCATCACACCGGCCACGGCGATTGGCCCGGCGCTATCGGTGATCAACAGCATGTCGTTGGTCAGTGTGCGCTCCACGTTGTCGAGCGTTGTCATGCGTTCGCCCGCGTGGGCGCGGCGCATGATGATCCTGGGCCGCGGCTCGCCGCTGCGCTGTGCGCGCGCCAGCAGGGCGTCGTAATCGAAGGCGTGCAGCGGCTGGCCCCACTCCAACATGACATAATTGGTAATGTCCACCACGTTGTTGATGGGGCGCTGCCCGGCCAGGCGCAGGCGTTCTTGCAGCCAGCGCGGCGACGGACCGATCTTGACGTTGCGCACCAACATTGCCGTATAGCGCGGGCACAGGTCGGGGGCCTCGATCACAATCTGGCAGAAGGGTGCGGCGACAGGCGGCGGCAGGGGCGCTTCGGAGGGCGCCACGACGCCGGCGATTTCTTGCAGCAGGGGCTGGCTGCGGGTGAGCGGCAGCCCTTCCAGCGCGGCCACTTCGCGCGCAATGCCGAGCATGGAGAGACAGCGCCCCAGGTTCGGCGTCAGTTCGATTTCGAGTACGGTGTCGCCCATGTAATCAACCAGCGGCATGCCGACCGGCGCATCGGCGGGCAGCAGCAGGATGCCGGCGTGATCCTCGCTCAGGCCAAGCTCCTTTTCGGAGCAGACCATGCCTTCGGAGCGGACGCCGCGAATCTTGCTTGGCTTGAGGCGCATGATGCGTCTTTCGGCGCTGTGTCCATCAATCAGGCGGGCGCCGCTGATGGCGAAGGGCGCTTTGAGCGGCAAGCCGCTCTCTCCCTTGAACGGGAAGAGGTTGGGCGCCCCGGTGACGACCGTCAGCGGGGCGCCGGCGCCGTACTCGACGGTGGCCAGCACCAGGCGGTCGGCGTCCGGGTGCGGCTCGACGCGCACGATTTGGCCGACGAACAGTTTGTCGCGCTCCCAATCGGCGCCGATGCGCTCGATGCCTGCCACTTCGATGCCGGCCAGCGTCAGGCGCTCGGCCAGTTCATCCACCGACAGAGCAATTTGGATATAGTCACGTAACCAACTCAACGGTATTTTCATCGTTCGATTCTCCCCGGGGGCGTCAGGTCAAGGCGGCGTTCAGGCGAACTGTTCCAGAAAACGCACATCGTTGGCGAAGAAGTAGCGGATGTCATCAATGCTGTGTTTGAGCATCGTGACGCGCTCTGGCCCCATGCCGAAGGCAAAGCCGGTGTAAACGGCGGGATCGTAGCCGCCATTGTGCAGGACGACGGGGTGCACCATGCCGGCCCCGCTGATCTCCAGCCAGCCGCTGTATTTGCACAAGCGGCAGCCGCGGCCGTTGCACAGGATGCAGTCCATATCTACCTCGACGCCCGGTTCGACGAAGGGGAAGTACGAACAGCGGAAGCGCAGCTTGCGGCCCTCGCCGTAGAGTTGATTGGCGAATTCCTGCAGCGTGCCCTTGAGATCGGCCATGGTGATGCCCTTGCCCACCGCCAGCCCTTCCACCTGATGAAACATGAACTCGCTGCGGGCGGTCACCTGTTCGTAGCGGAAGCATTTGCCCGGCAGGATCACACGCAGTGGGGCGGGTGAGTTTTCGCGCATGGCGCGAATCTGCCCCGGCGAGGTGTGGGTGCGCAGCAGGACGCGCGGGTCTTGCGTGTAGAAGGTGTCCTGCATGTCGCGCGCCGGATGGTGTGGCGGGATGTTGAGCAACTGGAAGTTGTACTCGTCTAGTTCCACATCGGGTGCATCGTAGATTTGGAAGCCCATCTGGGCAAAGATGGCGTAGATGCGGCGCAGGACGGCGTTGCTCGGATGCAGACGGCCGAGCGTGGGCGGCCGGCCGGGCAGGGTCACATCCACGGCGTCGCCGAGCAGGGCTTGCGCCGCTTCGGCGGCTTGCAGGGCTTCCTGACGGGCGTCGAAGGCGCTTTCGAGCCGGGTTTTGATGCGGTTGGCTGCGGCGCCGGCGGCGGGGCGCTCGGCGGCGGGCAACTGGCCCAACCCGCGCAGCGCCTGGGTCAGCGCGCCCTTGCGGCCAAGCACCGTCACGCGCCAGGCTTCCAGCGTCGCTGCGTCGTGCGCCGCTTCCAGCTCTGCCAGCGCCTCTCCTTCCAGAACATTGAGTTGATCGAGCATCGTTCTGACTCCTTTTGTGTGCTGCGACATTGGCGCAACGAAAAAACCGCACGCGTCGCAGGGACGACGTGCGGTTTTGCACATTCCGTGGTACCACCCTGGTTGAGGATCAGCCGTGCTGATCACTCCGCTCAGGCCGACAGGTGGAAACTGCCGGCAGCCCGTGTAACGGTGGGCATCCGGGGCAAACTACACGCCGGTCAGCAGACCGGTTTCCCCCGCCCGGCTCAGAAGTGAACTTCCGCGGCGGCGCATCCGGTCGAGCTTACAGCCCCTGGCTCGACCTCTCTGGCGGCCGCCACACCGCGTACTTTTCTTCCTCACAGCCATTTGCCGATTGCAATTCTCTCGCGGCGAGATTATCGCCGAAAGCGGGGAGTTTGTCAAGGCGATTGAGGAGGGCGATTGAGCGATTGGAGACGGCGATTGCAATCGCGCCTGAGGGGCCTGCGGCCGGGCGTCCACCTGCGTGGACGCGCTTCTTGACGCCGACCGCGCCACACGCTATCATTCGATCTGAAGTTGATCTCGTTCACAATCCAACCCAGACTCTGCCGTTGGCAATCCATCCATCCTGATTCCCGGAGGCTCACGATGCCAGAACCGATCATGACACTTTCGCTGTTGTTGGGCGCCGCGGCGGG
Source organism: uncultured Anaerolineae bacterium (assembly GCA_964580725.1). Taxonomy (GTDB): domain Bacteria; phylum Chloroflexota; class Anaerolineae; order SSC4; family Amarolineaceae; genus Amarolinea. The sequence goes on along the minus strand of CAZOLV010000018.1, from coordinate 33,789 downwards.
CGGCGTGGTCGAAGCGCTGGTGGGGCGCGCTGCCGATAAGGCGCCCGCGCTGCTGGCCAGGGCCAGGAACCTGGCGGCGCGCACCCAAACCATCCCGGCGTCCACCGCCGATGCGGCTGTGCGCAGGGCTGTCGAGGAGGCGCGACAGGAGATGCTGCAGCAGATCGCACAGGGCGACCTGACGCTGACGCCCGCCGATGTGGACGGCCTGGTCGCACTGCTCGACCATCCACCCTTTGCGGAGAGCATCGTCGCTCGCCTGCTGGTTGGCGCCAAACCAGATTGGGAACGTCTGCATGCGGACTGGCGCACCCGCGATGGCGACGACGAACGCTGGCAGACGCTGCAGCCGGTCCTGTTCGATCTTTTCGACGCCATCCAACAGCGCCTTTACGCCGACCCCGACCTGGGACCGTGGCTGCGCGACCTGGCCAAACTCGCCGAACTGACCAACCTGCACCTCAGCGCCCAGGTCATTGCCGACGCCAGTCGCGACATCGCCGATTCGACGGCGCGCGGCGCAACGACGCTGACCGCCCTGCTGCAACAGTCGGGCCGTCAGACGGCGACGCTGGCCGAGATCAAAGACCTGCTGGCGCAGATTGCGGCGCGGCCAATGCCCGGCGCCGTCCGCCGGCCGCGTGAACGCCTGACCGACGCCGAAAAGGCCTATCTAGGGGCGCTACGCCGCCACTGCAACCGCCTGCCGCTGGCCAACGAGCGGCGCGAGCAGAACCCGGAGCACACCCAACGGCGCATCATGGAGCTGACCCGCGTCTATGTAGATTTGCAGACGACGGCGGCCCCGCCACTGCAACGGGTCTTGGATCGCCTGCGGGTGCCCGAAGCTGAGCGCGCCCGCCTGCGCCCTGCCGGGGCGCGCGGCGCAGATGCGTTTGCGCTCGCCGATGAGGTGGCCATGAGCTGGGAACGGCCGGACGCATCGTTCGACTTCGAGAAACACCCGCTGCGCCCGTGGGCCAAAGACGAGCAGACGCTGCGCAGCGCCTTCGGCAACGTCACGGCGCTGGAAGTGGTGGCGCAGCCGGGCGCACGGGTCCTGCTCGGCCAGCCCGGTTCGGGCAAGAGCACCTTCATCAACCATCTGGCGTTGATCCTGGCGGGCGCCTGGCTCGACGCAGACTCCGATTGGGCCGCCGCCCTGCATGGCCAGCTCGAGCGCCCGCTCTTTCCCCTGCGCATCGTGCTGCGCCGCTGGAGCAAGGAGCTGAGCGTTAAGAGCCGCCCCGGCCGTGCGCTGGTATACGAGGCGCTGCGCAACGATTTGGGGCTGCCCAACCAGCAGGCGCTGCTGGCGCGCCTGAACCGGCCCGAAACGCTGGTGCTTTTCGACGGCCTGGACGAGGCGCCGCTGCCCGACCCGGAACGCCCGGAAACGCCGTCCGGCCCGGCCGGCGCCAGCCCCCTGGATCGCCGGCGCCTGATCGTGGAGAGCGTGCAGGACTTCATCAGCGCCCACCATGCCTGCCGCATTCTGGTGACCAGCCGCATCAAGCCCTATCGCAGCCAACCAGACTACCAACTGCAAGGCGCAGAGATCTACGAGCTGGCCGACCTGGACATGCCTCGCAGCGCTGAGTTCGTGCGGCGCTGGTACGCCGAACTGGCGCGCGTGGAGCGCATCACGGGCGAACGCAGGGATCAATTGACCGATCGCCTGCTGCGGGCGATCGAAGCGCGCGGCGACCTGCAAGAGATGGCCGGAACGCCGCTGCTGCTGACGATGTTGGCGCAGGTCAACGTCTGGGCGGGACTGCCGGAGAGCCGGGCGCATCTCTATCACGAGTGCGTCGAACAACTGCTGTGGGAATGGGAACAGCAGCGCGAGGGCGCCGACGGCGGCAACAGTCTGGACGATCTGCTGCGCGAGGCCCCCTGGCAGCCGCAGCGGCAGACGACGCGGGCCGATGTCGAACGCTGCCTGTGGAATCTGACTTTCGACACAGCCAGGCAGAGCGGCCAGCGCGTGGTGGACCTGCCCACGGAGGCGCTGGAGAAGCGCCTGGCGCCGCTGCACCCGCACCCGCACGCCGGTAAGGCGTGGGCCAGCCGGCTGGCGGCGCTGATGCAGGCACGCGGCGGCCTGCTGGTGGAGACCGACACGGGGCATTTTGGCTTCCCGCACCTCTCCTTTCAGGACTATCTGTCCGTCTGCGGGCTGCTGCAGGCGGAGGATTGGGTGGGTCAAGCGGTGACCCTGGCCGACTCCGACGACTGGACCGAGGTGATTCTGTTGGCCTGCGGTGAACTGAACCGGCTCAACCGGCTGCGGGATACGCAGCACCTGGTGCGGGAGTTGATGCCGTCGTCCCTCTTGACGCCGGACTCCTGGCGCCGGCTGTTGACCGCCGGACAGGCCTGGCTCGAGTTTGGCCCGCAGCGCCGGCAGGGGGAAAGCGGCGAGGCGCTGTATCAGGACATGCCCTTTCGGCTGACCGACCTGATGCAGAGCATCTACCCGCCGCCGGCGCAGCGCCTGGCCGCCGGGCTGCTGGCCGCCGAATTGGGGCTGCGCCCGGCCGACCTGGACGCTTTCGTCAGGATCGAGGCGCGGACTGCGCTTGGCTACGACTTCTACATCGGCAAGTACCCGGTGACCAACTGCCAGTACCAGGAGTTCATGGAGGCCGGTGGTTACGACCGGCGGCAGCCGTGGTGGGATGAGCAAGCGCGGCGGGACATCAGGAGTTGGCTGGGCGAGTGGCCGTCAGCGCCGCGGCTCTGGGGCGACCGCCGCTTTGGCGGGGCGACGCAGCCAGTGGTCGGGGTGAGTTGGTACGAAGCGCGGGCCTACTGTGCGTGGCTGATACAGCGGCTGCGCCGCCAGGGCGCTTTTAGCGGCGACGACGCGGCGCGGCTGCCGACGGTGGAGGAGTGGCAGTGGGTTGCGGCGGGCGCCGAACAACGCCCCTACCCGTGGGGCAGGACGTTTCAGCCCAAGTTCGCCAATACCGAGGAGAGCGGGTTGCAGCGGACGACGCCGGTGCACATGTACCCGGACGGCAAGACGCCGCAGAATGTCTGGGATCTGGCGGGCAACGTCTGGGAGTGGACGGCGTCCAGAGCCAAGGACGGCTGGCCCATTCTGATGGGCGGCAGTTGGTGGAATGACGCTTCCGGAGTGGGTGCGGCCGCCCGCGACGCCTGGGTCCCGAGGTTCGACCTCGCCCTCGGGGGTTTCCGGGTGGTGGTCGTCCCCGTCTCTCGTGCGTAATCCTGCATCCTGTTTCCTGAATTCTGACTTCTGAAATCAGAATTCAGGATTCAGAATTCTGAACAGGCTCGACCGGCCAGTATGCTCTGTGCCGGCAGCCGCATGACAACTTTGGCAGCCAGGGGGAAACCCCTTGTTGCAGGGCCGGATCGGCAGCGGCCGCCCGCGACGCCAGGAACCCGAGGAACGACAACGACAACAGGGGTTTCCGGGTGGTGGTCGTCCACGCCTCTCGCCAAGCCAACAACGTCCCGCCAGGAATGGAGGGGACCGCCTTGTGCACTCCTCTCCCGCGGCTCAGCACGAGAGATGGCGCGGTCCGTGTCCTGGCCGTTGGGCCGGTGGTATCAGCCCAACGGGCATCTACCGTCGAGGCCCGGCCTCTGCGTCTGCAACACGGCGCTTGGGCCGGGCCGTCCTTGTGAGCGCCGGCGCACTTCAGCGAGCATCAGACTTCATCCACACGTCACAGGGCAAAACGAAACGATACCGTTGGGCGAACATCTGACTGCGGTCGAGCGCGGCATGGGTCCCCTTGCCTACCCGATTGGCATAGGAATCGAAGATGAACCGCCGCTCGAAGATCGGTTCGATGACATTACAGAGCGCATGATGCACGACTCGGTCACGAAAGGGCGCTGCTGAGATCAGACGGCGCTTGGGTTCATGGATGAAGAAATTGACATAGGAACCGGGAACGTAGCGTCGCGCTCGCAGTTCTTCTTGTATCTGTAATAGATTCTCGCCTGGGTTCATCTCGAATGTGGCGGCTGCAACGCCTCCGCGTTTACCCCTGCGCGCGTTGCGCCAGGCAAGCATCAGGTTGTCCCAACTACAAAGCTGCTCGAAAAGATGACGAAAGTAACGCGACACGGCTTCCCTCCCGGTAGGTCTGGCGGCGACAAGTATAACATGGACTGCATGGGGAGGGCAGCAGGGTGCGTCGAGCGACTGGGCGATTGCAATCGCGCCTGAAGGGCCTGCGGCCGGGCGTCCACCTGCGTGGACGCGTGCCGTGGGGCGAAATTCGCCCCCACCCGATACCGGCCGGCGCAGGCTGAGCCTGTCGAAGCCTCGCCGAGGTCCTTCAGCCCCGAATTCATTCGGTTCGGGGTTGGATGACAAAAACCTGCCAAAACTGGCAGGTTTTTTCCTGTCTTGATGGTCGTTGTCTGCGCAGCAAGAGTGCGCGAGACTGCGTTGGCTTGTACCCCCCCAACTTGGGGGGATATCGAGGGGGCTGCAAAAGGACACAACGATGATTCGTTCGATTCGATTGAGTCGCGCACAACTGGCCGACGCTGACTGGCGACAGTGGGGCGCATTGGCGCTGTTGGCGGGCCTCTGGCTGTGGCTCTTCCGCCCGGCGCTGGCCTACCTGGCGCTGGTCTTCACCGGCGAGTTCTATCGCACCAACCAGATTCTGCTCGCCGGTGTGCTGATCCTGCTGGCGCAGCAGGTGCGCAACCGCACCCAACCGCTGCATCTTCAGGCGACGCCAGCCTGGCGCTGGCCGCCGCTGGCGCTGGCCCTCGGCGCGGCGGTGACGTTCCTGCTCGTGGAACGCTTCCTCGCAGTCAACAGCGTCGCCACGGCCCTCTTCGGCCTGGCGACTTATGGCCTGCTCGGCCTTTGGCTGACGCCGGCGCGCTGGCGTCAGGGGTTGCCGGCGGCGCTGCTCATCATCGGCCTACTGCCCTTTGGCGATCATCTGCAGACTTTCGTTGGCTACCCCATGCGCATCGTGACGGCTGCCATCGTGCGCGATGGGCTGGCCGCCGCCGGCGTGCCCTCGCTCGGCGTGGAGACGATCCTCGTTTTCGAGAATGGCATCTCTCAGGTTGACATCCCGTGCAGCGGCATCAAAAGCCTCTGGTCGGGGATGCTGTTCCTCCTGGCCGCAACCTGGGTCAAACGACGCCCATTTTCGCTGCGCTGGCTGCTGACAGCGGCGGTCTTTGCAGCGCTGCTCTTTTTGGCCAACCTGGCGCGCGTGGCGGCGCTGGTGATCGCCGGCCCCGTGGCGGGTCTACCGTTTTTGGCCGAGATGCTGCACCTGCCACTCGGTGTGCTCGGCTTCGTGATGGTCTGCGCCGCGGCGGCGTTCATGCTGGATCGCCTGCCGGCGCCGGGCCAGCCGGAGATGACGCCGGCGCGCCCGGTCTCGCGCCCCGCCTGGTTGACGCCGGCGCTGATCGCGACGACGGCGCTTCTGGCCCTGGCCTATGCGCCGCGGCCGCCAGAGGTGACCGGCCCGGCACTGGTCGGCTGGCAGTTCCCCGCCGCATTGACGGTCGAACCGCTGCCGCTAACCACCGATGAACAAGCGTGGCTGCTGCGCGATGGCGCTGAGGCGGCGGAACGTTGGCGCTTCAACTGGCGCGGCCTGCGCGGCTCGATGATCCTGGTCAGCAGCCGCACGTGGCGCGCCCATCATCAGCCGGAGCGGTGTTTCGAGGTCTACGGCCTGGCGCTGGACGATTCACGCCCGCATCTGGTGCGCGATGATTTTGCGCTGCGCTTTGTGCGCCTGGGCGATGATCAGGACGCTGGCGTGTTGAGCGCAGGCTACTGGTTCCAGTCGGCCGAGCGCACGACGGATGATTACGGGGCGCGCATCTGGGCCGATTTGGCGCCGCAGCGGGAGCGGTGGGTGCTGGTTTCGATCCTGTTCGACAGGATTGTGGAGCCAGGGTCGGCTGACGCAGCCGCTCTGTTCGAGACGCTGCACGAGGCGGTTGCGGTCAATTTGCACGGGAACGTCCCCGCCACGGCGCGGTAGAGGATGGCATGACAGAAACGTGAGCGCGCCGCACCGGACGTGGAATGCGGATCAACAGGGTGGATCGAGAGAGAAACATTCAGTAAGGAGGGTGTCAGATGACGACGACTGTATCGGCATCGCCCAAATCATGGAGGGCCAGACTGCGGGGCTTGCTGAGCGCCAGCGTCTGGGGGTATGGGTTGTTTTGGTCTTGGAATGCGATTTTCCTGGCCTTCGTTGTACTCGGTTTTGCGCCGCAACTGCTGCCGAGCCTCATCAATGCCGTGCGCACGTCGCAGGCGCCGGCTGAGTTTCTGCTCTATGCGCTGATCATCGTGCTGATTCCGGTCTGTGCGGTGGCGCTTGGGCTGACCGTGCTGCGCAAACAGCCGCGCAAGCTGCTGGCCCTGGGCTACGGCGTCGAGGGGCCGCTGCTGCTGCTGCTGGTGATGCGCTTCTTCGTGCTGCGCCAGGCCACCGCCGCCGTGACGTTGCTGCTCCTGCTGGCGGCGATCGGCATGGCGACGCTGCTCTGGCATCTGCTCGACCGGCGCATCGAACAGCGCGGCCCGCAGGCGTCACTGTTGCGCCTGGTGGGGCTGACCCTGATGCTGGCCCTCGGCCTCTATGCGGCGGTCTGGCTGCTGTTCTATGCCGTGCCCCTGGCGATCGTGATGAGCAAGAACCTCGGACGCCTGCTGACCGAACTGACGCGCAACTGGCGAGATCTGTTCGAGGCGCTGACCAGCGCCGAATTCTGGCGCGGCCTGCTCGAAGCCTGGCAGATGCTGCCGCTCTACATCTTCGGCTTCCTGCTGGTGATCTATTCCAGCACACTGGTCGTGGCGATGCCCGTGGCGGTGACGGTGATCTACGGCCGCATCTGGCTGCGGGCGCTGCGCCAGGTGCAGATACAGCGCAACTTCGCGCTGGCCGCCGGCGCGCCGGCGCTGATCCTGGCGCTGACCATCGGCCTGACGGCGCTGCTCAATCGCCAGCCGCAGCAGAAGGCATTCGATCTGCTGGCCCGGCCGCCCGCTTCCCCCATCGAGGCGCAGAATCTGCTGAATCGTCAGGATGAGATTCGCGCCGGCCTGCTCAATGCCTACCTGGCGCCGCACCGCTACATCAGCGCAATGGGCGAGGTGCGTCATGTGCGCGATCTGTACCAGGATGCGGTCAATCTGACGCGCGAGCAGGCGACGCAGGTGCAGCGCCTGTACGAACTGGTGGCCCAACCACTGCTCTATCAACCGGTGGAGCCGCTGCAGCCCGATGCCAATTGGGACAACCAGGCGCTGCAGCGCGAGCCGCGTCACGCCGCCGAACTGTACGAAACCTTCTTCGACGTTGACATCATCGAGGGCGAGCATCGCGCGGTGGTGGCGGCGGTGCGCTCCACCTGGAATGTGGAGCAAGCAATGGTCGCCTGGCAGGCCATTGACGACCGTGAGGTGTATCTGCTGCGCCAGGAGGTGACGACGACGGAGCACGGCGACTGGGCCGACATCGAGCTGTATGAGGTCTATCAGAATATCACCGGCCTGCGGCAGGAGGTGGTCTACTACTTCAGCTTGCCCGAATCGGCGGTGATCACGGGGCTGTGGCTGGGCAACAGCGCCGACCGGACGCAGCGTTTCGACTATCGCGTCTCGCCGCGTGGGGCGGCGCAGGCGGTGTATCGCAACGAGGTGCGGCGTCAGGTTGACCCGGCCCTCGTCGAGCAGTTGGGGCCGCGCCAGTACCGGCTGCGCATCTTCCCCATCGAGCCGCAGCGCATCAACTACGAACCGAACAGCATGCGCGGGACGGTCGTGCAAGGGGCGCCGCTGCACATGTGGCTCACCTATCGCACGGTGACGGTGGACAACGCCTGGCCGCTGCCGCAGATGAGCGAGAAGCTCAACGTCTTCTGGGATGCGGACAGCGTGCGCCTGCTCGACGGCCAGCCGATCGTTGCCGAAGGCTGGCTGCCGCCGCAGGCTGGCCGCACGACGCACACCGCCCCGGCGGTGCACCGGGTTGACTTCCCCGGCGATCAGACGGTGATTGCGCGGCCTGTCGAGGCGACGGGGCTGCCGACGTTGCCCACTGGTCTGCGCCTGGCGATGGTGCTCGACCGCTCGCGCAGCATGGCGCAGCAGCAGGCCGGCGTGGAGGCGTCGTTCGAACGCCTGCAGGCGCTGACCGGCGCCGGGGCGCAGGTTGATGTCTACCTCACTGCCTCGCCCTTCCGCGGCGAAGCGCCGTCGCTGGTGCGGCTGGAAGATTTCGACCCGCGCTCGATCCTCAATTTCGGCGGGCAGAACGCCGCTGAATTGTTGGCGCAGTTCGACGAGCTGCGCCGCGACCGCACCTATGACGCCATCCTTGTGCTGACCGACGGCGAGGGCTATGCCCTGGGCGAAGGCGACGAGGCGGTGAAAATTCCCGAAGCGCCGATCTGGATCGTACACCTGGGCGGTTTTCCGGTCGGCTACGACGATCCGACGCTCGACGCCATCCATGCCAGCGGCGGTGGAGCGGCGGCCAGCATGGACGAGGCCCTGCAACGTCTGGCCATTGCCCTGACCGGCAAGACCGAGGGCGTCACGACCGATGTGGTGGATGGCTACCAGTGGCTGACGATGTCCACAGCGCTGGCCAACAGCCTCAGTTCTGTGGGGCCAGAAGCGCGGGCCGATGCGCCGGCGTTTGCCGCCCTCGCCGCCCGCCGGCTGATTCTGACGGAGATGCAGGCGCGCCGCGGCGAGATCACGCAGCTCGATCTGCTGGACCGCCTCCATGCGGTGGCTTCCAACTACAGCATCGTGACCCCGCTCTCTTCGATGATCGTGTTGGTGGAAGCGCGCCAGCAGGCGCTGCTCGACGCGTTGGAGCGCCGCGCTGACCGTTTCCAGCGCGAGCATGAGGATGTGGGCGAGACGCTGCTGACGCCGACGGTGGCCGCGGTGCCGGAGCCGGAAGAGTGGCTGTTGATGGGGCTGGCAGTGGTCATGCTGATCTGGTACGCCCGCCGCCCCGCCGCATTCAGTCTGCGTTCCCCGGCGCAGCGTTAGAAGCAGGCTTCTCGGCGGCAAACCAGACCTTGCGCGTTGCTCGGAGTTTGAGGAAAGCAGCATCCGAGCAACGCGCAAGACTGACGTTTTGCGCTAACTGATGAATAGAGAGCTTCCGAACGAGGCATGCGCACCGTTCGCAGCGCATTTTCCATCGCTTCCTCGGGCTGGAGGGGCTTGACCGCATCAGCCCAAGCCGGCCCATTTTCTGCCACGAGCCACTGGCGCCACGACGGTTGGCGACCTTCTGACGCATGCCAGCGCTGAGCATACCCTTGAGCCAGGTTGCAGGCGCCGGCCGGAAGCCCTACTCAGGCATGACCCATTCTGCGAAGAGGTCGTCCAACTGGCAGTTGCAGGCGGTTTCGGCGGCGGTCAGGAAATCGGCGGTGGTTGCGGTGCGCCAGCGTTGAGCTGTCGCAAAGTCCTGCATGAAACGGGCGAAAGTGGCGCCGCCCATCTCGTCACGCAGCGCCAGCAAGAACAACGGCCCCTTGCCGTAGACAATGGCGCCATAGCCCCGCCCATCATACGCCGCGACCGGCAGACCCACCGCCTGATCGTTGCTGGCCTTGACTCGATCCCAGCGCGCCTGGAACGACTCGATCACCCCGGCGCGGCCATTGGTGCCGTAGCGATCTTCGAAAAAGAGAACGGTGGCGTACTGGGTTGTCGCCTCGTCCAGCCACGGCTGACGCAACTGGTCGTTGCCCACCAGGTTGTACCACCACTGGTGCGCCGCCTCATGCACTACCGCAATCTGAAAGAAGGTGAACGGTTCGGGCGCATCTTCGTACAGACGATCGGCGATGACCACCAGGCCGGGATATTCGACGCCGCCGGCGTCGGTCGGCGTGGCGACGATGTCCAGCTCGCTGTATGGATAAGCGCCAAACGCCCGCTGATAGATGTCGAACGCCTGGCTGGCCCAGTCGAGCGCCGCCTGGCCGCTGGCCTCGTTTCCTTTGGTAAAGTAGGAGTTGATCGTTACGTTGCCCACCTGGCCGCTTTGACGCACAAAGTCATGCCCCGCCGTCAGGTTGAACTCGCGCTGCGGCCCGCCCACGATGTGCTGCGTCTGGCTGCCGTCCGCGTTGTGCGTCGTCTCGCTGGTCACGCCGGTCGCAACCAGCGTCAAGTCGGCGGGCGCGGTCACCCATACATCGTACAAACCGGGGTCAGCGGTGGTTAGATCGCCAAAGAGCGGCGGCGTTTCCAGATCCCAACCGGCGGAGCCGATGCGCGGGATCGTGGGGTAGAACTGCGCCAGCGCCAGCACACCGCTTGCGTAGCCGAAGGTGCTGTAGTTGCCGCCGCCCTCGTTGGGCAGGTTTGCCGTGAAATCCATGCTCAGTTCCAAACTGGCGCCTGGCGCCAGCGCCTCGGTCAGTGAGATCACCAGCGCCGAATCGAGCGCCGCCGGCCGCGCCGCGGCCGGAGCGCCGTTGACCAACAGGTTGGCGACGCGCAGCACCTTCTCGGTGCGCCCCAGGTTCGGGTAGAGGCGCAGCGTGACGGTTGTCAGCGGGCCGGCGCTGTTGTTGGTGAAGCGAATCCACTGCTGGCCGCTGATCTGACGTTCGGCCAGATCGAGGCGCAGCACAATCTGATAGTGCAGAGGTGGGGCGGCGGCGGCCAAATCGCCCTGCGTCTCCGGGCGCAGCGCCTGGGCAAAGCGGCTCGAATCGGTCCAGGAGGCCGGTGCGGCGGCGGTTGGCGCCGCCGTTGCCGTTGCCGTCGCTGCGACGGCGACGCTGGGCAATGGGGCCGTTGTGGCTGGCGCAACGGGGGCGAGGGTGGGCGTGGGCGTTGGCTGCGGCGTGCAGCGCAGCAGGCTGGCGCTGAGCAGGATCAAGACGGCCAGCCGGCGCTGCCGCCAGAGTGTGGAGCGAATGTTCATGGCGTTTGGCTCAATACCCATTCTTGAAAGAGGGGCTGCAAGGACTTACCGCTCATGCGCTCGGCCAGGCTGATGAAGTCGGACGACTGCACTTCGCGGAAGAGGTAACGCTGGAGATAGGCTTGCAGCACGGCGAAGAACATCTCGTCGCCGATCTCCTGGCGCACGGCATGGAAGAAGAGCGCCGCTTTGGCGTAGACGATCGTTTCGTAGCGCCCCGGCCCAAAGGCGGCTGCCGGTTGATCCATCACCCCATCCAGGCCGTTGTTGCGGGCGTAATCTACCGGCGCTTGCCAGCGGTTGACCAGGAGCCGCTCGGCGGCGGTCTGACCGCGCACCGCTTGCCAGTAGACGTAGGTCGAGTATTCGGCCAGCCCTTCGTCCAGCCAGGGGGAGCGCACAGGGTCGTTTCCGACCATGTTGTACCACCACTGATGCGCCACTTCGTGCACGATGAGGAATTCCAGGTCGGCCGGGCGCTGACGGTAGAGATCAATGCCGATCAGATCGAGCGCCGGGAACTCCATGCCGCGGTATTGCAGCGGCGAGGCGACGATGTGCATGGCCGGGTAGGGGTAGCGGCCGTAGTGATCTTGATAGACGCGCAGCGCGGCCGCGGCGACTTGCAACGCCCGCTGGCCGGCATCCTCATCGCCGGGGAGGAAGTACGAGTTGACGGTGGCGCTGTAGGCCAGGGTGGAAGTGACTTGAAGCTCTGGGCTGAGAGTCATCATCCATTCGCGCAGCGGGCCGCTGGTCCAGCGCCAGACATCGCCGCCGGTGGGCGAGGTGACGCGCTCTTGCAGGACGCCGGCGGCGACGACGGTGAAGGTGCTCGGCACGGTGGCCGTCACCTGGAAGAGCGCCGCCTGCGTGAAGGCGATGTCGCCGTAGGGGGCGGGCATGTCGAGATGCCAGGGGATGGGCTGGTTGGCGGCCGCGGCGGCCTGGTCGAACACGGCCAGAACGGGGTAGGCGAGCGGCAGGTTCAAGATGCCCTGGCCGGCGCCAAAGAGGATGTAGTCCTGTGATGCGGCGGCGGGCGCTTCGACGCTGAAATCGAGTTCGAGGACGACGGCCTCGCCGGGTGGCAGGGGTTGCGGCAGCGCCACGCGCAGCGCACTGCGTTCGGCGGCGTAGCTGAAGGGGAGCGGCCGCTGCGCCATGCGCACCGAACCGATCTCCATGTCGCCGTCGAACTGTTCCAGGTTGGGGTAGAGGCGGAAATAGACGTCGCCCCAGGCGCTCTGGCTGCCGTTGGTCACGACGATGCGCTGACTGCCCTGCACGGTGCGCGCCCAGGGGTCAATCAGCAGGTCGAGGTCGTAGCGCGTCCAGTCGGCGCGGCTGTCGAGGATGGATTGGCTGTGCGGCGCCAGGCCGGGGCGATAGGCGGCCCATGGATCGGGCTGCGGGCGGCGCCAAAGAGTGCAGCCGGCCAACAGGAGCAGCAGGCCGGCGGTCACCGATACCGCCAGCAGCGGCGTCCAGGCTCGTCTGGCGAATGGGTTGTCATGGTGATTGTC
>CAZOLV010000018.1:0-21205 GCA_964580725.1 uncultured Anaerolineae bacterium | reverse complement strand
TCGTCTGGCGAATGGGTTGTCATGGTGATTGTCATCGTCTGGCGAATGGGTTGTCATGGTGATTGTCATCGTCTGGCGAATGGGTCATGGCGGTGTTGTCATCGTCTTGGGTGGCGCAGGCGAAGGACGGCTGCGGCCTGGCGTCAATCGCGGCGGCGATTGTCTTTGCTGCTGGCGAGTATAACACTGTCGGGCGGACAAGGCAAAGATTTGGGGCGGCGAACGACTACCCGAATTGCAGGCGGCGTGTGCTATAATATCGGTCACCCCGCATCGAGCGTCTTTGGAATTGGGAGGCAAACGATGATCGAAGCGTTGTCTGGTATTTTGACCGCTTTTGGGCTGTCCACATCGGCCGGGTTGAATGCGTATGTGCCGCTGCTGGTGGTGGCGCTGCTGGCGCGCTTTACCGATTTGATCACGCTGGGCGCGCCGTGGGACACGTTGGAGAATCCGTGGATCATCGGGCTGTTGGTCGTGCTGCTGGCGATCGAGGTGCTGGCAGACAAGATCGCCGGCGTTGACCACATCAACGACGCCATCCAAACCTTTGTGCGGCCGGCGGCGGGCGCCATTGTCTTTGCGGCCAGCAGTCATACGATCAGCGACGTTCATCCGGTGTTGGCGCTGGCCTGCGGCCTGATCCTGGCGGGCGGCGTGCACGTCGTCAAGGCGACGGCGCGGCCGGTCATCACGGCGACGACGGCCGGCCTGGGCAATCCACTCGTCAGCACGGCTGAGGACGTGATTGCGGCTACCGTGTCGCTGACCGCCGTCATCATGCCGCTCGTGATGATCTTCATCGTTCTGTTCGTTGCCTGGGTGGTCTGGCGCTTGCTGCTGCGCCGCCGTGCGGCAACGCCCTGACTGGCGCGCTGTCAGGAGGTAACCGCCGGGACTTGCCGGCCGGGCCCTGCCAGCGCATCGGTCGCACAGGTCCCACGCTTGCTCGCCTGCGAGGCGCAGAGCGTGCGCTTACTCCGTGGTGATCCCCAGGGCGTGGCGCAGGAACTGGCCGGTGTAGGACGCGGGGACTTTGGCGACCTCTTCGGGCCGGCCTTCGGCGATGACGCGGCCGCCGCCGCTGCCCCCTTCTGGCCCCAGATCAATGACCCAGTCCGCCGACTTGATGACATCCAGGTTGTGCTCGATGACTACCAGGGTGTTGCCGCGGTCGGCCAGATCGTGCAGCACGGCCAGCAGGCGTTGTGTATCCTCGAAGTGCAAACCAGTGGTCGGTTCGTCCAGGATGTAGAGGGTGTCGCCGGTGTCGCGCCGACTCAACTCTTTGCTGAGCTTAATGCGCTGCGCCTCGCCGCCGCTGAGCGTGGTGGCGGGCTGGCCCAGATGGATGTAGCCTAGCCCGACTGCTTCCAGCGTCTTGAGCTTGTTGCGCATGGCGGGGATGTTGTCGAAGAAGATGTGCGCCTCTTCCACAGTCATGTCGAGTACATCGGCGATGGACTTGCCCTTGTAATGAATCTGCAGGGTGTCGCGGTTGTAGCGTTGACCATGACAGACCTCGCACGGCACCCACACGTCGGGCAGAAACTGCATTTCGATGCGGATCGTGCCATCGCCCTGGCAGGCCTCGCAACGCCCACCCTTCACATTGAACGAGAAGCGCCCCGGCCCGTAGCCGCGCAGCTTGGCCTCCGGCAGGCGCGCAAAGAGATCGCGCAGCGGGCCGAAGAGGCCGGTGTAGGTGGCCGGGTTGGAGCGCGGCGTGCGCCCGATGGGACTTTGGTCAATGTCAATCACCTTGTCCATCTGCTCGATACCCAGGATGCCCGCATGTGCGCCCGGCTTGTCTTTGGCGCGGTAGAGCATCTGCGCCAGGCGCTTGTAGAGCACCTCGATCACCAGGCTCGATTTGCCGGAGCCGGAGACGCCAGTCACGCAGATGAACATGCCGAGGGGGATGCGTACATCTATGCTTTGCAGGTTGTTTTCGGTTGCACGCTGGATGAGGAGCGACTTGCCGCTGCCCAGGCGGCGTGCGGCCGGCGTCTCGATGCGCTTTTCGCCGCGCAGATAGCGCGCCGTCACGGATGCGTCGGATTGCATGAACTCGTCACGCGGCGCCGAGCAGACGACATAGCCGCCATGCTCGCCGGCGCCCGGCCCCAGGTCAACGATCCAGTCGGCGGCGCGCATCGTTTCTTCGTCGTGTTCCACCACCAACACGGTGTTGCCCAGGTCGCGCATCGTCAGCAGGGTGCGGATCAGGCGGGCGTTGTCGCGCTGATGCAGGCCAATCGAGGGTTCGTCGAGGATGTAAAGCACGCCCATCAACTGCGAGCCGATTTGCGTCGCCAGGCGGATGCGCTGCGCCTCGCCGCCGGAGAGGGAGGCGGTGGCGCGGTTGAGCGTCAGGTAGCTCAAGCCCACGTCTGCCATGAAGCCAAGCCGGGCGCGGATCTCCTTGAGAATCTGGCGGGCGATCGTCCACTGGCGCTGCGTGAGTGGGGAGGTGGGCGGCGCTTCGATGGCGTCGCCGTAACGGGCCACGCGCTGGCTTGGCGCCTGGTCGTCGCTGGCCAACGTGGCCAGCGGCGCCGTTTCGCCCTGCAGCAGGCGCACCCACTGCAACGCCTCGCTGACCGAAAAACGCGTCACGGCGTCTATGTTCTGATCCAGCACCGTTACAGCCAGGGCTTCGGGGCGCAGACGCCGGCCGCCGCAGGCCGGGCAGGGCCGCGAGGTCATCAGGTCTTCCATTTCGGTGCGGATGTAGTCCGAGGTGGATTCCCGGTAGCGTCGCTGCAAATGTGGCATGACCGCTTCGAAGGTTGTTTCGTAGGTGCGCAACTGCCCGGCGGTGTTGTGATAGGTGATGGCAACCGATTCGGCATGGCCGGGGCCGAAGAGGACGATGTGGCGCTGGCGCTCGCTCAGTTCCTTCCACGGCGCCGTAAAGGGGATGTGGTGCTTGGCGCACAGGGCGCGCAGCAACTGGCGATAGTGGTTTTCCTCATCCTTCTGCCCCTGTTTGCCCCAACCGCTGACGTTGAGCGCGCCCTCTTCCAGCGACAGGTCGGGATTGGAAACCACCAGTTCGGGGTCGAACTCCATCTGCACCCCCAGGCCGCTGCAGGTCTGGCAGGCGCCGTGCGGGGAGTTGAAGGAGAAGGTGCGCGGTTCGATCTCTGACAGGCTGATGCCGCAGTGCACACAGGCGAAATGCTCGGAGTAGAGACGGTCGAACGGGGGGGCATCGCGTCGCGTCACGTCGCTGACCAGCATGGCGCCGCTGCCCAGGCGCAGCGCCGTTTCGACCGAGTCGGTCAGGCGCGCCGTGTCGGGCGCGGCGCCGTTCTCGTGCGTCATGGCCAGGCGATCAACGACCGCTTCGATGGTGTGATTCTTGTAGCGGTCGAGTTCGATCTCCTCGTCCACATCGCGCACCTCGCCATCGACGCGCACGCGCACGAAGCCCGCCTTGCGCACATCCTCGAAGATGCCCTTGTGCTCGCCTTTGCGATCTTGAATCAGGGGCGCCAGGATCAGGATGCGGCTGCCGGCGGGCATTTCCAGGATCGAATCCACGATCTGTTGGGCGCTCTGCTGGGCGATTTCACGCCCGCAGTTGGGGCAGTGCGGCGTGCCAACGCGGGCAAAAAGGAGGCGCAGATAGTCGTAGATTTCGGTCGTCGTGCCGACGGTCGAACGTGGGTTGCGGCTGGCGCCCTTCTGGTCAATCGAGATGGCGGGGCTGAGACCTTCGATCTGATCCACGTCGGGCTTTTCCATCAGGCCCAGGAACTGGCGCGCATAGGCCGAAAGGGATTCGACATAACGGCGCTGGCCCTCGGCGTAGATCGTGTCGAACGCCAGCGACGATTTGCCCGACCCGGAGAGGCCGGTGATGACCACCAGCCGGTCGCGCGGGATTTCCACCGTGATGTTCTTCAGGTTGTGTTCGCGCGCCCCGCGCACGATCAACTTGTCCTGGGCCATGATGCGATTCTCCTGTGAGAGAGGCCTGGCGCGGCGCCAGGCGACAGCGCAAAAACGCGGTCGGCGCATGACTAAGAAACCGGGTTTCAGTGCTGAAACCCGGTTTCGGATGGACTGGAAGATGCGCCGGTTTACTTCTTCTTCGATTCCTCAGGCGGTAGTTCTTCGCCTTTGGCAGCTTTGCCTTTGGCCACCACTTCCGGCTCGGCGGCGGTTGTTGCGGTTGCCTCTTGATCTTCAGAGACGGCGGCGCGGGTGCGGGTCAGCGAGACGACGATTTCGGCCGCGTCGTGCATTAGTTTGACATTGGCTGGAACGCGCAGGGCGTCAATGTGTAGCACGTGATGTTCGGGCGTCAAGCTGCTGATGTCAATGGTGATGGCGTCAGGGATGTCGGCGGGGAGACAGGAGACGGTGACCTTCTCCATGTTGTGCACCAGGATGTAGTCGCTGCCGACGGTGTTGGGCAGTGCGCCGACCAGCCTGACGGAGACTTCCATCTCGACCGCTTCGGTCATGGAGACCTGGTAGAAGTCAACGTGCAGCGGGTTGCGTTTGAAAGGATGGCGCTGCAGTTCCTTGATGAGCACCTTCACATCCTGACCTTCGAATTTGAGCGTGGTGAGGTGCGTCAACGCGCCTTGCCTGACCGCCTTGTCGAGGTTGGTGCGCTCGACCTGAACCGTTGTGGGCGCGATGTTGTGCCCGTACATGATGGCGGGCACCAGGCCCTGCTGGCGCAGCCGGTTGAGTTGGGCAGCCGCGTCACGTCGCTGCACCGCCAGTTCGATTATTGCCATGACTCTATGATCTCCTTTTGACGACGAATGTCCGGTCTCTTCTAACTTCCAGTTTCTTCCGTCGCGCTCGCTTGCTCTTGATGATGTGCGCTGCGCCCGCTGTCGTTGTCAGCCGCGCAAATAAAGGCGCCTGTTCACAGGCGCCGGGCTATTGTACCTGAGACTGGGGATTTCGTCAAAGCAGCAGCGCAATGTTCAGCAATATCATCGGAAGCGACCGAGACCGTACCGCGCCCTTCGCACGACTGTTCGCACGCGCCTACCCATCGCCCTAATCTCCTCCCTCCCTCTTTTGTGCTGGCGCAAGCCCTGCATCAACCGATCCTGGCCACACTGCGTCAGCAGCGATGCTCTCATCTGTTCTTCGCTCCCCCTCCAATCACCCCCATTGGCCCAGATCCGACCCCACATTTGGCATTGCTGTCTTCGTTGCGTTCGTAGAACCGCTGTAACGCCCAGAGAAAGTAATCCACTGTCTGCAATCCAGCGCTCTCCGGCGGAGTTTGGGGAACGACGCGGTGCGGCTGTCGGCCTTGCGGCGGATTCGGCACTGGCGCCCGCGACCAGCAGCAGCCCGGCCAGGATTAAATTTGCATGCTGCGCAGTTTGAGTTGGCGCAGGACTTTCAGCGGCGAATCGGCGCGGCGGCCGAATAGATCTACCAGGCGGCGGTACTGCTGATAGAGCGCCTCATAGATCGCGGCCGCGCCCGCATCCGGTTGATACGACGCCGCCGGCGCACTGGCCATGGCCGCCACCGCATCGCCCAGGCTGTCGAAGCCGCCCGCCTGCTGACCGGCGGCCGTGGCGCCGAGCATCGCCGCGCCCAGGCCGGTCGCCTGCTCCGTCCCCGCCACCTCGATAGACCGGTTCGCCACGTCGGCGTAGATTTGCATCAGCAGCCGGTTCCTGGTCAGCCCGCCGGTTGCCGTCAACCGCTCCACCGGCACCCCCTGGCTGGTGAAGGTCTCGATGACCAGCCGCGTGCCAAACGCTGTGGCCTCGATCAAGGCGCGGTAGACCTCTTCGGGCTTCGTGCCCAGATGATAGCCCAACAGCGCCCCGGTCAGGTCTGCGTCCACCAACGGCGTGCGGCAGCCGTTCCACCAGTCCAACGCCAGCAGACCACTGGCGCCGGGCGCCAGGCGCGCCGCCTTGGCGCTCAACAGTTCGTGCAGACCGACGCCGCTGGCGTGCGCTTCGTCCGCATACGCCGCCGGCGCGCCGTGCTCGACGAACCAGGCGAAGATATCGCCCACGCCGGCCTGACCCGCCTCATAGCCGAACAGCCCCGGCACGATGCCATCCTCGACGACGCCGCTGATGCCTTCGGCCAGCGCGGCCTCACGACCGAGCAGCATGTGACAGGTGCTGGTACCCATGATCATCCCCAAAACGCCGGGCGTTGCCACGCCCATGCCCAGCGCGCCGGCGTGCGCATCAATCATGGCGACGCCCACCGCCACTCCGGCCGGCAGCCCCAGCCGCTCGGCCCAGGCCGGCGTCAGTCCTCCGGTCAATGCACCGGCCGGCAGCACCGCGGCGTTCAGCTTGTCTGCGACCACGCCGGCAAACTGCGGATGCAGCGCAGCCAGAAAATCGGCCGGTGGATAGCCCTCGCCTTTGCTCCAGCACGCCTTGTAGCCGGCCGCACAGGCATTGCGCCGCTCCTGCCCGCTGAGTTGCCAGACCAGCCAATCGCCGCCTTCGATGATGCGACTGGCCGCCGCGTAGACGGCAGGCGCCTCCTCCAGGATGGACAGTGTCTTGGGCAGCAGCCATTCCGACGAAATGCGGCCGCCGTAGCGGGCCAGAAACGGCTCGTTGCGAGCCGCTGCGATTTGATTGAAGCGATCGGCCTGCGGTTGTGCGGCGTGATGCTTCCACAGCTTGGGCCAGGCATGGGGCGTCTCGCGCCAGGTTGGCAGTTGGCACAGCGGTGTGCCGTCCGCCGTCGTCGGCAGGATGGTGCAGGCGGTGAAATCCACGCCCAGGCCGATCACCTGCTCTCCTGCCACGCCGGCCGCAGCCAGTGCTTGTGGTACGATCTTCTGCAGCGTCGTCAGCCAATCGGCCGGGTTCTGCAGCGCCCAGTCTGCGCCAAGCGCACGCTGCGACCCGGGCAGGTGTTCGTCAATCACGCCGTCAGGATAATCACAGACGGCCGTCGCCGCAATCAATCCGTCCGTGCGCACCAGCAGCGCCCGCGCCGATTGCGTCCCATAATCGAGTCCAATGGTGAATTTGTCGCTCATTGCGCCCCCCTCACTACCACTTCGTATACGCCTCGCTACCCTTGCGATACTCGATGAACGGCTCGTTGATCTGGCGGGCGTATACGCTGATCTGGCAGGCCTCTTCGAGCACGGAGGACCAAAAAAACGCTTCGTCGAGGGTCTGACCGATGGCAAAGCTGCCATGACCGCGCAGCATGACGATCTTGTACTTCGACAACGTCTGTGCCACGTTCTTCGCCATCTCCGGCGTACCGGAGGCGAACTCCTCGTAGATCACCGGCACCTTTTTGAGCAAATAGGACGCCTCGTTGTCAATCGGCACGATCTCATCGCGGGAGAGCGAATAGGCAATGGCCGCGCGGGGGTGGCAATGCACGATCGCCAGCGCCGGCGTGGCCTTGTAGATGGCGCGGTGTACCAGCAGCTCGGTCGAGGCCAGGGCCACCCCGCTGTCGTTGCGCTCCAGATCGGTCTCCACCAGGTCGTGCGGCTGCAAGCGGCCGAGCATGGCGCCCCGCCGCTTGATGACCAGGCGGTCGCCCAGGCGCAGGCTCAAGTTGCCGCCGTGTGAGCTGATCAGGCCGGCCACGTACAGATCGCGGCCAATCTCCTGGAATTGCTTGAAGATCCGTTCGTCAATCATCAATTGCTCCCCATCCCGCCGGTCATCGCGTCCGGCATGATTTCAACGCCTTTCGCCACCTACGGGTCACGCGGTCAACTTCTCCAACCCCAACTCCGCCAATTTGGCCGCTTTGGGCACGCCGGCCGCGTCCCAGCCGCGCGTTCGATAATACTCACGGCGCATCTGCTCCAGCTTCACCGTCCAACCGGCGCTCGGGCCGGCGGGCGCCGGTTCCTCCAACAGCCGCCTGGGCAGCGTATCGTCCGCAGCAGTGAAACCCTCGCGCAGATTGTACAGGCGCTCCAGGTTCCAGATGCGCTCGCCGGCCCGGATCAAGTCGCCGGTGGAGTAGGGCAGCCCGGTGACGGCGCTGAGCACCCGTGCGAAATACTCTTCGGCCACCGCCATATTGGTGAACTTGCACAACACCAGCGAATCAATCGCCGCCGCGCTGTTCTGGTGCAAGGTGACATAAGCCGCTTTGCCCTGCACCTGGAAGCGATCTATCAGCTTGGGCAGGCCGAGCACCTCCAGCCCAAGCATGTTGCCGCGCATGTGGCAGGCGCCGCGATTCGAAGTGGCAAAGAGCAGACCCTGCCCCTGCATCCCGCGTGGGTCGTAGGCCGGCAGTTCCAACCCCTTGACGCTCATCGAAAGCTCCGGCGCGCCGTATTTGGCCGCCAGACGCCGGCTGCCTTCGGCCATTTCCGCACCCAGGCCGCGGCGCAGCGCGATCGCTTCCACCGCCCCCGCCAGCAGATCGGCCCGGCCGAAGCGCAGGTCGCTGTCCAACACCCCGGCCTCGCTCAGCTCCATCGCACAGCCGATGGTGGAGCCGACCGAGATGGTGTCCAGGCCAAAGTCATTGCACAGCGCATTGGCCTCGATGATTGCGGCCAGGTCGCTGACGCCGCACTGGGCGCCGAACGCCCAGGCCGATTCGTACTCCGGCCCTTCGCCCTGTCCCTTGTCGGTTCTGCTGATGCGCGTGCAGGCGATGGGACAGGCCCAACAGGCCGTGTTCTCCACCAGAAAGCTCTCGCGCAGCGCCTCGCCGGAGATGGCTTCGGCGTGCTCGAACTGCACGGCCTGAAAGTTGCGGGTTGGCAGCGCGCCGATGGCGTTGACCAGGTTCATCACCACGGCGGTGCCCATTTCTGGCAGCGCCTGGCTGGTCAGCGGACTGGCGCGCAGCATCTTGCGGCTTTCGTAGAGCAGGAACTTGAACCGCTCATCATCTTCGATCTCCGGCCGCGTCTTGCCCTCCACCACGATCGCCTTCAGGTTCTTGCTGCCCATCACCGCGCCCGGGCCGCCGCGGGCCAGCGCCCGTTCGCCGTCGTTCATGATGGCCGCCATCAGCCCCAGGTTTTCGCCGGCCGGGCCGATGCAGAGGACGTTGCGCCGGTTATTGTTCTGACCCAGGCGCCGCGTCGTCTCCTGGACGCGCAAACCCCACAGCGGCGTCGCATCTTGGATGCCGACCCCCGCCGGCGTGATTTCGATCAACACGGGATGAGCGGCGCGGCCGCGCACGATCAACACATCGTAACCGGTCTTCTTGAACTGCATCCCCCAAAAACCGCCGCTGTTGGCGTCGAGGATCGTGCCTGTCAGTGGACTTTTGGTGCTGACCGAGAAGCGATTACTGGTCTGGTAGCCGGTGCCGGTGAGCGGACCGACGGCGAAGACCAGGACATTCCCGGACGTCAGCGGCGCCACCTCCGGCCCCACCAGGTCCCACAGCAGCCGGCCGCCCAGACCGCGGCCGCCGATGAACTGCTGCGCCATTTCCATTTCCAGCGCCGTCGTCTTGATCTCCCCGCTCGTCAGGTTGATGTCCAACACGTTGCCGTTCCAACCATTCATCGCCCATTCCCTCTGTGTTCTGCCATAGATCAAAAATAGCTCTGCCTGACATTGAACGCCGCCGCAATGGCCTTGATCTCCTCGGCGGTCAGGCCTTCGGCGCGGTTACCGTTGACCAGGTTCATGTACTCATAACGCGCCGCCGTCTCCACGTATTCGATGCGGTCCGCAGCCCGTTTCACCGATTGGTCCGAACGCGCCACGACGCCATGCTTGCACCACACCACTACCGGATGTTGGCGCAGTGCGGCCAGCGTCGCGTTCATCAGCCCTGTCGAACCGGGCGGGAAGAAGGGGGCAATGCCCAACCCTTCTGGCAGCGTGATGATCGTTTCTGGTTGCCAGCGCAGCAGATGACGGTTGAGATAGGTCTCGTCGCGATAATCGGCCATGTGACTCAGATACACGATGTGCGGCGGCTGCGCATGAACGACCGCGTGGAAGTTGGTGCCAGAACGGCCAATCTGTTGGCGATGCACGGCCAGGTGCGAGTTGAACTCGCTGGTCAGCCGGGCAAAGAGCCGCCGCGGCGAGGTGTAGAGCGCACCGGTTGCGCCGCCTTCATGGACGACCAGTGCGCCCAGGTTGGCCGCCGGGTCGTGGATGATGTCACGCAGCCGCCGGCCCGAACCGGTGACCAGAAACAGCCGGCCGGCCAGTTCAGGCGCCGCCTCGGGCAGGGTGATGGTCTCGGCCTGCGGGAAGATGCGCCGCGGCTCCAGCGGCCAGCCGATGAAGACCGAAATGTTGCCAGCCGCGCCCTCCGAGGCCTCGATTTCGGAAAGGCGTTGACCCGCCTCGCCAATCGCCACGATCAACTCGGAGAGGTCTGGAAAAGGTGCTTCAAGCGCCATGCGATGTCAGTGCTCCTATTCTTTCGATCAGCGGCGCCGCCTCGCCGGCCGCCAGATAGCCCGCCGCCAGGTCGAAACGCAGCGAGGCGCCGCCCGCCAGTTGCCGTACATGCCCCTTGGCCTTCTCGGCGCTGTAGCCTTCCGGCTCGGCTGTGGCCGGCAAACAGAGTCCCAACGCGTCCTGGTCAGCCGTGCGGCTGATCCAACGCACGCCGTGATCGAGCTGCGTCGGCCGGTGCGAGACGACATCGGCCGATCCATCCGGGTGAACCTGCAAGGAATGCGCCCAACCGCCGGCATCGGCCACATAATCAACGAAGAACACCACTTCCGGGTCGAAGGTCAGGCCGGGCGTCAGCAGATGGTGACGTTCGGGCCGCTGCGCCAACTCCTCCAGGAATTCGGCATAGCCGGCCGGCGGCCTGATGTGCGATGGAATGCTGCGGCGCACGCGCACCGTTTGCGGTGTACAGGCGGCGCTGTAGATCAAACGCCCGTGATCCACCGGCCGGAAGTTGATGTGCGCCATGTACATCAGTTCCATCGGCGTTCGTTTGCGGTTTTCGATGGTCATGGCAATGGATACCTGTCCGCGATTTGCATACAGACGCACCTCCGGCCGCGCGACGTAATGACAACTGAACGCGACGATGTGCTCATATTCGCCGCTCAACCCCAGGTACAGGCCCTGCGCATCCTCTCCTAGCACGAGCCAGGCGCGGTCATAGGGCGCATTGGGCAGTTCGCCATGCAGCGGATGACTATCGCCGGCGCCAGGCACGCCCATGGCCGTGGCGCCGCAGTGCAGCAGGAACCCGCCGTAGGTTTCCAGATAGCTGCGCGTGGGCCGCGGCGCACTGAACATGGATCTCATGGTCAGATTGCGACCGCCAAACGTTGCTGACCAGATCTGCTGGCCCTGGAACGGTAGCATGACCAGCTCGCCCAGGTCGTTGCGCAGCCGCAGCGCGCAGACGCCGCTGTCGTAGCGAAACGTGCTGGCCGTCAGCGGCCCACATTCCACCAGCAGCCGCTGGCGTTCACCAAAGACGGCGGGCACTAAATGAACGTTCGTTCGTTTCATTTCGATCCTTCCAGGCGACCGAGCCGCTCGGCCAGGGCGGGCCACGGTCGCGGCGCGAACGTCTCGACGGCAAAGGAGCGGCGCACGAGGTCACGACCCTCGGCCAGGGAGGCCAGGGCGCCGGTCGCCAGCATTTGCAGCAGGATGTTGCCGATGGCGGTGGCTTCGACCGGGCCGGCGATGACCGGCCGGCCGGTGCAGTCGGCTGCCAGTTGATCGAGCAGCCGGTTCTGGCTGCCGCCGCCTACGATGTGCAGCGGCGCGGCCGGCCGACCGATCAAGCCTTCGATGCGTGTCAGCGTGCTGTGATACTTCAGCGCCAGGCTCTCGTAGATCACGGCAGCCAGCGCGCCAGGGGTTTCCGGGGCGGGTTGACCGGTGCGCCGGCAAAAGGCGCGCACGCGGCCGGGCATGTCGCCGGGCGCAGCAAACTCGGCTGCATCCACATCAATCACGGCTTGGGCCGGCGCCGCGGCTTCAGCGGCGGCCACGATCTGCTGCCACGACAGGACGCGGCCGGCCGCGGCCCAGGCGCGGCGACATTCCTGGATGATCCACAGCCCGGTGATGTTCTTCAGCAAGCGCACCGTGCCGCAAACGCCGCCTTCGTTGGTGACGTTGGCAGCCAGACTGGCCGGGGTGATGACCGGCGCCTGCATTTCGACGCCCAGCAGCGACCAGGTGCCGGAGCTGAGGTAGGCATGATCGGCGTCGGCGGCCGGCACGGCGGCCACCGCGCTGGCGGTGTCATGACAGCCGGGCGCGACGACCAAGACACCAGCGGCGCCGGTTTCCTCGGCGACGTGCGGCAGCAGATCGCCCAACACCGTCCCCGGCTCCACGATGGGCGGCAGAATGTGAGTGGGCAGGCCGAGCCGCGCCAGCAGGTCGGTCGCCCATCGGCTACGATGGGGATCCAGGCACTGTGTTGTGCTGGCGATGGTGCGTTCGCTCGACGCCCGGCCCGTCAGCCAGTAGTTGAGCAGATCGGGCGTCAGCAGCAGGGTGGCGGCCGCATCGAGCGTGGGGTCTTTGCATTCGGCCAGGGCCAGGAGCTGATAGAGGGTGTTCAGGGCCATGAACTGAATGCCGGTCGCGGCGAAAATCTGTGCGGCCGGCACGCGGCGGAAGGCCACGTCCATCATGCCCTGGGTGCGGCTGTCGCGGTAATGGTAGGGCGCGCCAAGCAGTTGGCCGCGGCGGTCGAGCAAACCGAAATCTACACCCCAGGTATCAATACCCAGGCTGGTCAAGCGACCCGCTGCTGTGGCCCGGCGCAGCCCTTCCTTGATCTCGCTGAACAGCCCCAGGATGTTCCAGTGCAGGCTGGTTCCCCCATCGGCGCGCGGCAGCCGCACCGGCCCGTTGGCGAACCGGTGCACCTCGGCCAGGGTCAGGCGTGCGCCGTCAAAGCGACCGACGATCGCCCGTCCCCCCGAAGCGCCGAGGTCGAGGGCCAGGTAGTTGTGCGTGGCTCGATTCATGCTCTTCAGAGTCTTTGTCCTAGCATCAGCTTGGCGTTGTTTTCACCGCCGTTGGCCGCAAACAGCAGGGGCAGCGGCCGATCCACGCCTTCGACGAAGGACGGCCGGGCGCTCCAGACGGTCTGCGACAGCACGCAGTTCAAGTCCATCCAGTATTGCAGCCGCGCCGGGCTGAGTCCCTGCACCATGTGGAAATGGTTGGCCGGCGGCAGGTGCTTGTACTCGTTCATCGAGGCGTATTTGGGCACCACGAAGGTGTGCGGCCATTGCGGGGTTGTGGCTTTGCACAGCGCTGTGGCAAGCGGTTCGGGCACGCCGGCCGAGCTGGCCTCATCCCAACTCATGCTGAACATGCCCGCCAGGTTGCTGAAGGTCAGTCGCCCGGCAATGCCCGACAGGCCGCCGGGCGAAATGAAAGTGACAGAATTGCCCATGCCGGGGAAGTAACCGGCATCGGCCAGCGGCATACTGACGCCGGCCATGATTTCATCAATACTGGCGCCCGGTCCCGCGGCCCAGTCGAAGGAGGCGCTGCCGGAGTTGTCGCCATCCACCAGGCCCTTGACAGCCCAGGGTTCGTCGGGCAGCGTAAAATCGAGCCGCTGCGCCAGCGCCTGCAGCTCCCACGGCTCCCACACCTTGCGGAAATCCATGAAGAGAGGCGGAGCGCCGCCGGTCAAGCCGGACATGAAGAGCATGGTGAGCAGCCCTTGCACATCGGCCTCGGTGGCGAAGGGCACAGGCGCCTTGCGGCCATTGTGATCGAAGGTAGAGTTGAAGAACGATTCCATGGCGTCGGCCACCGGCAGCGGCAGGCCGCGCAGATCGGAGCCCCATTCGAGCTGGCTCATGAAGCCGCCGCCCACGGCGTTCAAATCGTTCAACAGATTGCGCGTGATCAGGTAGAGCGCCAGGCTCTGATCGAAGCGGTCGGAGTCCACCTGGTCGCGTAGTTCCAGCCGCGGCCCCAGGGAGTGATCCACGAAGCCGCGCAGCGCCTTCAGCTCGGCGGCGTCGTAGGCTTTCTTGGCGAGCATGTCCGCCAGGAGTTTCATGTCCAGGCGGGTGATCTCGACGCCAAACTGACGCCGCGTGGGGATGACGTGGGCGAGCGCGGTTTCCATGCCCATGCTGTCATGCCCGAAGATGACGACGCGGCGCCCCTTCAGCGCCTGCGTAGTGACCGCGGCAAACGCCCAGTCAACCAGCGCCTGCGCCGTGCCCTCGGTCATTGGCGGGTTCATGCCGGTGTCGGGCCAGGAACCGACGTTGAGGTGCGAGAGCTTGCCGTACTGCGCCAGCGCGCCGTTGATCGCATGTGCAAAGACGACCCCCGGTTTGGGGCCGGAATTGCCGCAGGTGAAGTTGATGGGGGTCTCTTTGGGGAATTGCGCCAACAGTGAGATCACGCTGAGCTGCGGAAAGGCCCAGGTATCGGGCGTGCAGACCAGAATTTTGACGCCGGCATCCTGGAACTGTTTGGCGACCGCATCCGCCTGCGGCTCGCCGTCTACCAGGATGGGCGACCAGACGACCTTGACCGCTGAGCCGTCCGGGAGTTTGACGCGTGCGGCCAGCGTGTCGGCCACCATCTGACAGATGTTCCGGCAGCGTTGGCGGCTGGCTGCATCAATGCGCGGGTCGCCGGCCACGAAGACGCCAATGGCCGGTGTGTTGCGCGCAGTCGCAGGGGCAGAATCGGAAAGTGCGATCGCTTTGTGCATATGATGGGTCTCCCTGAAAAAAAGAGAAAGGCGCGGGGCGACCCATGAACCTGTTTCCTGCCACAATGATGAGGATTGGCGCATGGGCGAGTCGAGTTGAGTCGAGTTGAGTTGAGATAACATGAGGAGCTGGGCGCGCCCTGGGCCGATTTTGATCGAACCGACGGCCGACGGCAGGGGATTAGCCGGTTCGGATTGGCAACCAGACTCAGCGCGCAGCCAGCTCCTTTCTCACTTCGAATGCTACCTGACGATCAATCGTACAGGAGCACCTTCATCTCTTCGGCGTCCACGTTGGACTTATCCCACCACTTGAAGCCGGTGTCAATGGACTTCGGCAAGGCTTCGCCCTTGATCGCCTTGACACAGGCCTCGACGGCCTTGTAGCCGATGCCGACCGGGTCCTGCGTGATCGCGCCCGCCATCAGACCGCTGCGCATGGCGTCCTTCTGAATCTTGCCGGCGTCGTAGCCGATGACCACGAGCGAGCCGGCCTTGTTCATTTCCTTGACCGCGTTGACCACGCCGATGGCCGAGCCTTCATTGCCGCCAAAGAAGCCCTTCAGGTCGGGATTGGCCGTCATGATCGCCTTGGCCAGGTCGGCGGATTTGGCATGATCGCCGCCGCCGTACTGCACGGCCACGACTTCGATGTTGGGGTACTTCTCCTTGATGCGGTTGACGAAACCATCGCGACGGGTGACGCCCGTCACGCTGGTCTGGTCATGGACGATGACTGCCACCTTGCCCGCGCCGCCGATCAACTCGGCCATCTTGTCGGCCGCATAGGCGGCCGCGGCGATGTTGTCGGTGGCTGCGGTGGTGACCGGAACGTCACCCTCGACGCCGGAGTCGAAGCCGACGACGGGAATGCCCTTGGACTTGGCCTCGGCCAACTGCGATGCCAGGGCCTTGCTGTCCAGCGCGGCCAGCGCCAGGCACTTGGGGCTTTTCGCCAGTGCGGCCTGCACCATTTCCACCTGTTTGTCAACCTGGGCTTCGGTTTCCGGACCTTCGAACGTGATCTTGACGTTGAGATCCTTGGCCGCAGTCTCTGCGCCCTGCTTGACGGCTTGCCAGAACTGGTGCTGGAAGCCCTTCGAGATGACAGGGATGTAGATGTCCCCGGAGGCCGCCGGCGTGGGAGCGGCGGTCGTGCCGCACGCGCTGAGCAGCAGCGATGCGATCACCAACAGCGACAGAACAACGAACCACTTCTTCATACGTTTTCTCCTCTTGTCTGCCACGAAACTTATTGTTAAGCCCACGATGGGCCTCAGGGTCGTTCAAGCATGAGAACCCACCGCTCATCGCTTGAGCAAGCCCCTAACAACCATGAAACATCGAGTACCTGTTCCGGTCGCCGGCGGGGCCATTACTTCGCCCGGCGCCGCATGATGTCCAGGTACACCGCACCGATGACGATCAGGCCGGTCACCACCATCTGCCACTCCTGCGGCACGGAGCGAATGCGCAGGCCGTTGGTCAGCGTGCTCATGATGAAGGCGCCGATGATGGTGCCCAGGATGGTGCCCTCGCCGCCGCTGAGCGAGGTGCCGCCGATCACCACCGCGGCGATCGCATCCAGTTCGTAACCGGCGCCCAGCGCAGGCTGCGCCGAATCGAGCCGCGAAGCCATCAAGACACCGCCCAGGCCGGAAAAAAGGCCGCACAACGTGTAGATCGCAATCTTCCATTGGTCTACGTTGACGCCGGAAAGGCGGGTGGCCTCTTCGTTGCTGCCAATGGCGAAGTTGTAGCGCCCCAGGATCGTCTTGCTCAGGATCAGGCTGGCAATGATGGCGCTGGCGAACAGGATCATGACGGCGTTGGGAATGTTGACCCCCGCAATGAGGTTGCCCATGGCGATCTGTCTGAACTCTGGCAGGTCGGTAAAGTAGATCGGTTTGGAACGAGACAGGATCAACGATAACCCTTTGGTCATCATCATCATGCCCAGGGTGGCGATGAAGGGCGGAACCTTCATCTTGGCGATGACGAAGCCGTTGATCAGCCCACACAGCGCGCCGGCCAGCAGGCCGAGCGTCACCCCAAGCGGCACCGGCAGCCCCAGGTCAACGATGAAGACGCCGGTCGTGACGGCTGAAAAGGTGAGGATCGTGCCAATCGAGAGGTCAATGCCCCCCGTAATGATGACAAAGGTGACACCCAACGCCAGCACGCCGTTGACCGCGGTGGAGAGCAGAATCGCCACCAGGTTTTCGAATCCCCGAAAGTAGGGGGTGGTCAGGTAGAAGGCGAGGAAGATCACGATCAGGCCGGCGAATGCCAGGATCGTTTGCATGGCTTCGGGGCGGATCAGCGTCCGCCTGGTCGTTGTCTTGGTCGTTTCTTGAGTGGTCATCGTTCAACTCTCCTGGCTTGAAATGGCTGAAATCGCCTCGTCGGCGACGATGGCCCCGCGTTGGGTTGCGAACTTCATGATCCGTTCCTGCGTCGCTTCTGCTGCGGCCAGCTCTCCTGTAATGCGGCCTTCGCACATCACCATGATGCGATGACTCATGCGCAGAATCTCTGGCAGCTCCGATGAGATCATCAGGATGGCCTTGCCCTGCTGCGCCAGCTCGTTCAGCAGCCTGTAAATCTCGCTCTTGGCGCCGACGTCGATGCCGCGGGTTGGTTCGTCGAAGATCAGGATGTCGGTATCGGCGGTCAGCCATTTGCCGATGATCACTTTTTGCTGATTGCCGCCCGAAAGATTGCGCACGCGCTGTCTGATCCCTGGCGTCTTGATGCTGAGCGCCTGCACATGCTCTTGCGCTGTCCCGGAAGTCTTCGCCCTGTTGATCCAGCCCAGCCTGCTGATGAACTTGCGCAGCGCGGCCAGGGCGATGTTCGTCTCGACATCCAGGCCCAGCGCCAGGCCGTAGCGTTTGCGATCCTCGGACAGATAGGCGATGCCATGTCTCACCGCGTCGCCCGGCTGTTTGATCTGCACCGGACGACCCTTGATGATGATCTGCCCGGAATCAATGGGGTCTGCGCCAAAAATGGCGCGTGCCACCTCGGTGCGCCCCGCGCCCATCAGCCCGGCAAAGCCCAGAATCTCGCCCTTCTTGAGCTGAAAACTGATGTCGCGCAGCACCCGGCCCCGATTCAGCCCCTTGACCTCCAGTGCAATCTCCTGACGCGGTTTTTCCGGCAGCTCCGGGGCAGACTCGAAGATCGTGCGCCCCACCATCATGCTGATGATCTGGTCAATCGTCACCTCTTTGGTGTTGACCGTGTCAATGGTGCGGCTATCTCGCATCACCGTGATGCGGTCGGAAATCTGCTTCAGTTCTTCCAGCCGGTGCGAGATGTGGACGATGCCCACGCCCTTGGCCCGTAGTTGGCGCACGATGCGGAAGAGGTCTTCGATCTCCGATTCGGTCAGGGCTGCGGTTGGCTCATCCATGATGAGCACCTCGGAATTGAACGACAGCGCCTTGGCAATCTCCACCATTTGCTGCATGGCAACCGTCAGGTCGGCCACTTTGGTGCGTGGATCGAGCCTCAGGTGCATCATCTCGAAGAGCTGCTCGACCTGCCTGTTGGTGGCGTCGTCGTCCACCAGGAGCCGGGAAGCGCGCCGCGGCTCCCGGCCGATGAAGATGTTCTGCGCCACGGTCAGGTGCGGCATCAGGTTCAATTCCTGATGAATGATGCTGATGCCCAGGTCTTGCGCCGCGCGCGGGTTGGAAATCTCCACCTCTCGCCCTTTGTAAAAGATGCGCCCCGCGTCCTTGTGATAGACGCCGGACAGGATCTTCATCAGGGTGGACTTGCCGGCGCCGTTTTCGCCGACCAGGGCATGCACTTCGCCGGGCAGCAGTTCGAAGTGCGCCTGATCCAACGCGTGAACGCCAGGGAAGCGCTTGTCAATTCCTTCCATCATGACCAGGTATTCGCTCATGCGTTTCCCCTCTTCGAAGAATGAATCCAAGTGACACCACGGAGTTTCGATCGTTCTGAACATGCGCCTGGTGTCGTGCAGTCGCCTTGCCTGCCTCGTCGCCCTGCGGCCGGGAGGCCGAATTTACGCGCGAGCGCGGGCCGCTTCGATCATCGCCACGAAATGGGCGGGCGGGGTGCCATCCGTAATGCCCTGCGCCGAGCCGAGCACGTAGCCGCTCTGCCCTGCAAAGCGCCGGCAGACGCTGGCGACCGCCGTTTCGATTCTTTCGCGTGGCCCTTCGATCAACAACGTTTCAGAAATGCCGCCCATGAGCACCAGTTGACCCGCCCACGTCGCCTGCAGGGCATCCAGGTCATTGCACGTTGGGTTCAGGCCATGAACGGCCCGAAAACCGGCCTGCTGCACGAAGGGCAGGCTGGCCGCCACCTGGCCGGCCGAATGAAGCGCCGCCGGCACGCCATGCTCCAGCGCCGGTCCGATCAGGCGTTGCAAACGGATGGGCGCCACCTGGCCGAACAGTTCCAACGGCAGCAGCAGACCCTGGTTGTTAGCCACATCATCGTTGATCAGCACAAAGGCCAGATCTTCGCCGAAACGATCACAGACGGCGCGGATCAGCCGCTCGCCATGCGCCGTCAACAGATCCATCACCCGCTCCAGGAGAGGCACATCAGCGGCGCCGCGACCGTTCAACGAACGCAGGGCATTGGCAAAACAGCCGCTGAAGCTGGCGAAAACGCCTACCCCCGCGCCCTGCGCCGCGGCCAGGTGACGTTCCAGTTGACTCAACTGCCAGGCCAGCGGCGCCGGCTCCAACCGCGCCAGATCATTGACGGAGACCACTGCGTCGTCGGCCCAGGTGTCGGCGTGCCAGGCCAGCTCACAACCGATCGCATCCAATCCGACGCGCTGCGCCAATTCCAC
Organism: uncultured Anaerolineae bacterium; assembly: GCA_964580725.1. GTDB lineage: Bacteria > Chloroflexota > Anaerolineae > SSC4 > Amarolineaceae > Amarolinea. Next base: position 1,725 of record CAZOLV010000018.1, on the reverse strand, counting down.
TTGCAGTTGCGGCGGCGGCTCGAAGGCGCCGCCGCGGCCTCCCGCTGATTCGGACTTGAACGACCGCTCCAGCACATACTCGAACACGTTGCGGCCGCTAAGACGCAGTTCCACACGCGGAATGCGATCGGGTTGGCGAAAGTTGAAGACCTGGCGCAGGCGGTTCGAGTCTGGTTTGTCCGTTGCCGGCGGCACAGACCGGCGCCCGTGCCGCCGGCGGCTATCCGCCGAGCGACCGATTTCCAGACCGCCGGCCGCGCCCACCTCTTCAGGCTCCAGGGGCTTGACCAGCATTTCCCGCGCCGGCACTACGCCCGGCAGCGGCAAACTGAGCGCCGAATGTCCGCTTTCTCTCAATGGACTGCCGCAGGAGTAGCGCACCACCAGGCGCACTGGCAGCACCACGCGGCGTGGCTTCAGAGCGACCGGCGATTCCAGGCGGCTGAGCAAAAGCTGGGCGGCGTTGGCCCCCATGTCATAGGCCGGTTGCGCAATGACCGTCAGAAAGGGGAAGAAGCGAACGGCGTGGGGAAAATCATCGAAGCAGACCAACGCCACGTCTTGGGGAATGCGCAGACCCATCTTGCCCAGCGCCCCAATCACACCAATGGCAATGGCGTTGTTGGCGGCGAAAATCGCCGTTGGTGCGTTGTCCTCCCGCCAAAGCTGATTGGTCAGCTCGTCGCCCGCGCGCCAGTTGAACCCTCCCCGGCGAATCAGACGGGGGTCTGCTTCGATGCCGGCCTCGGCCAACGCCCGGCAGTAGCCAACGATGCGATCCTCTGCCGTTGGTGCGCCCTCTGGCCCGGAGAGCATGGCGATGCGCCGATGCCCCAGGGCGATCAGATGGTTGGTCAACGCAAAGGCGCCCGACAGGGAATCGCCATACACCATGTCCACATCCCAACCAACGATGCGGCGGTCAATCAACACGGTGGCGATGCGATGATTGCGCAGCGGCGCCAGCTTGCCGGCGTCAGCGTCACAGGGCGCCATGATGACGCCATCCACGCGGCGGCTGAGAATGACATCCAGGTAGCGTTGCTGTTTGACCAGGTCTTCATCGGTGTTGCACAACAGCACCGAATAGCCCTGGCTCTGCGCTGCGTCTTCTACCCCGCGTGAAACCGTGGTCCAAAAGGCATTGGTGATATCTGGTACGATGAGCGCCAGGGAATGGGTGCGTTTGGAGCGCAGGCTGCGGGCCGCCACGTTGGGGACATAGCCGAGATCGCGCACCGCCTGCTCCACCCGCTCGCGCGTGGCCGCGTTGACGTTGGGCGCCTCGTTGATCACGCGCGACACGGTGACGGTAGATACTCCCGCGGCCCTGGCCACATCCACGATCGTCGCCACATCTTCCCCCAGACTGGTTGCCCCGGCGTCTTCACACCACACGTCCATGATAAGGTTATCATGGTAACGTTTTCATAAACCGATTTTAGCACGCCGGTTTCGATCTGTCAAATCGGCTTGCGAACGGCTCTCCTCTGGCGTGCGCCTCGTCCGCGAGTCACTGCACCTGTCCTGGAAACGACGTAGCGCCGGTATCTGACCGGCGCTACGAACGTGATAGGTGCCGTCAGTTCAATCCTGGCGGTTGGCGACGACCGGGCGTCGCCGCTTCATCGCCCAGGCGGCGGCGATAAGAGCGGTGATGGCAATTGCGCTGACGGGCGAGAAGGGGGCAGAGCCGGAGCGGGCGCCGGTCAGGCGGACGGCGGT
>CAZOLV010000017.1:56596-66463 GCA_964580725.1 uncultured Anaerolineae bacterium | reverse complement strand
CATGTGTACGACTCCTTGTTGACAGAGGTCAGAGACCAGAGGTCAGAGACCAGAGACCAGAGACCAGAGACCAGAGATCAGAGACCAGAGGTCAGAGACCAGAGATCAGAGATCAGATGGCTGGCAGGTGCTGGAGGGCGTCGGCGACGGCGGCGGAGGGGTATTCGTAGTCCACCAGGTTGCCGGCCAGGTACTGATCGTAGGCGGTCATGTCGAAGAAACCGTGCCCGCTCAGGTTGAAGAGAATGACGCGTTCTTCGCCTTTGGTCTTGGCGTCCAGGGCTTCGTCAATGGCGGCGACGATGGCATGGGCCGATTCGGGAGCGGGGACGATGCCTTCAGTGCGCGCAAACTGTACGGCGGCGGCGAAGACCGGGTTCTGCGGATAGGCGACGGGGGTCACATCACCGCTGGCGACCAGGGCCGAGATGAGGGGGGCCATGCCGTGATAGCGCAACCCGCCGGCGTGAATCCCGGCTGGCACGAAGGTGTGTCCCAGGGTGTGCATCTTGACGAGCGGGGTGAGGCCCACGGTATCGCCGAAATCGTAGGCGTAGGTGCCCTTGGTCAGGCTTGGGCAGGCGGTCGGCTCGACGGCCAGGAAGCGAGTCTGCCGTCCGGCGGTCAGGCGGTCTTGCAAGAAGGGGAAGGCCAGGCCGGCAAAGCTGCTGCCGCCGCCCACGCAGCCGATGATTACATCGGGATAGTCGCCAATGGCGGCCAGGGCTTGCTTGGCCTCCTGGCCGATGACACTCTGGTGCAGCAGTACGTGGTTCAGCACGGAGCCGAGCGAGTAACGGGTGTCGGCATTGGTGGCTGCCACTTCGACCGCTTCAGAAATGGCGATACCGAGGCTGCCGGGTGAATCGGGATCGGCGGCCAGGATGCTACGGCCGGCGTTGGTCTCAATCGAAGGGCTGGCGACGACGCGCGCGCCCCAGGTCTGCATCAATGAGCGTCGGTACGGCTTCTGGTGATAGCTGACCTTGACCATGTAGACCAGACATTCCAGGCCGAAGGTTTGGCAGGCGAAGGCGAGCGAGGAGCCCCACTGGCCGGCGCCCGTTTCGGTGCTGATGCGCTTGACGCCCTCTTGGGCGTTGTAGTAGGCCTGCGGCACGGCGGTGTTTGGCTTGTGGCTGCCCGACGGGCTGACGCCCTCGTACTTGTAGTAAATTTTGGCGGGCGTGCCAAGCGCCTTTTCTAAACGCACGGCGCGCAGCAGCGGGGTGGGGCGCCAGAGCTTGTAGATCTCGCGCACTTCATCGGGAATGGCGATGTAACGCTCGCTGCTGACTTCTTGCATGATGAGCGCCATCGGGAAGAGCGGGGCCAGGTCGGCTGGCCCGATGGGTTGGTGTGTGCCGGGGTGCAGCACGGCCGGCGGAGGGGTGGGCAGATCGGCGGCGATGTTGTACCAATGGGTGGGGATGTCCTTCTGATCGAGCATGAAACGAGACTGAGACATTCTTGGATTCCTCCTGCTGCTAGAAATACTGAGATGCGCAACGCGCCATCACGCTGCGAATTCGGCGACAAGGGGGAAATGATCGGACGCCAGGCGGACATCATCGTCATCCAGACGGCGACAAGCGACGATCTGCTCGGCCAGGGGGCCGGCGGCCAGGCAGAAGTCAATTCGTATCTTGTCTTGCGTTGTGCTGTAGGTGTGTGGCGGCCCGTTGCCGGCGCGGGCGTAACAGTCGGTGTATCCGGCTTTGAACAAGCGGGGCAGCGCCTGCATGCCATCGCGCACCAGGTGGGCGGCGAACGGGTCGCCTTGCAGGCGGGCGATGGTCTCCTCCTGGTTGACGTAATCGGAGGGCGCCAGGGCGTTCAGGTCGCCCAGGAGTAGATGCGAGCGGCCGCGGTCGCGGCTGGTCCAGAGGAGGAGGGCCTGAATTTGCGTCAGGCGCACCGCTTCGGCCTGATGGTCGAGGTGCGTCACGTAGACGGTGAGGGTCTGGCGGCTGGGCAACAGCAGGCGCGCTTCGAGCAGCCCACGCGAGATGTGACCGGCGGGGGTGGTCAGGCGATGGCCGGCATGGGCCAGGATGGGATGAGCGCTGAGTAGGGCGTTGCCGGGTGCGGCCTGAACGATATCGAAAGGGCCGGGCGGCGACGTTGGCGAGAAGACGACCGACATGCCGAGCCGGGCGGCCAGGTCGGTGAGAAGCGGGCGCGTTTGGCCGGGGGGCGTGTGCGGGTGGATGACCTCGTTGAGAGCGACGACATCAGCCTGTGTGCGGGCGATGATGCGGGCGATGCGCTCCCCATCGAGCCGGCCATCCATGCCCTTCCAGCCGTGGATGTTGAAGGCTAGTGCACGTAGCACGAATGTAAGTCCCACTCCAGCAGCAGCGGCAGGTGATCCGACGCCATGCGCGTCAGGTCGTTGTCGAGCACTTCGGCAAAGATGAGGCGATGCGCCCAGGGGGTGGGAACGAAGGCGTAGTCAATGCGGAAGATGGGGCGGCGCGCCGGAAAAGTGGCGCCGGCGCCGCGCCCGACCTGGGCGAAGGCGTCCACATAGCCGGCTTCGCGCAGATGGGTGAGGGTGGCGGGCACCCAGCGTTCGCGGCGCGGCGTGTGGGTGTTGAAATCACCGGCGATCAGATGGGGGTAGCGAAAGTCGGAGGCGCGGTGCAGCAGGCCGCGGATCTGCCAGAGCCGCACCGCTTCCAACGCATGATCGAGATGGGTCGCGCCGAAGGTGAAGGCATGTTGCAGCCCCTTGACCTGAATGTGCGCCAGCAGCACAGAGCGTTGTTGGGTGCCGGGTAGGCGTGGTAGCAGGTGGTTGGTGAAGTCACGAATGGGATGGCGGCTGAGAATGGCGTTGCCGATGGGACCGCGCCAATCGGCCCCTTCGACCTGACGCGAACTGCTGCCGAACGCCCAGTGCATACCGACGATGTTCGCCACCTCTGTCAGGGGGAATTCCAGATGACCGCGCCGTCGTAGGGGATGAACCACTTCGTTCAGAGAGACAAGATCGGCGTTGCTCTGTTCGATCACGGCCGCCAGACGCTCGATGTCGGTGCGCCGATCACGGCCGTACCAGTGATGGATGTTATAGGTCAGGATTCTCATGCGTGGGCGTCAGAGAAGTCATTGAATGATTTGTTGCCTGGGGCGCGCCAAGCCGCCAGGGTTGGCGCGTGGGGGTGTAGTTGTCTCGGCGCTGGCGCCGTTTCAATTCGACGTCGGACCGTTTGGGGTCTTGACGGCCTTGTCTTCATTTTGGCTGGCCTTGCGGAATTCGGACAGACTGCGACCAATGGCGCCGCCCAATTCTGGCAGGCGGCCGACGCCAAAGAAGATGATGACGATGACCAGGATGATGATGAGTTCGAACGGTCCAAAGTTTGGCATTTGACTGCTCCTTGCTCGACAAGGGGTTGATGGTGGGCGGTTCAGGCCAGCGGCATCTGCGGCCGACGAAACGTCAGGACTTTCGACGCCCGGTCTCTCTGGCGCTGCTGTTGCCCACACAGGGGCCGTCACGATACAGGTGCTTCATCTGCGCTCCAGCGATGCATCTTCTTGGGCAAGCGTGAGACTGGCGATACCTGTTCTATGATGGGTCTTCCTGCGCGCATTATAGCACGAATGCCAGTCTGCGCCAAACCGTCACCGATGTTGGCGCGTCAGCAGCGGGTGGGGCGCGTGCCTGGTCGAAATCGGGCGGGTCGCTGTTCAATCCACAGATGTGACGCAGGAAGGGTGCATGACGTGCGTTCGCACCTAGACATCCGCGGGCACGCGTGGTATACTCTGCCCCATGTCGAGCGCACCAACCTCATTTGCCGAGCGAAGCCGCGAGGCGCTGCGTTCTCCGACGCAGCGTTCGGCGCTCATGCACACCACTTCCGTTCTTGCCGCGCAACGGCGCGCTGGCGTCGCCGACGAGCCTGATTGGCCCGCGCTGACGGCGCGCAGCCAGGCCTTGCGTCGCGAGACGCTGGCCAACCTCGGCCGGTACCTGCCCCAGATCGAAGCTGCCGTGCAGGCGCGCGGCGGTCAGGTCATTTGGGCGGAAAACAGCGCACAAGCCTGCCAGGCGATTGTAGGGCTGGCGCAGCGCGCGGGGTTGTTTCGAGTATGGCAATCCCGATCGCCATTGCCGTTGGAAATCGGCCTGGCTGGGGCGTTGGGCGGTGCAGGCATCCAGGCGCTGCGGCTCGATCACGGCGAGTTCCTGGCCGACCTGAACGGCCAGCGCCCGGCGCATCCCAACGCCGGCGCGGCCAATCGGCGCATAGATGACATCGTCAGCGACCTGCACGCCAGGCTCGACATGCCGGTCTTTCTCAATGCCGAGGCGGCGACGCGTACCGTGCGCATGCACATCCGGCGCGCCATGCTGCAAGGCGGGCTGGCTTTGCTTGGTCTCGATTTTGCCGTGGCCGAAACGGGCGCCCTCGTGACCTTCGACGATCAGGGCGGCGTGCGTGCGGCGGCGGCGTTGGCGCCGGTCATCGTGGCGATCATGGGGTTGGAACAGGTGGCGCCAACCTGGGAGGATCTATGGCTGCTGCGGCGCGTGCGCACGCGCAGCGCCAATGGCCGCGCCGCGCCAGTCTTCGTCGAGTGTTTCAGCGGCGCCAGCGAGCCAGGCCGGGAGTTTTACCTGATCCTGCTCGATAATGGCCGGGCGCAGATGTTGGCAAACGGCGACGCCGAAATGCTGGCCTGTATTCAGTGCGGCGCATGTTTCGATGTCTGCCCGGCGGCGCGACGCGTGGGTAGCCAACCCTATGCCTGGAGCGTGGCCGGACCGGTGGGCGCTGTGATGGGGCTGGCGCGCTTGCAAGCGCCTTTCGACGATGCGGCCGCGGCCAGCACACTGTGCGGCGCCTGTCGCACCGTCTGCCCAGTCGGCATTGACTTGCCGCGCCAGTTGCTGCGCGCCCGCGCTGAACGTCGCCGTGCGACACCGGGCGCATGGATCGCCCTGGCGCTGCGCACCCCTGACCGCTATGCCACGCTGCGCACATTTCAGCGCCTGGGGCGCTGGTTGAGCCGCGCCAGCCGCTCGCGCCCCTGGTTGGCGCCCTGGCTCTGGCGCTGGACGGCAGCGCGTGACCTGCCGCCGCCCGCCGCCGAGACCTTCCGAGCGCGCTGGGCGCGGCGACGCGGAGGACAGATCCGTGAGGAGTGACGCACAAGCGCGCGCCGGCGCAGGACGTGCGCCATCGGCGCCAATCATGACGGCGGAGGCGCGCCTGCGCATCTTGAGCCAACTGCCTGCCCAGGAGTCCTCTGCGCCGATAGTCGCGCCGCACGCCTTGCCTCGACTCGACGCCGGCGAGCGCGCCGAGTTGGTCGAACGTTTCAGCGCCGCGGTCGAGGCGCGCGGCGTCGGGCTGACGCGTGAACGGGGAGTTGGGGCGACGCGCCTGGCGGTCTTTTCGCACCTGCGCAGCGCCGAGGCGCGCCAGCTCCTGATTTGGGACGAGGCGCATTTGCCGCTGCCGGGGCTGTTGGACGCCCTGCAGATGTTGGGCATCGAGGCGATCACGCCGCAAGCGGAGGGAGTGCGCAGCCGGGCCTTGCTGCGTCAAGACAAACCGCCCGCCTTTGGCTTGACGACGGCGTTGGCTGGCATTGCCGCTGAGGGGGGAGTCATCGTGCGCTATCCGTCGGCCCAACACATGCTAACCGCCTGTTGGCCGCCGCGCCATCTGGTGCTGCTGCCAACCAGCCGCCTGGTTGCCTCATGCGAGGCCTGGATGCGGCAGGCGTCCGAGGATTGGCGGGGGAGCGATTGGAGTCTGGCGCTGGGGCCAAGCCTTAGCTGGGAAATCGAGCAAACGCCGGTGACGGGTGCGACCGGCCCGGCGCAGATGCACATCTTTCTGATCGAAGAAAACTGGATGCCATGAACTTTTTTGGAATTGGGCCGCTGGAGCTTGCTCTGATCATTGTTCTGGCGTTGGTGTTTCTGGGGCCGGAAGAACTGCCCCGCGCCGCGCGCGCCATTGGGAAGTTCTTTCACCAACTGCAGAACATCACGGATCCGTTCCGTGAGGAATTTGCGCAGGCGATGCAGCCGTTGGAGGAGATCAGGCAGCCGCCGGCGCAAGCGGGCCGGCGTGCTTCAGCGCAGTTGTCGCCCCCGCCGGACGCCGCCCAACCGCCCGCTCAGCCGACGCAGCCAGAGGAAGAGGCATGAAACAACCGCCCAACCGCGAAGCCGTCATGCCAATACTCGATCATCTGCGCGAGCTGCGGCAGCGCCTCATCAAGGTTGTTGCCGGCCTGCTGGTGGGCATGGTGTTCGGGACATTCTTTGCCCGCCGTTTTCTGGAAATTTTGATCTCGCCGATGGGTGACGCCCGCCCGCAGTCGTTGCGCCCGGCGGAAAACATCATCGTCTATTTCAAGGTTGCGCTGATCCTGGCCGTGGTGGCGGCGATGCCGGTCATCATCTACCAGTTCCTGGCGTTCGTCATTCCGGGGCTGGAGAAGAGAGAAATGCGCGCGCTCTACTTCGTGATCCCGGCCGCCACGCTGCTCTTTGCCGTTGGCGTCGCTTTTTCGGCGCTGGTCATGCTGCCCTTTTCGATCAGCTACCTGAGCAACTTCCTCAGCGATCTGATCGAGCCTCAGTATTCGATTGACTACTACATCTCGTTCGTAACCAGCTTTGTCTTTTGGATTGGGCTTGCATTCGAGACACCGCTTATCATCGCCTTTCTGGCGCGCATGGGCGTGATCAGCCCGGAGCAGCTCCGGCGCGGCCGGCGCTACGCTATCGTCATCCTGGCGATCGTGGCGGCGGTCATCACACCGACGCCCGATCCGTTCAACATGATGCTGGTGATGCTGCCGCTCTACGTGTTGTACGAATTCGGCATCGTTCTCGCCCGCATCTTCTATCGGCCCAGGTGGCCATCTGCCGCCGAGCCTCGATCCACCTAGCCGCCGGTGAATCGCAGCCCTGCCCGGCAGGCCAGCACGAATCCACAGCAGATACGATCAGAAATAGTCCTGCATCAGACGTTCGACCCATGCGGGGGTCACGGCGCGTTCCACGCGGTCATAGGCCGGGTAATACGGCTTCAGGTCGAGCACCGGCGTCCCTTCGATGGCGTCCAGGCCGCGCACTGTCACGCCAGCGTCATCCACCGCAATGATCTGCACGGCGGTGACGCCGATCGGGTTTGGTCTATCTTTGGCGCGCTGCGCAAAAATGCCGACTTCGGGCATGGATGCCAGGCCGCGTGGCCGTCGGCGCAGGTGCCGGCGCGGGTCGAAGCTCGCCTGGTGCAAGAATGTCAACACGATCACGTGCGAAAACTGCTGCAGGCCGAGCAGACCCGCACGGTACTCTGGCAGCAGTTCGACGCGTGCGGTTGTCTGACCCCAGCTCTCGTCCGTCTGCGCAACGACGGCTGAACGGACGAAGCCAATCGGCTGGAGAAGTAAGGAAGTGCTCATGCGTCCGTTTGTTTTCCTCAGGCGAAGGTGCGATAGGCGGTGATCTTGTCGCGCAGCCTGGCGGCAAGCAAGTCGCTGGCATCCTGCAAGGCGTCCAGGATCAAAATGGCTTCGTCCCGATAGCGCCTAATGTCGTCACTGCTCCAGTGCGGCGGCGGGACCTGTAGATTGGTGATTCTGTCGGCTAGTTTGACCATCCAGATTTCACGTGGCTGCTGGCAAATGCGCCGCAGACTGTCCGGCATGGTCAGGTCTTTGGGCAGGCGCTTGTCCTTGCTCAGCGCCAGCACCCCATCGGCCACTGCGGCGCCGAACTCCTGCGCTACGCCCTCGTAGGTGACGGCGGTGTCTTCGATCACATCGTGCAGCAGGGCGCACTGCACGGCCAGATCGCCATCGCGCCCGTCCTCCACAGTCAGCGCCGCGATGACCTCCATGCTGACCAGACTCACATGTGTGACGTATGGCAGGTCGCCGTTGGCAACCGTTTGGCCCAGGTGCGCCGCGGCGGCGAACTGAAAGGCCTTGATGTATTGTTCTTGAGACCACGAAATCGGCGGCATTGCAGATTCTTTCTGACCCGATCGGGACATGTTTTTTATCGGGGCTTGATTTTGTCGGGGAGTTGATCTTGTCGGTGTCTGTTTTGTAAACGAGAAAGACCAGACGACTTGCGCCTGGTCCTTCCTACTCGTGTACCCCCGGGGCGACTCGAACGCCCGCACACGGCTCCGGAGGCCGCTGCTCTATCCTCTGAGCTACGGGGGCCGGTACGGGTCAAGTTTAGCACAGCTCGACGCTTTTGGCAAGCGTCGCCTACTCCAGGTAATCGCGCAGCAGGCGGCTGCGGCAGGGATGGCGCAGCCGATTCAGAGCGTGCGCTTCGATTTGGCGGATGCGTTCACGCGTCAGCCCCATCTTGCGCCCCACCTCTTCGAGCGTGTAGGTGCGCCCGTTTTGCAGGCCGTAACGCAGGCGCAGGATGCGCGCCTCGCGGGGCGAGAGGGTAGCCAGCACCTGCTCCATGCGCTCGTGCAACAAGGTTTCGATGGCCATATCGGCGGGTTGCGCCGATTCGGTATCCTCGATCAAGGTGCCCAGTTCGCGCTCCTCGTCTTCGCCCACCGGCTGCTCCAGCGATGTTGGATGGCGCGAGACCTTGAGCAGCCAGCGCACCCGTTCTGGCGTCGTGTTGAGAGCTGCCGCCACCTCTTCCGCCGTGCCGGCGCGGCCCATCATTTGCTCCATTTCCTGCAGCACCCGGTAGAGCTGGCGCACCTTATCGCCCATGTGCACCGGCAGGCGAATCGTGCGCCCCTGGTCGGCCACCGCGCGCGTGATCGCTTGCCGAATCCACCAGGTGGCATAGGTGCTGAACTTGAAACCCCGGTTGTAGTCGAACTTTTCCACCGCCCGCATCAGCCCCAGGTTTCCCTCCTGGATCAAATCAAGGAACGGCACGCCCTGCCCCATGTAGCGTTTGGCAATACTGACCACCAGGCGGGTGTTGGCCTGAATCAACCGTGCGCGGGCCTGATCGCCCTTCTGAACACGCCGCCGCAACTGGCGCCGCGTGATCGTTGGCATCGCCTCCGTGCAGGCCAGGCGCTGATGCGCCAGCCGCCCCGACTCCACCGAGCGCGCCAGCGTCATCTCTTCCTCGGCCGTCAGTAACGGCTCCTTGCTCATTTCACGAAAATAGAGGTCTGTAATGTCGTTCGTGCCCAGGTTGGCGAAGACATCCGACACCGATGTGGGATACTCACTCAACGGGGCCGCGTCGCCCAAGTCCCCGCTGCTTTCCAACGCCGTCAGGACATCATCTTCTGTCTCATAGATCGGCAGGTTTTCTTCCTGCATCTGTGCAAACAGCGCTTCTAGCTCCGGCACCTTGTTCTCTGCATTGGGTACCAATCTCAGAATGTCGTCGTATGTCAAATAACCCTGGGCGCGCGCCTGCTTGATCAGCCTTGCCAACGTTCCTTCGACGATCCGCATCCGATCTTTCATGTCACCATCCTCACAGACATTGCGTTCCGGTGTGACATCTGGCTGGTGGGCGATACCGGCCGTTGGCCACGTCGCGTTACGAACTAGACGAGCGGTTCCAAATCGTATACGTATAAATGAAGACTCTGTTTTCGGGGGGCTTGGGCGTTTCTTCCGGGTGGACAGCGGGTGCAGGCGCCGGCGGCGCAACGGTTTGAGCAGCGGGTGCTGTGCGTGCTGCTCCCATCTGGCCGAGCGATGTAGCGACTGGCCTGGGGGCGTGCGTCGAAACCCGTTGGCGTGACCGGTGCGGCGGCCCTTTGCCGGCGTTTGGGTTGCTGTCTCGCTCCCGGCCTGGGCGACTGCCCGGCTCGGCCCGGCGCCCCGCCGGCGGCCGATTGGGCGGACGCTGTGGCCGCGCCTCTGCGCCAG
>CAZOLV010000017.1:33363-56496 GCA_964580725.1 uncultured Anaerolineae bacterium | reverse complement strand
CCTGGCGTTCAGCCTGGCGTTCAGCCTGGCGTTCAGCCTGGCGTTCAGCCTGGCGTTCAGCCTGGCGCTCAGCGGATGGGCCAGCCGGCCGTTCACCGCTGCGACGTGGGCGTGGGCCGCCCTCCCCTTGTCCCGGTTTACCTGGCGCCATTGCCATTGCCCTCGCGCTTGGGCGCCGTAGTGGGCGCTTCGATCCACTGCGGTGCTTGCTTCAGGCTCAGAGACACGCGCTCATGGTCGCGATCAATGGCCAATACGCGCATGGTATACTCCTGGCCGCGTTGCACGACCTGGCGAGGGTGTTCGATGAACTCATCGCTCAACTCAGAGATGTGCACCAATCCCTCGATGCCCGGTTCCAGGGAGGCAAAGGCCCCAAAGCTTACCAGATTCGTGACGCGCGCTGTGACCAGTTGGCCAGGACGGTATTTGGCCTCGATCACTTCCCACGGATTGGCCTGCAACTGCTTGACGCTCAAACCGATGCGCCCACGTTCGCGCTCGACTCGAATCACCTTGGCGGTGAGTTCCTGGCCAACGCGGATCGCCTCGCGCGGGTTCTTGGTCTTTTTCCAGCTCAGCTCGCTCATGTGAATGAGGCCGTCGGCCCCGCCCAAATCGAGGAATACGCCAAAGCTGGTCACGCTGCGCACCTTGCCGGTCACGACCTGGCCCACTTCCAGCGCCTCCAACACGCGTTCGCGCTGCTTTTCACGCCATGCGCGCTCGGCCATCCGTTCCGAAAGCACCAAACGACGCCGTTTACGCTGCGCCTCGACGATGCGCAGCGTGATCGTCTTGCCCACGAGCTGGCTCAAGACCTCCTGCTGCTGCTCAGCGCTCATCGTCGGCTCGATGCCGCTCAGGTGCGAGTTGGGAATGAACCCGCGCAGACGACCGAATGCAATGGTCACCCCGCCCTGGTTGTAGCCGTTGACCCTGGCTTCGAAAACCTCTCCGGCATCCATCATCGTGCGGGCGCGCTCCCAGTCCTCGTCGGCGGCCGTTTGGCCCCTGCCGGGCGCGGCCGCCTCTTCGATGTCGGGCGGCTGTTGTTCGGCTTCTCCGTTCGCCGATTGTGCGCCGGCGGCGGCCAACGTCCACAACGTCGGTCGCTTACTGCGCGCAGCCACGATGTCGAGCAGCGGTTGGTCGGGGTCCTGAGAAACGCCACCCTCAGTCGCCGACGTGCCAAACTGCAAATCGCTGGCAGGCTCGGCTTCGGCAGGCTCGGCTTCGGCAGGCTCAGCTTCGGCAGGCTCAGCTTCGACAGGCTCAGCTTCGGCAGGCTCAGCTTCGACAGGCTCGGCCGGCGGGAAATCGTCGTCGCTGCCCGCGCTTGATGGGAGCAGCGAGGTTTCATCTGCTGCCGTCATGGCAACAGGCTCCGTGGTTTCGATATCTTCGGTGTCCATTTGGTTCGAACTACTCATGATTGGTCAGCGCTCCTTGCGGCCATTCAACGATGATTGGCGGCCAGCGGCGGCGTTCGAGTCGGGCGACGATGTGACAAGTGCGAGTGGTCACATGATGGAGCACACTGGGTTTGCTCAGTGTAGTCTGGGAGTCAGCTTCACAATTTTAGCATGAGTTGCAAAAAATGTCAAGGATAGCCGGTTTCGATACTGGGTTTATTGGCAGAACGCTTGGACTTGGGTCAGACGTTGCACATTCTCGCATCTTGATGTATCATTCAACGAGGAAAGTGAAGCGTCGGACCGCCACGCGCGGCGTCGAAAGCTCACGACGAGCGCACCGAAAGATCATCCAACAGTCCTTGCGACTGCCATTCAATGACGAAGGGATCGTCGCTGTTGACCACGCAGTTTTTCATGACCCGCAGCGGGCGTCGCCTCTTGGCGCGTCCGCTTGTCGAACACGATGCGCCACTCCTGGTGGATCTGTTTCACAGCCTGTCGTCTGAGACGCGCTATCATCGTTTTCACCTGCTCGTGGAGCAGATCGGTGAGGACGAGTTGTGGCGTAGTGCTGTCGAGTTGGCAGATGTGGATCAGTTCGACCGGGTCGCTTGGATCGCCCTGGAGACGGCGCCGGAGGATTTGGCTGCTGACGCGGCGCCCAAACCTGGGCGCGCCGTCGCCGTGGCGCGCGCACACCGACTGCCCGATCACGTGACCGCCGAAGCCGCCGTTGTTGTGCGCGACGATTATCAGAGTCAGGGAGTTGGTGGTTTCATGCTGCGCTGCCTGGTCAACGCGGCGGTGGCCGTTGGCATCGAGAGCTTCATTGGCGCCATTCAGTCCGACAACCGGGCGATGTTGCACCTCTTGCGCAAGATGGGCCTGGAATTCACTCAGGAGATCGAGCAGGGTGAAACGTTCGTACGGGTGAAATTACGACCCCTGCCAGAACCACTGTGACAGTGAAAGATCGCCCGATTGCGCGCCAAAGCCTCCTGGCGCTTGTCGAACGACTGTAAGTCATCACAAGGAGAAGAGCTTCGTGGAACACAGATTGGTTTTGATCGGTTTTGGCACCGTTGGCCAGGGATTGGCCGACATCCTGCAGACGCGCGCCGAGACTCTGGCGACCGAGACCGGCGTGCGTTTTGTCGTCGTTGCGGTGAGCGACCTGCTCAAGGGTAGCGTCTATTGCCCCACCGGGCTGCATCTCAGCGTTCTGCTTGACCTGGCGCGCCATGGACGGCGTTTGGATGATTACCCCGCTGCGGCGGGTGTCGTCACAGGTTGGGATAGCCTGACGACGATCCGTTCCGCCGAAGCCGATACCGTTGTCGAAGTGAGCTGGACCGACGTCAAGACCGGCCAGCCGGCAATTTCGCATGTCAAGGCTGCCCTGGCCAGCGGCAAACATGCCGTGTTGACCAACAAAGGCCCCATTGCCCTGGCTTTCCAGGAGTTGCAAGCTGCTGCGGACGCCGCCGGCCGCCTGCTGCGCTTCGAGGGCACGGTGATGAGCGGCACGCCCGCGCTGCGCCTGGGCCGCCAGGCTCTGGCCGGCTGCCAGATCAGCGAGGTCAAAGGTATTTTCAACGGCACGACCAACTTCATCCTGACCAACATGGAGGCCGGCGCCAGCTACGCCGACGCCCTGGCCGAGGCGCAGCGCCTGGGCTTTGCCGAAGCCGACCCAACCGCCGACGTCGAGGGTTTCGACACGTTGGCCAAAGTCGTCATTCTGGCCAACACTCTCCTCGGCGCCCGCGTAGACCTGAACTCGATCCCGCGCCAGGGCATCAGCGGCCTGACACCGGCGGACATCAGCAGCGCCCGTGCCGCCGGCGAACGCTGGAAGTTGATCGGGCGGGCGGCACGTCAGCCCGATGGGTCGGTGGCTGCCAGCGTGCAGCCACAGCGCCTACCCTTACAGCACCCCCTGGCCGGCGTCGGCGGCGTCACCAACGCCATCACGTTCACCACCGACCTGCTGGGCGATGTCACCCTGATCGGGCCGGGCGCCGGCCGCGTCGAAACCGGTTTTGCTGTGCTCAGCGACCTGCTCGAAATCGCACAGTCGTGTCGTTAGCCGTTCGTCGAGCTTTTTTGCAGCTAGATTATCTTGATTTTCGATCTCTGATCTCTGATCTCTGATCTCTAATTTCTGATCTCTAATTTCCAATTTCTAATTTCTAATTTCTAATTTTGGAGGAGAGACAATGGCGTCGTTCTTACCGAGAGGCCCGCTCCAGACCATCGAGCGTCACATTCTGGAGCAGCAGAAGTTTCATCCAGACGCGACTGGCACTCTGACCGGGCTGTTGTATGACATGGCCCTGGCTGGCAAGATCATTTCCAGCCACATTCAGCGCGCCGGCCTGGCCGAAATTCTGGGCAGCACCGGCGACGAGAACGTGCAAGGCGAAGAGGTGCAGAAGCTCGATGCCTTTGCGCAGCGAACCATCTTCCGCTTGAACGATCACACCGGGCGCCTGGCCTGTATGGGATCGGAAGAAGAGCCTGACATCATCCCGATTCCAGAACGGTTTTCGGCGGGCAAATACGTCTTGTTGTTCGATCCGCTCGACGGTTCGTCCAACATTGACGCCAACGTCAGCGTCGGCACGATCTTTTCGATCTATCGCCGCGTCACCGCCGCCGGTCCGGGCACGCTGGACGATGTGCTGCAGCCGGGATCGCGCATCGTGGCGGCGGGCTATATCATCTACGGCTCCAGCACGATGCTGGTCTACAGCACAGGCATGGGCGTACACGGCTTCACACTCGACCCGATGATCGGCGAATTTCTGCTGTCGCATCCCGATATTCGCATTCCTGCCAGGCCGAAATACTACAGCGTGAATCAGAGCAACGAACGGCATTGGACGCCGGGCGTACAGCGTTTTACACGCTTCGTACAGGGGATGGACAATGGTTTTCAGGGGCTTTCTGCGCGCTACATCGGTTCGATGGTGGCCGACTTCCATCGCAATCTCCTGCATGGCGGCATCTTCTATTACCCGGCCGACCTGAAAGACCCGAAGAAGCCGTCTGGCAAGCTGCGCCTGCTGTACGAATGTGCGCCCCTCGCCTTCATCGCCGAGCAGGCCGGCGGCTATGCCTCCGACGGTCGCCAGCGCATTCTCGACATTCAACCGCGCATGTTGCACCAACGGGTACCGCTCTTCATCGGCAACCGTTCATTGGTGGAAAAAGCAGAAGAATTCATGCGCACCTATGATCAAGCGCCGGCCTGACCGCACCACCTCGAAACGCCGCACCCCCAGATCGTCCCATTCTCTCGGATCGCCGCACCCCCGTGCGGCGGTCCGGCGCTCCCGTGCAAGCCGGGCTGCGGTCCGGCGCTCTCGTCATGACAGGAAATGACCATGCATCCACATTTCAGCACGATCATCGAACCGTTTCGCATCAAGACCGTCGAGCCGATTCACTTCACCACCTGGGAACACCGCACCGAAGCGTTGGCCGCGGCCGGCCACAACCTCTTTCTGCTGCGCGGCGACGACGTCTTGATTGACCTGTTGACCGATTCGGGCACTGGCGCGATGTCATCATACCAATGGGCCGGCATGATGCAGGGCGATGAAAGCTACGCCGGCGCACGCTCCTTCTATCGTTTCGAGGAGACTGTGCGCCGTCTCACCGGCTTCAAGCACGTCATCCCCACCCATCAGGGGCGCGCCGCCGAACGCATCCTGTTTGGCAACGTCTGCAAACCCGGTTTCGTGGTGCCCAACAACACCCATTTCGACACCACGCGCGCCAATGTCGAATATCGCGGCGCCCAGGCGCTCGATCTACCCTGCGCCGAGGCGCATCAACCGGCCCTCATCGCGCCGTTCAAGGGCAACATGGATGTGGAGGCCTTGCAGCGCACCCTGGCTGAGCTGGGGCGTGCACGCGTCCCACTGGTCATGCTCACCATCACCAACAACTCCGGCGGCGGGCAACCGGTCAGCATGGCCAACATCCGCGCCGTCAGCGCCATTTGCCGGGCGCAGGGCGTTCCCTTCTTTCTGGATGCCTGCCGTTTTGCCGAAAACGCCCTATTCATCAAGCTGCGCGAACCTGGCTACGCCGACAAGACGCCGACCGAAATTGCGCGGGAGATTTTCTCCTACGCCGATGGCTGCACGATGAGCGCCAAGAAAGATGGCATGGCCAACATCGGCGGTTTTCTGGCGCTCAATGACGATGCGCTGGCGCAACGCTGTAAGGACATGCTCATCTTGACCGAGGGTTTTCCCACCTATGGCGGTTTGGCGGGCTACGACCTGGAGGCGATCGCCGTGGGGTTGGAAGAGGTGCTGCACGAGGACTATCTGCGCTATCGCCTACGCTCGATTGCCTATCTGGGCGAGAAACTGGACGCTGCGGGCGTACCGTTCATGAAGCCGACCGGCGGGCACGCTCTCTATCTCGATGCGGCCGCCCTGCTGCATCACATCCCGGCGGCGCAGTACCCGGCGCAGGCGTTGGCCGTGGCGCTGTATCAAGAAGGCGGCATTCGCAGCGTCGAGATTGGCAGCGTCATGTTTGGACGTGTGCACACCGACGGCAGCGAGGAGCCGGCGGCGCTAGAACTGGTGCGCCTGGCCTTTCCGCGACGCGTCTACACCCAGAGTCACGTGGACTATGTCGCTGAGGTGATCACCTACGTCGCCCGTCAGGCGCCAGCGCTGCGCGGCATGCGAATCCTCTGGCAGCCGCCCCACCTGCGTCACTTCACCGCCCGCTTCGAGATCATCCCCTAAATCAGGCGCTGCGCAAGCTGGAAGGTGTTTCACCGATTGTCCTATCGTGGACGCACCTTGTACACGATACGTCCTTCCTGGATTTCAACGCTTTCGACATAAAATCCCGCTGTGCTGGAGGTGAGCACCCGGTCGAGCAGCCCGGGCACAGCGGCGGTCAGCAGGTTGTTTGGTTCGACGCTTTCCGCCTGGAAGTGCGCCACGCCATCGCGCGCCACGATCGTCCCCACCACGCGCAGCGGACCGAGGTTCAACATACCGAACTGCAGCCGATCCACCGTCATGATGAGCCTGCCGCCGGTCATGGTCGCATCGAAGTTCTCCGTCTGTACCTGTTCCTGCACCTGATCGCTGTTGACCATCTGTTCCAGATCGGCTTCGGTCACATAGAACTCGGTCGTCTGATCGCCCGGAAGGTCGCTGGCCGGCGTCGTTGGTGTGACCGGCGCCGACGTGGGCGCCGCTGCCCCTGCTGTGGGCGTTGCCCGCGCCATTGTCGGCAACGGACGCGGCGTCGGCGTCATCTCCCCCGCCGCAATCGGCGTCTCGGTCGCTGCAAGCGTCGGCGCCGGTGTAGCGACCTCGCGCGGCCCTGGCAGCGCACTGCACGCCAGGATCCAAACCAGCGCAACCACAGCCAGCGACGCAACCACCGATTCCCGATACCGACCTTCCGCCTGACGACGAGCAATCCCTTGCTGCCCATCGAATCCTTTCACCTCGCACTTCCATTCGCGACAACCCATCCGGTCCTCCAAATGTCTTCATGTCTTCGAAAATCCCCACGAGCGCCCATAAGCCCTCACAGGTTCCCACGATTATATCCCAACCGCCCTCAGGGTCAAACAATGTTTGACAACCAGTCTGAAATCGCTAACATAGCGGGCCTGATGCACACCACCAACCTGACCGAAAAACTGCACGTGCGCGCCCTGGAACTTGGCTTCGACCTGGTGGGCGTTGCGCCGGCCGGCCCCGCGCCTCATTCCATCGCCCTGACGCGCTGGCTGGCGCAAGGCTATCACGGCGAGATGGCCTATCTGGCGCGCCCCGATGCCGTTGCAGCCCGTCTGGACACCCGCCAACGGCTGTCCGACGCTCGCAGCCTGGTGATCCTCGGCGTCGCCCATCCCGTTCATGCGCCGCTGAGCGCGCAGATGAGCGATCCGGCGCGGGGCCGCATTGCCAGTTTTGCCTGGGGTCTCGATTACCACGAGCTGCTCAAACCCCGCATCTTCGCCCTGGATGCCTGGCTGCGCAGCCAGACGGGACGCATCACGCCGGGCAAAGTCAGCGTGGATTCGGCCCCCGTGCTCGAACGTGCCTGGGCGCAGCAGGCCGGCCTGGGCTTCATCGGCAAAAACGCCTGCCTGATCCATCCGCGCGCCGGCTCCTGGCTGCTGCTGGCGACCTTGCTGACGCCTGACGCCCTCGCGCCAACCCCGCCGCCCGTGTCGGCGGCGGACTTGGCGCACACTGCGCCGGTTGTGCTGGCGGCGCCAGCGCCAGAGCCTGACCGGCCGCCGGCCTTGCGCGCCCCCGTCTGGCAGTTTGCCGATGGCGCACGGGGCGGCTGCGGCGGCTGCACCCGCTGCTTGACCGCCTGTCCCACGCAGGCATTCGATGCGCCAGGTGTGCTCGATGCGCGCCGCTGCATCTCATATTTGACCATCGAGTTGAAAGGCGCGATCCCGCGCCCTCTGCGGCCGCTGCTCGGCAACTGGGTCTTTGGCTGCGATGTGTGTCAAATGGTCTGTCCCTGGAACGGCCACCGGCGTCAGGCGCACGAAGAACGGGCAAGCGCCCTTTTTGCGCCGCGCCTGGACGATGCCGCCCCGCCGCTGCTCGACCTGGTCGAACTCGATCCAGCGGCGTTTCGCACTCGTTGGCGCAAAAGCCCGCTGCTGCGCGCCGGTTGGCGCGGGCTGCTGCGCAACGTCTGCGTGGCATTGGGCAACTGGGGCGATCCACAAGCCATCCCCGCGCTGGCGCGCCATCTCGACGGTTCCGAGCCGCTCGTGCGCAGCCACGCCGCCTGGGCGTTGGGCCGCATCGGCGGCGCTGAGTCTCGTCACAACCTCGCACGGCGCCTGCGCCAGGAGACCGACGCCGAGGTGCGCGCCGAAATCACCCTGGCCCTGGACAACGCGCCTTGACCGCTGTCAGCAGGAATGGCGGCGCAACGACAGCGAGAAGAAGAGAAGAGAAGAAGAAAAAAACCCTAGAGAAAGGGGAGCGAACCATGCTTTTTCGAGTTGGTGTATTGACCGTCAGCGATCGCGCCGCACAGGGCCAGGCCGAGGATGCCAGCGGCCCCCTGTTGGCGCAGATCGTGCAGCAGCGGTTGCCGGCGTTGGTCGTCGCCGCGGCCATCGTTCCCGATGTGCGCAACCTGATCGAAGAGACGTTGCGGCGCTGGTGCGATGAAGACGAGATTGACCTGATCTTGACCACCGGCGGCACCGGTTTTGCCCTGCGTGACATCACACCGGAGGCGACGCGCGCCGTCATCGAGCGCGAAGCGCCTGGATTTGCGGAGGCGATGCGCGCCGCCAGCCTGGCAGTGACACCGCACGCCATGCTCAGCCGTGCCGCGGCGGGCATGCGCGGTCGCACCCTCATCATCAACCTGCCCGGCAGCCCCAAGGCGGTGCGCGAGAACCTGGAGACGATCCTTCCGGCGCTTCCGCACGCCCTGGAACTGCTCCACGCCCCCCCTGCCGCTGATCTCACCTTCGCCCGCCCCGGTGAACACCTCAGATCATAGCACGGCGATATTCATATCGCCCTTCTTCATTGCCAGGACAAAACGGACAACCGGCGTCCAGCGCCGGCAGATCGGCGGTCAATGGGCGGGTATGGTTGACGAACTGCTCCGAGCGCCGGGCGCGCTCTGTGGCCATGATGACCCATTCCTTTGTGGCGATGTTTTGACGTATCTCCGGCATGATCGGGCGGCCGCCTACTGATACTTGTCGGCGCGGAAGCGAAAGAGGCGCACGTCCTCGATCTCGCCGATCGAGGCCTTGTGACGCGCCAGGCGCACCTGCTGCGCCGCCGTCTGGATGCCCTCGATATTGGGCAACAGCAGGCCCCGTCGCCCGCCGCCCACACTCGTGACGATCACGCCATAGCGGCTCGGATCGAGGTCGTTCAATGACGCGACCGGCTCCGGCTCGCTGAGCACCGAGACCTCGATCTGCAACTCCGGCACCTCCTCCGGCTCCACCGGATCGAAGCGCGGGTCGCGTGTGGCCGCTGCAATGCTTTCCATGATGACTTCGGCTGCCAACGAGTCGGTGATGGGCGTCACCGAACCGATACAACCGCGCAACTCGCCCGTGGGGCTGCGCAGCGTCACGAACACGGCGGTGGGCGTCGCAAATTGCGCCGTCAGCGCCGGCGGCGCTTCGAAACGCCGTCCATGCACCAGTGTCTCTTCCAGCGCCTGTCGCGCCAGAACTACCAATGGGTGAGACATCACGCCCCCCCTGCGGAATCCAGCCCGGATTCCAACCATTACTGTTCGAGCAGGCGGCGGGCGATGACCAGACGTTGAATTTCGCTGGTGCCCTCGCCAATCTGCATCAGGCGGTTGTCGCGGTAGATGCGTTCGACGGGGTATTCGCGCGAATAGCCGTAGCCGCCGTGAATCTGAATGGCTCGATAGCAGACGCGTTCGGCCATCTCTGTGGCAAAGAGCTTGGCCTGCGCCGCCTCTGTGCTGTAGGGGCGCCCCTGGTCCTTGAGCCACGCCGCTTTGTGAACCAACAGGCGCGCCGCTTGCAGATCGGTATGAGAATCGGCCAGCATCCACTGCACCGCCTGGTGGTTGGCGATCGCCGTACCGAAGGCATCGCGCAGGCGCGCATAGGACAGGGCCGCTTCGAAAGCCGCCTGGGCCAGGCCGACACTCAGCGCGGCGATGCCGATTCGCCCGCTGTCCAGCACCTCCAGGGTTTGACGCAGCCCTTGCCCCTCGGCGCCCAACAGATTTTCCGCCGGAACCCGCACATCCTCGATCGTGACGGCGTAGGTGTGCGAGCCGTGCAGCCCCATCTTTTCTTCGGGCTTGCCCGGCTGAAACCCAGGCGCGCCAGCCGGCACGATCAGGTGACTCAGACTGCGGCTACCACCGCGCCGGTCTGTGCGCACCAACAGCACCGCTGTGCTGGCCTCGCCTGCATTGGTCAGCCACATCTTGCTGCCGTTGATGAGCCAGTGGTCGCCCTGGCGCTCGGCGAAGGTGCGCACGCCGCCCTGTAAGTCCGATCCGGCGCCCGGCTCGGTCAGGCCCAGGCAGCCGATCTGTTGACCCAGGGCCAGCGGCGTGAGGAAGGTCATTTTCTGCTCGTGCGAGCCAAAACGGGAGATGACGCCGCAGCACAGGCCGAGATGGGCAGCCACAACCAACGCCGTCGAGCCGCAGCCGCGCCCAAGCTCTTCGATCAGGATGGCGACGCCAAGCTGATCTGCCCCCGCGCCACCGTACTCTTCCGGTATGTTGAGGCCGAGGAAGCCGAGCGGCGCCATCTTGCGCAGCGCCGGCCAGGGGAATTCGCCCGTCTCGTCAATGTGACGCGCACGCGGCGTCACCTCCTGGGCGACGAAATCGCGCGCCAACGCCTGTAGGGCTTTGTGCTCATCATCGAGTTCGAACAGCATCTTCTTGCCTCCGCAGTTTCTGTTTCATTCTACCACTGTTGTTCGACGGGGGTCAAGCAGGCAGGCGGCGCGCGCGGCGACACATCAGGTTGCGCAGGTCAGGACGACCAACGAGGTCAGGGCGCCGATGGCGAGACCGATGGCGACATCGGCCAGATAATGAACGCCAAGCGCCACGCGGCTCCACGCTGTCCACAGGGCGATGGCCAGCGCGGCCCAGGCAAAACCCGGCAAGAACACGGCACCCCAAACGGCAATCGTACCCATGCGCGTGGCGTGCCCAGAGGGGAAGCTGTGCTGGTCGTACTTGACAGAATAGAAGCCACTCTGTTTCTGCGGGCGTTGGCGGCGCAGGATGAACTTGGTGGAGGTGGTGATGGCGCCGGCAATGGCCATGCTGAGGATCCACAGAAGGGTGTTGCGGCGCAGGACGGGGTCGGCCTGCAACAGGGCAAGGGCGGCGAGTCCAAACCAGAGGTAGCCGTCTCCCAGGTGCGCGCCGAGCCAGGCGAGGCGATAGCGCGGGCCGGCGGGCCGGCCAACGCGCAGTCTGGCGCTCCAGCGGCGGTCAAGAGCGCCGACCCGCTGTCGCCAGGCGCCTGGAGGGCTGGGCGGCGGTTCGATCACGCGGACGTTCCGATCTGTCCGGCCTGGCTGGCCAACCCCTGGGTCATCTGCTGGCGCACGATGTCGTATTGGAACGGCTTGTCAACATCCATGCCGATGGCGGCGAAGGGGGAAACGACGATCTTGCCGCGAATCTGAAACATGCGCGAGGCGACGCGCTCGGCGTCGGCCAGGGTGAGGCGGCCGATGGCGAATTTGATGAGGGTGCCGATGCCCATCAGCATGGCCTGGCGCCAGACGTTCTTGCGCCGCTCGAGGGCGGCGCGCACCAGGTCTTCACTGCGATGGGCGGCGGCGAGGCGCACCATGAACAGGTCGCCGCCGCAGTGTGGGCCTTCACGAAAGCGCGCATAGCTGCGCTTGGAGGCGGGGAAGGCCGTTTCCATGACGCTGCGGGGGACGAGAGAGTAGTAGAGGTCGTGTTGGTCGGGGGCGCAGGCGGCAATGAACCATTGGACGATTTCTGGGGTGAGGAGGGGGATGTCGGCGGAGGCGATCATGGCGAAGGTGGCGTCGGGATGTTGGCGCTGGACGGCGTCGAAACCGGCGTAGACGTTGTCGAGCAGGCCGGGTTGGTTGGGGATGAAGGTCACGGGAATGCCCAGGTCTACGCCTTCATCGGGACTGATGCCGACGATGAAAATGTCGCGCACGGCGGGGACGGCGCGCAGAGCATGAACGACGTGCCAGACCATGGGCCGGCCGGCCAGAGGGGCCAACGATTTGCGCGGTGAGCCGGTGTACTCGGCCAGGAGATCAGGCTTGCCTTCCTGGTAGCCGGCGGTGACGATCACGTCCAATGGTTGCATGAGTGTGTCTCCCCCTAAAGAATTTGGCGCAGGGCGTACAAAACGGGCTGGATGTCGGTTTCGCTGACCTGGCCCATGTGGCCGATGCGGAAGATCGAGTTCTTGAGGACGCCCTGCCCGCCGGCGACCTCTTGTCCAAACTCATCGCGCAGGCGGGCGCGCAGTTGACTGGCTTCGATGCCGTCTGGGACGCGAATGGCCGTGACGGCGTTGGAAGCGAAGGCAGGGTTGGCGAACAGTTGCAGGCCGAGGTTGCGCGCGCCCTGGCGTGTGAAATCGCCGACGCGGCGATGACGGGCGTAGATGGCCTCCAGCCCCTCTTCGCGCATCATGACCAGGGCCTCATGCAGGCCGAAGATCAGGCCAACGGCGGGGGTCCAGGGGGTTTGGTGCAGCGCGGCCGACTTGCGCGCCTGGCGCAGGTCGAAGTAGAAGCGGGGCGAGGTGCAGCGTTCGATGACGGGCCAGGCGCGCTCGCTGACGGCGATGAAGGCGAGGCCAGGGGGCAGGCCCCAGGCCTTTTGTGAGCCGCTGACGACCAGGTCGAGGCCAAGCTCGTCCATGGGCAAGGGCAGACAGCCAACGCCACTGACGCCATCCACGATGATGAGGGGGCGCGCGTCGCCCAGTTCGTTGAGGACGAGTGCGATTTCACGCATGGGGTTGGTTACTCCGGTGGAGGTCTCATTGTGCGTGACGAGGACGGCGTGAAAGGGGGGCTGTTCGTGCAGGATTTGGCGCAGACGTTCGACTGCGATGGCCTGGCCAGGTGCGGCGTCGAGGGTGGTGAGGTGTGCGCCGTGCAGGCGGGCGAGGGTGCGCAGGCGTTCGCCAAAATTGCCAATGCTGAGAGAGAGGACGCGATCACCAGGGCTGACGATGTTGGCCACGGCTGCTTCAAGCCCGCCGGTGCCCGAACTGGTGAGAGTGAGCACTTCTTGTTCGGTCTGGAATGCCCAACGCAGGCCGGCGACGACTTCGGCCAGGATGGCGCTGAAGCGGGCGCCGCGATGGTTGATCATTGGCTGATTCATGGCCGCCATGACGCGAGGATGGACTGGAATGGGGCCAGGAATACGCAGGTTCATGATGTTTCTATTGCCTTTCTTGCAAATCTTGCGACTCTTGTGAATTCCACGACTTTTCTATCTCGTGCAACAACTGGTCTCTTGGTCGCCTGTCTGTTCATGACTCCTTGTTCTGAGAAAATTATAGCGAGTGCGCCGACGGTTGTCAATCGAACGACGCACCCGGCTGTAGAGCAGGTTTATTGCTAGAATCTTTTTGACTTCCCTTTTGCCGTGCGGTATACTCGCGGCGGTTCGTTACCTGGCAACACATGGACAGACCGCCCCTGTCGCGACTTTGCAGCAGGCAGAAAGCATGATTCGTCTACTCGATTTGACATTCGAAGAGTTGCGTGCGCAGTTGCAGAGCTGGGGTGAGCCGGCTTTCCGGGCCGATCAGATCTGGCAGTGGCTGTACGCCAGGCTGGCCGCCGATTCCGCGGCGATGTCGAACCTGCCGCAGGCGCTGCAAGCGCGCTTGAGTTCCCAAACTGTGATTGACCTGATGCGCCCGGTGATGCAGACGGCGTCGGCCGATGGGCTGGCGCACAAGGTGCTGTTCGAGCTGCACGATGGGCAGACGATCGAGGCGGTGTTGATGCTTTACGACCGCCGGCGCACGTTGTGCATCTCCACACAGGCCGGTTGTGGTATGGGCTGCAGTTTTTGTGCGACGGGCCTGGGCGGGCTGGCGCGTAATCTGACGGCTGGGGAGATCACGGGGCAGGTGCTGTTCTTTGCCCGCTGGCTGCGCGATCCAAGCGCCCAGGGCAACAACTCTTTGCCCATTCTGCGCCCGGCTCAGGTGACCAACGTGGTGTTGATGGGGATGGGCGAGCCGCTGGCGAACTACGGGGCGGTGCGGCAGGCGCTGTACACGCTGACCGACGCCAGGGGTTTTGGCCTGGGGGCGCGGCATATCACGCTTTCTACGGTGGGGCTTGCGCCGATGATCCGGCGCCTGGCCGAGGAGCGGCTGCAAGTGAATCTGGCGGTCAGCCTGCATGCGGCCAACGATGCGCTGCGTGACCGGCTGACGCCGATCAATCGGCGCTATCCGCTGGCGGCGCTGATGGACGCCTGCCGGGCCTATACGGAACGGACGCATCGCCGCATCAGTTTCGAGTATGCGCTGATGCGCAGCGTGAACGATCAGCCGGAACATGCGCAGAGCCTGGCGCGCTTGCTGCAGGGGATGCTGTGCCATGTCAATCTGATTCCGCTCAACCCGGCGCCAGGCTCGGTCTATCGCCCATCACGCCCGGCGGATGTGGAGCTGTTCATGGAGATTTTGCGTGCGGCGGGCGTCACGACAACGCTGCGCCTGCGGCGCGGTGTGGAGATCAGCGCGGGTTGTGGGCAGCTCCGCCAGCAGGCGCAGATGGCACCGCCGGCGGCATGAACAAGAACGCCAGTCGTCGCGCGACAACTGGCGTTCTTGATGACTGACGATGTGTGCGGAAGTGAGGCGTCAAGCGGCCTTCTGCAGGGTTTTCAGGCACTTGGCGCAGGCGACGATCCGGCGCGGCTGACCATTGACCATGATCGTTTTGCGCTGGATGTTGACTCGCCACATGTGGCGAGTGTGCCGGGCCGAAAAGCTGACTCGATTACCAAATTGCGGCGCCTTGCCGCACAGTTGACATACTGCCATGTTGATCCTCCCCAGGACGTGGCGCCGTTCGACCAGTCAGCGAATCACACGGCCGCGGCGCTCGTGTTGGCGGCCTGATTGGGGACAAAAGAAACGCCCCGCAGTACTTGCAGGGCAGTTGCCCACGATCAGGTCGTTCGTGAGGGGTATGATAACACAGGACGGTGGTTTCGCCAAATGTCAAGGCGCATGGGATGGCGAGGCCGGCGGGTGGGGATGATGCAGATGCGCGACCGGGCAGACCCGGTCAGTCAGTCAAGGGAGTGGACAGCATGGAAAAAGAGAGTCTGGGACGTTTCGAGGTTTCGCCGGCGGCAGTTGCGACGTTGGTCAGTGAGGCTGTTTTAGAATCGTATGGCGTGGTGGGGATGGCCAGTCGCAACATGATTGACGGCATCAGCGAGCTACTGCAAGGAGATCGTGCGCGCAAGGGGGTTGTGGTGCATTTGAACGATGACCGCATCAGCGTTGATCTCTACATCATTGTGCAGTTTGGGACGCGCATTTCAGAGGTGGCGCAGAGTGTGATGAGCCGCGTGAAGTTCTCGCTGGAGCAGACGCTTGGGATTCCGGTGCAAGAGGTGAATGTGCATGTGCAGGGGTTGAGGATGGGGGAGTAGGAATGGGGAATGGGGGTTGGGTTGTGATGTGGGGGACGAGGGTCGAAGGTGCAGACGAGGGTTGGAGATGGGAGCGCGGGGTTGGCGATGATTTCTGAGAGGGGTTTGTGCGGTATGCTTGTGGGACCGCAGGTTGAAGAGGAGAACTGAAGAGTTGGTAACGACACGGGATTTTGGAGGAGCGACGCTGGCTGATAAGTATCCGGCGGGGGCGGCGGTGAGTCGCCTGGACGGGGCCGATTTTGGCCATCTATTGGAAGCCGGTTACGCTTACCTGGCTCGCCATCATGAGAGCGTCAACGCGCTGAATGTGTTTCCGGTGCCGGATGGGGACACGGGGACGAACATGCTGCTGACGATGGAATCGGCGTGGGATGAAGTTGAGAAGGTGGGCGTTGCGCATGTGGGGAAGGTGATGCAGGCGGCGGCGCATGGGGCGCTGATGGGGGCGCGTGGCAATTCGGGAGTGATTCTTTCGCAGATCCTGCGGGGTTTGGCGCGCGGGTTGGAGCACGAAGGGACGTGCGACGCCGGGCAGTTGGCTCGCGCGCTGCGCCTGGCGTCGGATACGGCCTACAAGGGTGTGGTCAAGCCGGTCGAGGGGACGATTCTGACGGTGATTCGTTTGGCGGCGGATGCGGCCGAACGGGCGGCGCAGCTCGATCACGATGTGCGGTTTGTGTTGCGCCGGGTGGTGCATGCCGCCGATGATGCCGTGGCGAAGACACCCGGCCTGCTGCCGATCCTGGCGCAGGCGGGGGTGGTGGACGCAGGAGGCAAGGGGCTGTTCTTCTTGCTGGAAGGGATGGCGCGTGCATTGGAGGGAGAGCGGATTGGGGATGAGGCCACGCGGCAAGGGGCGTTTGCCGGACACGCTGAGGCACTGGACGGGGAGTACGGGTTCGACATCCAGTTCATTTTGCAGGGGACGAACCTGGACGTAGACGAGATCCGGCGCACGATCACCGGCATGGGGGATTCGGTGCTGGTGGTGGGCGACAGCCGGGCGGTCAAGGTGCATCTGCATGCGCCGGAGCCGGGCCATGCGCTGAACTATGGGGCGAGCATGGGGCACATGAGCCGCATCATCGTGGAGAACATGGATGCGCAATTCCAGGAGTTCGTGCACGGGGAAGGCGCGGGAGATGGGCCGCTGGCGGGACGCGGCGAGCAGGCGCAGCCCGCGGCGCCGATGCAGACCCCTGTTGGTGTGGCGACCGTGGTGGTGGCGCCTGGCGCCGGTTTGCGCCGGGTTTTCGAGAGCCTGGGGGCACATCAGATTGTGGCGGGCGGCCAGACGATGAATCCGAGCACGCAGGAACTGCTGGCCGCAGTGGAGGCGGCGCCGGCCCCGGATGTGTTCATTCTGCCCAACAATAGCAACATCATCCTGACGGCGCAGCAGGTCATCGGCCTGACCCAGAAGCGGGTGCATGTGATTCCGAGCCGGACGATTCCGCAGGGGATCAGCGCACTGATTGCGTTCCAGCCGTTGGAGCCGGCGGAGATCAATGTCGAGGCGATGCATCGTGCGCTGTCGGCTATTACGACCGGCGAGGTGACGGTGGCCGTGCGCAATGCGACCTTCGACGGGATCGAGGTGCAGGCGGGAGATGTGATCGGGCTGAAGAACGATGTGCTGGCGACGCGTGGGAAGGAGCCGCAAGAGGTGGCTCTGGCGCTGCTGCGGCTGATGGAGGCTGAGGCATGCGAGATCGTGACGATCTACGCCGGGCAGCCGGTCAGTGCGGACGAGGCAGAGGCGCTGAGGCAGGCGGCGCAGGCGGCTTTTCCCGATCAGATGATCGAGTTGGTTGACGGCGGTCAGCCGCATTATCACTACATTCTGTCGGCCGAGTAGTTTATTGTGCGGCGTTGCGCCGCTGTGCTGTTCGTGGAGTCTTTGCCGTGTCCATGGTGAAAATCGTTACCGATAGCAATGCCCATTTGTCGCCCGGGGTCGTGGAACGCCTGGGTATCCATGTCGTGCCGCTGCGGATTCAGCAGGGGCGGCGCATCAGCCGTGAAGGGGTTGATGTGACGGCGCAGAATTACTTTGCGCGCCTGGAGCGCGGTAATACGCTGCCTATTGATTTGCCGCCCACGCAGCAGGAGATGGCCGAGCTGTACATGCGCCTGCACCGCGAGACCGATCAAATCCTGTCGTTGCATGTGTCGTCGCGCATCAATGATGTATGTGCGACGGCGCGGGCGGCGGCGGCCAATCTGTTGGGACGCTGCCGGATCATGGTGGTGGACTCGCAGATGATTTCGGTGGGTTTGGGGATTTTGGTGGAGGCGGCGGCCGAAGCGGCGACGGCGGGAGTTCGGCTCGATGAGATTGTGCGCTTGGTGCGCGGCATGGCGCCGCACCTGTACGGCGCTTTCTTCGTGGAGACGCTGGACTATTTGGAGCGCAGCCGGCAAATCAGCAAAGCGCAGGCACTCCTGGGGACGATGCTTGGGGTGAAGCCGCTCCTGACGGTGGAGGACGGACAAATCCTGCCGGCGGAGAAGGTGAACTCACGCGAGCGTGCGGTGGAAAAGCTGACGGAGTTCATTGGCGAATTTGCACATATCGAAAAACTGGCGATCTTGCAGCATGGCTTCGACCAGGAGAGCGATGCCCTGGTGCGCAGCTTGCACGATCAGTTGGTGCAGCGGACCGTGCCGGTGCACACCTACAGCCCATCGCTGGCCTGTCATTTGGGGCCGAACGCGATCGGCGTGATCGTCTACGAAGGTCAGTTCTGAATCATGACGAACAAAGTGGAGATGCCAGGGGCGTTCGAGCGCCTGAGCAAGATTTTGGCGCTGGAGAAGCGCCAGGGCTATCGCAACAAGGCGGTCATTGGGGGGTTGGATAAGTTTGCGGCGCGCTGGGAGCAGGACGCACGCCAGGAGGCCCCCGACCGTGAGAGTCTGATCGCGCACGTCGTTGGCCTGTTGCGCGGCTATTCGGCCACGGCGGAGCAAGAGGCGCGGGTGCGAACGTTGCATGAGATTCTGGCGCGCCTGTCGTCGCCAGAGGGACGGGCGGAATTGCCGGCCGCCGGCCTGCCGCCGAAGACAAAGCAGGAGTCGAACGAGAAACGGCCGCTGTCGCCCAAGCCGCCGCCAGCGCCCTCACAGCCAGCGCGACCGGCGCAGCCGTCAGGGGGACGCGAGGCGCCGCGTGCGCAGCCGCAGCCGCAGCCTGCTCGCGCCCAGCCGGGGCGCAAGGACGGTCAGCCGGCGCAGCAGCGCCCGGCAGAGGGTAAGGACGGCCAGCCGGCGCAGCAGCGCCCGGCGGAGGGCAAGAAGGGTGGCAAGGGAGCCGACAAGGGAGCGCAAGCTGTTGGGCAGCCGGCCTCTCCAGCGCGCCCGGCTGCGCCGCCCAAGGGGGCGGCCAGGCAGCCCGCCGCCAAAGCGGCCGCCGCCGGGACGGCGACGCGTGCAACGGCGGCGCCGCGCCCCGTGCCCGAACGGCGCCCACCTGTGCGCCAGGCGCGGGCGCTTTCTGGTCAGGAAATCGGCCTGGGGATGCAGGCGCCGGTGACGACTTTGACGAGCATCGGGCCGCACTACGCCGAACTGTTGAGCCGGATTGGCATCCAAACCGTGGAAGACATGCTGTGGCATTTTCCGCACCGTTACCTTGATTACAGCCAGCTCAAGCCGATCTCCATGCTCCAGCGCGACGATGAGGTGACGATTCTGGGCACGGTGTGGGAGGTGCAGGAACGGCGCCAGTTCAACGGGCGTGTGGTGATCCAGGCGATTGTGGCAGACAGCAGTGGAACGATCCAGGCGACGTGGTTCAATCCGTATGTCAAGAATCAGGTCAAGGCGGGGCGCGTGTTGGCACTGAGCGGCAAAGTGGACCTTTACATGGGGCGCCTGGTGCTCAACAACCCGCAGTGGGAGCCGCTCGACCAGGAGTTGGTGCACACCGGCCGCCTGACGCCGATCTACCCGCTGACCAAGGATCTGAGCCAGCGTTGGCTGCGCCAGCGCATCAAGCAGGTGATGGACGCCTGGGCCAATCATGTGACCGATTTCATGCCTGATCGCGTTTTGGCTTCGACGCGGTTGATGTCGTTGCCACGCGCGCTGAGTCAGGTGCATTTTCCGGACAACGCCGAGCAGCTAGAACAGGCGAGACGGCGGTTGGCGTTCGATGAGCTGTTCTTGATCCAGATCGGGGCGCTGCGCCGGCGCCAGCAGTGGCGTGGGCAGCCAGCGCCGCGCCTGGCCCTTGCCTCTGCCGAGCTGGCGCAGATTCAGGAGCAGTTGCCCTTCACGCTGACGGGGGCGCAGCAGCGCGCCCTGGGCGAAATCTTGCATGATCTGCAGGATGTGCGCCCCATGAGCCGGCTGTTGCAAGGCGATGTCGGTGCGGGCAAGACGGTGGTGGCGGCGCTGGCGACGTGGGCTGCCTTCAGGAATGGCGCCCAGGCCGCCCTGATGGCGCCGACCGAAATCCTGGCCGAGCAGCACTTTGCCGGCTTGACGCGCCTGTTTGCGCGGCTGGCCGAAGCCGGGCTGCCGGCGCCGAATCTGGCGTTGCTGACGGGCAGCTTGAAGGCGAAGGAGAAGGAGGCGACGACGGCGGCGCTGGCCAGCGGCGAAGTCAACGTCGTTGTAGGCACCCATGCCCTGATTCAGCAGGGCGTTGCCTTTGCCCGGCTTGGTCTGGCGGTGGTGGATGAGCAGCATCGCTTCGGCGTGCAGCAGCGGGCGGCGCTGCGCCAGGCGCCGAGCGACGAGGCCGAGACGCTGACGCCGCATCTGCTGGTGATGAGCGCGACGCCGATCCCGCGCTCGCTGGCGCTGACGCTGTATGGCGATCTCGATCTGTCACTGATCGAAGAACTGCCGCCCGGACGCCAGCCGATCAAGACCTATGTCGTGCATCCCAACGAACGCGAGCGGACGTATCGCTTCATCGAAAATCAGGTGGAGCAGGGGCGCCAGGCGTTCATCATCTGCCCGCTGGTCGAGGAATCCGAGCAGTCGGATGCGCGCGCCGCCGTGGCCGAACATGAGCGGCTGCAGCAGGAGGTGTTCCCGCGTTTGCAGCTTGGACTGCTGCATGGACGCATGAAGGGGGACGAGAAGGAAGCGGTGATGCGGGCGTTTGCGCACAACGAGACGCAAGTCCTGGTTTCGACCTCGGTGGTGGAGGTCGGCATCGACGTGCCCAACGCGACGGTCATGCTGGTAGAGGGGGCCAACCGCTTCGGTCTGGCGCAGCTACACCAGTTCCGGGGACGGGTGGGGCGCGGCGAGTTCGCCTCGTTCTGTCTGCTGTTGGTGGAACGCACCGATCAAACGGAGGATGAGCGGCTGCGTGCGCTGGCGCAGACTCAGGATGGTTTCAAGCTGGCGGAGATTGACCTGCAGATGCGTGGCCCTGGCGATTTCTTTGGCGCACGTCAAAGCGGATTTCCTGCCCTGCGCATGGCCAACCTGGGCGATGTACGCCTGCTGGACCTGGCCCGCGGCGAGGCGCAGAGGCTGATCGAAAGCGATCCAACGCTGAGCCAGCCGGCGCAGCGCAACCTGGTCGCCCGGTTGGACAGCTTCTGGCGCGGCCAGGGGGATGTCAGCTAGGCGTCGTCTTGGGAAATTCGAACCTCTGAACGGCGGCTGATTGATTGACTGACTGATTGACTGACTGATTGACTGACTGATTGACTGACTGACTGACTGACTGACTGAATGAATGAATGATTGATTGACTGATTGATTGGAAAGTTCGATGAACAGAAGGACACCCATGACGATCGCCCTTTATCCTGGAACGTTCGATCCGATTCACTTCGGGCACATTGACATTGCCACGCGTGCGGCAGGGCTGTTCGAGCACCTGGTGGTGGGGCTGTATGACCGGCCTGCCAAGCGGCTGCTGTTCGACGCGGCCGAGCGCATCCAGATGACGCGCGAGGCGCTTGTGCATCTGCCCAATGTCACTGTGCAGTTGTACAGCGGGTTGACGGTTGATTTTGCGCGGCGCGTCGGCGCACAGGTGGTGGTACGCGGCTTGCGCGCCATTTCCGATTTCGAGTTCGAGTTTCAGCTAGCGATGACCAACAAGAAGCTGGAGCCTGGGATCGAAACGGTCGGGCTGATGACGAGCCTGGAGTACCTCTACCTCAGTTCGACGATTCTGAAAGAGGTGGCTTTTCTCGATGGAGCCATCAGCGATCTGACGCCGCCGCATGTGATCCAGGCGCTGCAACGAAAGATTAACGAAGCCGCTCAGGCGACGAAAACCGCAGGGGCGGCGTCGTAAGGCGGACGAGAGCACAGCGGGAGGATCGAAACGATGGAGATTTTGCAGCTTGTAGATCAGTTCGAGGAGATTTTGCGCAACAGTCCACGCATTCCCCTGACGGATCGTCTGCTTGTGAGCGAGGAGGAGGTGTGGCGTCTGATCAATCAGATGCGCATCACAGCGCCGGAGGTGATCAAACAGGCGCAGCGCACATTGCAGGAGCGTGACCGGATTCTGGCGCAGGCCAAAGAGGAATCGGAGCGCATCACGGCGCGGGCGCGTGAACGGGCGCAGGAGCAGGTCAATGAGCATGAGCTGACCCAGGCTGCCCGGCGGCGCGCGGCCGTGATCATGCAGGAGGCCGAGCAGCAGAAGACGCAGTTGGCCAGCGATGCGGACGAGTACGCGCTGCGCACGTTGCAGAATCTTGGGGAGCATTTGGAGAGAATGTTGACAGAAGTGCGGAATGGGGTGGAGGTGTTGAAGGGGTAGTGGGCGAGTGAGCGGGAGTTTTTTGACGAGCGGTGTTTCGTGGCCTATAATAATGTGCTGCGCCGGCTGAAGCTGGGGGGTTGAGATGGCTGTGATGGATCTTGAGTTCAATGTGGCTCAACTGCTCAAAGAGCCGGTTGGGGCCACGCGGCGTTACCAATTGAATGAGGATGTGCGCGAACTGGTGTCCGATTTGCGGCTGGTCGCGCCGTTGACGGGACGGGTGCAACTGTTGCACATTCCGGGCGGCGTGCTGGCGACCGGTCAGCTCCGGACGACGGTGCAGACAGACTGCAAACGCTGCCTGAAGCCGGTCGAACTGGCGACGGAGTTCGAGATCGAGGAAGAATTCAAGTCAACGATTGATGTGTTGACCGGGGCGACGCTGGTGGTGGATGCTGAGACCGACGCGGCGCTGCTGATCAGTGCGCAGCATATCCTGAACCTGGAAGAGATCATCCGGCAGGACCTGTTGCTGGCGACCGAGCCGGTCGCTCTGTGCCGGTCAGACTGCCGGGGCTTGTGCCCAAGTTGCGGTCAGGACCTGAACGAAGGCCTTTGCAGTTGCCGCTCCGAGTCGGTAGACCCGCGTTGGGCGGCCCTGAGCCGCCTGCTGCGAGATGCTCGATAAGGCCAACAAGAGACGAATGACGACGTTGGCAGAACGAGAATTACGTACACAGAAGAAAGCTAGAAGAAAGCTAGAAGAAAGCTAGAAGAAAGCTAGAAGAAAGCTAGAAGAAAGCT
>CAZOLV010000017.1:0-33263 GCA_964580725.1 uncultured Anaerolineae bacterium | reverse complement strand
AGAAGAAAGAAGGAGATTCTATTCCATGCCGCCTTTGACGAAACGACGGTTTTCGCACGGTCGGACGCATCGCCGCCGTGCACATGATGCGATTACGCTGCCCAACCTGGTCGAATGCCCACACTGCAAGACGCCGCGCCTGGCGCATCAGGTGTGTCCGAGCTGCGGTTACTATAAGGGCGTTGAGGTTGTGAAGCAAGTAGAGAAGCCCAAGAAGTCGAACGATCGCTCTTGAGCCAGAAGGGATGCACAGAGCGCCCAGCGCGTTCATTCTCGCCGCTGGCGCGGGCGGGGAACCGGGTTTCTGCCAAAACAAAACAGGTTTTTTGGTCAGAACCCGGTTTCTCTTGTTAGTTTGCTGATTGATTGGACGCAAGCGCGGACCTTGCTCGCTGTTTGCTTTTCAGGTTCGATCCACAACGATGCCACAAACTGTTAGCATTGCATACGTCTTTCCCGGCCAGGGTTCACAGACGGTTGGGATGGGGCAGGCGTTGGCGGCGGCGTACCCGGAGGCGGCCGCCGTTTTCGCCGAGGCCGACGAGACGCTTGGCTTTGGGCTGTCCGAACTTTGTTTTCAGGGACCAGCCGAGGCGCTCAATGATACGATCAATACACAGCCGGCGCTGCTGACGACGAGCGTGGCGGCGCTGAGGGCGCTGACAGCGGCGCTCGGCGCACTGCCGCCGGCCCTTTTTACGGCGGGGCACAGCCTGGGCGAATACAGCGCACTGGTGGCGGCCGATGTTTTGAGCTTCGGCGATGCGCTGCGGCTGGTGCGTCTGCGCGGCCAACTGATGGGTCAGGCCGACGAGACTGCGCCTGGCGGCATGGCGGCAATCATCGCCCTGGATGCTGCGCTGGTGGATGTGATCTGCGCCGAGGCGCGGGCGGCCACGGGGGGCGTGGTGCAGGTGGCCAACTACAACAGCCCTGGTCAGGTGGTGATTTCGGGTGATGAGGCGTCGCTGGCGGCTGCGTTGGAACTGGCGCGCGGTCGCGGGGCGCGCAAGTCGGTGCGACTGCCGATCAGCATTGCGGCGCATTCGCCGCTGATGGCGCCGGCCGCCGTGGAGATGGAGCGTGCGATTCTGGCAACTTCGCTGCGGGCGCCAAGCGTGCCGGTGGTCAGCAACATCACGGCGACGCCGCTGACGCAGAAGGCCGAGATCCAGCGTGAACTGGTGGGACAACTGACGGCGGGTGTGCGTTGGGAAGACTCGGTGCGCATGATGGCCAACGCCGGGGTCAATCTCTTTGTGGAACTGGGCGCGGGCAGCGTGCTGACCGGGTTGGTCAAGCGCATTGCCAAAGAGGCGGAGGCGCTGGCGGTGAGTGATGCGGCCGGCGTGGAGGCGTTGCGGGCGCGGCTTGGCTGAGGCGGGCGCCGCGACGGAGATGAGGAAAGGTGGCCGAGGGAGACGATGAACAGACTCGATGGTCAGGTTGCGCTTGTCACCGGCGCGTCGCGCGGAATCGGCGCGGCGATTGCCCGTCTGTTGGCGGAACGTGGGGCGAAGGTGGTGATCAACCATCGCGCCAGCGCGTCTGAAGCAGAGGCGGTGGCAGCGCAGATTCAGGCGATTGGCGGCCAGGCGCTCGTGGTGCAGGCCGATGTGAGCGTGACGGACGAGGCGAATGCGCTGGTCAAGGCGACGTTGAACGCATTTGGGCGCATTGATATTTTGGTCAACAACGCCGGTACGACGCGCGATACTCTGATCATGATGATGAAGCCCGAAGATTGGGACACCGTGATGACGACCAATCTGAAGAGCGCTTACAATTGCGCCAAGGCGGTGTTGCGCCCGATGCTGAAGCAGCGTGCAGGACGTATCATCAACATCACTTCGGTGGTTGGCCTGGCGGGGGCGGCGGGTCAAACCAACTATGCGGCTTCCAAGGCAGGCATCATCGGTTTTACCAAGAGCCTGGCGAAGGAGGTTGGTTCACGGCAGGTGACGGTGAACGCGATTGCGCCGGGTTTCATCCCAACGGCGCTGACCGATGTGTTGCCTGAGGAAGCGCGCCAGCAGGCCATTGCGGCAACGCCGCTCGGACGCCTGGGCACGTGCGAAGATGTGGCAGAAGCGGTCGCTTTCTTTGCTTCCAGCGGGGCCAGTTTCATCACGGGGCAGGTACTCAGTGTGGACGGCGGGTTGGTGATGCAATAGGGGCCGACGGCGGTGGTTCTGATCCAAGCGGCTCCAATCAAAGCGGCTGAACGCAGGTGGGGAAATGATGCCATGAAACAAGCGCGAGAGACATCGGAGTTCTTTGCGACGCCGGCGCCGGAAGGCAGCGGTGGGCGTTTGGGCCGCATCATGGTGGCGCCAGAAGTGCTGCTGACGATCGTGCGCCAGGCGGCGACGAGCCAGCCGGGGGTGGTTCGCCTGTCCCAACGACGGACGCCGCGACGCCGCGGCGCGCTGCGGGGACGCGTGGCGAGCGCCGAAGGTGTGCGGCTGGAGATCGGCCAGGACAACCAGGCAACGGTTGATGTGCGGCTGGTTGTGTCGAGCCAGGTCAATGTGCGCGAGCTGGCGCAGGCGCTGCAGGCCGAGGTGGCGCGTGCCTTGCAGACGATGGTTGACATGAAAGTGCGCGAGGTCAATGTGCACGTCGAAGATGTCGAACTGGGAGCAGGGGCATGAAGGCGGCAAGGCGGCAAGCCCGCATCATGGTGTTGCAGGCGCTGTATGAGACCGACATGGTTCATCATGACCCGCAGCAGGTGATCGAAAATCGCCTGGCCGATGCGCCACCCAGCGGCGATGGGGAATCGTATGTGCGGCGGCTCTTCTTCAGCGTGCTCGAGCACCGGGAGCGGCTCGATGCGATCATCCAGCAACATGCGCCGGAGTGGCCATTGGAGCAGGTGGCGACGATTGACCGCAATCTGTTGCGCATGGCGTTGTGCGAGATGGCCATCACGCACGATGCGCCGATGAAGGTGGTGATCAACGAAGCGATCGAGATGGCCAAAGATTTCGGCAGCGACAGCAGCCCTCGGTTCGTCAACGGCGTGCTCGGCAGTATCGTGACGCGCTCTGGGGCGGTGCAGACGGCGCTGGCGCAGAAGAAGACGGCGGCGCGGTAAACAAAGCAACCTGACGGGTCGGGTCGCCCGCTGCCAAGAAAAGACAGAAGGAGCAATGTTCGATGGCGAAACAGCGAGTTCTGATCATGGGCGCCGCGGGGCGCGATTTTCACAACTTCAACGTCTACTTTCGCAGCCGCCCCGACTATGAGGTGGTTGCCTTCACGGCGACGCAGATCCCCAATATCGAAGACCGCCGTTATCCGGCCGCCCTGGCCGGTCCGCTCTATCCAGCA
Organism: uncultured Anaerolineae bacterium; assembly: GCA_964580725.1. GTDB lineage: Bacteria > Chloroflexota > Anaerolineae > SSC4 > Amarolineaceae > Amarolinea. The sequence continues at coordinate 29,927 of CAZOLV010000017.1, read as the reverse complement.
GGAATTCCCATTTTCTCTGAGGCCGACCTGAACCGCCTGATTGCAACGCTGGCGGTGGATCAGGTGGTGTTTGCCTATAGCGACGTTTCGCACGAGACGGTGATGCACAAGGCGTCGCAGGCGCTGGCGGCAGGCGCCGATTTCCGTTTGATGGGGCCGCACGCCACGATGCTGCAGGCGCGCAAGCCGGTGGTGGCCATTGGCGCCGTGCGCACCGGCTCCGGTAAGAGTCAAACCACGCGCCGCGTCTGCGACTTGCTGCGTGCCCAGGGCAAGAAGGTGGCGGTCGTGCGTCACCCGATGCCCTACGGCGATCTGGTGCAGCAGGCCTGCCAGCGTTTTGCCAGCTATGCTGACCTGGACGCCCATCGCTGCACGATCGAGGAGCGCGAGGAGTACGAACCGCACCTGGATCGCGGGGTGGTGGTCTATGCGGGGGTGGACTACGAGCGCATCCTGCGCGCCGCCGAGGAAGAGGCCGACGTGATTGTTTGGGATGGCGGCAACAACGATTTTCCGTTCTACAAGCCCGATCTCTTCATCGTGGTGGCCGACCCGCACCGCGCCGGGCACGAGCTGCGCTATCACCCCGGCGAGACCAATCTGCGGCTGGCCGATGTGGTGGTGATCAACAAGATTGACACCGCCGACCTGGAACCGATCAGCCGGGTGCGGGAGAGTGTGCGCAGCGTCAACCCGCATGCGCTGATCGTGGAGGCGGCGTCGCCGATCAGCGTGAGCGATCCGGCGGCGATTGCCGGACGCCGGGTGCTGGTGGTGGAGGATGGCCCGACGCTGACGCACGGCGACATGGCCTACGGCGCCGGCGTGGTGGCGGCGCGGCGTTTTGGCGCCAGCGAGATCATTGATCCGCGGCCGTATGCGGTGCGCTCGCTGGCCGAGACCTATGCGAAGTATCCCCGCACCGGCCCTGTGCTGCCGGCCATGGGCTATGGCGAGGCGCAGGTGGCCGATCTGGAAGCGACGATCAACAGCACGCCATGCGACCTGGTGATCGTGGCGACGCCGATTGACCTGACGCGCGTGGTGCGCATCGAGCGGCCGGCGCAGCGGGTGGGCTATGAGCTGCAGGAAATCGGCAGCCCCACGTTGGCGGATGCACTGGCCAGACTGCCCGCTTGATTGGGCAAGGGGGGAACCATGCGCCAACAGCCCGATCCCGCCGCCGACCGAATCGTTCACATCGTCGGTGCGCCGATGGACCTGGGACAGCAGCGCCGCGGCGTGGACATGGGGCCAAGCGCCATTCGCTACGCCGGGCTGCAGGCGCACCTGGAGCGCCTGGGCTACAGGGTGCAGGACGACGGCAACCTCAATGTGCCGGTGCCAGAAGCGACAGTGGGCGGGGCGACGGTTGCAACGGCGACCGACCGCATCAGTCACGGCCTGCGCCATCTGCCCGCCATCGTGCAGGTCGCTCAGGAACTGTGCGAGCGGGCAGCGGCGTTGGCCGATCCTGCTTGCCTGCCGATCTTTCTGGGCGGCGACCATTCGATTGCCCTGGGAACTGCGGCGGGCATCGGCAGCGCCGGCCCCATGGGCCTGTTGTGGATTGACGCCCACGCCGATTTCAACACAGTGGAGACGACGCCCAGCGGCAACGTGCACGGGATGCCGGTCGCGGCGCTGCTTGGGCGCGGCGCGCCGGCGCTGACGGCCATCGGCCGGCGCAGCCAGCTCAGCCCGGCGCAGGTCGTGATGATCGGCGTGCGCGATCTGGATCGGGCGGAGCGCCAGGCGCTGGCCGGCAGCCAGATCACCACCTTCACCATGCGCGAGATTGACGAGCAGGGCATGGCGCGGGTGGCGCGCCGGGCGCTCGACCGGCTGGCGGCCTTTCCGCGCCTGCATGTCAGCCTGGACATGGATGCGCTCGATCCCGACTTTGCCCCAGGCGTGGGTACGCCGGTTCCCGGCGGGCTGAGCTTTCGCGAGGCGCATCTGTTGATGGAACTGCTGGCCGAGGCGGGCCGCGTGGGATCGCTCGATGTGGTGGAGATCAACCCGATTCTCGATCATGGCAACAAGACCGCTGAACTGGCGGTGGACTTGATCTGTTCGCTGCTCGGCAAGCGGATTTTGTAGGGAGGGCGAGGAGCTGAAGGACAGATGAGCGAAGAATTCTCCTTTGGAGGCAAGATCGTCTGGCGGCCGGCGGCAGAGCAGGCGGCGCAGAGCCGCTTGCAGCAGTTCATGGATCGGCACGGTTTGCGCACGTTCGAGGAACTGCACCGGCGTTCGACGACCGACATTGCCTGGTTTTGGGATGCGGTGATGGCCGAGTTGGGCATCGAGTTCGATGTTCCCTACAGCCAGATCGTTGACCTGAGCCGCGGGCCGCAGTGGCCGGTCTGGTGCGTGGGCGGGATGATGAACATCGTGCACAACTGCCTGGACAAATGGCAGGGCACGCCGGCGGCGCAGCGTGTGGCGCTGCGTTGGGAGGGCGAAGAAGGCGTCACGCGCACCTTGACTTACGCTGAGCTGTTCACCGAGGTCAACCGCACGGCGAACGGGCTGCGGGCGCTTGGCCTCGGCAAGGGGGATGCGATTGGGCTGTTCCTGCCGATGATCCCAGAGGTGGTGATTGCGCTCCTGGCAATTGCCCGCATTGGCGGGATCATCGTACCGCTCTTTTCGGGATTTGGCGCCGGCGCGGTAGCCAGCCGCCTGGCAGACGCCGAGGCGAAGGCGCTCTTCACCGCCGATGGGTTCTGGCGACGGGGGCGCCTGGCGCCGCTGAAACCGACGGCCGATGAGGCGCTGGCCGAGGCGCCTGGCGTGCGTCATGTGATCGTGGTGGAGCGGACGGGGCAGCCAACGACGTGGACGGCGGGGCGCGATCTGCGCTGGGCCGATCTGACGGCCGATCAGCCGCCCGTTGCCGCCGCGGAGCGGACGAGCGCCGAGGATGTGGTGATGCTGATCTACACCTCGGGCACGACCGGGCGGCCCAAGGGCGCGGTGCACACGCATTGCGGATTCCCGATCAAGGCGGCGCAGGACATGGCGTTCGGTCTCGATGTGCACGTAGACGATGTGGTCTACTGGATGTCGGACATGGGGTGGATGATGGGGCCGTGGCTGGTCTTCGGAACGCTGCTGTTGGGCGCGACGATGCTGTTGTACGACGGGGCGCCCGATTTTCCCGATGTGGATCGCACCTGGGCGCTGGTGGATGCGCATCGGGTCACGGCGTTGGGGGTTTCGCCAACGCTGATCCGCTCGCTGCGGCCGCATGGCGAGGCGCCCTTGCGGCGACATGACCTCTCGTCGCTGCGGCTGGCGGGCAGCACCGGTTCGCCGTGGGACCCGGAGTCGTGGCTGTGGTTCTTCGAGACGGCGTTGGAGGGGCGCAAGCCGATCATCAACTATTCGGGAGGCACCGAGATTTCGGGCGGTATCGTGATGGGGCATGTGCTTGGGCCGGCCAAGCCATGCGCCTTCACGGGGCCGGCGCCGGGCATGGCGGCGGACGTGGTGGATGAGCAGGGCCGCCCGGTGCGCAATCGGGTGGGGGAATTGGTGGTGCGCCAGCCGTGGATCGGCATGACGCGCGGCTTCTGGCGCGATGCGCAGCGGTATCTGGAGACTTACTGGTCGCGCTTTCCCAACGTGTGGGTGCACGGCGATTGGGCCGCCATCGACGAGGATGGGCTGTGGTACATCCTGGGCCGCTCGGACGATACGATCAAGGTGGCGGGCAAGCGCGTGGGGCCGGCGGAGGTCGAAGCGGCGCTGATTCGCCATCCGGCGGTCATGGAGGCGGCGGCGATCGGCGCGCCGCACGAGGTGAAGGGGCAAGAAGTGGTCTGTTTCTGCGTCCTGCGTCCTGGTCACGAGGCCAGCGAGGCGCTGCGCCAGGCGCTGCAGGGGCTGGTCGTCGCCGAGATGGGCAAGGCGTTGCAGCCGAAGGCGATCAAGTTCGTGCGGGCGTTGCCCAAGACACGCAACGCCAAGGTGATGCACCGGGTGATTCGGGCGGCGTTCTTGGGTCATGATGCGGGCGATGTCTCCTCGTTGGAGAACCCGGACGCCGTGGAGGCGATTCGACAGGCGGTTTGAGCGGCCGGCAGCGAGCCGCGGCGACGATCGGCAGCGGTTGGCGCCTGAAACCGATGAAGAAGCCTCGACTCCAGGCTAGGAGCCGAGGCTTTTCATTTGGGCCTCGCAAGCGGGGACGAGGCCGGGGGAAGGGGCGGTTTGGGCGCTGTGACTGCTCATTGGGGCGCTGAGCCACTCACTCGCTCGCTGCGCAGGCCGGCAGCGGGCGAATGAGCGAATCAGCGTGCAATGCGCGGCAGGAAGATGTGTTGGATGGTCGTGCTGATGCTGGCAGAGCGGGGGCCAAAGACGACCGGCCCGTCGGCGTAGTTGAATTCGAGCCAGTAGGTGTATGCGCCTGGCGCGGCGGTGGCGTCGTACCAGGAATAGGGGTGAGTGGAACCGTGCGGCTGGATCGGCGCCTGGTTGAGCAGGGTGAAGCCGCTGCCGTCAGGGGCGCTGCGGTACAGATTGAAGTTCTGCACTTCGTCTTCGTTGCCGGTGCGCCACATGATTTCGATGAACGGCGCGCCGGTGGTGACGCTGAAACTGACGAGGGCCTGCATGGTTGGAGTGACGAAACCGAAGTCGGCGACGGCGGCGGTCGTCTCGCTGACGGCGATCCAGCGTTGCGTGGGCGTGCTGGCAACCAGGCCGCTGGCGCTCTGGGCGCCGATCTGATAGAGGCCAGGGGGCAGGCCGCTGATCTGGTAGCGTCCCTGCGCATCGCTCGCTGCCGCGCCGACCAGCGCGCCGTTGTGATCGGTCAGCGCGATGGTGACGAAGGCCAGGTTTTGCGTCTCATCGCCGGCGCGCACACCGTCGCCGTTGGCGTCCACCCACACTATCCCGTTCACCTGACCACCGCTGGCGGCTGCGGCCGGGCTGGCGCTGAAGAGGGCCAGGCCGAGCAGCAGGGCCAGGGTCGCTGCAACGCCGGTCACAGTCAGCAGGCGCAGGCTGATTTGGGTCAGGGATGAAACGTGGGTGTTGTTCATGCAAACGGCTCCTTGAGTTCGTGCTGTCGAATCGGGCGCATCTGCCCGCCCGGATGGCTCGATGATAGCACAGGTCGGGCCAAATGTGCTTTACAAGTAGCTTACAGAAAAGAGGGCAGAAATTACCGGTAAACGACCGAGCGAATGCAATCGCCCAGTCGGGCCGCGTGGCGACCAGGGCATTTCGCCTGTGGAGAAGAGGGTTGAAAATAAGAGCGAATGCAATCGCCCAGTCGGGCCGCGTGGCGACCGTTCGACGCGCGCCCGACGGCGATCACTTGCGTCATTCGTAAGATCTCAATAATTCGGGGCAAAGACCTGTCAGGTTTTCCAAAACCTGACAGGTTTCCCCTACTTTTTGAGATGATACCGTCATTCGATGAGTGTACTCTGCTCGACGTTGACCATGCGGGCGTAGAGCACCTGTTCGTTGACTTCCAGATTGTTGATCAGGCTCAGGCAGCGCACGATGCCGTGACCGATCCATTCATCCATCACCTCGCCGAACTCGACCTCCAGGATGACATTGTCGGCGCGGGCGTCATCGGAAACGTTATCGGGGTCTTGCCAGGTTCCCGCGGCGCTCAGTTCGGTGGATGCTTTCATGAAGTCGAGGGCCACGCTCTTGAAACGCGGCAGTGTCAGGGTGAGCAGTTCCTGCTGCACGCGCCTGAAGCTCGTTTCTGTACTTTCGTCGCCAAAGAGCAAACCAAAGAGGATGTCCTTTGCCTGCTGCAGCAGGGCCTGCCCACGCGCTGTGCGGTGCGCATCGGTGATGAGACCAGTACCTTTGAGCGGCGCATCTGGCCGCAGATACGCTTCTTCGATGAGCCTGGCGCGGTCGTGCGCCTGATAGCGTGTCAAGAACGCCGTCAGCGTCTCCACATCGAGCCGCAGCGCCCGCAAGCGCGCACTGCGTTCGGCGCGCTGGCGTGTCTTCTGCCGCTGTTGATGCTTGCGATCCATCTCCTGTAGGCTGTGCGCATCCAGCGCCAGGCGGACGATCTGCTCGATGAGCCATTCCCTGTCCTGTGTGGCCAGGTGACGGCGCAACTGCTCCTCGAACTGCGGCACCAGATCTCGGTTGACTTGACGGATGATCGTTTGAATTGTCGGCATAGCACTCCTCCTCGGCGTCGAACTCCTTCACGGCAGGTCGTCGGGCATGGCCGGCTCGGTCAACGGGGCGCCGGTATCGCCGACGTACATGCGCAGCACGGCAAAGTGCGCCGGATCGCCGCTCATGAGCGCATGATTGACGATCAACAGCGCCTGATTGCGGTTGTCGAAGGCGATGGCCGCCGGGTTGTCGAGCGGAATGGCGTCGCCGGCGGCGCTGGCGTAGCGCGCCTGCTCCGTACCATCGGCCGCCAGCACCGAAATCTGGTTGGACATGGCGAGCGAGACATAGAGGCTGCCGCCTGCGCCAAAGGCCAGTTGATCGGGCAGTTCGCCGCCGTCATACGTATGGAAGACTTCCAGGTCGGCGGGCGCAGGCTGCGCAACCAGCGGCAGCCGGTAGATCGTGCCCTGAGCCGGATTGGCGGCCGCGGTCGAGATGGCGATGTAGGCATGGGTGCGGTCGTTGTCGAAGCGCATGCCGTTTGGGCCGAAGGGGAAAGGCCCGCCGCCCTCGAAGAGAGGGCTTTGGAACCAAATCTCCGGGTTGCCGCCGCCCGGCGCATAGCGCCAGATGGTGGCCTGGAGCGAGTCGGTGACATAAGCATACCCCTGCGCATCGAAAACGATGTCGTTGGCGATGGGCGGCATGTCGAAAGTCGTTGGCGCACAGGGGTCGCCAGGCGGCGCAACCGCGCAAATCGGGAGATCGGGAACCGGCGCCCCGTAGGGCGACTGCGTGTAGATGTGCCCCTGTTTGGTGAAGCGCAAAACGCCGAGCTGCGTGCTCAGCGCATACAGCCGGCCGGCCGCATCCACGGCCACGTTGCTCAGGGCGTGTTCGAACGCCAGCGCTTCACCCGCCACCCAGATCGTGTGTTCGAGCAGGCCGGTCTTGCGATTGTAGATATGAATGGCCGACGGACCGGTTCCCGCCGTGCCGAAGCGCGCCGGGCCGGAAACGATCACAGCGTTGCCGCGCACCGCAACGCCTTCTGGAAATCCCGGCGTCGCCGAGACGCTGGCGAGCACCGTGATCTCGCCGATATCCATGGCTTGCGCCGGGCCGAAACCGGCCATCAGACACGCAAGCGCCGTCAGCACAGCGGCCGCAACGCGCAGCATCTGCACCGCTGAAACAGCCAAACGTCCAATCGAGTTCATCGTTCTCCTCCACATTTTCTATTCTGAACGGATACCTGAACGGATACCTGAACGGATACCTGAACGGATACCTGAACGGATGGTCATCCTGACCAACCAGGACCGGCATCCATTGACCCCATCCTCGCCGGATGGTCATCATCGCCAATCCGAACAGCAGTTTAACAAACCAGCGTCCGAAAAGCGTCCGGCCGTCGTCCCGTCTCGCCGGCTTGTGCTAAAATCTCCCCACGCGGGAACGCCCGCACCAAACCAACTTCCCACCGCAATCCGCCAGAGCAAGGAGGCACCTATCGTGCAGCGCAATGTCCGTTTCTCCATCTTATCAGTCTTGTCAGTCTTGTCAGTCTTGTCAGTCTTGTCAGTCGTGTTGCTCGTCTTCGGCCTGTTGATCGGCCCTGCCGGCGCCCAGCAGGCGCCTTTCATTGTTCCCCAGGCAGGTCCCTGTGCGCCGGGCGGGGTCTACGACCCGGCCTGCGACGTGGACCATGACGGCGACGTGGACATCTTCGACATCCAGCTGGCGGCCGGCCACTGGAATCAGGCCGGCGCCTGGACCGGCGGTGACTTCTGGGCGCTCGGCGGCAACGCCGGCACGACGCCCGGGACGCACTTCCTGGGCACCAGCGACAGCCAGGATCTGGTCGTCAAGACCAATGGGGCGGAGGCGATGCGCCTGGACGCCAGCGGCCACGTGCTCATCGGCGCAAGCAGTCCCAACGCCAGGCTGCACGTCGCTGCTGGCAGCATCGCCGACAACGGCGTGTACGGTGAGAGCGCCAGCAGCGTTGGCCGCGGCGTGTCCGGCTACGTCAGCGCCAGCTCCGGCTACACTTACGGCGTTCACGGCCGCAGCGACAGCACCGAGGGCGCAGGCGTATTCGGTCTGGCCAGCGCCGAGAGCGGCCTGACGACCGGGGTGTGGGGTCAGGCCAACAGCACCCTGGGCATCGGCGTCTTTGCCCGTGCGGCTGCGTGGAGCGGCAGCACCGTTGGCGTCTATAGCCAGGCAGTCAGCCCAGAAGGCACGGCTGTGTTTGGCATGACTTCGGCCACGAGCGGCGCTTCCATTGGCGTGAGGGGCAGCAGCGCCAGCAGCAACGGCTATGCCGGGTATTTTGAGGGCAAAGGCCCAGAGGCGTTGTTTGTGCAGAACCTCGCCAGCGGTCGCGCCATCCAGGCCCACGCGCCCAATGACACCGCCATCTGGGGTACGACCGACAACGGTTTTGCCGGCATAGACGCCTGGAACAGCAGCACGTCCGGCCGCGGCGTCTCTGGCTGGGCGAGCGCCGCCGGCGGCTATACCCACGGTGTGTGGGGTCAGAGCGCCAGCAGCAACGGCACCGGCGTGCTCGGCTGGGCCACTGCTACCAGCGGCGATACCACCGGCGTCTACGGCGAAAGCGCCAGTCCCGACGGCCAGGGCGTCTTCGGCGTGGCCGCGGCGAGCAGCGGGATCAACTACGGCGTCTACGGTTGGAGTTCTTCTCCAAGCGGCTACGCCGGCTACTTCGCCGGCCAGGTGCAGGTCACCGGCAACCTGAGCAAGGGTGGCGGCTCGTTCAAGATTGACCATCCGCTCGACCCCGCCAACCAGTATCTCTACCACTCCTTCGTCGAATCGCCGGACATGAAGAACATCTACGATGGTGTGGCGACGCTGGACGCCGACGGCTCTGCGGTGGTGACCCTGCCGGACTGGTTCGAGGCGCTGAACCAGGACTTTCGCTATCAGCTCACCCCCGTCGGCGGCTGGGCGCCGCTCTACATTGCGCAAGAGATTCAGGACAATCGCTTTCAGATCGCCGGCGGCAAACCGGGCATGAGAGTCTCCTGGCAGGTGACCGGCATTCGCCATGACGCCTATGCCAACGCCCACCGCATCCCGGTAGAGGAGGCGAAGCCGGCCGCTGCGCGCGGCCTCTATCTGCATCCCGCCGAGTGGGGCCAGCCGGCCGAACTGGGATTGGACGCCCGGCGCCTGGCCGCGCTGCGGATTGTCCGCACGACGCACCATCAGGAGGAAGCACCCTGACGCCCGCTCTGCTCACTCGCAGGTTGATGGCGGCTGCTGCCGGGGACGTTTGTAGCCCTGCGTCCCCGGCACGGTGCGGGAGCATGCGGGAATGCGATGATCTGCTGCACCGTGCCGGGGACGTCTATGCCGACTGGCCGTTGGAAACCGGCTCAGATGCAGCATTTTTCTTCCTCATCGTTCGGCACTTGGTGGTATTTGTGGTATACTGACGGTAGGTGAACGGTCATGAAACCCAAAGTCTATATTGAAACCACTATCATCAGTTACTTGGCGGCGCGGCCCAGTCGGGATTTGATTGTCGCAGGGCATCAACAACTGACCCATGAGTGGTGGCAAACCGCCCGGCCCCAGTTTGCGACGGTTACCTCCCAACTTGTTGCACGGGAAGCTGGCGCCGGTGACCCCGAAGCCGCGGCGGCGCGACTGGTGTTTTTGGCGGGACTGACCTTGCTCGAAATTAGCGAGGAGGCGTTGACGTTGGCGCAGCGCCTTGTGCAGGGCAAATGACCTGGAACTACAAGCACTTGGCGAACGCAGGACTGCGCACCAAAATCGAAGCAACCTGTCTCGAACTGGGCTATGAGGCGGTCACCATCTGCACGCCTGAAGAATTGATGGAGGTATGAGCGATGTGGGAAGATCCGATTGTGGCTGAAGTGCGACGGGTACGGGCGGCCCATGCAGCGCAATTCAATTATGATTTGGTGGCAATCTACCGTGACTTGAAGGCTGAGGAGCAGAAAAGCGGCCGTAAGTTTGTGACCTATCCCGCCCGGCGCCTGGCCGCGTCGAAAAAGGCTCCGGTCAAAGCCGCGGGTAGTAGCTACGGAACGACGGAAAAACAACTTGCCTGATTGTCAATCAGGTCGGATTCGGGGTATCCTCCTGGCATGAATGCCAGGAGGATACTCAAGTGCTGTTTGCAGTTTCTGAACTCATCGAACGAGTCATGCAGTGTTTGTTGATGTGCGCGACCAAGCGCCCAAGTCAGCGCCTCGGTTCGTAGTTGGTGATTCGGCGCGGCGATGCACTGAAGTGCATACTACGAACCAAAGACAATCCCTCTCCCATCCCCATCCAAGTACGACAAGCATCTGTCAGCAGTGCGTGCTGACGGGAGCCTGTTGTTTTCGGCCTCCAAATCCACAATCAGCCTGAGACCAGCAGGGCGACAGCACCGGTGAACACCCGGAATTCCCGGTTTTGCGAAGCGATGCGTGCCTTTGTACTCTCCTTGTGCTAAAATCCTCTCCACGCGGGATCGTCCGTGCGAGTCGAAACTCTCCCAGTACGAAGGAGGCGGTCGTCATGCAGCGCAAGTTTCGTTTCGGTATGGTATCAATCGTATTGCTCGTCTTCGGCCTGTTGATCGGCCCGGCCGGCGCCCAGGAGGCGCCTGAAAGCCCAGAAGTGGCCGCCTGTTTGCCAGGGGCAGGCTACGCCTCGGGCTGTGATGTGGATCAGGATGGCGATGTGGACATCAACGACATCCAACTGACCGCCGGCCGCTGGAACACCAGCGGCGCCTACACGTCGAGCCACACCCACTGGGGCGAGACGTGGACGGGGACCGGCAGTCATGGCCTGCGCCTCGAGAACACCACCGCGAGCGGTACGGCTTTTGGAATCTATGGCAAATCGGCCAGCACCAGCGGCCTCGGTGTCTATGGTGAGGCCAGCGCCAGCAGCGGTCAAACTTACGGCGTGTACGGTTGGAGCCAAAGCACCGGCGGCCGCGGCGTGTACGGTTACGCCAGCGCCAGCAGCGGTGAAACCTACGGCGTGTACGGTTTGAGCGACAGCACCCACGGCTACGGCGTGCGCGGCCAAGCCAGCAGCACCAGCAACGTGACCTACGGCGTATACGGCGAGAGCGCCAGCACCGCCGGCATCGGTGTGCAAGGCAACGCCACCGCCAGCAGCGGTGTCACTCGCGGCGTGTACGGTTGGACTGAGAGCACCTGGGGCCGCGGCGTGTACGGTTACGCCAACGCCAGCAGCGGTGAAACCATCGGCGTTTTTGGCCGTACCAACAGCTCGTCTGGCTACGGCGTGTACGGCGAGGTAGGGGGCAATGGCTACGGGCTGTACACACTCAACGACCTCTACGTCGGCGGCAGTTGCAGCGGCTGTCTGATGACCTTCATCGCCCGCAACACCGGGCCGGAGACGCTGCAGGTCGGCGAGGTGACGGCTATCAGCGGCGTGGGGCCTGTGCTCAAGGGACACACCCGGCCGGTCTTGCAGGTGCGCAAGGCGGCGGCCGGCGACGCGGCGGTGATGGGCGTCGTCTACAGCCGCGGTGAGTTTCATGCGGCCAGCACCACGCAGCCGGCGGCCGGCGATGATCCGACTGCGGCGATGGGCGAGGGACCTGAAGCCAGCGATAGCGTTCACCCCGGGGCGGGCGAGGTTGCGCCGGGCGACTACCTGTTTGTGGCCGTCAGCGGCATGGCCCAGGTGCGGGTCGCGCCGGGTGCGGCGGGCCTGGCGCCCGGCGTGCGGCTGGTGATGGGCGATGTCCCTGGCCGGGCGCAGGCGGCCAGCGAGGGCGTTGAGTCCAGCATGGTTTTCGCCCGCGCCCTGGAGGGCCAACCTGACGAGAACGGCCTGCTCTGGGCGCTGATCACGCTGCCGTGAGCGGGCCGGAAACGTTAGCAGTCCGCGTCCCCGGCACGGTGCGGGAGCATGTGGGAATGCGATGATCTGCTGCACCGTGCCGGACGTTTGGGGATGCGGTTCGTTTGACCAATTGTACGCTCATGATTATACTTGCGGCGCACTGCTCGCTCATGACCCCTCGCCTTGACGCATCTTCTGCCTCGTTCAAGGCGTTGTTCGGAGGTGACATCATGAATCGTTCAGACACCGGTCAGCACACGCCGCGCGCCTGGCGGCGCTTTGGCGCACTCCCCATGTGCCTGTTGACACTGATGCTGCTGCTCAGCGGCTGTCCTGAGATCGTCGTCAAGCCGCGCAGCCATGCCAAAACGGCCAGATCAGGCGAGCCGTTCACACTGCGCCAGGGCGAAACCGCCCGCCTGGCCGACGCTCGACTCGACATCACATTCGCCGCAGTGCTGGCCGACGACCGCTGCCCGCCGTCGCGTGTTTGCAGCGAGTCAGGCCCGGTGCGGGTGGCCATCAGCGCACAGTACGCCGACTATTCGGTCGCCAGCACGCTCCAACTCAGCGTCTTGACCGATCCGGCCGGGAACGTCGTGCACGAGCCAGCCAACACGCTGCTGCCGGCCGATCGCTATGGCTCCATGCTCATCGGCCTGCTCAACGTCTCGCCTGCCGCGCCCTACACCGTCACGCTGCTGGCGACTGCACTGCCGGCGACGCCGCTGCCGGCGACCGTCGCGCCGCCCCTGGACAACGTACCCACCGAGACGCCGCCCATGCTGGGCCGGCCCTTCACCATCCCCTTTGGGCAAACGGCAGCCCTGGCAGAGATCGGCCTGAAGATCACCTTCCAGGAGGTCGTGCGAGACAGCCGCTGCCCGGCCGACGTAGCTTGCGCCTGGTCGGGAATCGTGGATGTGCGCATCAAGGCGGTGATGCCGCCGCAGCCCGCACAGCAACTGCTGTTGGGCGGCGCCACCAACAACCGGGGCGTTGTGCTTGGCCCGATTGTGGAAGCCAGCGGCCCCGATGCGGTCGCCTACGCCGGCTACCGCATCAGCCTGGAGCAGGTCACCCCCTATCCGGCGCACGCCAATCGGCCCGACCCGCCCGAAGCCTACGCCATCACGCTGATCGTGACGCTGGCGCCTGTCCGGGATGGCACACCGGCGCCGGGGGTGACGCCCACGCCGGCCCTGCCCATAGACCCGGCCGGCTTGCCCCTGCTCTGCGTCAGCGAACGAGTCTTGACCGAACGAACGGCTGGCGTCAACAATGACAGCCCGGCCCGCCTGACGCCGCCCATCGCCGCGCGCACACTGGTGGACGAGGAGACCGCCACGGCGATCTGTCAGGCGCAGTTTGGCGGTGACTTTCACGCCCTGGATACGCTCGATGCGCTGACGACCTGGCAAGCGTTCCTGTCGGCGGGCGTCGCCTTCTGGCGTTGGGACAGCGAGAACCGGCGGCCGGTCGCAGCGACCACCTGAGTTCGATCAGCCGCCGGCCTGGAATGACCCTCAAGGTCTCTGAAGCCTTTGGGGTTTGGGCTTCCCGCAGCGTCCCCGGCGGGCAATCAACCAAACAGACAAGCGAGGTACTCCCATCCAAAAATCGCACGGCGTCGTTCACAATCGTCACCCTGAGTTCACAGAGGTCGCCTATGTCCAACAAGCTCATCTCTTTGGCCGAGGCAGCGGCGCTGGTTCCGAATGGAGCCACCATTGCCTTCGGCGGTTTCACCACCCAACGTCACCCCATGGCTTTCATTTACGAACTGATTCGGTTGCGTCGTCGCAACCTCTACCTGTATGGTCATTCACCCGGCAGCGAGTGGGACGTGCTGATCGGCGCCGGCTGTGTCAAGCGCGTCGAGGTGGCCTATGTCGCCGATGAGGCCTTTGGCACCATCGGGCCGCGCTGGCGCCTGGCTGTGCAGCGCGGCGAGATCGAGTGGGAAGACTACAGCAACTTTGCCATGATGACCCGCTTTGCCGCCGGCGCACAGGGCGTGCCCTTCCTGCCGATTCGCAGCTTGCTCGGCAGCGACGTGCTGGCGCGTGATTCGATGGCGCCGGAACAGCGCGCCGCCGATCCGCGCACGGCCTCCAAGAAGGCGCATGTCATGGAGTCGCCCTTCGATGCCAACGATCGGGTTGTGCTGGTGCCCGCCATTCACACCGAGTTTGCGGTCATCCACGTCCAGAAATGCACGGCCAACGGCCTGGCGCGCATCGAAGGGCAGAGTTACGCCGATTTCGAGATCGCCCTGTGCGCCGACCACCTCATCGTCACCGCCGAGGAAATCGTGTCGGAGGAAGAGCTGCGTCGCGACGCCGAGCGCAATCGGTTGCCCTTCTTTGCGGTACGCCACGTCTGCCATGTCCCCTTTGGCGCCCATCCCTTTGCCGTTTTTCGTTATTACGACTACGACCCGTGGCAGCTCAAGCGGTATCACGAGAGCGCGGCCGACGACTTCGACTTCGAGGAGTACCTGGACAGGTACGTCTATCGCGTGCCTGACCATGCGGCCTACTTGCAGGCCATTGGCGGATCGGCGCGGCTCGACGCGTTGCGCGCCGACCCTGTGCTAGGTTACAGCCCGGCGTTGCGCCGAAGGAGACTGGACTGATGACTGAGTACACGTTGATGGAATTGATGGTCGTGGCAGCCGCGCGCGAGATTGGCAACGACGAAGTCGTCTTTGCCGGCACCGGCCTGCCGATGCTTGGCTCCATGCTGGCGCAGCACACCCATGCGCCCAACTGCTGCATCATCTTCGAGGCGGGCGCCATGGCCAGCCAACTGGCGCACCTGCCGATGTCGGTGGGCGATCCGCGCACCATACGCGGGGCGGCCACCGTGGCCGGCCTGAGCGAAATCTTCGCCTACACCCTGCAAGCGGGTCGGGTGGATGTCGGCTTCATCAGCGGCGCCCAGATCGATCGCTATGGCAATGTCAACAGCACTTCGATCGGCGCCGACCACCGGCGGCCGCAGGTCCGTTTTCCGGGCAGCGGCGGCGCTGCCGACATTGCCTGCCTGGCGCGGCGCACGGTGATCATTGCGCAGCATCAGAAGCGCCGCCTGCCGGCACGCGTCGACTACGTCACCTCGCCTGGCTGGCTCGAAGGCGGCGATAGCCGCCGGCGCGCAGGGCTGCGTTGGGGCGGGCCTTGCGCCGTTGTCACCACCAAAGGCGTATTGCGTTTTCGGCCCGACAGCAAGGAGATGTATCTGGCCAGCTATCACCCCGGCCTGACCATTCAGCAGGTGCTGGACGACACCGGCTTTCCGCTCGACCCCTCCGAAGCCGTCGAGACCCCGCCGCCCACGCCCGCCGAACTGCGCATCCTGCGCGAAGATGTAGACCCCGAACGCATCTTCCTGAAGTAATCACGTAAACCCTAAAGGTTCCTGAAGCCTTTAGGGTTTTCTCCCGCCAGGAATCGTGTCACGATGAGTCAAAACCATCGCTTGTCAACCATTTTTCAGATTGCCCGCATCATGGCCAGCGAGCGTGACCTGGCGGTGATGCTGCCGCAGTTCCTGACCGGCCTGATCGAGACCCTGCCGGCGGCCGATGCGGGGGTGATCCTGTTGTACGACCCAACGATCCACCGCCTCAAGACCGTCGCGGCGCAGGGCTACAACGAGCAGATCATGCAGCAGCTGCACCTGACCGTAGGAGAATCGCTCAGCGGCAAAACCTTTCAGACCGGCCAGACGCAGCTCTTCACCACCCCCGCAGACACGGCCCGCGCCATGTCCAACATGACACCGCAGAACCGTGCGCTCTTTCAGGCGGCGACGATCGGCCTGCAACATCCCCTCAGCGCCGTCTGTGTACCGCTCAAGGCTGGCCGCGAAACGATCGGCGTGCTCGTGCTCGAAAACCTGCGCCAGACGGGCGCCTTCGAGCAGAACGACCTTCCCTTCCTGGAAGCAGTCGCCGAGTTGATGACGCTTTCCATCGAAAACATGCGCCTGAGCCAGGCGCTGCAGGCGACCCACGCGCTCAAGGAAGCCAACCGCCTCAAGGACGAACTGATCTCGACGCTGGCGCACGAAATGCGCACCCCCCTGACGTCCATCAAGGGTTACACCACCGCGCTGCTGATGGACGACGTCAGCTTCAGCCCCACCACGCAGCACGAATTTCTGCAGATCGTTGACGAAGAATGCGATGTGCTGCAGAACCTGATCCACGATCTGCTCGAGTCGTCCATGATTGACGCCGGCCTGCTCAAGCTGGAGCCGCAGCCGGTGCTGCTGTCGCGCCTGGCGCGCGAGGTGATCGCCGAGCGCGCCCATCAGGTCAGAAAACACCAGTTTGTCGTAGATTTCCCCGGCGATTTCCCGATCATCCATGCCGACCCGCAGCGCATCGGCCAGGTGCTGCGCAACCTGATTGACAACGCCATCAAGTATTCACCCGACGGCGGGCTGATCGTCGTGCGCGGTGAACCGCGGCCAGCCGAAGTGATCGTCAGCGTCTCGGATCAGGGCGTCGGCATTGCTCCCGAACACCTCAACCGGCTGTTCGAAAAGTACTTCCGCATCGAGTCGGGCCTGGTGCGGCACATGGTCGGTTCGGGCCTGGGACTGCCCATTGCGCACACGATCGTGCAAAGCCACAACGGGCGCATCTGGGCCGAAAGCCAGCCCGGCGCCGGCACGACCTTCTTCTTTGCCCTGCCCATCAGCGACGACGGGCAGCCAGGCGCAGACGACAGAGAGGTAGACGCGGCATGAATGAAAAAATCCTGATCGTTGACGACGAGCCGCGCGTGTCCCGTCTTGTGACGGAGATTCTGACCGCCGTTGGTTACCAGGTGGTGGCCGCTGCCAGCGGCAAGACCGCCATCGAAAAGGTCGCCCTGGAGCAACCAGACCTGGTGCTGCTCGACATCCTCCTGCCGCCCGGCATAGATGGCTACCAGGTGTGCGCACGCTTGCGCGAGTTTTCCGACGTGCCGGTGATCATGCTCACGGCCAAAGCGCGCGATGTTGATGTTCTGGCCGGCTTCGACGCCGGCGCCGATGACTATCTCACCAAGCCTTTCAACGCCAAAGAACTGGTTGCCCGCGTCAAGGCTGTCCTGCGTCGCCGGCAGCGGCCCGAAACGGTGGTGACCAGCACCCTGACCTGCGGCCAGTTGAAGATCAACTTCGCCCGCCGCGCGCTGACGGTGGCCGACCGGCCGGTCGAACTGACGCGCACCGAGTTCGATCTGCTGCGCTGTCTGGCCCTGCAACCCAACCGCGTCCTCTCGCACGAAGAAATCCTGACCCAGGTCTGGGGCGCCGAATACCGCAACGACCTGGAATACCTGCGCGCCTACGTCCGCTACTTGCGTCGCAAAATCGAAGCCGATCCCGCCAACCCGCAGGTCATTGTCAACTCGCCGGGCGTCGGGTACATGCTCATCTGCGCCGAGGGGGCAGGGCCGGGCGACCAGGGGGAAAAACCCTGAAGGCTTCAGAAACCTTGAGGGTTTGGGGCTTTCGCCCCAGGCGATCGAGTAGATCCGTTTTTCACACACTTTTCACGCACTCACCCTCCACTTTTATGCGCGTTTCATGCCCGATCTGGTACAGTCAGGGCGCAAGTGAATAGTAGAGCAAACCTGTCAGGTTTTGGAAAACCTGACAGGTCTTTCCCCGAATGCAGGTTCGATCAAAACCAGATCAGGGAGAATCACATGAATCGCTCAGTTTCTCATAGACGATCCGTTGACACGGTTGACACGGTTGATACAGTTCATACAACAGTTCATACAATGGACGTCGAGTTGTCTGCGTTGCCGCTGCGTCTGCCCGATGCTGGCAGCGCCGTCGAAGATGCGCTGGTCAAGGCGTTGGAATATGCGGCCAACAAAACCGGCGCACACAATCTGGCGGCTGTGTCCGCTGCGCTGCGCCGCCGTGACGTGACTGCGACCCAGTACGCCGCCTACGGCCTGGCCTGTCAACTGGCCGAAACCCTGGGCGCGCTGGACGAAACGGTCAAGGCGGTCTATCTGTTCGACGCCGGCGCGGCTGGCGAGGATGAGGCGTTCGATGAGCCGGCGTCCGACCTCTCGCTGCACCTCATCGTGTGGGTCGAGCGCAAGACCAAGGCGCTGGCCGCCTTGATCAGCGGGTTGGATCGGGCGCTGGTGCAGGCAGTGGCCGCTCTGCAGGAGACGCCCGCTTCCATGCAGCTGCTCGATGCGCAGATCGTTGACAACGCCGAGGTTCAGCAGCGCATCGGCTACGGCGCACTGCTCAGCTCGCTGCACTATTGGCCGCTGCCGGTCTGGCAGCGCTAAACAGGCACAGATTGCTGCCACACCTTGTCAGGGGAGTGCGCACATGCAGTACGCATTCCCCGACGCATCTTGCTCGATGCCTGGCGTGTGGCAAGAAGGGAGGAGACCATGCGGGAACCCATCGTTCCACAGCAGTTACTGGCCAGGCCCCTGCCCAATTTTGTCTTGGCCGAACCGCCGCGCCCCAACTTGTGGGCCGCCGTCCTGGCCACGCTCGATGACGTTGCTCGCCGGCTCGATCTGGACTCGGGCATTCATTCGATTTTGCGCCAACCGGAGCGCGAGTTGACCGTGGCCGTGCCGGTGGTCATGCACGATGGCCGTATCGAAGTTTTCACAGGCTATCGTGTCCAACACTCCAGCGCCCGCGGGCCGTGCAAGGGCGGCGTGCGTTACCATCCGGCTGTTGATTTGGATGAGATGCGCGCCCTGGCCGCGCTGATGACCTGGAAGTGCGCGGTGGTCGGCATCCCCTACGGCGGCGCCAAGGGCGGCGTGCGCTGTGATCCCACGCAGATGACCGAGACCGATATCCGCAACCTGACCCGCCGTTACACCGTGATGATCCTGCCGATCATCGGCCCCAAACGTGACATTCCGGCGCCCGACGTCAACACGAACGCCCAAGTCATGGCCTGGATGGCCGACACCGCCACGATGGTGCACGGCGAGTCAACGCCCGAAATCGTCACCGGCAAGCCGATCGCCCTGGGCGGCTCGCTGGGCCGCAAGGAGGCCACGGGGCTGGGCGTGGCGCTGACGACGCGCGAACTGCTCATGCGCCAGCGTTACAGCCTGGACGAGACCACGATCGCAATCCAGGGCTATGGCAATGTTGGCTCGGCCACCGCCACGGCGCTGCATGGCATGGGCTGCAAGATTGTGGCCATCAGTGATATCAGCGGAGGACTCTACCATCCGGGCGGCCTGGACATCGCCGCGATCAACCGGCACGTGGCGGAGCATCCGCAGCACCAGTTGGCCGGCTACACAGCGCCGGGGGTGGACGAAATCAGCAACGACGAACTGCTGATCAGCGATGTGGACGTCCTGATCCCTGCTGCGCTCGAACAGCAGTTGCGCGCCGATAACGCTTCGCTCGTGCAGGCGCCGATGATCGTGGAAGCGGCCAACGGACCGACGACCCCGGAAGCGGATGAAATCCTGCGTGACCGCGGCGTTCTGATCGTGCCCGACATCCTGGCCAACGCCGGCGGCGTGGTCGTCAGTTACTTCGAGTGGGTACAGGATTTGCAGCGGTTCTTCTGGGATGGGGACGAGGTGCGCCGCAACCTGGAGAGCATCATGGTCAAGAGTTTCGCCCGCGTCTGGGAATTCAGCCAGGAGCGCGTGGTTCCCCTGCGTTTGGGCGCCTACATGCTGGCGGTTCAACAGGTGGCCGACGCCGTGCGCAGTCGCGGCGTGTTTCCGTAACGCCATCAGGCACTACGCCCCCGGCGAGCACGGTCACGGCCTGGCAGCGACGTCAGGCCGTGACCTTTTTTTCGTCCAACGCTCCTGGCGCGTATCATCTCGATAAGTAGGGCAACCTGTCAGGTTTTGGAAAAATTGACCGCTTTGTCTCATGCTTGACGTGTCAGATACCCCGTAACTGTTCAGGCATGCGCCGCCACCGATTGAAATCGGCGGCTGGTACACCTCAAACCTGCTGAAGCAGGTTGAAGTGAGCGCAATCCGGGCAACCTGCTTCAGCAGGTTTTCTCGTATCAGGCGTCGGATTCATCCGATGCCTGCTGCCTGAATAGTTACGTCGAAGATAGCCTGCAACAGGCGAGCGCCTGGCAGCAATGCCAGCACGCTCACTCTCCGCCGCCGGCCGCGGGCTTTGCGCAGGAGCGCGCCGCCTTCGAGCGCCTGTTGCCGCAGCTCATCCAGACCCATCCCGATCGGATCGTCGCCATTTACGGAGACCAGGTCGTCGAGGTGGGCGACGATGTGGGCGAGGTCTTGCAGCGCGTACACGCCCGCTACGGCTATGTTGCATGTTACGTCGGACGGGCGCAACTGCCGGGTCGCGTCTACAAAATGACTCGGCGTAGGATTGTTGACTGACCTTCGATCTGGGCCTGTTCGCGTAGCCACACCCGACAGTCCAGGGTCGGGCAGTCGTCCGCTCCTGGACTGGCATCGCATGAACCCATTCATGTTCACTGAGTGCTTCGAAAACTCGAATCGCCCCGCCCAGGCCTGCTTCGACTGATGGGTTTGCCACCCCCTGTTTGGGCGACCTGCCCATAGCATGGCAGAAGCGACCTGGCGTTATCTGACATTCCTTGCCAACCGATTGCCGCCGGCTTCGACTGCGCAGCGAATGCCTCAGCCAAGCTGGGGCCGCTGCTGTGCTGAACCTGCTTCCCCTCGACTTGCTCCTAACCTGAGACTTACCTGTCTTCAAGTCGTGCTTGACTTGTGTGGAACCTGGCTTATAATGGGCGTACGTGCATGCACGATCGCTGAAAGGGCAAGTCGGGCTGCCTGTCCCTTTCGCATCACCTGGCGAGTTGCATGAAGTATTTCCCCAAACCAAGGAGGTTGGAATCATGTATCTGGAAAATGGGCGGGCATTGGTGCAGGGCGTCATGCTCTTGGTCTTTGCGGCCATCGCCTACTGGGTCAGCCAGCCCATCGGGCTGGCGCTGGTGGTATTCATGGCCGTCATGCGGCTTCAGGAGAGCGTGACCAATTGGTGTCCCTCGGATCTCATCCTGAGACCGATGGGGCTGAAGAAGCAACTGGAAACCAAGACTTGAAGGAGGAAACAAGCATGTTATTCCATATTACTCAGATCCACACCCCAGAGAACTGTCCGAAAGAAGAGGGCGGTTCCAAAGTCTTGTATGACCCCTCTGTCGAAGGGGTGACGCTGCGGGCAATGTATGGGGCATTCCCACAACACGTGATCTACTACATCGTGGAAGCGGATAGCGCGTATGCAATCCAAAAATTCCTCGATCCCGGCTTGACGAGATGCACGGCTACGATCACGCCGGTGAGCGAGACGCCGATTGCACGGTGATCAGGTTCGGGGGCGGGGCCAGTCTTCTTGGGCTGAAACACAAGTTCTTGCGATCTCGTGAGGCGGCCTGATTACGGCGTCAGCCGAGTCCGCTTGCGGGCGCGGCCGACGCCGACGTTTTGTAATGACCAGCGTGCGCGTTCCTGTCGCCACTTTTGCCACCTTCGGGGATCTGCTGAGGTTCCTGCGTCGCCGCGCCCAGCTTTCGCAGCTCGATCTGTCCATCGCGGTCGGCTACTGCGAATCGCAGATCAGCCGGCTGGTGAGCATTCGCCGGCATATCGAGGCGTCCTCGCGCCAGGCGCGCCGGCTGGGAGGTCCGCTGGCGGCCGTGCGGCCTGCGCGTGGCATTGCGCGATCTGCTGCCGGAACTCAAGGAACTCCCGCTCGCCGACGGCGCCGAGTTCGAGTCCATCGCCGGCATCTGCGGCATCGGGTTGAGCGCGACCTGCTTCTGCCAGGCGTACCGCGAGGCCTTTGCCCGCGGGGAGGCCGGCGTGTCGGGGGTTGATGAGGAAGCGCAGGGGGTAAAGGTGGTGGTGCAAGCGACGCTCATCGTCTTGCCAGGAGCCGCACGAGTTGTCGAATCTGGGGAGTTGTAGTATGATGCCGCTGTCAGTACCTCAGACGGCGGTCTCGATACAACACAACTATGAACGACGACATCCAACGTTTCATCACCCGCTGGCAGGCGTCGGCCGCGGCCGAACGCGCCAACTACCAACTCTTCCTCTCCGAGCTGTGCGATGTGCTCCCCGCACCGCGGCCCGATCCCACGACGCCCGACGAGGCGAGCAACGCCTACGTCTTCGAGAAGAACGTCCCGCTGCCTCACGGCGCCACCGGCCGCATTGACCTGTATCGCCGCGGCTGCTTCGTGCTGGAGGCGAAGCAGGGCGGCGAGAGCGGAAAGCCCCACGTTGGGGCTGGTCTCCTGACCGTGCCCCCGCTCTCCGCGGCGGCTGAAGCGCGCGCCCACGGCCGCAAGCGCGGGGTTGCGCCGCGCGGCACCGCAGCCTGGGACACCGCGATGGAGCGGGCGCGACAGCAGGCCCAGTCGTACGCGCGCAACCTGCCGCCTGAGGAACTCCGGGACGGCGGCCGGCCACCCTTCCTGATCGTCGTGGACGTGGGCGAGTCGTTGGCCCTCTACAGCGAGTTCACCCGCACCGGCGGCAATTACGTCCCCTTCCCGAACCCGCTTGCGGCGCGCATCGCCCTGACCGACCTGCACCGGCCCGACGTGCGCGATCTGCTGCGGACGGTCTGGCTCGATCCGCTGAGCCTGGACCCAGGCCGCCGCGCGGCGCGCGTCACGCGCGAGATCGCGGCGCGGCTGGCGCGGCTGGCGCAGGCGTTGGAGCGGGCGCACGACCCCGACGCAGTCGCCCATTTCCTGATGCGCTGCCTGTTCACCATGTTTGCGGAGGACGTGGCGCTGCTACCGGCGGGCAGCTTCACCCAACTGCTGGCCGACGCGCGGCGCAACGTGACGCACTTTCCCCGCTTCGTCGAGGAGCTGTGGAGCACGATGGCGCACGGCGGCTTCTCGCTGGCGCTGCGCCTGCCCATCCCGCACTTCGACGGCGGGCTGTTCGAGGACGCGTCCGGCCTGCCGCTGACGGAAGACCAGCTCCAACTGCTGATCGAGGCCGCGCAGGCGGATTGGCGTGATGTGGAGCCGGCGATCTTCGGCGC
Source organism: uncultured Anaerolineae bacterium (assembly GCA_964580725.1). Taxonomy (GTDB): domain Bacteria; phylum Chloroflexota; class Anaerolineae; order SSC4; family Amarolineaceae; genus Amarolinea. Next base: position 6,863 of record CAZOLV010000017.1, on the reverse strand, counting down.
GCTGCTGGAGCGGGCGCTGGACCCGGCCGAGCGGCACAAGCTCGGCGCACACTTCACCCCGCGCGCCTATGTCGAGCGGCTGGTGGGGCCGGCGGTGATCGAGCCGCTGCGCGGCGAGTGGGAGGCGGTCCAGGCCGCGGCGCTGCGGCTGGCGGATGACGGCAAGCCCGACAGGGCGCTGCAGGAGGTCGAAGCGTTTCAGCGCCGGCTGGCGGCCGTCCGCATCCTCGACCCGGCGTGCGGTACGGGCAACTTCCTCTACGTCAGCCTGGAACACCTGCTGCGACTGGAGGCGGAGGTGCTGGAGGTGCGCCGGCAGCTCGGCGTGGGCCAGATGCTGCTGGAAATGGAAACGGTGCGCGTGACCCCGCGGCAGCTGCTGGGAATCGAGGTGAACCCGCGCGCGGCCGCGATCGCCGAGCTGGTGTTGTGGATCGGCTATCTGCGCTGGCGCTTGCAGACCGCGGGCGACGTGGGCCATCTGCCCGAACCGATCCTGGCGAACTACCACAACATCGAGCGCCGCGACGCCGTGCTGGCGTGGGACGCAATCGAGCCACTGTTGGATGCCGCGGGCCGGCCCGTCACCCGCTGGGACGGCCGCACGACCGTGGCGCACCCCGTGACCGGCGAGCAGGTGCCCGACGAGACCGCCCGCATCCCCGCCTTCCGCTACTTCAACCCCCGCCCCGCCGCCTGGCCGGAGGCGGATTTCGTGGTGGGGAACCCGCCGTTCATTGGGACCGCACGGATGCGTGAGGCACTGGGAGATGGATACGCAGAAGCTATTCGCCTCGTTTACCCTTTGATTCCAGATGGAGCCGACTTCGTCATGTATTGGTGGGACAAAGCGGCGGAGGGAGTTCGATCAAGACAGTATCTGCGTTTTGGTTTCATCACCACCAATAGTATTCGGCAACTACTGAATCGGAGGGTCGCTCAACGCCATTTGCAGGATGCTCAACCTCTTTCTCTTGCATTGGCAATTCCTGATCATCCTTGGGTCGATTCGAAAGACGGGGCTTCGGTTCGGATCGCGATGACGGTCGGTATTTCAGGTACGAGCGAGGGGGTATTGGCGTTGGTTGTTAAGGAGGAGGTTGCCCAAGACGGCAGCGCCTTAGTAATTGTCAAAGAGAACCACGGAAAGATTCAGGCGGACCTTACGGTGGGAGCCGCAGTTGCTCTTTCGACAGGGCTAAAATCAAATCTCGGCCTATCATTTCGTGGCATGACAGTCGACGGCACTGGATTTCTTGTGACGCAAGAGCAAGCTGCGCAACTGGGCTACCAAAAGGACGTTGACGTGCCTATTCGGCCTTTTGTCACCGGTCGAGATTTGGCACAACATGCCAGAGGGCTTCTGGTCATTGACCTTAACGGCATGACAGAGCAAGAGGTGCGAAGTAGTTTCCCGAGTATTTATCAGTGGGTCTATGACCGAGTCAAACCAGACCGTGAAGCCAAGCGCGGTAGAACTAAGGATTCCCAGGAATATGCAACGAAGTGGTGGTTGTTTGCGAAAACAAGAGGGATGCTCAGGAACGCCTTGATGGGCCTTGACCAGTTTATTGCCACTCCTCGAACCGCCAGGCATCGCTATTTCACAACGCTGCCCGTGAACACCGTACCGGAAAGCGAAGTCATCGCGATAGCGAGCGACGATTACTTCCTTCTTGGCGTACTCTCAAGTCGTGTCCATCTATGTTGGGCTCTTGCGGCAGGCAGTCGCTTGGGTGTCGGCAATGACCCTCGATACAACAATTCACGCTGCTTCGATCCCTTCCCCTTCCCCGACGCCACCGACGCACAGAAGGCGCGCATCCGCGGCCTGGCGGAGGAGCTGGACGCCCACCGCAAGCGGCAGCAGGCGCAGCACCCCAGGCTGACCCTCACCGATATGTACAACGTGTTGGAGAAGCTGCGCGGCGGCGAGCCGCTGTCGAAAGCGGAGAAGACGACGCACGAGCAGGGGCTGGTCTCCGTGCTGCGACAGCTCCACGACGACCTGGACGCGGCCGTCTTCGACGCGTACGGCTGGCCCGCGACGCTGAGCGACGAGGAGATCCTGGCGCGGCTGGTGGCGCTCAACGCGGCGCGCGCGGCCGAAGAGGCGGCCGGGCTGGTACGCTGGCTGCGGCCGCAATATCAGGCGCCGCAGGCGGCCGGCGCGATCCAACTGGCGGCGGAGGTTTCGGTCGAGGAAGCGGAGAAAGGCGCCGCGACGCCGCAGGCTCTCCAGGCGTGGCCCGGCGGGCTGGCGGAGCAGGCGGCCGCGGTGCGCGCCGCGCTGGCGGCGCTGGGCCGGCCGGTCGGCGCGATGGAGGTCGCCGCCGCCTTCGACGCTGCGCCGGCCCCGCGTGTGGCCGAGTGGCTGGCCGTCCTGGCCGCGCTGGGGCAGGCGCGCGTGGGGGCGGATGGGCGGTATGAGGCGGGATGAGGCTGCGGATGCAAACCGCTGCGGAATTTTCATTCAAGACAGGAGTTCAGAAGATGCAAAGGCGTAAACTTGGCAAGAGCGGTCTGGAAGTTTCGGCCCTGGGACTGGGCTGCATGAGAATGAGTTTCGGCGATACGCCGACCGACAAACAGGAGATGATTTCCTTCCTCCGCCAGGCTGTCGCGCACGGGATCACCTTCTTCGACACCGCGGAAGTGTACGGGCCGTTCACGAACGAGGAACTGGTCGGTGAGGCCCTGGAGCCGTTCCGCGGGCAGGTGGTGATCGCCACCAAGTTCGGGTTCAAGCACGGCGAAAGGGGGCCGCAGCCCGGCACTGGCGTGGACAGCCGGCCAGAGCAGATCAAGCGTGTCGCCGAGGCGTCGCTCAAGCGCCTGCGCGTCGAGGCCATTGACCTGTTCTATCAGCACCGGCCCGACCCAGGCGTGCCGGTCGAAGACGTGGCCGGGGCGGTCAAGGACCTCATCCAGGCCGGCAAGGTCAAGCACTTCGGGCTTTCCGAGTCTAGCGCCGACCTGATCCGCCGCGCGCATGCGGTGCAGCCGGTCACGGCCCTGCAGAGCGAATACTCGATCTGGTGGCGAGCCATCGAAAACAACGATGTCCTCTCGACCTGCGCGGAACTCGGCATTGGCCTGGTACCCTACAGCCCCTTGGGCCGCGGCTACCTGACGGGCAAGGTTGACGAGAGCACGACCTTCGCCAGTTCCGACATCCGCAGCCGCAATCCCCGCTTCACGCCGGAGGCCATGCGGGCCAACCGGGTCGTGATTGATCTGCTGGAGCGGATCGCGGCAGAGAAGGGCGCCACCGCCGCGCAGATCGCGCTGGCCTGGCTGCTGGCCCAGAAGCCGTGGATCGTGCCCATTCCGGGCAGCCGCAAGCTCGAACGCCTGGAGGAGAACATCGCCGCGATCACCGTGCACTTGACGCCAGGCGATCTCGGCGAGATGGATCAGGCCATGTCCCAGATTACGGTGGTCGGCGACCGATATTAGGCATCGGATGAATCCGGCGCCTGACACGAGAAAACCTGCTGAAGCAGGTTCCCCGGATTGCGCCCTGTTCGACCTGCTTCAGCAGGCTCGAAGCATGACCGCCGGCGACTCGCCCATCTGTTCACCATTCCGCGACAATCCCGCCATGCCGCCGCGACAGAGCGCGGCGAAACTGCGCTCATGGCGAGGAGGTGCGCTGCGATGCCACGCGTGCTCTTGATCGAAGATGAACGTAATCTCGTCCGGGTGCTCACGACGCATCTGGAGGAGGATGGTTTTCAGGTGGCGACGGCCTACGATGGCCAGACCGGCCTGCGTGAGGCGCTGCGCCTTGCCCCCGACGTGCTCATCCTGGACATCATGCTGCCCGAACTGGACGGCCTGAGCCTCTGCCGCCGGCTGCGCAGCGCCGGACCGCCGCACTCCCTCATCCCCATCCTGATGCTCACCGCCCGCGCCGCAGAGGTGGATCGGGTGGTCGGGCTGGAGGTGGGCGCCGACGACTACCTGACCAAACCGTTCAGCATCCGTGAACTGCTGGCGCGCGTGCGCGCCCTGCTGCGCCGCGTCGAGATGCTGCGCCAGGCCAGCCTGCCGCCCGCCCAGGTGGTGACCCTGGCAGATCTCGTGCTCGACACGGCCAGCCGCCGGGTCACGGTGACGGGCCGGCCGGTCGAGCTGACCGCCAAAGAGTTCGACCTGCTGGCGCTGCTGGCCGCCAACCCTGGCCGTGTCTTCAGCCGCGACTACCTGCTGGATCGGCTGTGGGGCTACGAGGCGACCGAATACGACCGCACCGTGGATACCCACATCTACCGCCTGCGCCAAAAGCTCGGTGATAGCGAAGCCGGCCGGCGCATTGCGTCGGTGCGGGGGATTGGGTATCAGTTCGAGGCCGCGCCATGACCATTCGGAGCTTGTCCTGGCGACCACTGGCCGAAGCCCTCCTGCCCGCCATCGGGCTGCTGGCGCTGACGCCGGCCCTCTACCGGGCCATCGGCCTGCCGGCGCTCAGCCTGCTGCCGGCCGCCGAACTGTGGCTGATGCTCTGGCTGGGCTGGCGGCTGCAGCCGGGGCCGGGGCCACGCGGCCGGCGGGCGCTGCGGCTGTCTGCCTGGTCGCTGCTGGCCGCCGGCCTGTTTCAAGCCGCCCTTCTGCTCCTCGTCCACGGGCTGGCTGGGCCGCTGCGCGCTTGGGCGCCGCCGCTGGCGCAATTCGACAGGCCGCTCGCACGCCTGGCGTTGGGGACGGCCGGCCTGACCGCGGGCGCCCTGCTCGCCTGGACGCTGATCGCAGCATGGCGCCGCCTGCACGCCCGCCTTTGGCGCCGCTTCGAGCGCCGCCTGCAAACCAACCTGGCCGCCAGTTTCGTGCTCGTCGCCGGGCTGGCCATCCTGCTGGCCCAACTCATCCCGGCCGGGCTGCTGGTGGCGGGCCTTTATCTGAGCCTGCCAGCCGAGGCTGAAGCGGGCCTCTACGCCCGTCGCATCGCGGCCGCGCTGGCCCGCCAGCCGTCCGAGGCGCGCCGCGCGGCGGCCGATCGGCTCTTCGACGCCCTGACCAGCGACGCGCTGGCGCATCCGGCCCCGATTTCGCTGGAAGACCGGCTGCTCTACACCTTCCGCCTGCCCGCCGGTTCGACCGGCCGGCTGATCGGGGCGGGCTGGTACTCGCCGCAGGGCCGGCTGGCGACTGCGCGCGGCGTCCTCGGCCCCGATCTCGACCTGCGGCGGCTGCCCGCGGGCGAGGCGGTTTGGCAGTCCATCGGCCTGACGGCGGCCGGCGGCGAGGAGGACGTGATCGCCAACTCGCGGCGTTTCGTCTCGGTCAGCGGCGCGGTCTATCACATCGGCGCCGCCCCGGTCAAAGATGCGACGGGCGGCGTGCTCGGCGTGGTCGTGGTCTGGCTGGAGGCGGCGACGATCCTGGGCGCGGCGGCCGACCTCTACACGCCCCTCATCGCCTTTGCCATGATCGCCCTGCTTCTGACCGGCGTCGGCGCACTCGTGCTCCTGCCCACGGGCCTGGCGGCCGCGTTCTTGGGACGCCGCGCCGCGGCGCGCCTTGTGCAACCGCTGCAGGCGCTTGGCGCGGCCGCCGCCGCCATGTCCGCAGGAGACCTGGGCGTGCGGGCCGCGGTCAGCCGGCCGGACGAGTTGGGCGATCTGGCCCGCCAGTTCAACCGGATGGCCGGGCGCCTGCAAGCCACTCTCGACGCCCTGCAGGACGAGAAGGATAAAGTGACGAATCTGGCGCGCGCCCGCCAGGAGATGGTCGCCAACGTCTCTCACGACCTGCGCACCCCGCTGGCCTCCCTGACCGCCTATCTCGAATCGCTGGAAGGTCACCCCGACCGCCTGGCCGGCTATCTGCCTGTCCTGCGCGACGAAACCAACCGCCTGGCGCGGCTGGTGGATGATCTCTTTGCCCTCGCCCGGCTGGACGCAGGGGAAGTGGAGCTGCACCTGGGGCCGGTGGACCTGAAACCGCTGCTCAGCAAGATCGTGGCCGGCGATGCGCCCCTGGCCTGGGAGCGCCGCCGCGTGGTCGTGCAGGCCAATCTGCCCGATGGCCTGCCGCCCGTGCTGGCCGATGGCCAGCGCGTCGAGCAAATCCTCGACAATCTGCTGGCCAACGCCCTGCGCCACACGCCCGAAGGGGGCGTCATCACCATCTCCGCCCGCCCGGCGCCCGCCGCGCCGGTGGCCAATCGGCGCGACCGGCCGGCGGTCCAGGTGTGCGTCGCCGACACCGGCGCCGGCATCGCGGCCGGCGACCTGCCGCACGTCTTCGAACGGTTCTACCGCGCCGATCCCGCCCGTTCCGGCGGCGGCGCGGGCCTGGGGCTGGCGATCGTCAAGGCGCTGGTGGAGGCGCAGGCCGGCCAGGTGGGCGTCGAGAGTGCGCCCGGCCAGGGGACCAGCGTTTGGTTTACGCTGCCGCAGTGCAGTGAGCCACTTTCGACGCCGAGCGCCTGACCGTCGCCGAGCGAATGGCCTGGTTGGCGCCGCGCCCTCTGCGGGCTGCCGCTCAGGCCGCCGGCCATCGCATCGAACCGCAACGCCTTCCATGTTCACATGTTCACATGTTCACATGTTCACATGTTCACATGTTCACATGTTCACCAGCCTGTGACAATCGCGCCATCCTATCGCGACCTCGGCGAGCGAAACTGACAGCGAGAGCAGAGACTGATCTCGCTGTCAGGCTTCCTGCCAGCATCTCACGTATCATCTCAATAATTCGGGGCAAAGATCTGTCAGGTTTTCCAAAACCTGACAGGTTTCCCCTACTTATTGAGATGACACCATCTCACCAATCGCACGTGGGCTGCGATGAAGGCTGCGATGAAGGTTTCGATGAAGGTTTCGATGAAGGTTTCGATGAAGGTTTCGATGAAGGTT
>CAZOLV010000016.1:23504-66475 GCA_964580725.1 uncultured Anaerolineae bacterium | reverse complement strand
AGCGGACGTTCCGTTTAGATGATCGGCTCTCGCTCCCGGACGACCGCCGGGCGATAAATCGCCCGGCTACTTCTGACCTCTGATCAAAAACCAGGCGTCCGCGGCCTGAACCTCAGCAGGCGGCGCATGACACTAGCGCGCCAGATTTGGCGCAAGAATCCCGGCCGCATTTTGTACCTCGACGAACACTGGTCGGCTGTCCACCGTCAGGCGCAGTTGGCCGTTGCTGCTGGACAGTTGTGCGCTCGCCGGCTCGGTCTGCCCGTCAGCGGTGATGATGTGGGTCACGAGGGCGGCGCCGGCGGGCCAGGGCAGATCCACCGCGCTGGATGGCTCGGCCTGCTCTGGCAGGTAACTGCGCCCATCGTCGCGCCAGAGGACGACGATCGGGCGGCCGGCGACGCCGAAACGGTAGGCGACGATGTGACGCCCAAGCGCCGTTTCGCCTCCCGTAGAGTGCGAAACCTCCCGTGCGCCAGGCGCCAGGCTTTCCACAGCGTCGAAGCCGCTCAGTTTTTGCACAACGAGGCGGTACGAGTAGAGCGCCGGACGCGGCTGTTGGCGCTCGTCGGTCAGCCCCTGGTAGGGGAATCCTGACCAGGCGGGCCAGTCCTGCAAACAGCAGAGGTTGACGCCTTCCAAGCCCAACGCCATACCAACGACCAGCTTCTTGACCGTCAGGCTGGCCTGTTCGGCGCGAAACCAGCGCATGACGGCGGGATGATCGGCGTGCTTGGGATCGTTGAGGATGCCGCCAACGCCCACCAGCCCGCGTAGCCGTAGCAGGTCTGCCTGCGGGAAGGGGCGCTGCTCGAAAAAGGCGGGCGCTACCATCAGATTGAGGGCGCTGGTGGCGTCGCCGGCCCACACCGGTTTTTCATAACCGCGCCGGGCCATTTCGGCCCGTATCCAGCCCAAGCCGCCGTAGATGGCTTTGTAATCGGTCAGCCAGTGCCCTTCGACCAGATCGAAGGCCTCGGGGTGATCGGCGATCAGCGCGACGAAGTTTAAGGCGCGTTCGAGCGTCGCCAGCCCTTCTGGATTGTTGGCCAGACGCCGCCGCCACTGTGTAATGCGCGTCTCGAAGACGCCGGCATCGGCGCCGTCATCGAAGAGCTCCGGGATGCCGACGCCCGAGGCAATGACGAGCGCCGTCGGGTTGGCCGCTTCGATGCGCTCGTGGGCCAGTTGCAGCAAGCGCAGGTATTCCTCCGGCGTCCCCTGCCAAAAGATCTCGACGCCCGCTTCCGATTCGATCTCGTACTGCACAATGGGGCGGCGCAGGCCAGGCATGTCGGCCTGACCATCGCCATCGTAACGTTCGACCACACACTGCACGAAATCGCCATAGGCGTTCCACAACTCCGGTTTGGGCGGCGTGCTGGCGGTGCGGCCAAAACCGCCCACCAGGTCGCTGCGGTATGACGGCATCGTTGCCCAATCCGATTTGGAGCGCAGCACCATCTGAATTTGGAAACCGGCCTGTTGCCACTCACGCACCCACCCGTCCAGCGCACGCCAACTGTAGCCGTTGCAGGCCGTCAATCCGCTGTGCGGAACGATCTGTCCCCAGGCAATGTCGGTAAATTTGACCCAGGTCGCCCCAAACGAGGCATAGACCTCCGCCGACGCGCGCCGCGGCTGCCCCAAGACGCCGCCGTCCAGATTGCCGTATTCCACGCCAAAGGCAAAGCCGCCCTGCGCCGGCGGCAGCGGCGATGGCGTCACCGCGGGGGTCGGCGTACAAGCGGCCATCAAGACCGTCAGAATCAGGACAAAGGCGCCAGCAGGGGTCTTGTTACAAACCGCACGCCACATGATCATCTCCTTCCGCCGCCCCTCACGCCACTGCGGGCGATCTAGCGCGCCGCCAGGATCATTAGCAAGGCGGCATTGAACGTGGCCTGCGGCAGGCCGACCACGATCTTCACCTGCTGCACCCCGGCGCCTGACGCCGATCCCCAGGCGCGGCCCACGATCTGCCCCAGATCGGTCAGGCTGAGCTGCGCCGGCGGCCGCGCCAGGCCAACGCCATCCCCACGGCCGGATGGGACGATGAAGTCCCCCGCCTGCACCGGCCCGCGCACCTTGACCAGCGTCTGTCCGACGAAGGCCACCCGTGCATAGCCCCCTTCCTCGCCCTCGGTCGGGGCGTTGGCCGCCACAATGGGGTTACTCGACACCACCAGGATCGCCTGCGCCCCCGCCGTAATCTTGCTGATGCGCCCGCCGAAGACGCCCACAATGTCGCCCGGCTGCAGCGTCTCGTTGACATCCAGGCGCGGCAGCCACTCGGCGAAGTCATTGCCCGCCCCGCTAAGCTGCACGCTGCCCGCGCCGTTGCCCTCGATCGAACCAAGCGTGCTTGGCCCATCGCCGTCCAGGAAGGTGATGTAGTTGACCCCCACGCCCGGATTGCCCGTCGTTCCCACCTTCAGCGCCAGCACATCGGGCGTACTGCCGGTTGAGGTGTTGTGAATGCCAACCACGTGATTACCGAAATCGGCCGATCCGTTGATCGCTTCCGCCACGTGCAGTTGGTTGCTCGGCGCGCTGACGCCGATGCCGACGCCGCCCGTCGCGGTGACCAGAAACGTATTGCCGGCGTAGTCCAAGCCGGCGGCCGCGCAATCGCTGCCCAACGGCTGGCCATTGCCATCGAACGAATTGACGCAGGTCAACGTCCCGCCGGAGCCGGCCACAGGCCCACCATCCAGCCGCGAACCGCCGATCCGGATCGTAAATTCGGCGTCACGTAACACGGCCGCCGTCGTCCCACTGATTTCACTGTTGTCCACGCTGACGGTGTAGGCGCCGCTGGACGCAACGTTGTTGAGACCGTAACTGTTGAGCGCCGCGCCGCTGGCCCGCAGGCTGCTGTGGCTAATCGTCGGCGAACTGGTCCCGTTGATGACGCCTGCAGCAACATTGCCCCCCGACGCCGTAGCTGTCACGCGGATCAGCGTCGGGGAAGAAATCAGATTCTGAACGCCGTAGTTCGTCCCGCTGGCGCCCGAAGCGGTCGCTGTCACATTGACCAGGCGCAATCCAGAACTGGCTGTGGCGTTGTACACGCCGATGCTGTAGACGCCGCCGGAGGCGGTCGCCCTCACTTCGATCAATTCGGCCGCTGAGCCGTTGACGTTCGACACAGCATGATTGTTGTTGGCCCCGCCCGAAGCAATGGCGCTGACGTGGAGCAGTCGCGGCGATGAACCGTCGTTATAAATCGCGGTCGCATTGGTGCTGCCGCCGGTGTTCTCGACCGTCAAGAAACGCAGCTCGGCATTGCTTCTGCCGCGCACCGTGGCATCTGATCCGGTATCACCAGTGTAAGTGATCTTGGTCACCAGTTCGCCCGCACCCTCGATGTCCACATACTGCTTCATCGTCACCCGTTCATTGTAGATGCCAGGCCCTACCCAAACCAGGTAGCGGTTCGTGGCGCCGGCGTCGGTGATGCTGTTCAGCGCGGCCTGAATCTCGGTAAAATCGCCGCCGCTCTTAGCCACGATGACGACGTTCTGATAGGCCGTGCCCTTGCCCCGAAATTCGGTTCCATTCAACTCCAGGCCGTCGCCGGCGCTGTAGGTGGTATTGTCGTCGCTTTCGCACGTCACCGTGCCGTCGGCGTTCACCACGCGGATGGCGCTGCCGTCGGCGCACGCGCCGCTCACCCGGCGCTGCACGGCGCTGCCCGTCATGCTGATCTCGCCAAGCACGTTCAAATCGCCCTGGATCGCCGTATCGCCGCCGAGGAGCGCGCCGGCCGGCCCGACGCTCAATCCGCCCTGCACCAGCAGATTGTTGCCCACGCGCACGTCATCGCGCACCGCCAATCCTCCGGCCTGCAGGTGGCCGCTGACCAGCGCGGGCGCCTGCAGATGGCTGATCTCGAAGATGGCCAGGCTGTGATTGAACGACGAGGCCACATACGCATACGGGCCGGCCACGGCAACTCCCCAGGGGCCGTTCAGATTGGCGCTGCTGAACCCACCGGCGACAATGGCGTCGGGATTGGACACGTCGAAAACCGCCAGCCGGCTGTTCCCACCGGTCGTGACATAGGCATAGCGCCCGGCCACATAGACGGCAGTCGGGTTGTCCAGGTTGGCGTCGGTAAAACCCCTGGCGACGATGGCGTTGGGATCAGACACGTCGAAGATCGCCAGGCGATCGTTGCTGGCCGATACGACGTAGGCGTAGCGGCCAGCAACGTGGAGCCGTTCAGGCGAACTGAGATTGGCGTTGGTAAAGCCTTTGGCAACGATGGCGTCGGGATTGGAAACATCGAAGACCGCCAAACGATTGTTGTAACGTGAAGTGACATAGGCGTACTGGCCCGAGACAACGGCCGCGGTGGGGCCGCTCAGATTGGTGCTCGTAAAGCCTTTGGCAACGATGGCGTCTGGATCGGAAATGTCGAAAATTGCCAGGCGATGGTTGAAGTTCGAGGCGACATAGGCGTAGCGACCGGAGACGAAGACCGAGAAGGGGTTGTCCAGATTGGCGCTGCTGAAGCCCTTGGCGGCGATGGCGTTGGGGTTGGAAACGTCGAAGATCGCCAAACGGTCATTGCCCGCAGATGTGACATACGCGTAGCGTCCGGCGACATAGACGGAGGTTGGGCTGTCGAGATTGGTCGCCGTGAAGCCTTTGGCGGCGATGGCGTCGGGGTTGGAGATGTCGAAGATCGCCAGGTTGTTGTTGAATAGAGAGGCCACGTAAGCATACTGGCCCAAAACAAAGACCGCATGCGGGCCATTGAGATTGGCAGTGGTGAATCCGCGGGAGACGGGCGCGTCCTCGCCGCGGATCAGAGCGCGACCGCGCACATCGAGCGCGGTCGTGGGCGCAGTGACGCCAACCCCAATTTGACCGCTGACAACGACAGTGCCGGTCACCGCCGTATTTCCCTGCACGGTCAGACGGGTGTGCGGGGCAGCGACGCCGACGCCGACGTTGCCGAACGGGTCAATGCGCAGCGCCTCGACACCGTTCGTGCGCAGCACGAGCGGCTGGCCGTCGCTGGTGCCAAGATAGTCGAGCGCAGGGTTGAGGCCAGCATTCCCGTTGAGCAACCAGCCGTCGCTCGTCCAGGTTCCGCTGCTGTTCCAATGCAGCGCCACCAACTGCAGATCGAGGACGTTGGTCTGATTGTCGCGATTGACATCACAGGCGGGGTCATAGCCAGAGAAGTTGGCGCAGCCGCCGCTGGCAGGCGCTGCCGGTGGCGGTTCCTGCCGAACCGGCGCCCCTCCGACCCAATGAACGACGCCCAACAACAGACAGATCGAGACGATGGCCGCCATGTAGCGGCCTGGCAGCAGAGACTTCATAAGAACAAGAATCCTCCTTCCTGGTCGAACACGCAGGCTCCGCCGCTCCTCACATCCCGGCGGCTGACCGCGACGATTACGATGGGCGGGGGATGGGCGGGGGATGGGCGAGGGATGGGCGGAGGATGGGCGAGGGATGGGCGAGGGATGGGCGAGGGATGGGCGGTGACGACTTGTTGTATCGGGCCGATCTGGTGTACAATGCGTTTTGGTCTCCCGAATCACAGGAAAAAAAACCTGAAGGTTTTAGAAACCTTGAGGGTTTGGGGCTTCCGCCCCAAGTTCAAGAAACGGAGTTGACGCTCGCATGAAAATTACCGACGCCTTCTTGGGCGAACATGGTGTCCTGTACGCCCAGTTCGGCTACCTGGAAAAAACCGTCCCCACCGCCGCAACGCTGGCGGTCGTGACCACGCAAGCCGCCACCGTGATTGCCACCCTCGCCAGTCACGCCCATCTCGAAGACGAACTGCTCTTCTCGACGCTCGATCGCTTCATGGGGCCGATGGGGCCTGTTGCCGTCATGCGCATGGACCACGAACAGATCGAAGGGCTGCTCGATCAGGCGCACAAGGCGCAAGACCTGGAGCAGGCCAAACGCCTGCTGCTGCAGGCCATGCAGGTTGCACGCAACCACTTTGCCAAAGAAGAACAGATTCTCTTCCGCATCGCGCAGGAGATCCTGGACGAAGAGACGCTCGACTCGCTAGGCGCACAATGGGCCAGACGGCGCGGTCTCAGCGCCATCTGAGCGCCGCAGGCGTCTGGTTGGGAGCGCTCGGCTGCTTTGCGCTCGCCGGTCTGACAGGCGCGCTCTTCCGCTTCGGCCTGGTGAGCGGACTTCCCTTCGGATTGCAGTTCGCTCATCTGCGCCATGCCCACTCCCACCTGATGTACTTCGGTTGGGCGACCCCGACGCTGATCGCCCTCATCGGCGCCCACCTGATGCAGCAGCAGAGCCGGGCAACCCCCTACTTCCCGCGTCTGAGCATCGCCCTGGTCTGGCTGGGGCTGCTGGCCTATCCGCCCTTCCTGCTGTTCGGCTACGAATCAGCGCCGCTGGGCCAGGCGCATGTCCCCCTGGCCAGCATCGCCGCCGCGCTCACCATCGTGGCCTGGTACATCTTTGCGGGGCGCTACCGGCAGGCGACGGGGGCCGGGCCGCGGCCGTTGCCCGTGCGCCTGTGGGACGCCGCACTGATCTTTATGCTGCTGGCCTCGCTGGGCGCCTGGGGACGCGTCTTGCTGATCGCTCTGCACGTCACAGATCCATTCTGGAGCGCCGCCCTGGTGCACCTCTTCCTCGATCTCTTCTCCGACGGCTGGTTCATTCTGGCCCTGCTGGGCGTCGCCTACGCCGTGCTGCCGGATGATCCGCCCCCGGCGGCCCGCCTGGCCACGCGCCTGGTCGTCGCCGGGCTGCCCGTCACTTTTCTGCTTGGCGTGCCGGTGACGCTGGTCCCGTCGCTGCTACGCACCGTCGCTGGCGCCGGCGGGGCGCTTGTCGGGATTGGGCTGCTCTGGCACGTTGGTCTGCTCTGGCCGCGCCTGGGGCGGGGTTGGCGGTTGGCGCTGGCCTTCCTCGCTCTGAAAGCCAGCAGCCAGATCGCCATGGGCATCCCTGGCGTCGCCGCCTGGGCCGAAGGCGCCGGCCTGCGCATCCCCTACCTGCACTGGCTATTGCTAGGCTTCGTCACCCTGGGCCTGATCGAAGCCGCCGCACAAACCTGGGGGCAGGCGGCAGCACCCGCCCGCCGCTGGTTCGCCGGCGCCATCCTGGCGCTGCAAGGCTCTCTGCTGCCGCTGACCGGCCTGTGGCCCCCTGCGCTGGCGGGTAAATGGGCGCCAGTGCTGGCAGCCTGGGCCACCCTTCTCCCCCCAAGCGTCGCCATTGTCATGCTCTGGCAGTTGTGGCGACGCCATGCCGTTCTGCCCCCCGTGTCGGAGGAACAACGATGACCATTCGGGTGTTGTTGGTGGACGATCAAATGCTGTTTCGTGAGGGTCTGCGCACGCTGCTCTCGATCCACAGCGATTTACAGGTGGTGGGCGAAGCGAGTAATGGGGAAGAAGCGCTGCGTCAGGCCGCCCTGCTGAGGCCGCAGGTAATCCTGATGGATTTGCGTATGCCGGTGTTGGATGGCGTTGCCGCCACGCGCCGCTTGCGCACGGAACATCCAACCTGTCGCGTCATCGTCCTGACCACATTCGATGATGACGAACTGGTCTTCGAAGGGTTACGCGCCGGCGCCGTCGGCTACATGCTCAAAGATACGCCGTCCGAGAAGCTGGTCGAGGCGATTCGGGCCGCGGCGCGCGGCGAATCGTTCCTGCAACCTTCGATTGCGGCCAAAGTCGTGGCCGAATTTGCGCGCCTGACGCCAGCCGTCGCCCCACCTCGCCCGCAGCCGCTCATCGAGCCGTTGTCGGAACGCGAACTGGAGATTCTGAGCTGGCTGGCGCGCGGCGCCAGCAACAAGGAGATCAGCGCCGCTCTGTTCATCACCGAGGGCACCGTCAAGAATCACGTCACCAACATCTTGGGCAAGTTGGGCGTCAGCGACCGCACCCAGGCGGCGCTGCGGGCGCGTGATTTGGGGCTAGTGTGAACCGTTGGCGCCGTTCGTCAACAACGGCGCACCGCCAATGCTCAGCGTTGCCGCCTCTGGCATGAGCGCCCCTGCGCTGTCCGCGCCAATGGCGTCATCCAGATCGCACAGGAAGGTGCGCACCTCCTGCGCCTCCTCTGCGCTCAAGCGCGCCGTGGCAAAACCGATGTTGGCCAGTACGAAATCACCCACCTGCACATCGGGTACGTAGGCCAGGCAGATGTGCTGCACGTCGCCGTCGAAATCTACAGCGCCCATCGTCATGCCGAGCGGATTTGGCTCGACGCTCAAGACGCGTCCGGGCATTCCCAAACACATGGTATACGTTCAACCCTTTCCATTGAATCCTGTGCTTTCGGCGCTTTCCATACTATCGGTGCTGTGCACGAATCTCGTCAATCTGATCGCCGCCAGCCAGTTCAGCCAGGCGTCGAAACCGGCGCCGGTGCGACAGGAGAGCGTGAAGAGCGGGGCGTGTGGGTTGACCTGCGCCAACCCGCGGCGGAAATAATCGAGATCGAACTCGAACACGGCCAGCAGATCGGCCTTGTTCAGCACAACGGCATGGGCGCTGGCAAACATCCCCGGATATTTGAACGGCTTGTCGTGCCCCTCCGGGGCGCTGGCGATCACGATGTTGGCATGGGCGCCCAACGCAAAATTGGCCGGGCAGACCAGGTTGCCGACATTCTCGATGAACAGCAGATCGAGATCGTTCAGCGGCAGGTGCGGCAGCACCGCCTCGATCATCGGCGCGTCCAGGTGACACCCGCCCCCGGTGTTGATCTGCACGACCGGAATGCCCTCGCCGGCGATGCGATCGGCGTCAATGCGCGAGGCCAGATCGCCCTCGATCACTCCGATCCGCTGCGAGGGCGGCAAGCGGCTGGCCGTGGCCAGGATGAAGCTCGTCTTGCCGGCGCCTGGCGACGCCATCAGGTTGAATGCAGCGACGCCCGCCGCATCGAAGCGGGCGCGGTTGGCCGCGGCCACCGCATCGTTGGCGCTCAAAATCGCTTGCGTGACATCAATCTTGGTTGGCATCGGGTATCGGTCGCCTCTGTGTGGTCAATCGTCCGCCAGCTCGATGCTGGCGACAGCGAAGGCCGTTCCGCCGCTCACCTGCAGGCGCGCACCGCCGCAAGCTGGGCAGGCGTCTGGCAAGGGCGGCGTGACCGGCCGCTGCTGTCCACAATCCCAACAGGTCAGCAGCGCAGCCTCCCGCCGGATGTGCAGTTGGGCGCCGGCGGCCAGCGTGTCGCGGCTCAGAATGTCGAAATAGAACTGCACTGAGTCATCCACGATGGTGGACAGCTCGCCAATCGCCAGTTCGATGGCGGTGATGCGCCGCCCGCCGTGCTGTTGGGCCGCGCGCACCGCCACGTCCAGAATGCCCTGCGTGACCGGCAATTCGTGCATCGCCTCAGCCGGCCTCAGCGTCGCCACGCAGCAGCGCAGGGTGCAGCGCAACGCGCCCGACCGCGTCCTGACCTGGGCCAGCCGCCGGCGGGCCATTGTCCGCCTTTGGCTCGACAGAAAAGCCCCAGGCGCGCAGCTCGTTGACTACGCCCTGCAACAGGTTGGGCAGAGCGGCGGCGACGGCGGGCGTGAAGTCGAGACCGGGGCGCAGCTCGCCCGGCTCCATACCCCAGATGACCAGGTGTGCAGGTAACGATCCCTGCAGGCCGGCCACAGCCAGCAGTTCTTCCAGGCCAACCTGGTGCACCGACATCTTGATCGCCAGCACGGCGGGGATTTGGTCGCCTTCGAGCCGCGCCAGCGTTCCCGGCGGCTGGCCGATGTGCACCGCATCCACAATCAGCAGGTCATCCACCTCGGCCAGGTATGGCAGGAGGTCCAGGCCAAGCGTACCGCCGTCCATGACCTGGACCTCCGCCGACAACGTGAATTTGGTTTGCAACTGCTCGACGATGCGAACCCCCAGGCCCTCATCGCCGAGCAGGATGTTCCCCAGGCCGAGCGCCAATGCCCGTCGCCCAGGGGTCTGGCCAACTGTCATGACCCCTCTGCCTGCGTGGCAGACGGGGCGCTGGTGGGAGCGGCGTCGGTCTGCTTGCGCTCGATCCAGTCCGGTTTCTTGCCAGAGCGGATGAACTTGAAGCCGCTGAAGATGCTGGACATCAAACCGTTGCCCTCTTCCATGTCCACCAGCCAGGCGCTATAGACATGATGAATGGCAAAGGCGATGAGCAGCCACATGATCATGTTGTGCAGCAGGCGAATCGTCTGCACGCTGAAGTAGAGCAGCACCACATCGCTGAGATTGCGCCAGATGCTGGAGGCGTGAATGACGCCGTACAGCGTCAGACCGGTGAGGCTCATCACGATGTAGAGAAAGACGATGACCATGTAGGTCATGCCGGCCAGGGCGTTGTGTCCGGCCACTTCGGGGGGATCGCGGCGGATGAAGAAGTAGTATCGAATCGCCTCGCCCATTGCCTGGCGTCCCTCTTTGGTCAAAAAGGGGAAAAGCCCGCGCCAGCTTGCCCACTCGTTGCCGACGAACGCCCAGAAGGTGCGCAACGCCACGCTGCCGATGAAGACGAAAGCGGTCATGAAGTGAATCATGCGCATCAAGCCCATGAAGTTACCGCTGTAGACCTCGCGCGGGCTGACGCTGACGTATGGGTTGGCGATGTAGTAGCCGGTGAACGAGAGGATGATGATGCAAGCCACGTTGACCCAGTGCGTCAGGCGCACCGGCACTTCCCAGATGTAGACACGACGGCGCATAGTTTCCTCCTTGCTTTGCCAAACGTGCGACGTGCGCAGACTACGCCACCTTGACGCGCGTCACCTCGCGCCCGCGTCCATCGAGGACATGCACGGCGCAGGCCATGCAGGGATCGAACGAGTGGATGGTGCGCAGCACTTCGATCGGCTTCTCCGGGTCGGCCACGGGCGTGTCAATCAACGCCTCTTCCCAGGCCCCGCGCTGACCACGTGCGTCGCGCGGCGAGCCGTTCCAGGTGCTTGGCACCACCGCCTGGTAGTTGGCGATCTTGCCATCTTCGATACGCACCCAATGCCCCAAGGCGCCGCGCGGCGCTTCGGTAAAGCCCCAACCGGTTGCCTCTTTGGGCCAGGTGTCCGGGTCCCAGCGTTCGCCGTTGTGTACACGCAAGTCGCCGCGGGCCATGTTGGCGGCCAGTTCGTCCAGCCACACCGGCAGTTGTTCCGCCGTCACCAGCGTTTCGACGGCGCGCGCCGCCACACGGCCCAACGTGGAGAAGAGCGCCTCTGGCCCCACGCCGAGCGTGGTCAGCACCAGGTTGACCACCTCCTGCACGCGCGTGTGCCCGGAGGCGTAGGCCAGCAACATGCGTGAGAGCGGGCCGACCTCCATCGCCTGGTCGTTGAGGCGCGGCGCCTTGAGCCAGGAATACTTGCCGTCGGTCTGCAAGAATTCGAAAGGCGGCTGTGGCCCGGTGTAGTTGGGTTGGGTTCGACCATCCCAGGGGTGTTTGGCCACGCCGTCGCCTTCATCATACTTGTACCAGGAGTGCGTGACATACTCGCCCACCATTTTGTGATCGAGCGCCTGCGGCGCGCCGATGTTGCGGTTGGTGATGAAGCCGCGCGGCAGCCAGAGCGCCGCGGGATCGCCAGAGTTGTTGGTGGGGAAGTCGCCATAGGCCATGTAGTTGCCCAGGCCCTTGCCCAGCCCGGCCCAATCCTTGTAGAACGGCGCCACGGCCAGCACATCGGGGATGTAGACCTTCTGCACGAACTCCAGCCCCATCCTGGCCCAACCCTTGAGCTGCGCCAGACGATGGGCGTTGATGGCGTTTTGGCTGTTGGGGTCAATGGGGGTGGACATACCGCCCACCAGGTAGTTTTGCGGATGCGGGTTCTTGCCGCCCAACAGCGCATGAATCTTGATGACTTCACGCTGCCAATCGAGCGCCTCCAGGTAGTGCGCCACCGCCATCAGGTTGGCCGCGGGCGGCAGGGCGTAGGCCGGATGCCCCCAATAGCCATTGGCGAAGATGCCAAGCTGACCCGACTCGACGAATGCCTTGATCCGGTTCTGGACGCCGGCAAAGTAGGTTGCGCTCGACTTTGGCCAATCGGAGATGGACTGCGCCAGCGCAGCGGTGTCGGCCGGATTGGCGGAAAGAGCGCTGACGATGTCCACCCAATCGAGGGCGTGCAGGTGATAGAAATGAATGACGTGATCCTGAACATAGAGCGCCGCTTCCATGATGTTGCGCAGCAAGCGGGCGTTGTCTGGAATCTGAATCTTGAGAGCGTCTTCGACTGCTCGCACGGAGCAGATAGCATGTACCGTCGTTCAAACGCCGCAGATGCGTTGGGCAAAGACCCAGGCGTCGCGGGGGTCGCGCCCGCTCAGCACCAGTTCCAGGCCGCGAAACATCGTGCTGCTGCTCCAGGCGTCGGTCACGCGCCCATTTTCCACCTGCACCTCGATGCGGAGATGGCCCTCGATGCGCGTAATGGGATCAATCGCTACTTTGGTCATGTCTGATCCTCCCTCTCTGTACGTTGCGGCTGGCGCCCCCGTTGGAAGCGGCAGCCTGTGCGATACTAAAGCGTCTGATTGGCAATGCGCAGGTGATAGCGCGTCCAGAAATCGAGTTGGCGCACCTGGGAGGGCGTCAACGTCTGGCAGGCCCATCCCCAGTGAATCGAAACCCAGTCGCCAACCTGCACCTGGTCGGTAAAGCCTTGTCCGTCAATTTGACGCAGCACGCGCCGCGGTGTGGGCGGCGCCAGCGTCAGCTCGCCCTCTTGCAGAACCAGCGGCGGCACGGAGACCTGCAGTTCTGCGCCTTGCACGCTCTGCACCTGGCCCCAACTGATACGGCAGTTGTCCATGTAGTCGAGCGCCTGCGGCCAGCCGTTGCGCGGACAAACCTCGATGACGTGAAAACTGTGATGCGGCCGGGCGCCGGCGGGCGCCTTGCCGAGCACCAACTCTAGTGTGCGCTTGCTCATCTGCCGGGCAAACCTGGCCTGCAGCGATTCGTACAGCGCGCGCGCTTCGACCTGATAGAGCAGGTCGTTGCCGATCCAGTAGGCCTCGACCACGCGCCGGTCGAACGGGTCTGCAATCAGGTTGCCCTGTGCAATGAGCTTCATGTAGGGCACGGCGCCCTGAAACGATTTGAGCAGCAGCCGCAGGCCGGCGTCGGTCGTTCCAGCGACGGCATAATGAAAGAGCGCGCCAGGATCATGAGCGCCGCAATAGCCAAGCTGATTGGGCATGAACGAATAGCGCGCAAAGATGAGCGGCCCGGCCAGCGCCGCCTGTGCGTCCAGCAGCGGCGGGAGCATGGCCGCCGCTGGCGCGTGGTCGGGCAGAGCCGGATGGGCCGTCGTCACGCCGCAGCCTCGGCCGGGGTTTGGCTGTGCACCTGACGCCACAACAGGAAGGCCAGGCTACCGCAAATCAAGAGGGTCGAGCCGGCAATCTGCAGGCCGGTCGTGGGTTTACCTTCCAGCACGATGGAGAGAACGATGGTCAAGACGGCGGCGATGGTCAGCACGCTGGTGACGACGGTGGCCGGGGCGGTTTGCAGAGCGCGATACCAGGTCCAGACATAGCCAAAGAGCAGTACCGAGGTGGAGATCACCCACAGCCACTGCGTCCCGTTGAGGGTGACGGCGGTGGCGGCGCGGCCAGTGGCGAGCAAGAAGCCCCACATGACGATGGCGCCGATGCCCATGCGGCTTAGCGCGCCCGTTTGTGAACTGACCCCCGGCAGCACCTTGCGGGCGACGACGGTTTCGACCGACCAAAGCAGGGTGGCGATCAGCACGAGCGTTTCGCCATTGCCCCAACCCCAGGCTTTGGGCCAGCCGAGCAAGAGTTGGCCCAGCAGCAGTGCGCCCAAACCGGCGATTTGCAGCCAGCCCAGACTTTCACCCAAGAGCGGAACGGCCAGCAGCGCCACCCAGAGCACCAGGCTCTTATGGATCAGCGCGGCGCTGGGCGCCGAAGCGGTGGCCAGGCCCTGGAAGAAGAGCAAAAAAGGCACGCCGCCGCCGATCAAGCCCAGGGCCAACAGCCCGGCGCGCTGGCGGTTGTTCAGGCCGCGAATCTCGGCCCATTTGACGGTCAGCCCGACGGCGGCCAACAACGCCAACGCCACCAATGTGTTCTTGAGCGTGGTAAAAACGAAGGGGTCTTTCATTTGCATGACAGCGAACTTGTTGACATAGACCGAAACGCCGCTGATGAGGGCCGTGCCCACGGCCCAGCGGGCGCCGACGGGGATCGTTGATGAACGCATAGTCTCGAACCTCCTGTTGACGAACTCTGAATTCTCGATGATGCAAAGCAGACTTAAGCAAAAACGATGGCGCGATCACGCAGACTCGGTGGGGGCATCTTCCTCGTGCGACGCGATGGGCTTGTTGCGAGCGCGCACGGCGCTGACGACGCCATGGGCGGCAAAGAGGCCGGTGACGCCAGCCACGACGCCCAGTCCCACCTTGTCGGCGCTTTCTTCAATGCCGAATCCGGTGACATTGGGCAGGCGCTTGTAGAACGGCGACATGGTGTCCCAGAAACGCGGTGACATGCAGCCGACGCAGCCATGCCCGGAACCGATCGGCCAACTGACGTCGCCGTTCCAGCCGACCGATGGGCAGTTGGAGAAGGTTTCTGGGCCTTTGCACCCCATCTTGTAGAGACACCAGCCCTGGCGGTGACCATGATCGCCCCATTCTTCGATGAAACGGCCAGAATCGAAATGGCCGCGCCGCTCGCAGTGATTGTGAATCAGTTCGCCGTAGGCAAAGTAGGGGCGTCCCATGTTGTCGGTTAGGGGCAGTTCGCCAAAGGTGAGGAAGTGCACGATGACGGCGGTGAGGTTGGCGACATTCATCGGACAGCCCGGCAGGTTGATCAGGTTCTTGATGCCCGGTACGGCATCTTTGACGCCCACCGCACCCGTCGGATTGGGCGCAGCGCCCGGCCAACCGCCATCCCAGGCGCACGCGCCGACAGCAATGGTCGCCAGGGCATGGCCGCAGACCTCGCGCACGCTGCTGAGCGCCGTCTGTCCGGCCACCGTGCAGTAGACGCCGCCGTCGGCCATCGGGATCGAACCTTCGACTACGGCGATGTACTTGCCCGGCATCTGCTCGATCGTGTCCATGAGCGATTTTTCGGCCATGCGTCCGGCGGGCGCCATGATCGTCTCATGGTAGTTGACCGAGAGCAGATCGAGCACGATCTCCGTCACGGTGGGATCACCGGCGCGCAGGAACGATTCGGTATTGCCGGCGCAGTCCTGGAATTCCATCCAAACCACAGGGGTACGCGGGGCCGCCGACAATGCCGCGGCGATGCGCGGCGCAAAGCGGGGCGGCAGGGCCAGGGCGCCAGCCATGGCGCCGCAGAACTTGAGGAACTGACGCCGGCTGATACCGCGCTGCGCCAGTCGCTCCGCCAACCCCAACTCAGCGCCTAGTTGCGCATCATCGGGCGAATTGGGCAGCAGTGATGGTTGCATACAGTGGCTCCTTTCGATTCGATCGCTTTCTACAACGACTCGGCCTGAGGCGTCGGGCGCCTGAGTCGTGACCGCTTGCTATTGAGGACCTGGGCCATGCGCGCAAGCTTGCGGGAGGCGACGGTGCGGCGCAAAGACGCCCGCGGTCTTCGAGATTCTGAGTTGCGGCGCTCGACGAGCTGGAGGCAGGGCAGCCGGCGCCCAGAAGAACAGGCGCCTGAATCGTTGCCGCGCAGAAACGATGGCAAAGGACGGTCAAGGCGGAATGATAGCGGTTTTTAACCGCGGCGCGTCGGCGTCGGTATGATATTAATCATATCGCCCACAGCAAAAGCAGGCCCAGTTGTGACGCATTGCGTAAACTGGCGCCGGCGCACCGACCGCCCTTGCCGGTCTCGTTTTGATCATCGGGGTATCGGGACGGGTCATTTTTTGTCAATGGCGAAGTCTGGTAGAATACGGTGTAATCTCGCGAATCTGGCAAGAATGGAGCCTGCACTGGTCATGCAACAGACGTCACAGCATCCCGCACAGGAGATGGAACGAACGACGCCGGCAGAAGCGAGCGCGCCGGTCGCGTTGAACGATGAACGAACGCTTCTGCGCGCCATCTTCGACAATCTGCCCGACGCCATCTATGTCAAGGATCGCCAGGGGCGCTATGCGCTCAACAGCCCGGCGCATCTGCATCTGCTCGGCGCACGGGCGCAGCAAGAGGTCATCGGCAAGAGCGATTGCGACTTCTTCCCGGCCGCACAGGCCCGCCTTCGACTGGCCGACGACGAGGCTGTCATGCGCAGTGGTGAGCCGGCCATTGCCTACGAAGAGACGGTCATCAGTCCGGGCACAGCCGAACAGCGTTGTTATTCCACGACGAAAGTTCCGCTGCGCGATCAGAGCGGGCAGATCGTCGGCCTGATCGCGCTGAGTCACGACATCACGACACGCAAACAGGCCCAGGAACGACTGCGCCAGACCACCTCAGAACTGCAAACGATCTTCCTCGTCTTTCCTGACCTCTATTTCCGGCTGCATCGCGACGGCGTCATCCTCGCCTTCGAGGCCAGTGCCGCTGCCGAGTTATTCGTACCGCCGGCGCTGTTCTTGGGACGACGCATCCAGGAAGTGCTGCCGATGCCGGTGGCGACGCTCATGCTGGAGAAGATGGCCGAGACGTTACGTACGCGCAAGCTGGTCTCGATCGAATATGCACTACCGATGCCAGAGGGAGATCGCTGGTACGAAGCGCGTTACCTGCCCCTGAGCGATGACGAGGTCGTGGCGCTGGTGCGCAACATCACCGAGCAGCGACGCGCACAGGAACTGAACCGCCTGAGCGAGGCTCGCTACCGCGGCATCGTCGAGGATCAAACCGAGTTGATCTGCCGCTTTCTGCCCGACTGCACGCTGACCTTCGTCAACGGGGCATATGCCAGGAATTTTGGCAAAACGCCGGCCGAGCTGGTGGGGCGCAATTTCAAGACGTTGGTCCCGTCCGCAGAACATACCGCCATCGATGCGCACCTGGCGCAGTTGAACCAGGAACAGCCGCTCATCGGCTACGAGCATCAGGTCTTGACGCCCGACGGGGTGCGCTGGCAACATTGGACCGACCGCGCCATCTTCGACGCAGAGGGACACATCGTCGAGCTGCAATCGGTGGGGCGCGACATCACCGAACGCAAGGAAAATCAGGAGCGTCTGCGTCGTGCAGCGGCGCGGGCCGAGGCGTTGGTGCGCGTGGCGGCGCGTTTGAATGCGCAGCTCGATCTGCGCGCCGTGGCCGAGACGGTGTGCCAGGAGGCGGCGCAAGCCCTCAACGCTGACGGCGCGATGGTGATGCTCTACGATGACGCTACGCAGACCCTGAGACCACAGGCCATCTACGGGATGCCGGCCGAATTTGGAGCGCGCATCACGCCGATCCCGTTGGCCCTCTTTGGGCAGGGCATGGCGGTGCACCAGAGCGGTTCGCTGGCGCTGGCCGATACCAGCGCCCTGCCCGAAATGCCCAATGCCGTGGTCTGCGCCGAATACGGCATCCAGGTCATTGCCGGCAGTCGCATGATGCGCGAAGGCCAACCGGTCGGGGTGGTGACCATTCTGAACAGGTCGCGCCAGCTAACCGAAGACGAGCTGGCGCTGCTGCGCGGCCTGGCCGATCAGGCGGCGTCGGCGCTGGCCAACGCCCGTTTGCATGACCAGGTGCAGCAGTACACGAACGAGTTGGAACAACGCGTGGCTGCGCGCACCGCCGAGCTGGAGCGCATCAACCAGCAGTTGCGCGCCGAGATCGCCGAAAGGCAGCGCGCCGAAAGCGCCCAACGCGCCAGCGAGACCCAATTGCGGCTCATTGTGGAGCAGATGCCCGCCACCCTGTGGACGACCGACGCCGATCTACGCCTCAGTTCGACGCTGAGCGCCGGCCAGGCGCCCTGTCTCAGGGAAGAAGGCGATGCGGCGCCTGTCGAGAGCAGCCAGGTTGTCCTGCCGCCGGCCATTGCCGCAACAGAGGAACTGCAAACAGCGGCGTATGGGCGCGCCCTACGCGGCGAATCGGTGCGGCTCGAAAGCCGGCATCATGATCGTTATCTCGACATCCACCTGGAGCCGCTGCGCGACCCGCAAAACCAGATCAGCGGCGTCATAGGCCTGGCCGTAGATGTGACCGAACACAAACAGGCCGAGGAGGGTATCCGGCGCGCACTGGCGCAGGCCGAGGAGTTGAGCGCGCTGAAGACCCAGTTCGTGTCCATGACTTCGCACGAGTTCCGCACTCCGCTGAGCGCCATCCTCTCATCCGCCGAACTGTTGGAGTTCTACGAAGACGAATGGACGCTGGACAAGAAACAAGAACACCTGCAGCGGATTCAGAACGCCGTCATGCACATGACCGA
Organism: uncultured Anaerolineae bacterium; assembly: GCA_964580725.1. Classification (GTDB taxonomy): domain Bacteria; phylum Chloroflexota; class Anaerolineae; order SSC4; family Amarolineaceae; genus Amarolinea. Next base: position 48,125 of record CAZOLV010000016.1, on the reverse strand, counting down.
AATGCTCAACAGTCTGCTGGTGTTGGGTAGCGTAGATGCGGGCAAACTGATCTCGAACCCGCAGTGGTTCGACGCTGTGGCCCTCTGCGCCGACATGGTGGAAGAGGCGTTCGTCCATGCCCGTTCCGATCACCGGCTCGATCTGCACGTCGAGGGGACGCCGCGTGCGGTGTGGGCCGATGAGCGATTGCTGCGTGAGGCCATTGGCAACCTGCTGGCCAATGCGCTGAAATACTCGCTCGACGGCGGGCCTGTAGACCTGCGACTGACCTTTGCCGAGGATCGGGTGCAGATTGCCGTCTCCGATCAGGGCATCGGGGTGCCCGCTGAAGATCAAGAGCGCCTGTTCGAGATCTTCCACCGCGGCCGCAATGTGGGCAACATCGCCGGCACCGGGTTGGGCCTGGCCATCGTCAAGCGCGCCGTTGACCTGCAGGGCGGCGCGATTCAGATCGCCAGCGCGCCGGGCGCCGGCAGCACTTTCACCATCGTTCTGCCCCAACCCCCGCATCAGGAACCTACACCGTGAAGAAGATTCTGGTCATCGAAGATGAAGCGGCGGTGCGCGCCAACGTCCTGCAAATTCTCGATTCGGGCGGCTATCAGGGCATCGGTGTCGAAGATGGAAGCGCCGGCCTGGAGCTGGCGCGCCGCGAACTGCCCGATCTGATCGTGTGCGACATTATGATGCCGGGCATGGATGGCTACGCCCTGCTGCAGGCGCTGCGCGCCGATCCAACCACCGCCGCCATCCCGTTGATCTTCCTGACGGCTAAAGTGGATCGCAGCGATGTGCGTCAAGGAATGGATTTGGGTGCCGATGATTATCTCTCCAAGCCGTTCCGCCGCAGGGACTTGCTGCACGCCATCGACGCGCGCTTGCGTCGTCGCGCCGAACTGCTGCAGCAGGCGGAGCGCAGGCTCGATGAACTGCGCACTTCCATCAATCTGGCGCTGCCCCACGAACTGCGCACGGCGCTGACCGGCATCCTGGGCTTTTCGGAATTGATCGGCGCGTACAGCGATGTGCTGGCGTTGAACGAACTGGCCGAGATGGGGCGGGCGATCTACGAATCGAGCAGCCGGCTGCAGCACCTGCTTGACAATTTCCTGCTCTACGCCCGCCTGGAACTGCTGACAGCCGATACAACCCAACTGCTCGACCTGCGCCAGGCGCGCACGCCCGACGCCAGCGCGATCGTCGAGGCGGTCGCCATGAGCAAGGCGCAGAGCTACAACCGCAGCCCCGATCTGACCGTGAGGGCGGAACCATGCACGGTCGCCATGTCGGGCGCTTTCTTTCGCAAATTGTGTGAAGAACTTCTGGACAACGCCTTCAAGTATTCCAGGCCGGGGACGTCGGTCGCCGTCACGCTGAAGGCGGCGGGGCCGGCGCAGATCGTCATCGAAGATGCGGGCTGCGGCATGACGGCGCAGCAGCTAGCCGAGATCGGCGCGTATGTGCAGTTCGAGCGGCAGACGTTCGAGCGGCGCGGCGTCGGTTTGGGCCTGGTCATCAGCAAGCGCCTGGCCGCCATGCACGGCGGACGCCTGCAGATTGCCAGCCAGGCCGGTGTGGGGACGAACGTCTCAGTCGAGCTGCCGCTGGCCGAGGAATCGGCTCCGCTGTGAGCGGGTTTTCAGAAGAAGACCATGCCGCCCACCGAGACGTGGGAAGTCAATTGATCGTCGGCCGGGCAGAAGTCATAGCCAAACTGTTCGCCATGGGTCGCACCCAGGAAACGCAGCGCCAGGTAGATGGACGACACACCGCAGACGTTGTTGCGATCCCGCATGCGCTGAATGGCGGCAAAGAAGCCGGCGGCATCGCCGGCGGCCATGCGGGCCAGCAGTTCGGCGTCATCGGTCTGCACGGCGCGGCGCTCGTTGGCCCCAACCGGCGCGCCGCCAAAGGCTGGCCCCACGTGCGACAGATCGCCCGAGGCAACGACCAGGGTGCGGCGGCCGGCGGCGGCGCGTTGCAAGGTCGCCAACAACGCCTGCAACGTGGGATCGGCGGCCGGCGAACGGCCGCTGTGAATGAATTCGCCAAAGGAGCCGGTGAGGATGGGGACGACCGTGACCGGCCGGCCGCCGCGCAGATGGTGCAGCCAGACGAGCGCCAGTTCGAGCGAATGTTCCGTGCTGTGACGCAGCTCTCCGCCGAAGGCCTGGGTGGGGCCAATGGCCTGCGCCAGTTCATCCACGATGGCCTGATCGGTGGGCAGGACGCCGTAAGGGGTGGCGTAGTGCTGGCGCGTCAGGTTGAGCGGGCGATCGCTGAAGTGATCGGTGCCGAAGATGACGACCAGTTCGGCGCTGGCGGCGGCAGCGGCGGCCCGTTTCCAAACCTGGGCGTAGACATGGCCGCCGCGCGGATAGTCAATGTGCGGGCTGAACACGCCGCGGCCAGGCTCCGACGCCGCCGCGGTCTCGCCGGCGCTTTCGAGATAGTCATTGAGCAGCCCGAAGAGGGCGCTGGCCTCGGCAGGGTAAGAATGCCCTGCCAGCGCCGGCGGTCGGTAGGGCGCGGCGCGGTAGGCCTGCAGGCGCTGCGCCTGCACCTGTTCGAACCGCACATTGTCCAGGAGCAGCGCATCGTCGAGCACCGCGGCCACGCGCAGCACCATCTCCAGACTGATCGCCAGGCCGTAGCGTTGCAACAGCTTGACCCGAATGGCCACGGCGTCGTGTGCGCCGTCGCACAACCAAAGGATCGGCGCCAGCGTGCGCGGAAGAACGACAACGCGCTCACTCAGTTGGAGTGGGTCTTGCAGATAGAGCGCAGGATACCCCTCATGCACGATGGCGTGCATGCGCAGCGGGCGCAGGGCAGGGATGAGCTGTGTGGTCTTCATATATTTCCGTCGTTCAGTGAGTAAACGGCAGCCGCCGCCGTCAATCCTGGCGTGTTGCGCCGGCGACAGTCAGATCTGGCGCGGCCACGATTGCGATTGTACTCGCGGTGGGCGAATCAGGCAACTGCGTGATGGGAGCGCCGTTAGCATGGTTCATCCGGGCGCAGCGATGAGTAATGATGACATGAAGAATGTGAAGAAGTGGTAAAGGGTGGTGCGGGTTGCGCGACACACTTTGACAACTGCCAGTTCCTATGCTAAACTCTGCGCCGACGATCGGTGTGCGTATCGTTCCGGTTGGTTTGGCCAAGATAACCTGGCCACGATTTCTTGAGACGACGGCCATGCGTCTCTATCATCTTTCTTCTTGAATGGTCACAACCGGTGTCGTTTCCAGGTAATCTGTTCACTTGTCCCGTCTCGATACCTTATGCGAAAGGATAGAACCGGAAGCATTTATGGTCTCATGTCCGTCCAGTGTTCACCCTTCGACCATGTCCAGTCACGGAGGCGCCCATGGGAGTCCTGCTTGATGTTCGCGGACTACGTACTCAATTCTTTACCAAAGACGGCGTAGTCAACGCTGTCAACGGCATTTCCTACCACCTCGACGAAGGGGAAACCTTGGCGATCGTGGGTGAGAGTGGTTGCGGCAAGAGTGTCGGCGTCATGTCTTTGACGCGGCTGATCCCCTCGCCGCCCGGCAAAGTCGTTGCCGGCGAAGTGGTCTTCGATGGCCGCGACCTGCTCAAGCTAGAGCCGGACGAGCTGCGGCAGATTCGTGGCAACCGAATTGCCATGATCTTCCAGGATCCGATGACTTCGCTCAATCCGGTGTTGACTATCGGCTTCCAGATCAGCGAGTCGCTCATCCTGCACCTGGGCATGAACAAGGAACAGGCGCGTAACCGCAGCGTGGAATTGCTCGATCTGGTGGGCATTCCAGGCGCCGCCAACCGCCTGGACGATTATCCGCACCAGTTTTCGGGCGGCATGCGCCAAAGAGTGATGATCGCCATGGGGTTGTCCTGCAACCCGCAGTTGTTGATCGCCGATGAGCCGACGACCGCCCTCGACGTGACGATTCAGGCGCAGATCGTAGACCTGGTCAGACGCTTGAAAGAAGAGATCGGTATGGCGGTCATCTGGATCACCCACGACCTGGGCGTGGTGGCCGGCATGGCGGAACGGGTCATCGTGATGTACGCCGGTTTCATCGTCGAAGAGGCGGGCGTGTCAGAACTGTACACGAACCCTCGTCATCCCTACACGCTTGGCCTGCTCGGTTCGCTGCCTCGCCTGGACGAGGACAAGCCGGTGCGCTTGAAGTCCATCGAAGGATTGCCGCCAGATTTGATTGCGCTGCCGAAGGGCTGCCCCTTTGCGGCGCGCTGCGAGTACAAGGTGGCCCAGTGCGCCGAACAGAACCCGACGCTCGGCCCGGTGGGGCCTGGTCACAAGGCCGCTTGTTGGGTTGATGTGACGACAGGAGGACTACGCGCATGAAACCGAATGGCACGACAACAGAGAAGGACACCATCCTGCGCGTAGACGGCCTGAAGATGCACTTTCCCATCACGCAGGGCATCATCTTCCAACGGCAAGTGGGCGCGATCAAGGCCGTGGACGGCCTGTCGTTCGACATCAAGCGCGGCGAAACGCTCGGTCTGGTGGGCGAAAGCGGCTGCGGTAAATCTACCACGGGACGTTCCATTCTACAGCTCTACCGTCCGACGGCGGGTCACGTCTTCTTCAACGAAACAGACCTGACACAGCTCAAGGGCGAAGACCTGCGCCACCAGCGGCGCCAGATGCAGATGATCTTCCAGGACCCCTACGCCTCGTTGAACCCACGCATGACGGTTGGCAACATCATTGGCGAGCCGCTCGATGTGCACAACGTGGGGGACAAGAAATCACGTCTGCAGCGGGTGCAGGAATTGCTGCAGATCGTCGGTCTCAACCCGTACTTCATCAACCGTTATCCACACGAGTTTTCGGGCGGGCAGCGCCAACGCATCGGCATCGCCCGCGCCCTGGCCATCAACCCGAAGTTCATCGTGTGCGACGAGCCGATTTCGGCGCTGGACGTTTCGATCCAGGCGCAAATCGTCAACCTGTTGGAAGACCTGCAGGCCAAGTTCGGTTTGACCTACCTGTTCATCGCCCACGACCTCTCGATGGTGCGCCACATCAGCAATCGTGTGGCCGTCATGTATCTGGGCAAGATCGTGGAACTGACGGAGCGCACCGAGTTGTATCGCAATCCGCTGCATCCGTACACGCAGGCGCTTCTCTCTGCCGTGCCGATTCCGGACCCGAAGGCAGAAGACAGGCGCAAGCGCATCATCCTGACCGGCGATGTGCCCAGCCCGGCCAACCCACCGAAGGGCTGCTACTTCTCCACCCGCTGTCCGCGGGTGATGGACATCTGTCGGGAAAGCGAACCGTCGTTCAAGTCGGTTGGCGCCGGGCATTTCACGGCCTGTCATTTGTACTAGCAAGGCGCAGCGTTGGCAGCCGGCACGGCAAACCAACACCGCAACTGCACAATGGTTCGAACTTGCCGATAACTGCCGTCAGGCGAGCGCAGAAGAGATCAAGACGAAAGGGGGTGATATTCGCTGATGATCCGCCTGCTAAAGACCAAACAGCCTGGCTCGCTGCTTTGATTTAGCAAACAAGCACGGCGCAACGACCGGTTGCGCCAGCCAAATCCTGTGTATACTCTGTAGGAGGAGATACTCATGCGTTCGACAAAGTGGACTGTCTTGCTCGCAGTCCTGGTGATCAGTGGTCTCGTCCTGTCGGCCTGCGGCGGCGCCGCCCCCACGCCAATCAAGGAGACAGTGGTGGTCGAGGTCACGAAGGTTGTTGAAAACACGGTTGTCGTCGAGAAGACGGTTGTAGTGGAAGCGACCGCAACGCCGGCGCCTCCTGGCCCCAAGGTCCTGCATCAGAACCTTGGCCCTGGCGATGTGCCGACGATTGACCCGGCCGTCTCCACCGATACGTCGTCCGTGACGATCGTGGACGCCACCACGGTGGGTCTCAGCCGTCTCGAAGAAGTCACCTCGGCGCTCAAACCCGGCATGGCGGAGTGGGACATCTCGGAAGATGGCAAGACCTACACCTTCAAGCTACGCAACGATGTGCCGTGGGTCAAGTATGACGGCGCCAAGGATGCAGTGGTCAAGGTGCAGGACTGCAACGGCGCGGACCGCATGGTCAACGCCTTCGACTTCCAGTACGGTATCCTGCGCACGCTGAATCCGGCCACCGCGTCGGACTATGCGTATGTGCTGAGCTTTGCGATTGCGGGCGCCGATGACTTCAACACCGGCACCGTGACCGACACAGCAACCGTGGGCGTGACTGTGGTGGACACCTACACCTTGCAGGTCAACTTCAAGGAAGCTGCCGCCTACAACGCCAACATCGCTGGTCTGTGGGTTGCCCATGCGCAACCGAAGTGGGCCATCGAAGGCGACGACTGCAGCGACGGTCGCGGCGATCGTTGGACAGAGCCTGGTTTCTTCCAGAGCTACGGCCCCTTCACGCTGAAGAGCTGGATCCATGACTCGCAACTGAGCCTGGTCAAGAATCCCTTCTGGCCCGGAACCGACGCCGTTCCGCAGCCCAAGCTGGACGAAATCGTTTTCTCGATGCTGGACGAAACCGCCGCCTTCGCCGAATACGAAGCTGGCAACCTCGATAGCGCTGGCGTTCCGCTGGCCGACATCGAGCGCGTCAAGGCCGATCCGACGCTGCAGAAGGAATACTTCACGGCGCCGAGCCTGTGCACCTACTACTACGGCTACAACACGAAGGCCCCGTTCGTGGATGATGCCCGCGTCCGTCGCGCCCTCTCCATGGCGATTGACCGCCAGGGCCTGATTGACAACGTGCTCAAGGGTGGCCAGGAGCCTGCACAGTGGTTCGCCCGCCCCGGTCTGGCCGCCGCGCCGACCATGGCCTCTCATCCTGACCTCGGCGTCAAGTTCGATGTCGCCGGCGCCAACAAGAACCTGGATGAGTACCTGGCCGAGAAGGGCCTGACCAAGGACAAGGTGGACATCACCCTGATGTTCAACACCTCCTCTGGCCACCAGAAGATCGCTGAAGCCATTCAGCAGATGTGGAAGACCAACCTGGGCATTGATGTCAAGCTGACCAACCAGGAGTGGAAGGTCTATCTGCAGACCATCCGCGACCCGGTGGGCACGCCGCAGGTCTACCGCCTGGGCTGGTGCCAGGACTACCCGGACGCCAACAACTTCACGCGTGAAGTGTTTGCGGCTGGCGGTTCTGCCAACCCGTCCGAGGGCGGCGGCATCAACTGGCTGAACGATGCGTTCGAGAAGATCGTGGCGGAAGCTGCGACGGAGCAGGATGCAGCCAAGCGCGTCGAGATGTACGCCGAGGCTGAAGAAATCCTGGTTGATACCGACGCCGCGATTGCGCCGATCTACTGGTACACGCGCAACACCGTCACCAAGCCGTATGTGGTGCGCACCTTCTCCGCCTCTGGCCATGAGGCCTACGAGAAGTGGGATCTCAACAAGTAATGTAGAGTCTTCGACTCTGTGCAACCGGCTGGCGTAGCGGCGATCGTCGCTCCGCCAACCGGTCAAGGCACGGGGCGCACACAGGTTCGCCTGCTGCGCCCGCCGGTGGGATGGCGGCGCCAGTCGCCGTTCCACCGGCTGCCACCGACGCGTTCTGTCATGCTGAAGGCAGCGAAACGCCTGGTTATGGCCTTCACCGCGACGCCGATCCGCACTTTCGCTCCAATCAGGATGACAGAACCCGCATAGGTCGCCTGAACGCCGGTATTTTCTCGCCGCAGCTATCGCGCGGCAAAACACCTGTGTAGTTACACAGACATCAGACATCATCAGGAGGCAGCAACAAATGGGACGCTACATCGCTCGTCGCTTGATTTGGATGGCAGTCACCATGCTCGTGGTGTCCGCAATCACCTTCACGCTGATGCACTCAGTGCCCGGAGGCCCGTTCGACAAGGAAAAGGCGCTGCCGCCCCAAACCGTCGCGATTCTGAACGAGCGCTATCATCTGGACGATCCTCTCCTCAAGCAGTATTTCGATTATCTGCGCAATGTCCTGGTGCCGCAACTCTCCTCGGTGCCGCCCAACACCTCTCTCCTGGACGACGCCATCATCAACATCAAGGTAGGGGACAAGTTGTGGCTCAAATGGATGAACTTCGGCCCCTCGTTCACCTCGCGCAGCCGCACCGTCAACGACATCTTCCGCCAGCAGTTCCCCATTTCGGCGCAACTCGGCTTGATGGCGTTGATCGTGGCCCTCACCCTGGGCATGCCGTTGGGGATCCTTGCCGCGCTCAAGCAGAACTCCTTCCTGGACTACCTGGGCATGGGCATCGCCATCTTTGGCGTTTCGGTGCCGGTCATCGTGCTGGGGCCGATTCTGGTATGGATCTTCGGCGTCACCCTCAAATGGCTGCCGCCCACCGGTTGGGGCGCCAAGCCACCCTTCGTACTCGGTTTTCTGCCCTCCAACATTGGGCCTGAATTCTTTCGCTACGCTGTCATGCCCTCGATCGCCCTGGGCCTGGGAGGTTCAGCCATCATTGCCCGCCTGACCCGCGCCAGCCTGCTGCAGGTCATCCGCGAAGACTACATCCGCACCGCCCGCGCCAAGGGCCTGGCCGAACGCACTGTCGTCACCCGGCACGCCCTCAAGAACTCGCTCATCCCCGTCGTCACCGTATTGGGGCCGATGTTCGCCGCACTTGTCACCGGCACCTTCGTCACCGAAACGATCTTTGGCATCCCCGGTATGGGCAAGTATTTCGTCACCAGCATTACCAATCGGGACTATCCCGTCATCATGGGAACGATCCTGCTTTACGCCATTTTGCTGGTCGTCGCCAATCTGATCGTGGACATCCTCTACGGTTTCCTCGATCCACGCATCCGCTACACGTAAGAGTTCGGAAGGAGTCTTTCGATGGCAACGTCAAACAGCACGACCTCGGGGGAGGTCAACATCACGCTGACGCGCAAGAGTGAAAGCCTGTGGGCCGAGGCCTTCCGCCGGCTGCTGCGCAATCGCGCGGCCGTCATCGGGGGAGCTATCATCCTACTGCTTGTCATCCTGGCCGTGGGCGCGCCGATCATCGCTCCCAAGTCCTTCTCGGATCAAGTCCTGATTGATGTCAACAAGGTGCCAGCCTGGGTGCCCAAGATATTCACCTCGATGCAAGGCTACGCCAAGATCAGCTCCGATTACCCCGTCGGCGCCGACTATGTCGGCCGCGACATCTTCAGCCGTATCGTCTACGGCGCACGCATCTCACTGACAGTCGCCATCATCGGCCCGCTCGTCAGCCTGGCCATTGGCGTCATCTTCGGCAGCATCTCCGGCTACCTCGGCGGTCGCGTCGATAACATCATGATGCGCATCGTTGACGTTCTCTACGCCTTCCCCCAAATCCTGTTCATCATCCTGCTGATGGCCTTCTTCCGCTCCACCTTCGCCAAACCGGAGCCAGGCACCTTCAGTTACGCCGTCAGTCAGCTCGATGCGGCACTGGGCGGCGTCCTCTTCATCTACGTCGGCATCGGCCTGACCGCCTGGGAAACCATGGCCCGCCTGACGCGTGGCCAGGTGCTCTCCGCACGTGAAAAAGAGTACATCGAGGCCGCCCGCACGATTGGCGCCAAAGACCTGCGCATCATGTTCCGCCACATCATGCCCAACATCATCGGCCCCCTCATCGTCGCCGAGAGTCTGTCCATCCCTGGTTACATCAGCCTGGAGGCCTTCCTCTCCTTCATCGGTCTCGGCGTCAACCCCCCCACGCCATCCTGGGGTTCGATGATCTCGGATGGTTCCGGCGTGGTGCGCACCTATCCCAACCAGGCCATCTTCCCCGCCCTGGCCCTGGCCATCACCATGTTCGCCTTCAACTTCCTGGGCGACGGCCTACGCGACGCCCTCGACCCTCGCCTCAAGGGCACCAGTTGACGCCATCTCGCCAGGCCAACCCTGGTTAGGCCCGTACAAAAAGCCCGGCTCTGTTCGCCGGGCTTTTTGTCGGCGCCGTCGCCAGCCGCCAGTCCCCCGTCGAGTCCCCCAGATGCCATGAGTTCGATATGCCGCAATCCAAAAAACGATTCACACGTTTCACGCTCTTGTTCACGCTGATCGCACTGACCGCCACCGTGTGGACGGCGCAGGCGTCCGACCAACCTCCCGCCAATGCCCCTGCCCTCGCCGTGCAAATGGGCGCCCAGGTCTATGCCCAACGCTGTTCCACCTGTCATGGCGATGTGGGCCAGGGCCTGACCGACGCCTGGCGCGCCACCTGGGATGAAGAACACCAAAACTGCTCTACATCCAAATGTCACGGGCGCGATCACCCGCCGGAAGGTTTCTATCTGCCCAACAACTACGCCCCCGCCATAGTCTCGCCCGACGCCCTGCGCCGCTTTGCCAACGCCCAGAGCCTGTACGTTTACGTCTCGCACGCCATGCCCTATTCGGCGCCCGGCGACCTGACGCCCGAACAGTATTGGCGCGTCGTTGACTTCCTGCTGTGGGCCAACGGCGTCATTGGCGCCCACAACGGCGTCAGCCCAGATCGCGCCGCCGAGATCGCGCTCGATCAGCGCATGGCCGCCCTGCCGACCATCACGCCCGCCATGCCCGTTCCACAGCCGGTCGGCGGCATGAGCGACGCCAGCGACAATGCGAGCGCCAGCAGCGCCGCTGACGCCAACAGCGTCAGCGACAGGCCGCGCGCCCGCTGCAGATCGAACGTCATCCCCTGAGGCGTCCACCGTGGGCATCGAACAGTGCCTGGCGCAACTGCGACAAGACGCCGAATTCATGCGCGGCGTGACCGCGTGGCAGGAGATCCCGGCCCGTCCAGGGCAGATGGCGCCCCTGCCGCCGGCGCTGCATCCGCAGCTTGTCCAGGCCCTCCAGCGCCGCCAGATCGGCCAGCTCTACGCCCATCAAGCTGAGGCATTCGAACTGGCCCTGGCGGGCGCTCATCTGGTCATCGTCACAGGCACGGCATCGGGCAAGACGCTTTGCTACAACCTGCCGGCCCTGCAGGCCCTGCTGCAGCAACCGCAGGCGCATGCGCTCTACCTCTTCCCCACCAAAGCCCTGGCCCAGGATCAACTGGCCGAACTCGAACGGTTCCTGGCCGCCGCCGCCGGCCCCAACCCCCTGCCGGCGGTCAGCGTCTATGACGGCGACACCCCGCGCGGCCAACGCCGCGCCATTCGCAGCCGCGCCCGCCTGCTGCTGACCAACCCGGACATGCTGCACGCCGGCATCTTGCCCCAACACACATCCTGGGCGCCCTGGTTCAGCAACCTGCGCTTCGTCGTCCTCGACGAACTGCACACCTACCGCGGCGTCTTTGGCAGTCACGTCGCCAACGTCCTGCGCCGCTTGCGCCGTATCTGCCGCTTCTACGGCAGCGATCCGCAGTTCATCTGCACCTCGGCCACCATCGGCAACCCGCAGGAGTTGGCCGCACGGCTGTTGGAAGTGGCCCCCGTACGTCTGATCGCGCGCGACGGCGCGCCGCAAAGCGCCCGCCACATCATCCTCTACAACCCGCCCATCGTAGATCGCGACCTGGGGCTGCGCCGTTCCAGCGCCGCCGAGGCCGAACGCCTGGTCGCCGCCTTCCTGACCCACGACGTACAAACCATCGTCTTTGCCCGCAGCCGCGCCGCTGTCGAACTGCTGCTGACCTATCTGCGGCGCCGCTTACAACGGGCGGCGGCGGACGCACACGATGGCCTGCGGCGGGCGCCTGTCACCGCCGAGGCGGTGCGCGGCTATCGCGGCGGTTACCTGCCCGTCGAACGGCGCGCCATCGAGGCCGGGTTGCGCAGCGGCCAGGTGCGCGCCGTCGTCGCCACCAACGCTCTGGAACTGGGGGTTGACATCGGTCAGATGGGCGCCGCCGTCTTGACCGGCTTCCCCGGCACCATTGCCAGCGCCTGGCAGCAGATGGGGCGCGCCGGCCGCCGTCAGGGCAGCGCCGGCGCCGTGCTCGTGGCCGGTTCGGGAGCGCTCGATCAATACGTCATCAACCACCCACGCTATTTTTTCGAAACCAGCCCCGAACGCGCCTACATCGCCCCGGACAACCTGCCGATTCTACTGAATCATCTACAGTGCGCCGTCTTCGAACTGCCCTTCGAGACCAATGAGCAGTTCGGCCAGGCACTCCACACCCAGGAACTACTCTCCTTTCTGGCCGCACAGGGCCTGCTGCACCGCAGCGGCGACGCCTGGTACTGGATGGGCCAGGCACCGCCGGCGCTCGGCTTTTCGCTGCGCGCCGCCGGCAACGACCCCATCACCATCGTCGCCGGCAACGGCGCTGACGACGCCAACGTCATCGGCGTGCTCGATCGCTTCAGCGCACCGCTCCTGCTGCACGAAGGCGCCATCTACCTGCACGAAGGCAGCAGCTATCTGGTCGCCCGACTCGACTGGGAGGCAGGCCAGGCCCACGTGCAGCCAACCGGCCTGGAATACTACACCGAAGCCAGCAGCACGACTACCGTCACGGTGCAGCGCGTGGAAAAGAGCGAGACGGCCGGACGCACCGTGCGCGGGCATGGCGAAATCACCGTCACCACGCAGGCCACGACTTTCCGCAAGCTCAAGCTGCACACGCAAGAGAACCTGGGCGGCGGAGAGATCGCCCTGCCGCCGCAGAGCATGGATACGACGGCCTACTGGCTCAGTTTCGGCGACGAGGCAATCGAAGAGCTGCGCACGTCGGGCCTGTGGTGGGATGCGCCCATTCTCGACTATGGCCCAAACTGGCAGGAACAGCGCAACCGCGCCCGCCAGCGCGATGGGATGCGTTGTGCGGCCTGCGGAGCGCCCGAAACGAGCGCCCGCCAACACGATGTGCATCACAAAACGCCCTTCCGTTTCTTCGGCTATGAGCCGGGACGCAATCAGGCCCACATCGAAGCCAATCGGCTCGAAAACCTGGTCACGCTCTGTCACGCCTGCCATCGGCGGGCCGAAACGGTGGTGCACATCCGCAGCGGGCTGGCTGGGCTGGCCCACGCCCTGGTCAACGTGGCGCCGCTGCACCTGATGTGCGATCCGCGCGACCTGGGAGTGACACACGATGTCGAAGGGCCGCACGGCAAACTGCCGGCCATCACCCTCTATGACCGCATCCCCGGCGGCGTCGGTTTTGCGGCACAGTTGTACGGTCTGCACAGCGTCCTGCTGGCGGCCGCCCGCGACCTGGTGAGCGCCTGCGGATGCCGCGCCGGCTGCCCGGCCTGCGTCGGGCCGAATCAACAAACGCTGGAAGGCCCAACCACCACGCGCCAATTGACCCTGGCGCTGCTGACCGCCGCCGGTTTTTGATCTGCGCCGCGGCCATGCTATACTGCAACGGAGGTTTGGCATGTCAATTCAGGAACATCTCTACGCCGTCATTCTGGCCGGCGGCGGCGGCACCCGCCTGTGGCCGCGCAGCCGCAAGGCGCATCCCAAGCAATTTCTCGACCTGACCGGCTCCGGGGCGATGTTGCAAGAGGCTTACGCCCGCATCGCACCGATCATCCCGGCCGCACGGGTGCTGGTTGTTACCAACACGAGTTATGTCAATCTAGTGTGCGAGCAAATCCCCGCCCTACCGCCCGCCAACGTCATCGGCGAACCGGCGGGACGCGGCACAGCGCCGGCCATCGGCCTGGCGGCCGCGCTTTTGCGCCAACGCGACCCGCAGGCCATCATGATCGTGCTCACCGCCGACCACCTGATTGCGCGCAAGGAAACCTTCCGGCGCGTGCTGCTGGCGGCGGCGCAGACGGCGGACGCGCCTGGGCGCCTGGTCACTCTGGGCATCACGCCAGGTTATCCAGAAACCGGCTACGGCTACATCGAACGCGGCCCTGAACTGGCGACGTTTGGCGGCTTTAGCGCCTACCGCGTGGCGCGCTTCACCGAAAAACCGGCGCGAGAGACCGCCGAACGCTTCGTGGAGAGCGGGCGTTTCTCCTGGAACAGCGGCATGTTCATCTGGCGCGTGCAGAGCATCCTGGCCGAAATCGCCCGCCAGATGCCGGCGCTGAGCGAACAACTCGACCAGATCGCCCTCGCCTGCGCCACGCCCGCCTTCGACGAGACGCTGGCGCGGGTCTGGCCGCACATCCGCAGCGAAACGATTGATTTTGGCGTCATGGAAGGCGCCGCCGACGCGGCGGTGCTGCCGGTTGACATCGGCTGGAACGATGTGGGCAGTTGGGCGGCCCTGGCCGATGAACTGCCGGCCGACGAACAGGGCAACGTGACGCAAGGCCCGCACATCCTGCTCGACACGCACGACAGCTTCGTTTTCAGCGAGCAGCGCCTGATCGCCTGCATCGGCTTGCAGGGCATGGTGGTCGTTGACACCGCCGATGCGCTGCTGATCTGTCCGCGTGACCGGGCGCAGGAGGTCAAGCGCATCACCGACGAACTGAAGGCGCGCGGGCTGGAGCGTTACCTGGAACAGACGGCCGGCCAGGCGGACGAGCGCGCCGACGGCCGGGGCTGAGGGCTGTTGCAGCCCCACTTTGACGCACCGTCGCCTGTGTGTTAAGATCAGGCATCTGCAAAGGACAGGAGAGAGCAAAATCATCGTGACTGTCACACCGCGCCTGCTATCGGTGATCATTCCGGTGTACAACGAACGACAGACGGTCGAAGAGATCATCCAGCGTGTGCTGGCGGCGCCGCTGACCAACCCCAACACGGCGCAGCCCATTGCCAAAGAGATCGTCCTGGTGGACGACGGTTCGACCGACGGCACGCGCGACATCTTGCAGCAGATGCAGGCCCAGGCCAGGCCGGGGATGCACATCGTCTTCCACAAACAGAACGCCGGCAAGGGCGCAGCAATTCGCACCGGGCTGCGCCAGGCGACGGGCGATCTCGTCGTCATTCAAGACGCCGATCTGGAGTACGACCCTCGCGAGTATCAGGTGCTCGTACAGCCGATCGTGGACGGCAAGGCCGATGTGGTCTATGGTTCGCGCTTCATGGGGCCGCACCGAGCCTTCAACTTCTTGCACATGTTGGGCAACAAGTTCCTGACCCTCATCACCAATCTGCTCTACAACACCATCCTCACCGATATGGAAACCTGTTACAAGATGTTTCGGACGGCGGTCTTCACCGGCATCGAGCTGCGGGCCAATCGCTTCGATTTCGAGCCGGAGATTACAGCCAAGATTCTCAAGCGGGGCTATCGTGTCTTCGAGGTTCCCATCTCCTACAGCGGCCGCGACGTGGACGAGGGCAAGAAGATCAGCGCCTGGCGCGACGGTCTGCCGGCCCTGTGGGCCTTGATCAAATACCGCTTCGTCGAATAGTGCGCAGAAGAGGATGCCGTGTACACAGCGTTGAATGACAACCCGCCCAGTGAACTGGATGATCCCATCGGCCGCGAGACGCTACGCCGCATGGCCAGCGTAGATCGCTACAACCAGTGGATCTATCAGGAAATCGCACCCTTCGCCGGCCGTCGCCTGCTCGAAGTGGGCTGCGGCATCGGCAACATGACCAGCTTCTTCCTGCATCTGGAGACCGTGGTTGGCCTCGACCGCTTGCCCAGCTCAGTGCGCCATGTGCAGAAGGCCTTCGCCGATCACCCCAACGTGCACATCGTCGAAGGCGACATCACCACCCGCGCCACCGTCGCCCAACTGGCGCCGTTCCGGGTTGATACGGTGATGTGTCTCAACGTGCTCGAACACATCGAGAATCATCAGGTGGCGCTGCAGCACATGGCTGAACTGCTGGAGCCGGGCGGGCGCTTGCTGCTCTTCGTGCCGGCCGGCGCGTATATGGCCGGCACGCTCGACGCCGCCCTGGGGCACTATCGCCGCTACGAGCGCGCCCAGCTCTCCGCCCTGGTGACGGGCACAGGCCTGCAGATTCTGCGCCTCGGCTACTTGAACATCGCCGGCATCCCCGGCTGGTGGCTCAACAGCCGCGTCCTCAAGCGCGATCTGCTGCCGCACGATCAGCTCAAGCTGTTCAACCTGCTGGCGCCCTTCTTCATCGCCTGCGAGCGGCTGCTGCGGCGCGTTTGGGATGCGCCGTTCGGCCAATCGCTGCTCTGCATCGCCCAGAAATCAGCATGATTGACCGTAGAATCGGCGCCTTGCTCAAAGTTGGCGCCAGCCTCTTGCTGATCATCCTGCTGCTGCGCGCCGTTGACTGGCGTAAAATCGGCGCCATTTTGACCCACATCCACTTCGGCTGGTTTCTGCTGGCGCTGCTGCTCTTTCAGGTAGGCGTGGCTGTGCGCGCCTTCCGCTGGCAGATTCTGCTGCGCGCCGGCGGCGCGCCGGCGCCGCTGGCACTGCTCGTACGCTGGTACTTCATCGGCTCTCTCTTCAACGCCATCCTGCCCACCGGCTTTGGCGGCGACGCCGTCAAAACACTGGCGCTTGGCCGCAGCGTGACGCGTCCCGGCCTCATCCTCGGCTCCGTCCTGCTCGACCGTTTCAGCGGCATGGTCGTCCTGCTGACAGCAGGCGCGGCTGTGCTGGCGCTGGCGCCTGGCGCCATCAGCCCGGCGGTCGGCGGGCTGCTGTGGGGCCTTTTTGGCGGCTGCCTGCTCATCGTGCTGGCCATGACCCGGCGCGACTGGATGCTGGCCGTGCAACGACGCCTGCCCTGGCTGACGCACATCAAGGCCGGTCAATGGCTGCTCGACGCCATCCCCACCTACGGCGTACGCCCGTTGCTGGCGTCGTTTGCCGTCTCGGCGGTCTTCGCCGTCCTGCTGATCACCATCAACCTCTGTTTTGGCCAGGCGGTCGGCGTACAGGTTTCCTGGACATACTATCTGGTCTTCGTCCCGCTGATCTCGATCTCGCTGATGCTGCCGTCGTTCGGCGGCCTGGGGGTGCGCGAGTTGAGCTACGTGGCACTCTTTGGCCAGGCCGGCGTGCCTGCCGCTGCCGCCGCCGTCATGGGCCTGCTCTTCTACGCCGTCAGCCTGGCGGCGGCGCTCATCGGCGGCATTTTCTACCTGACGCCGGCCGCCTGGTGGGAACCGGCGCTGCGTGCGCCCCTGGAGCAATCATGAGCGTTTCCAAACAACAGCCGCCGCCGCTGGTCTCCGTGGTCGTGCCGATCTTCGAGGAAGAGGAGAGCATCCCGGCCCTGCAAACGCAACTGACGGCAGCCCTGCAGGCGCTGACCTGCCCGTTCGAGATCATCCTGGTTGATGACGGCAGCCGCGACCGTTCGTTCGAACTGCTGCGAGCGTGGCGCGATCTCGATCCCGATCATGTGCGAGTGGTGCGCTTTCGGCGCAATTTCGGTCAAACCGCCGCCTTCGTCGCCGGTTTCGACCGGGCGCGCGGCGAAGTGGTGGTGACGCTGGACGCCGATCTGCAAAACGATCCGGCCGACATCGGGCGTCTGCTGGCCAAGATCAACGAGGGGTACGATGTCGTCAGCGGCTGGCGGGTGCAGCGACAGGATGCGGCCCTCAGCCGCCGCCTGCCCTCGCAACTGGCCAATGCGCTCATCTCACGCGTCACCGGGGTGGCGCTGCACGACTACGGCTGTTCGCTCAAGGCCTATCGCCGCGACGTGCTGCAGAACATCAGGCTCTACGGCGAATTGCACCGCTTCATTCCGGCCATCGCCAGTTGGATGGGGGTCAGCGTGGCCGAAATTCCTGTCAATCATCGTGCACGCCAGTTTGGGCGTTCCAAGTACAACCTGAGCCGCACCATACGCGTCATTCTTGATCTGATCACCGTGCGTTTCTTGCTCGGCTACGCCACCCGCCCACTGCACGTCTTTGGCGGCATCGGCCTGACCGTGGGCGTCGCCGGCATCGTGACTGGGCTGTATCTGACGTATCTCAAGTTGATCCTGGGGCAAAGCATCGGCAGCCGCCCGCTGCTACTGCTGGCCGTGCTGCTCGTCATGCTCGGCGTGCAGATGTTGAGCATCGGCCTGTTGGGCGAAATGACGATGCGCACCTACTACGAAGCGCAAAACAAACCGATCTACGTGGTGCGCCAGGAGTTGGACACGCCGCGGCAGGATCGCGGCGGCGCACAGGCAGTTTAGCGAAGCGAGAAGTCACGAGAGGTAGCGACATGACACAGGCTGTCAATCTGTTGGAAAATATCCCGGTGTTCGCGCGCGTTCGGCGCAATCACGGCATCGAACACGCCGCCGTCCACATCTTGACCGCGCGCCGGGCGGGCGGTCATCTGGTCGCTCGCAGCAACAGCAAGGGTTTCGTCGTCTTTGGTCAGGTGGAGATCGCCCAGTTGGAGAGCGCCGTGCAAGAGGCGCTGGTGCGTTTGCAGAAGGGCGAAGCGCAACTGGCGGTGCATCCCAACTGCGGCACCAACTTCGTCGCCTCCGGCCTGCTGACCGGACTGGCTGCCTGGGCCGTCACAACGCTCAGCAGCCGGGGCGAAGGTCGCCGTCATTCGGCCTGGGAGGCGCTGCCCACCGCCTTCACCGCCTCCACGCTGGCCCTCTTCCTGGCGCAGCCGGTCGGTCACACGCTGCAGCAGTGGATCACCACCTCGCCACAGGTGCAAGGCGTGCGGCTCGGACGTATCACCCGCCGTCCCGACATGGCCGGCGTCCCCGTGCACTTTGTCGAACTGATCCATCCCTGACATGATTATCCTGATTCACGGCGACGAAGAGTTTCTACGTGCGGAGGCGCTGGCCGAAGTCAAGGCGGCGCTGGGGCCACCTGAATTTGCGCAGCTCAACACGCTGACGCTCGATGGGGCGCGCTTCACGCTGGCCGACCTGCATCATGGCTGCGATGTCGCGCCCTTCCTGGCGCCGCGCCGCCTGGTAATCCTCGATGGGGCGCTGACGGCCTGGGCGCGCAAATCGGCGCGCGGGCAGGCCAAGAATCGGCCCGAAGCGACGCCGGCCGATGGGCAAACCGAGACGGGCGATGCGGCGCCGGAGGCCGTCAAGCAGATGCGGACCGCGCTGATCGCTTATCTGCCCCGTATTCCTGAAACGACCGACCTGGTTTTGCTGGAGCCGGCGCAGGTGCGGAAGACCGAACCGTTGTACAAGGCGCTGGAGGCGCTGGCGGGCGTGCGCATGATCGTCTGCCAGTACGAGGGGCCGTGGTGGAAGCAGGATGAGTGGCTGTTGCACTGGCTGACGCAGCGCGCCAAACAGCGCAAGATCAAAATCGAGCCGGCGGCGCTGCAAACGCTGATGGAGCTGGCCGGGCGCCATCTACGCCTGCTCGATCAGGAGTTGAGCAAGCTGCTGGCTTTCACCGCCAACGAACGGCCGATCAGCGCCGCCGATATCAGGCTGCTGGTGAGCGGCGCCCGCGAGCACACCGTCTTCGAGATGGTGGAGGCGCTGGCCAACGGCAACGGCCAGCAGGCCATCGTGCTGCTGCAAACCCTGCTCGACGCCGGAGAACAGCCGCTGGCCATCCTGGGCATGATCGCCTGGCAGTACCGGCTGCTGCTGCAGGTCAAAGACCTGATGACGCGGGGCCTGGATCAAGATGCAGCGGGTGTGACGCTTGGACAAAAACCCTTTACGATGAAAAAGACATGGCCACAGGCGCAACGCTTCAGCCTGCGCACGCTGGAATGGGCATTGGAGCGGCTGCTCGAAAGCGACGTCGCCATCAAGACCGGTCAGATGGAAGATCGTACCGTGCTCTTGACGCTGGTCGCCGAACTGGCCGCTCCTCAGAAGACCGCCGGTGTGTCCTCTCCTGCAACTGCAACTAAAGGCGCAGCCACGGGCGGCCGTAGCCGCTGAAAAACGGCCAGGGCACCGCCGCCAGAATCAGCACAAATGCCAAACCGACGAAGAGCGCCGCCTGCCGGAAACGGCCCGCGTCGTTCGCTGCCTTCTTCACGCGCACGGTGCCGATGTGCGCCAGCATCAGCGCCGCCAGCATCAACACCCAGTGTTCGGCGACAAAGAAACGAATGGACGCTTGAGACATCGCCGCGCCCATATTTTGCGCCGCCACCGCCGTGATGGGGCTGACTACGTACAGCAGCAGGCCGATCAGCAACTGCGTATCGAGCGCACCGGTGAAGGCCAGGCCCAGACGACGGTCGAGCGCACTCCAGACCTGCCGGCCAGATAGCCCACCCAGGGCGCGCATCAGCGCCAGCAGTGCCACGATGACCACGACCCAACGCAGGATCGAATGAAGCGCCAAAACAACACCATACAACATGAGGGTTACTCCTGATTTCTTGATGCCGGCCGCCCGGCCGGTTCCGGCGCATTGTCCCATGACGCCGCGCGCTTGTCAAGGGCAGCGGTCATCGCGGCGCGTTTTGATTTGACAAATAGATAAACTTCGATATAATCTCCGTCGTCGCTCGTTCCGGCCTGATGGGCCGGTTTTTTCGGAGCAAATACATAGACAATCTTCTATACGAGAAAGGAAGAACGATGAACGTGACCGATGCTTTTCAGTTTGCGGTGAGCAATGCGTTGACAACGTTATCGCAGCTCTGGCCCCTGCTGTTGGCGAGCGCGCTGATCAGCGTGCTGCTGCAGGTGTGGGTTGACCCGCAACGGGCGGCGCGCTTTTTGCGTCGCAACGAGCGCAACAGCGTGTTGATGTCCACGGCGACGGCCGTGGCAACGCCGTTTTGTTCCTGCGGCACGACGGCGGTCGTTTTGGGGATGATGGCTTCGACGATGCCATGGGCGCCGATCGTGGCGTTTCTGGTGGCCTCACCGCTCACTTCGCCCCAACAGTTGATCTACAGCGCCGGGCTGTTCGGCTGGCCCTTTGCTTTGACTTTCCTGCTGGCCTCGATTCTGCTTGGCCTGACGGGCGGCGCGCTGGCGGCGGTCGCCGAACGGCGTGGCTGGCTGGTCAATCAGGCGCGCCTCAAGCCGCAGGTCAGTGCGCCGATCGCGATCGTAGAGATGACGGAGGCGATGGCCGCAGATGGGCCAGGGAGCGGGGCGCAGGCCAACGTGCAGGCGCCGGCGCAGCCGCGGCTGACGATCGGGCAGTTTGCCCGTGAATTCGTCACGCTTGGCGGCAAGCTGCTGCTGCTGTTCGTCAGTTTTGCATTCATCGGCTATTTTCTGAACGGGCTGATTCCGCAGAGCTGGATCACGAGCGCGTTCGGCAGCGGTCGCGCGTGGGGTGTGCCGCTGGCGGCGTTGTTGGGCGTGCCTTTCTACTTCAACACGGAGGCCTCGATGCCCGTCGTGCGGGCCTTCATGGATGCGGGCATGAGTGCGGGCGCGGCGCTGGCTTTTCTGATCACCGGCGCGGGCACTTCGATCGGCGCCTTGACCGGAGCGCTGACCATTGCCCGCTGGCGCGTCATTGGGCTGGTGCTGGCCACGCTGATCGGCGGCGCGATGATCGTGGGCCTGGTCGCCGATCTGATCCTGCTGGCCTGAGGGCGGCGGGGGCGCAGATGGGTGCGGCGGGCGCCGGCCCATCTGCGCTTGGCGTCGTATGCGCTGGCCAATCGCTACTGGCTGTGATGCCAGGTGAGGCGGTGATAGTGCATGGGATCGGTGTCTGGTGCGGGGCGCGGGTCAACGTGCACAGTCATTTCACGCAGGCGGGGCAAGGCGTGGAAGAGCGCATGGCGCACCTCTTCGGCGATGGTGTGGCTGGCGACGGTCGGCAAGTTGGCGTCCACTTCGATGTGCAGTTCGCCCCACAGCGCATGGCCAACCCAACGCAGGCGCGGCTGATGCACCCCTTCGACGCCGGCGACATGCTGTGCGGTGTGCTCCAGCCGATCCACCAGTTTGGGGTCTACACCATCCATCAGCCGCTGCCACATGGTACGCGCCGCATCGCGCACGATGAAGAGAATCGTCACGCCGATCAGCGCGCCGATGAGCGGGTCGGCCAGCGGGAAACCGAGCCAGACGCCGATGGCGCCGAGCAGCACGGCCAGCGAGGTCAGGCCATCGGTGCGGGCGTGCATGCCATCGGCGATCAGCGCGGCGGAGCCGATGCGCCGTCCCGTGCGAATGCGGACGATGGCCGCCAACTCGTTGCCCACGAAGCCGATGATGGCTGCCGCCGCCACCCAACCCAGGTTGCGAATCGGTTCGGGGTGGATCAGCTTTTGCCAGCTTTCGTAGAAAATGACGAGGGCGCTGATGAAGATGACGAGCACGACGAAGGCGCCGGCCAGGTCTTCGGCTTTGCCATAACGATAGGTGAAGCCGCGCTTCGGCTGGCGCTTGTTCAGGCTAAAAGCGATCCATAGCGGAATGGCGGTGGTGGCGTCGGCGAAATTATGGATCGTATCGGCCAGCAGCGCTACACTGCCGCTAATGAGCACGATGATAATCTGCAGGATGGCCGTCAGCAGCAGGCTGAGTAACGACCACTGCAACGCCCGGATGCCCTCACGGCTGGTTGTCAACACCGAATCGCCGGCAAGGCCGTCCTCGTGGTGATGGCCATGGATGTGCAGGAAGGCCAGGATCCAGCCAAGCACCCCGCCGCCAGCGCCATGCTCGTGGCCATGCTCGTGATCGTGCTCGTGCTCGTGCTCGTGCTCGTGCTCGTACTCGTGATCGTGATCGTGATCATGGTCGTGATCGTGATCGTGCGCGTGCTCGTGCTCGTGGTCGCGATCATGATCGTGCTCGTGCTCGTGGCCATGCGCATGATCGTGCGCCTGGGGGTCGTGTCCATGTGCGGGAGTCATCTGATCAGGGGTGCGGCTTGCTGTACTCATACTCCTCCTTGAATCTCTCCTTCGAACGAATCTGGCGGCTCCACATCGCAATCATCGCGGGACACCGGGGGTTTGACAGCAACCAGGCTGGCGACGGCGCGCGGCTCCTTGCAGCCGGTTTCGATCCATGCTTCACGGTAGACGCACAGGCGCAATGTGGGGAAGGCCTGGCGCAGTTCGCCAGGGGCCAGCAGAAACGGCGCAGGCATTTCGGGGCGCACCTGGCGCACGGCCTGAGTCAGGGTTTCACAGATCAACACGCCGCCCGGTCGCAGCGCCTGCGCCATCGGCGGCCACAGCGAACGCTGCAAATAGTAGAAGGCGACGATGACATCGAAGGTATTGGCCGGCAGGGGAAATTCGGTCAAATCGGCGAGCACCGCCCGCAGGCCGGGTTGCCTGGCGCGGGCGTGACGCACCGCCACCTCGCTGATGTCCACGCCGACGACGCGCAGTCCGTGCGCCATCAGAAAGCCCGCATTGCCGCCCAGCCCCATGGCCAGATCGAGCGCCAGGCCGCGGGCAGGAAGCCAACTGCGCTGTTCCACCAGGAAAGGGCGCGGCTGTTCGAAGTCGGCGTGGCGACGGCTGAGATAGCGTTGATTCCAACGCTGTGCATCATCGAGCGGCATGGTGTGCTGTCCTCGAACGCCGTGCGGCGTGACTCAGACGCGGCGTGCGCCGGTCAGGGGGCCGGGCTGATCTCCTGAATCTCGCCAAAGCCATCTACGACGACCTGCCAACGGCTGCCCGGCCTGAATTGGGCAAATTCATCGGCGCTACGCGGGGAGTAGGTCAGCGTCTGGTCGTCGGCGATCAGGCGCACGACGTAGCGTTCGTTGCTCTCGCCCTGGCGTTCATCCTGCGCCAGTGCAACCTCCGGCCAGGTTGGCGCCAGGTTGTCGCCCTCCGCCGTGAGGACGCCGATGGGCGCCCAGGCGAGGGTGGTGAAGGTGCACCAGGCGTCGTACACCTGATACACGCAGTCCTGCACCACTTTACCAAAACCGCTGCCCTGGTCAATGACGTAGGGCGTGCCGCACACCTTTTCGGCGTTGGCGGCCGGTTCCTCCTGCGTGCGGCGCACACGGTTTTCGCAACGATCAACGCTGGCGCCGGCCGGAATGTCGTCCTGCCAGGCGGCGTCGGCGGCTGGACGCAGCCCCCAGACGGCGATGGTGCGTTCCCACGCCACATCCTGCACCGTCGCCATGACCTGCGTGGTGCTGCGGCCGTTCGCCGAAAAGAGCACAGCGCCGAGAATACACAGGCCAAGCAGGGCGGCCAGGGCCAGCCACACCCAAACCGGCGTCGGGGCCGGTTTGGCCGCCGGCGTGGGCGGCGGCGCCGACCGGGCGGTCAGGCTGCCGCCGCACTTCTCGCACTGGGTCGCGGCGGCGGGGTTGGAAGCGTGACAGAATGGGCAGGTCACCGGCGGCGCTGGCGTCGTGTCGAGCGCCCCCACGACCTGCCCGCTGCCGCGCGCCTGTCCCTGCGTCAGGTCGGCGTTGCACTGTTTGCAGGTTTTGCTGTCGGCGGCGTTACGCGTACCGCAGAAGGCGCAGACGATGTCTGGCCCAAGCACGGCGCGCGCCAGCTTGCCCTCGTCGGCGATCAGTTCTTGCTGCGTCGGGAGTTCGAATGCGGCTTCGGCGGGCATGGCGGCGCCGCAGCTAGCGCACGTGTTGCGCTGACCCGCATTGCGTCGCCCGCACTGCCGGCAGCGCCACTCCAATTCGATGTATCCAACTGTTTCTTGCGGCATGTTTCTTCATCCTATCGAAAAGCGATTCGAGCGGTCCTCTGTGCTCCAAAGCCCATTGCGTTGCAGTCGCCTGTCGTGTACAATCGGCGGGCGATTGCTGTACCGCCAAATTCATTTGGCGCCCCGCGGCTCGCCGCGCCAGCTTCGCCAGCGCCGACCGGGCGATTGCTGTATCGCCAAATTCATTTGGCGCCCCGCGGCTCGCCGCGCCAGCTTCGCCAGCGCCGAC
>CAZOLV010000016.1:2866-23404 GCA_964580725.1 uncultured Anaerolineae bacterium | reverse complement strand
GCGCCCCGCGGCTCGCCGCGCCAGCTTCGCCAGCGCCGACCGGGCGATTGCTGTACCGCCAAATTCATTTGGCGCCCCGCGGCTCGCCGCGCCAGCTTCGCCAGCGCCGACCGGGCGATTGCTGTATCGCCAAATTCATTTGGCGCCCCCTGCGTGGACGCACGTCGTGGGGCGCATCACGCCCTACCCGATACCGGTCGGCTCGGCCACAATCGCCAAATGAATCTGGCGGTACAATGCGGTACAGGACGACACAAGGAGGATTTCATGCGCACGATTTCAGACACGCGTCGTTGGGTTCTGCTCTGTTCCCTCGTTTGTTCACTGTTCCTGGTCAGACCGGCGAACGCCGCCGGGACCTGCCCAGACTTCGATCATGACGGCCAGGTGGATGCCGAAGATGTGGCCGCCATCGCAGGGCGTTGGACGACCGCATCCAACGATCCACGCTTCGACCGTGACGGCGACGGGTTCGTGGCCGTGGACGACATCCAACAGGTCGCGGCGCGCTGGCTAGAGACCTGTACGCCGCTCAGCACCTGCCCCTTCTTCCCACCCGACAACATCTGGAACAGACGGGTGGATACCCTCCCGCTCGACCCCAGCTCGCAAGCCTACATCAACTCGATCGGGCCGAACACCGGGCTGCATCCCGACTTTGGCGCCGAGCTGTGGCAAGGAGCGCCGATCGGCATTCCCTTCATCACCGTTGCGAGCAGTCAACCGCTGGTTCCGATCACCTTCATCTGGTACCCCGACGAAAGCGACCCCGGCCCGTATCCGGTGCCGCCCAATGCGCCGATCGAAGGCGGCCCCAACAGCACGGGCGACCGCCATGTGCTGGTGGTCGAGCATGACGCCTGCCGTCTGTATGAATTGTACTACGCCTGGCCCCAAACTGACAATAGTTGGCGCGCCGGTTCGGGGGCCATCTTCGAACTGCTGACGCACACACTGCGGCCAGATGGCTGGACTTCGGCGGACGCCGCCGGCCTGCCCGTGCTGCCCGGTCTGGTCACCTACGACGAGGCGGCAAGCGGCCAGATCACACACGCCCTGCGCTTCACGGTGCAACACACGCGGCGCGCCTACGTCTGGCCGGCGCGACACTTTGCTTCCAGCGACACCAACCCCGCCTATCCGCCCATGGGACAGCGTTTTCGCTTGAAGGCCAGCTTCGACATCAGCGCCTTCTCCCCGACCAACCAGGTCATCCTGCGGGCGCTGCAACGCTATGGCATGATGATCGCCGACAACGGCGGCAACTGGTATCTCTCCGGCGCGCCCGATGAGCGGTGGAACGACGACGATTTGCACCAGTTGCAGACGGGCGTCCACGGCTCGGACTTCGAAGCAGTGAATGTTTCGGGACTGATGGTGCACCCCGATTCGGGACAGGCGCTGCCGCCGCCTTGACGTGGCCAGCATCGCGACGGTCATTGATTTTCTTTGCAGCAACGGCGGTTCGGTGTATACTTCAGGCATATCAAAAACACGAACGAAAGCAGGCGCGCGAGTGAGCGTCGAAAGGCAAGCGAGCAAGCGCCGAAAGGCAAGCGAGTGAGCGTCGAATCGAAGGGAATGAGCGGCCGACCCTGGCAACGCTGGCTGCAGCACTTTTCAGCCTGGCAAACCAGGAGCGCACGTTGGACACACTTCATCCTGCGGCGCTGGCAGCACGAAACTCGCACCTGGCTGCAGGCTCAACGTGAAGGATTGAACAGCGATTCGGCGGCTCGCCGCTGGCAGGCCGCGGCCATGCTGCGTACAGTCCCGCTGACGCCAGCCGATTTGCAGATGCTCGGACGCCTGTTGTTCGATACCGAACCTTTCGTGCGATGGGAGGCAGCAATGACACTCAAAGATGTGGGCGGCCAGGTGGCCATTGGCATTTTGCAGCAGACTCTGGCCGGCGTCAATCCAGTGGGCCTGGCGACGGCCGCCGAGGCTCTGGCCGATTTGGGCGAGAAGGGCGATGAAAGCGCACGGGCTGCGATTCCGCGCCTGATCGAACTGACGCAGCATGATGACCCCGGCGTGCGGGCCAGCGCCTGCGCCGCGTTAGGGCGCCTGGCCGAAAGTAATCACACCGAAACGATCCAGGCGCTGAGCGCAACGCTGAGGGATACCATCCCCGGCGTGCGTCAGGTGGCCGCACAGGCCCTGGGCCGCATGCGGGCCGTCAGCGCCATGACGACATTGATCGGCGCGCTGCGTCGCCGCGATGAGTTTCGGCTCGTGCGCCGCGCCGCCACCTGGGCCTTGGGCCGTCTGGGGCCAGATCCGGTCAACGTTGAGGCGCTGACCGAGGCGCTGACCGATCCCGACGGCGAGGTGCGCCAGTTGGCCGCACAGGCTCTGGGCGAGATCGGTCACCTCAAGGTGATCGAACTGCTGCGCCCGCTGGCCGATGACTGGCACGACACCGGCCGCGGCACAGTGGCGATGGCGGCCATCAAAGCCATTCAGGAGATCGAAGCCCGCAACGCCCAGTTGCGCCCGCCCACGCCCGAAGTGCCCATTGCGCATGGCGAAACCAACCTGAGCGCACGCAAGCGCCGCCTCGGCCTGCTACCGCCCGAACCCGAAACGACCCCGACTACCGCCCAACCAACGGCAGAAGGAAGCGCCGCACCCGCTGAGAGCGCACCGGTCAAACGCCGGCGCAAGGCGGAAGCCGCGCCGGTCGAACCGGCGGTGGCACCCGCGCCTGTTGCGCCGCAAGCGCCCGCCGCCCCGCAAGCGCCCGCTGAAAGCGCACCGGTCAAACGGCGGCGCAAGACGGAAGCCGCGCCGGCCGAACCGGCAGTCGCACCCGCACCTGTTGCGCCGCAAGCGCCCGCCGCCCCGCAAGCGCCTGCTGAAAGCGCACCGGTCAGACGGCGGCGCAAGGCGGAAGCCGCACCGGCCGCCGCGCCAGAGGCGCCGGCCGCAAGCGCACCGGTCGAACGCGGTCGCAAGGCGGTCACCGCCGCGGCGCCGGCAGGCCCTGACGCCCCCGTGCCCGCCAGGCGCGGACGACCCAAGCGCCAGGCACCGGTCACTCCGGTCGCCGGCGTCGAGCCAAACGACGAGGCGTGACCAGGCGCCGCGCCAATGGCAGCGGTTGGCATCTTCCCGAACGGGGGAGATGCCAACACCGGGCCGTTCTGAAACGGCGAGGCCGCTGCAGAATCCCCCTTCCGTGACCCTTTGACATCTCCCCTGAACGGTGCTAAACTGCGGGCAATGCGATTCGATGTGAGGGGAGCGAAGCACCATTCATGACCACCCGCGCACTGCCGGCAGTGGCCAACCCAAAGGAAAACGAATCTACCTCGGATGGTCTGCACCTGCGGCGGCTGGACGTGCGCCGCGACCTGGCGTCCGTGGCCGACTTGATCCAACACGCCTTCGCCGATGAGCTCGATCAAAGCGGGTTCAACGCGCTGCGCGAGATGCGCGCCCTGGGGCGCATAGGCCCCTTCACGTCGCTCTTCAACTACTTCAGCCCCAACTTTCGCGACATGTTCGACGGCTTCGTGTGGGAAACGAACAGCCAGATCGTTGGCAACATCACCGTGCAACGCTTCGACACCTACGGCCAACGTTGGACGATTGCCAATGTGGCAGTCGCACCGCCCTTTCGTGGTCAAGGCATCGCCCGGCGGCTCGTCAACATGGCGTTGGAATACATCCGCGAGCGCGGCGGCGACTGGGCCATCCTGCAAGTGCGACGCAACAACGACATCGCCCGCGGCCTCTACGAACGGCTTGGCTTCGAAACGCTCGGCGGCGTCAGCCAATATCGCCTGGAACGGTCAACGTCAGCGCCAAGCAACGACGAGTTGCCAACAATGGAAACGGTTGCGCCGCTGCGGCCGATGTCGGCGCAGGAGTGGTACGCCACTTACGAGTTGGCAGTGGCGGCCACGCCCAATTTGATGCAGTGGTGGCGCCCATTGCGCGCCGATCACTTTCAGATTTACGCCGAACAGCGCCTGAGCGAGGCATTTCTGCGGCTGGCAGGCCACTCGCGCGTCATGCGCCTGATCTTTCCGGCCAGCGTCGGTTCCCGGCATCTGCACGCCTTTATGACGCTGCATGCGGCGCTTGGAACAGCCTTTGGTCAAAGCGAGCACGGGCTGCAGCTCTACGTTCACCCCGACGTCAGCGGTCAGTACGAATATCCCCTTCTGCGCCATGCCCTGACCATGCTGGACACACTCCCGCCTCTGCCGGTGCACGTCGCCATCCAGGCCGCACACACCGCCACGGCCGACGCGCTGCTGCGTCTCGGCTTCAGCGAAGAACGCACCCTGCTCACCATGCGCAAACGACTCTGATCGGCGCCGGCGGCAGCTCGAATCGAGACATCGAAACAACGGAGAAGAACCATGAACAAGTTCATCATGCGCCTGCTCATTCACGCCCTGGGCCTGGGCATTGCCGCACAACTGGTGCCGGACATCTCCTACACCGATTGGCAAGCCGTGCTGATCGTGGCCTTCATCTTTGGTCTGGTCAACGCCATCGTGCGTCCCATCCTGACCCTCTTGACACTCCCCTTCATCATCTTGACCCTGGGCATCTTCGTGCTGATCATCAACGCGCTGATGCTCCTGCTCACCGGCAACATCGCCGAGGCGCTGAACATTGGCTTCAGCGTAGATGGCTTCCGCCCTGCCTTCTTCGGCGGGCTGGTCATCAGCATCGTCAGCTCTTTGCTCTCATTCCTGGTACGCGACGAGGCAACCAACCAGGCGCAGGCCTGAGCCGGGCCACCCCGCACGAAATCAAGCACACAAAGGATAGTCATTATGCAGATCTTTCTCGACACAGCCAACATCGGCGAAATGCGCACCGTTGACGCCTGGGGCGTCCTGGACGGCGTCACCACCAACCCCTCCCTGGCGGCCAAAGAGGCGGCGACCGGCAAACGCCCATTTCGTGAAGTCGCCCAGGAGATTCTGGCCCTCCTCGCCCCCCGCCCCGTCAGCCTGGAAACGGTCAGCCTGGACACCGAGGGGATGCTGCGCGAGGCGCGCCTGCTCGCCGGTTGGGGTTCCAACGTCGTCGCCAAAATTCCTTGCACGCCGGCCGGCCTGGGCGCCGTCAAGCAACTGACCGCCGAAGGCATCCGCACCAACGTCACCCTCGTCTTTTCGGCCCCACAAGGGCTGCTGGCCGCCAAAGCGGGCGCAACCTACGTCAGCCCCTTTCTCGGACGCCTGGACGACATCGGTCACGACGGCATGGAAGTGGTGCGCGACCTGGCCGAAATCTTCGCCATGTACGACATCGAGACGCAAGTGCTGGCCGCCAGCATCCGGCATCCGCTGCACGTCGTCGCAGCGGCCAAGGCGGGCGCCGACGTGGCCACCCTGCCGTTCAAGGTGCTGGAACAGATGACCCGTCACGCCCTGACCGATGTCGGAATCGAACGTTTTCTCAAGGACTGGGCCACCGTGCCCGACGCCAACGAAATCTTCCGCTAGGATCGGCCTTCTTGCCCATGTTGCCCGCTGTCATTGGAAACTGTGAAGCGAAAATCGGCGTTGTCTTTCGAGACAAAACCCTGCTGCATCGCGCCCTGACCCACCGCTCGTTTCTGAACGAATCTACCGATTTCCCCCTCTCGGACAACGAGCGCCTGGAGTTCCTGGGCGACGCCGTGCTTGGCTTCGTCATCGGCGCTTTTCTCTATCATCGCTTCCCCGAACAGCCAGAAGGATACCTGACCAACATGCGGGCGGCGCTGGTGCGACGCGACACCCTGGCCGGCTTTGCCCGCCACCTCGATCTGGGAACCTTCCTGCTGATGGGGCATGGCGAGGCCGATTCGGGTGGGCGCCATCGCCCGGCAACCCTGTGCGCCGCGTTCGAGGCGCTCGTCGGCGCCATCTACCTCGATTCCGGGCTGGCCGAGGTCGAACGGCTGCTAATGCCCCTCATCGTCCCCTTCCTCAACGAACTACAACGCCAGGCCGATTATCGCGACGCCAAGAGCCGTCTGCAGGAGTTCGTGCAGAGCCTGCGCCAGATCACGCCGCGCTACCAGACGATCAGCGCCGAAGGGCCGGATCACATGAAACAGTTTACGGTGCAAGTGCTGCTGGCAGACGAGGTCTACGGTGAGGGGCGCGGCAGCAACAAGCGTCAGGCGGAGCAGATCGCGGCCGTCCAGGCGCTGGAGCGCCTGCGCATCGAAGAAGAGACGACCAATGGCGGGCCGGGGAAGGCGCGCTGACCGATGATCCAGACAGGACGCACACGCCAGCATGCGCCGCCGCGCCGGTTGGATGGGCAGGTGCAGAACCGATGACAAAGACCCGGCGTCGCGCACCAACCGTGTTGATCACCGGGATTTCGGGTTACGTGGGGCAAGGGCTGGCGCGCCATCCAGCGCTGGCCAACGCCGGGCGCGTGGTGGGGACGTACCTGCAGCAGCCGGTATCGTTTCCTGGCATCGAGACCGTTCAGCTCGACTTGACCGCCCCCCATGCGGTGCGCGATCTGTGGGCCGCTGTGCGTCCCGACGTCGTCATCCACACGGCTGCCAACTTCAGAGAGCCGGCCCTGCTGGTGCAAAGCATCGTGCACGGAACCCAACAGGTGTGCGAGGCGACGCGGGCGCAGGGAGCGCGCCTGATTCACCTCTCCTCCGATGTCATCTTCGACGGCGAACACGCGCCCTACACCGAACAAGCGCCGCCCGCCCCCATCACGTCCTACGCCCAGGCCAAAGCAGACGCCGAAGCGGTCGTGCGCGCCGCCGGGCTGGCCGCTTGGGTCATGGTGCGCACATCGCTCGTCACCGGCCTGACGCCCGCCGACCCGCGCACGCGTTGGGTGTGGGAAAGCGTGCGCATGGGACGTCCCATCACGCTGTTCACCGACGAATACCGCTGCCCGGTATGGGTGGAAGACCTGGCGGGCGCGCTACTCGAACTGGTCTGGAACGACTTCGGCGGGGTGCTCAACGTGGCCGGGCCGCAGCGGCTCAGCCGTTACGAGTTTGGGGTGCGTCTCTGTCGCTGCGCCGGTTTGGACCCGGCCGGCATCACGGCCGACGTTGTGGCCAACAGCGGTCTGACGCGCCCGCGTGACTGCTCGCTGGACATCAGCCTGGCGCAAAGGCTGCTGCGGACCCGTCTGCGCAGCGTGGACAAAGGGCTAACCGGCGAGATGGGCGCCCATGACCGCTGAAAACGCCGCCTGGCAAGAGACGGCAGGCTTCGCCTTCCTGCCCGCGCCCGATGCCCTCTGGCGGCAAACGCCGCTGCCGCTGACGGCGCGCTATCAGCCGCTCGGCGCGGCGCTGGAATTTGCCACCAATGCGCCGGTGTTGGCCGCCCTGGCCGCCGACGCCTTTGGCCCCTGGGGCGCACCAGACCCGCAGGCGCCAGCGTTGCGGCTGCACGCTATGTTGCACACCGCCCCCCTGCCCATCCCATCTGCGCCACGCCCCCAACCGCTCATGCGCGCCCAGGGCGACTACTTCATGCTGGCGGTGGAGAACAGCCTGGCCCTGGCCGACCGCGCGCATGGCTTTGGCGTCGCCTTCATCAGCCCGGCGCTGCTGAACGACCACCTTTTCGTGCAAGAAGGCTTCCTCGAATGTTTGGGCTTCTTCCTCGCCACTCACAGCCGGCGCGTCGTGCTGCACGCAGCGGCGCTGGTGCACCAGGGGCGCTGTGTTTTGCTGACTGGTCACGGCGGGGCAGGCAAATCAACGCTGGCCTTTGCCTGTTTGCAGGCCGGCATGCAGCTTGTGGCAGAGGATGTCGTCTATCTGGCGCAAGAAGAAACGACGCTGACAGCCTGGGGCAGCCCGTGGCGTCTGCACCTGCTGCCGGACGGCGAGCGGTTCTTCCCCGAACTGGCCACCTGGCCGTTAGTCACGCAGTTGAACGGCGAAGTCAAGCGACGCATCGAGGTCAATCGCTGCTGGCCAGGCGCGGCGGCGATTTCGGCGCCGGTAGCGGGCCTGCTGACGGCAACGCGCGCCGCCGGCGCACACAGTCGCCTGGTTTCGCTCGACGCCCCGCTGGCGCGAGCGGCGCTGCTCGGCTTCAGCGATCAGATGGGGCCTGACTACCTGCCGGAGATGCGCGCCGCCGTCGAACGCCTGCTGAACGGGCGCACGGCGGGTCTGGAGGTTGGCCACGATCCGCACGCCGCCGCCGCGCTGCTGCGCGCCTGGCTGGACGCTGGCTGACACCCGTGCGACCGAATCGGCCAACCGGTCTGGCGTACGACGCCCAGCCTGTGGTAAAATGAACGTATGTGGTCAAAGAACTGGCGCGAAACAACGTGGCAGCGGCTTGGGCAGCCATGGGACATGGTCATCGTCGGGGGCGGCATCACCGGGGCGGGCATCCTGCGCGAGGCGACGCGGGCCGGGGTGCGGGCGCTGCTGCTGGAACAGCGCGATTTCGCCTGGGGCACTTCCAGCCGCTCCTCCAAGCTGGTGCATGGCGGGCTGCGCTACCTCAAGGAAGGCAAGATCGGGCTGACGCGCGCCTCGGTGCACGAACGCGAACGCCTGTTGGACGAAGGCCCCGGCCTGATTGATCCGCTTGGTTTTCTGCTGGCCACCTATCGCGGCGACCGCCCCGGTCGCTGGATTTACCAGGCCGGCCTGATCCTCTACGATCTGCTGGCGCTGGAATGGAGTCACCGCCATTTCGACAGCGCCGAATTTCAGCAGTTGGCGCCCCTCATTGCCCGCGAAGAACTCAAAGGCGGCTTCCGCTACGGCGATGCGCAGACCGACGATGCGCGCCTGGTGTTGCGCGTCATTCGTGAGGCAGTCGCCGCCGGAGGTACGGCGCTCAACTATGTCGCCGTCGAGGGTCTCCTGCGCACCGAGCAGGGGGTGCATGGCGTACAGGCGCGCGATGTGGTCAGCGGCGCGGTGACTTCCATCGAGGCACACGTGGTCGTGGCGGCCACCGGCGCCTGGGCCGATCAACTGCGCGGGCAGTTGGGCGCGGCGCCCCGCATCCGTCCCTTGCGCGGCAGTCACCTGGTTTTCGCCGCCGCCCGCCTGCCACTCAGCCAGGCCCTTACTTTCCTGCACCCCTTCGACCGGCGCCCTGTCTTCATCTTCCCCTGGGAAGGGGTAACGCTGGTCGGCACTACCGATGTGGATCACGATGCGCCGCTCGATCAGGAACCAGCCATCACCCCGGCGGAGGTCTCCTATCTGATGGCCGCCGTAGATGCGCAATTTCCCACCCTGCGCTTGACCCTGGAGGATGTCGTCGCCTCGTTTGCCGGCGTGCGCCCGGTCATCGGCACGGG
The DNA here is from genome assembly GCA_964580725.1 of uncultured Anaerolineae bacterium. Classification (GTDB taxonomy): domain Bacteria; phylum Chloroflexota; class Anaerolineae; order SSC4; family Amarolineaceae; genus Amarolinea. The sequence continues at coordinate 14,116 of CAZOLV010000016.1, read as the reverse complement.
ACAGCTCGACCCATCCAAGGAGTCGCGCGATCACGTCGTTTGGCAGGACGACGGGCTTCTGACCGTCACCGGCGGCAAGCTGACGACCTTCCGCGTGATTGCGCTCGATGTGCTGCACACCGTGCGTCAGCGCCTACCGAGGTTGGCCAGACTGGACGAGACGCAGCCGGTGTTGGATCCGGTTGATGTGACGCTGCCGGGCGCGCCGTCCGAAACGTTGCGCCGGCGGCTGCTTGGGCGCTATGGCGCCGAAGCGCTGGCTCTGACGCAGGCGGCGCAGCCAGGCGAACTGCAAATGCTGCCCGGTCTGCGCACCACCTGGGCCGAACTGCGCTGGGCGGCGCGCGCCGAAGGCGTCGTACATCTGGACGATCTGCTGCTGCGGCGCGTGCGCGTGGGCCTTCTGCTGCCGGACGGCGGCGCTGCGCTGCTGCCCCGTCTGCGCGACATTTGTCAGGCAGAGCTTGGTTGGGACGATACCCGTTGGGAAGCGGAGGCGACAGCCTATCTCGACTGTTGGCGGCGCAGTTATCAGCCGCCGGCGCCCGCCGCTGTGCCCGATTGGCGGCCCCAACTGGAGGAGGCCCGCCAGCAGCGTCGCGGGCGGCTTGCCCAACGCCGTCGCCGGCGCCAGATGATCAGCCTGGCGGCGAGCCTGGCGGCGGGCCTGGCGTTGGCGGTGGGCGTTTGGCTGTTCACGGGGAAACCCGTCAGGTTTTGGAAAACCTAACAGGTCTTTGCCCCGAATTATTGAGATGATACGTAAAAGGGGTGATGCGATGTTGGGCCAGTATCATGTGGAAATCGTGCAGCAGGCACTCGGCGAACAGTTCGACGCTGCCGACCTGGCTGTGATCGCAGCAGGCAACCTGAGCCTGGATGGAATCGCCGGTCAGATTGGCCACCCGGAGTATCATTTCGACGACAGCGCCTTTGCGGCCGGTCAGGCCTTCATCGAACGTCAGCGGCAGGCGACAGTGGAGGCGACGCAACGGCGCGACCGGCCAGCCGCACTGACCGCCTTCGGGCGTCTGACGCACACCCGCCAGGATTTCTACGCCCATTCGGACTGGGTGCGTCGTTGGGCCGACCGTCAGGGCGGCGTCGAACATTGTCTGCCGGCCGAAACGCCCCTCTGTCTCGATCCGCTGGCCGAGCCGGGCCTGACATCGGGCCGCAGCGCGATCATCGTCTATCTCCTGCATCGCCTGCCGCTCATCGGCCCGCTATGCAGGCGGCTCTATCTACCCCCCGATTCGCACGAGGCGATGAATCTGGATGATCCGGGACGCGGGCCGCTCTTTGCGCTGGCAATGGCGGCGGCGGTTGCGCATACGCGCCTGGAACTGGCGCAGACCATCTCTGCGCTGCACGCCGACGGCGGGCCGGCCGCCGTCGCTTTCTTTGCTCCCCGCTGTGATAACGCTGCACATATGTCCGCCGGGACACAATCAGCAACGAAACTGTAGCACAATCCTCTGGGTTGTGCGAGTGCGACCGCCGCAATCCCCTGGATTGCGGTACGGCCCTGTTTTCAGACCAGGAGTACCTATTATGACAACAAGCAAAGACCTGTCTGCTTTCGAGGAGCCGCTGCGACTCGGTTTCAAGCAGTTGAATCGGCGGTTCATGCTGCCGATGTGGCGTTTGGGACTCGGTTGGTGGCTCAACGCCTGGCCCGAGGTGGGCGGCCGTATCATGGTGCTCGTCCACACCGGGCGCAAGAGCGGCCTGCGGCGGTATACGCCGCTTAACTATGCGCTGGTGGACGGCGAACTTTACTGCACCGCCGGCTTTGGCGGCAAGGCCGATTGGTACAAGAATGTGGCAGCCGACCCGGCCGTGGAAGTGTGGCTGCCCGACGGCTGGTGGGCCGGCCGTGCGGAAGACATCAGCGAGACGCCAGGCGCGCTGCCGCTACTGCGCGCCGTGCTGATCGGCAGCGGCGTCGTCGCGTCCCTGGCCGGGGTCAATCCACGCAGCCTCAGCGACGAGGACCTGGCGCAAGCCACGGCCGACTACCGGCTGCTGCACATCACCCGCACCGAAGCGCGCACCGGCCCCGGCGGTCCCGGCGAGCTGGCCTGGATCTGGCCGGTGATTGCGCTTGTCGCGGTTGGGCTGTTGGTGAGAAAGAGAAAGTAGTGGAGAAAGATCACGTATTCGATCAAGCAAGCCAATTGGCTTGATCGAAGTGTGCCACCGGTGGCCGGAGGGCGTCGGATTGGGGCGAGCGAGACGCAAAAAATGGGGCGTGAAGGTGCTTGCGCACGTTCACGCCCCACGTTGTTGTGAGCGCCAGAGGCTTACTTCTGCAACCCTTTGCGCCAGAGGATCAGGTAGAGACCGATGGCGATCAGGACGACGGGCCAGCCGATGTTCAGCGCATTCAGCAACCGCTGGCCGGTGCTGCCGCTCAGCAGGGCGGCGCCAATCAGCGCCATGATGCCGCCAGGAACCAGCGCCCACCAGGCCGGCTTGTCGGTCGTCAGCGCCGATAGCAGCGTGATCAGACCCCAACCGCCCGCAAAGGCCAGCAGGAAGATCGCCCCTTGCACCTCACCCTCAGCTTGGCTGAACGGACCGGTGATCAGGAAGGCGCCGGCACCAATACCGCTCAGGATGCCGCCGGGGATCAAGAGACCAATTTGACGGGCAACGACGCCCCACACCAGGAAGATCACTCCCAAACCGGCGGGGATCAGGGCGCCCCACGACTCCGTGTCGAACAACTGGCCGGCCAGCACCAGCAGGCCGATCAAGATGAGGGCGACGCCGGGGACGATCTGAGTGCTGCGAGAATTGACTGCGCTATGCGTGTTCATGTTTCGATGCTCCTTGCTTTCTTCTGTTTGTTTGGCGAGAGCCGCTGACCGGTGCTCGCTCTTTCGTTCGTTCTGAGCAGAGTATCGCACACAATACGCAATTGATGATGCGCCAGAAGTCATGTTGTCGGGTCATGTTGCCCCGGCGGTTGGTCATATGCCTGGGCATGACCGGCGCCTGGCTCGATCAAGACGAAGACCAGATCGTTGACATTCGTACCGCTCGGCCCGGTGATCAGCAAGTCTCCCAGGGCGGCAAAGAACGGATAGGCGTCGTTGGCGTCCAGGGCCGCGGCCGGATCGAGACCCAGTGCCTGCGCCCGCGCCGTGGTCGCACCGTCCACCCAGGCGCCGGCGGCGTCGGTCGGCCCATCCACGCCATCGCTGCCGAAGCTGAGCAGGCCGATAGGCAACCCCGCCGCTCCTGGCGCCGCAGCCAGCGCCAGTTCCTGCGCACGCCCGCCCCGTCCTGCCCCACGCACAACCACCGTCGTTTCACCGCCCGCCAAAAGGCAGACGGGGCGAGAGAGCGGCGACTCGCCGTGCACAACGGCGGCGGCCAGCGCCGCCAGATGGCGTCCCGCCGTCCGCGCCTCGCCCTGCAACTGTGCGCTGACGATGCGCACGTCGCAGCCAAGATCGGTCGCCGCCGCGGCGGCAGCGGCCAGCGCCAGGCGGTTGGAGCCGACGATCAGATGCTGCCAGGGCTGGCCGGCCGCCTCCATCGGTTTGAGCGTCTCAGGGCGCTCGCCGCGCAAGCCGCTCTGCACATGCCGCACGACCGCCGCCGGCATCTGCGCCATCACACCGGCGCCGGTCAACGCCTCCCAGGCGTCCCGATAGGTGGTTGGATCGGGCGTCGTCGGTCCAGACGCGATGACATCGAGCGGATCGCCCAGGACATCGGACAGGATCAGATTGACGATGGGAGCGCCAGCGACGATGCGCGCCAGACCGCCGCCTTTGACCAGATCAAGATGTTTGCGCACCGCATTCAGCGCCTGGATACCGGCGCCGCTGCGCAACAGCGCCTGCGTCGCCGTCTGCACGTCGGCCAGGCGCAGACCGGGGGCGGGCGCCGTCAGCAGCGCCGAAGCGCCGCCGCTGAGCAGGCAGAAAACCAAATCGTGCGGGCCAGCCTGACGCAGCAGGGCCAGGGCGGCATGGCCTGCCTCCTCGCTGCCCGGCGTCGGCAGCGGGTGCCCTCCGGCCAGCACACGCAGCGCCGCCGCGCCAGGTTGAAGCGCACGCCAGGCCAGCGCCGCCTGGGTCAGGGCAGCAGGGGCGACGATCAGACCGGCGGCCGCCTTGACCTCCGCCCACGGCCCCAAACAGGCAAACAGCGCCTGCGCCATGCCCACAGCGGCCTTGCCCGCGCTGAGCACGTAGATGCGCTCGACCCTCTCCAGATCGTAGCGCCGATCGCCCACCGTCAGCAGCGGTCCTGTGCGCGCCAGGTGACGCGTCACAGCCTCGGCGGGATCGGCGGCCCGCATGGCTGCCAGGCGCAGATGCTCGGCCAGCGCCCGCAGCGTCGCCCAGGACCGATCCGGCGCGCCCATCAGAGCGGCGTTTCCACGATCTCCACCGGCACGCGCGTCAGGCCAAGTGCCTGGGCAGCGCGCAACCGGTAAAGACCATCCACGAGCGCATAGCCGTGACGGGTGCGACGCACCTGCAGAGGCGGATGCACGCCGCGCCGCATCACCTGCCCGATGATGCGATTCAGCTTTTCGGGGTTGAGCGTGATGCCCTGCTGAACGGCCGACAGGTGGATCAGGCTGGGCGACAACTGTAGATCGGCGACGGGCGGCGGTTTGGGCGGCGGTTCCGGTTCCTTGAGACGCGGCGCCTGGATGCGCAGCCGGAAGCCGGTTTCTTCGGCAAAGGCCGCCGTCAGCCGTTGGAAATCATGTTCGCTGAGCGGCGCCGCCAGCGTGACGCGCACGTCGTTATGTTCGGGAAAGATGCTCGGCCCCTTCTGCACCGCCAGCCCCTCGCGGGCAAAGAGGGCGCGGGCCGCCTCGACAACGGTGCCCTGGTTGGGCTGCGGGTTGACCGACAACCGATAGCCGGTGCGCACCGCCAATTGCTCGATCTGCGCCTGATAGCGGTTGCCCACCGTTTGCGAGATGAACGAGAGCATGATGCCATCATCGCGCAAGCCGACGCGATAGAGCGTGCTGCCCATCAACTCAGATCGGATCAGCGCATAGGCGGCGTTGATTTCCATCGGCGTGGTAGGCCCACCGTCGCCTGGCTGCGCCGCCGCCCCGACCGCAACTTCTGACACCGGCGCGCTTTTGGCCTGAACGATGGCTGGCGTCGCTGGCCGCTGAGGCTCGGCAGCCTGCGCCATCAGGGCCAGTTCCAGTTTATAGCCGCTGATGCTGGCAAAGCGCGCCTCGATCTCGGTCGGTGTTGCTTCGAACGGCGCGGCGACGGTCAGCGTCACCCGCCGTTCCTGGCGAAAAATGGATGGTTCCTTGAGGATCTGCCAGCCAGCGGGCAGCAGTTCCTTGACCAGAGCGGCCAGCGCGCCCTGGTTGGCCTCCGGTGTGATCTCCACCACCCATCCGGTCTTTTCCTCGATGCTGGCAATTTCGTCGGCAAAAGCGATCGTGGCGGTGTCGGGAAAATCGAACGTGAGCACCAACACTCTGTCCAGCAGCCGGTAGCCGGTTTTGCGCAGGCGCGCGGCCTCTGGCAGTTGTTGGCGCGCAACGACCAGCGCCTGGTTCGACTCCATGATCGTTTCCTGTGGCTGATGCGGCAACGAGGCCAGCAGTTGCGCGGTCAGTTCGGGCGAGGCCTTCTCCCCGGCGCCCAACAGGCCAAGCACCTGCTCCGGCCGCACCAGTTTGCGTTCGTCGTCATCCTCCCAACGTGCGGCGTCTTCGTCGGTCACGGTCACTTCCAGATGATCGGCGCCCAACGCCAGGCAGTGCACCACCGCCGGACGCCCATCGGGCGCATAGATCAGCAGCCACTGGCCGGGCGCATGGCTCAGGCTGGCCATACGCTCACGCCGGCGCTCTGCCGCCTGCACCTGAGCAGGGGGATGGACGCGGAAGACGCCGGGGCGAGCCGCGTCGGCTGTAAAGTAAACCTTATCTTGCGCCAGGGCGGCGGCCAGCGTCTGCATCTGCTGCGGCGCCGGCCTATCGCCCCACCAGGCGGCGGCCAGTTCCTGCTGCGTCAGATAGAGCGGGGCATCCTGACTGAACGCCTCCCAGAGACGGCGCAGGTGCAAGGGCCGGCTGCCGCCAATGGCCCGCACGCCAGGCGCAGTGCGGGGCGTGAAGCGCAAATCGAACGATTGGCCGGCCTGGGGTTGATGCACCAGACGGCCGCGGCTGTGCAGGGCATTGGCCAGGCTCTGGCGCGCCGCGGCGCCGCCATGCACCAGAAAGACATGGGCCGGGTCGAGCGTTTCGATCAACGAAACGAGCTGACCTTCGTCGGCGTGCGCTGACAGGGCATACGAAGCCAGGCGGCAGCGCACCGTCATCTGGCTGGCGCCTACCTGGATCGTGCCGTAGCCGCGTCGGGCGATCTTCTGCAGCCGACCGCCGGGCGATTCCTCGTCCTGGTAGCCGGTGAAGAGGATGGCGTGCTGCGGATGGCGAATCAGGCCGCGCGCATAGTGCAGCGAAGGCCCGCCCGCCAGCATGCCCGAACTGGAGATGATGACCAGCGGCTCCGGCTGCCAGAGCACGTCATTGCGCTGCGAAGCGCGCTCGATGGGCTGGATCAGTTCATCGAAGAACAGCGTCTCGCGCGCCTGCAACTCGCCAGGAAGCGCCTCGCGAAAGCTGCTGTAGGTCTGGCAAATGGCGCGCACCATGCCGTCGGCCCAGATGGGGATGGGGGCCAGTTCACCGCTGCGTTGAAATTCGGCCAGGGTGAGCAAAAGCTCCTGGGCGCGGCCCAGGGCAAAGGCCGGGATGAGCACCTTGCCGCCCAGGCCAATGACCTCGGCGATAGTTGCGACCAGCCGCCGTTCTTCGACGGCGCGGTTGGCGTGCAGCCGTCCGCCATAGGTGCTTTCCACAACCAGCACATCGGGCCGGAAAGGGGGCGGCTTGGCGCCGTTCACCGTGCGCTGATTGGTCATCGAAACGTCGCCGGTGATGAGGATGCGGCCCTCGTCGCTTTCCAGCCCAATCATGGCGGCGCCAACGATGTGGCCGGCGGGGAAGAAGATGGCAGAGAGACCGGGCGCCAGTTGCACACGCTGCCCAAAATTGACCGGCTGGAAGGCGTTCATCAGGCGGGCGACTGCCACATCGTCGTAAAGGGGCAGCTCGCCCTCTTCCTCCAGCCGTGTCTGCATGATGCGCCGGCCGTCCTGGTGCAACACACGCGTCAGGGCAATTGTGACCGGTGTGGCATAGACCGGCGCGTCTGGAAAACGGGCGTGCACCAGCTCCAGGGCGCCGGTATGATCGGTATGCGCATGTGTGACCAGAATGGCGTCCAGGCGGCCGACGTGGTCGAGCTGGCTCAGATCGGGAAGTTGGTCGCTGGCCAGTTCGGAGCGTGCGCCTGGCGAGGGGCGAATGCCGGCGTCTATCAGCAGGCGCCGTTCGTCGATTTCGATCAAGATGCTACTGGCGCCCACCTCATCGGCGCCGCCCAGGAAATAGATGTTCATCGCCCTTATCCCCTCCGACCTGCTGTTATTGACTGATTCGAATCACCGCCAGGGACTCAGACGCCAATTCGGGCAACGGGCGGTAATCGGCAAAGCCGCCGGCGGCATCGAGGGTCAACGGGGCGACTGGCGCGCCGCTCAGCAGTTCCAACGGCTGGACGGCGCCGCTCAGCGCGCTCTTTTCCAACGTCACGCCATAGTCACTGACAGGTTCGGCGGCCAGATTGATCAGCACCAGAAGCGTCTCCTGGGGGCTGGCGCGCAGGAAGGCGTAGAGCCGGTTGTTGCCGGCATCGAGCCTGACGAATTCGCCCGCCCGCAGCGCCGTATGCTCGTTGCGCAGATGGATCAGCGTGCGGTACCAGGCGAGCAGCGAGTCGGGTGCGGCGCTCTGCGTTTCGACATTGACGGCGGCTCGATAGGCGGGCGCCTGGACGCTGCTTTCGATCCAGGCGGCGGGGGCGGTAGTGAAACCGGTCTGGGGGCCGGCGCTCCACTGCATGGGCGTGCGGATCTGCTCGTCCGGCTTGACGCCAACCATGCCAATTTCCTCACCGTAGTAGATGAACGGGACGCCGGGCGCCGTCAGCAGCAGCGCGGCCGCCAGGCGCGCCTTGCCCGCATTGCCCACCAGCGCGCTCATGACCCGATTCTGGTCGTGGTTGGTCAGAAACGTGGCAAACTGCTGCGGCGGATACGAATTCCAGGCGAAGTTTTGCGTCGTCCCCACCGACAGGCCAAAGCGGTTGCGCGCCGCTTCGACCATGTTCCTGGCCAAGTCGAACTCGAAGGTCAGGTCAAGCTCGTCGTTCTTGACATAGGCGGCGACCTCTTTGGTGCTGGCCCATACCTCTCCCACCAGCAGCGCCTCCGGCTCGATCTGTTTCATGGCAGCGGCGTAGCGTTGCCACCAGGCGTGCGTTTCCGGCGTGCTCACCTGCTCCTGGCCGCTTTCCAGGATGTAGCGCGCCGCATCCAGCCGGAAACCGTCCACGCCGACATCGCGCAGCCAAAACGCGCCGATGCGCTCCATTTCGGCGACCACCTGCTCGTTGCGAAAGTTGAGGTCTGGCATTCCTTCCCAAAAGATGCCGTAGTAGAAGCGATCTCCCAACGCGTGCCAGACGTTCTGCCCCCATGGCCCGCCGTAGTTTGGCCGTTCGTTCGACCAGAGATACCAGTCGGCGCGCGGCGAACCGGGCTGCTGCGCTGTGATGAACCAGGGGTGTTCGATCGAGGTGTGATTCAGGGGCATGTCAATGATGATGCGAATGCCACGCCGGTGCGCTTCACTCAACAGGCGTCGGAAATCGTCCAGGGTTCCGTACTCCGGGTTGACCTGCTCGTAGTCGGTCACATCGTAGCCGTGATAGCTCGGCGAAGGCATGATGGGCATCAGCCACAGCCCATTCACGCCCAGGTCGGTGTTGGTGGCCGGGTTGCCGTCGTTTAGATAGTCCAGTTTGGCAATCAGCCCAGCGAAGTCGCCGATGCCGTCGCCGTTGGCGTCGTAGAAGGAACGGACGAAGACCTCGTAGAAAACGGTGTGATTCCACCAGGACAGGCCATCGCTTGCCTGCGGCAGATTGGCAACTGGCGCGGGCGCTGGAGTTGGCGTGGGTGTTGCCGGCGCTGCGGTCGGCATAGCTTCGGTCGGCGCGGGCGGTGGCGCGGGCATCTGAGGTTGGCAACCAGACAGGAGCAGCAGGCCGGTCAACGCTGATAACAGGCCAATCTTGCATAGGCGGCGCTTACCGGGAATCATGGTATCTGCCTTTCTGGGGAGCTTGACGAATAACCTGATTATGCCACAGAATCGAACAATCTGCGAAATTGCTGCATGCGCAGGCAACGGCTGCGCAATCACGTTGACAGGCCAACCGGGGTGGGTATAATTCCAGTCCAGCCCGGCCCGGATGGCAAGATACAACAGCAGCGAGAGGGGAGAGTAGATCATGCAGCATTTGGCGGCGCGCGCGGCGCAGTTGGGCTTCGACCTGACGCCGGCGCAGTGCGCACAGTTCGATCAGTATGCGGCCGAGTTGAGCGCCTGGAATGAGCGTTTCAACCTGACCACCATCGTCGCGCCCGACCAGATCGAAACGCATCACTTTCTCGATTCCTTGAGCGCCCTGCCGGCGCTGGCCGCCATCCAACAGCAGGAGTTGACGACCCTGCTGGCGTCGCGGCTGACCGCCATTGATGTCGGCAGCGGGCCTGGCCTGCCTGGCCTGGCGCTCAAGCTTGTCTGGCCCGGTCTACAACTGACGCTGTTGGAAAGCACCGGCAAGAAGGTGACCTTCCTGCAGCATCTGATCCGGCTCTGGCAGTTGCAGGACGTCGTCGCCGTGCATGGCCGCGCCGAGGAGTTGGCGGTTGCACCGACTTGGCGGCAGCGGTTCATGCTCGTCATGGCGCGCGCCGTGGCCCCGCTGCCGGTTCTGGTCGAATACCTCTTGCCGCTGACGCAGGTCAACGGGTGGGTCATGGCCTACAAGGGGGCCGCGGTGCAGGCCGAAGTCGAGGCTGCCGGTCAGGGGATCGCGCTGTTGGGCGGCCGGCTGGTGGCAACCTGCCCGCTGCAGACGCCGGGCCTGGCCGAACAACGCAGCCTGGTCGTCATTCGCAAGGTCGCGCCGACGCCGCCCGGTTTTCCACGCGCCGGCGGCGTCATCCGCAAACGCCCCTTGGGCGCCCCGCCCGCCGGCTGAGCGCCGGGTGCGTCTCGTCGGTCCCTGCTTGACAGGCGGTTGCACTTGCGTTACAATATCAACGAATGAACGTTCGTTCATAAACGGTATCGAAACGACCAACCGGCCAATGATGCCCCAGGAGGTGGGCCTGCGATGAACGAGGACTTGAGCAAGGGCGAGCGCACCCGCCTGACCGTTGTCGAGGCGGCGTATGAGCTATTCGTCACCACCGGCTACCATGCGACATCCATGCGGCAGATCGCCGAGCGCGCCGGGCTGGTGGTCGGCGGCGTCTACAACCACTTTGCCGGCAAGGAGGAGATTTTCGAGGCGGTCGTCTTCACCTATCACCCTTTCCAGGCGCTGATCCCCAAGTTGAATCGAGAGAGCGAGCGGCCCATCGAGGAGCTGCTGCGGGCGGCGGCGCAGGAGTTGCTGGCGGCCATCGGCGAACGTCCAGGGTTGGTCAATCTGCTGTTCATCGAGCTGGTGGAGTTCAAGGGCAAGCACATTCCCAAACTGGCCGAGGTGCTGTATCCGGCGATTGCGACGTTTCAGCAGAAGATGGCGACTGCGCCAGGACGGCTGCGCATCACACACCCGGCGGTTGTCTTCCGCATCTTCCTGGGCAGCGTCTTTGCCCACTATTTGACCAGCGTCATGCTGAGCCGCACGCCGTTGAACGAGGCGACGCGGGCCGCGGGCGGGTTGGGCGACTTCGACGAGATCATTGACATGCTTTTCTACGGGATCATCGCCCCGGATGCTGCGCCCACGCCGCCGTTCGTGGTCAGCGCGCCACCGCCGCCGCCAGCGCCTGCGACCGATGTGCGCAATCAAGAGCCGCCGCCATCCAGCCCCACCTGGAAAGGCGGCCGCCGATCTGCGCGATCGTAGGGGAGACAAGGGGACAAGGAGATGAGGAGACAGGGAGATGGGGAAACAGGGAGATGGGGAGACAGGGAGATGGGGAAACAGGGAGATGGGGAGACAGGGAAATGAGGGGACAAGGAGATCAGGAGATGGGGAAATGGGGAGATGGGGCATCGTTCATCATTCCGGCCCTCGATCAGGC
>CAZOLV010000016.1:0-2766 GCA_964580725.1 uncultured Anaerolineae bacterium | reverse complement strand
AGATGGGGAAATGGGGAGATGGGGCATCGTTCATCATTCCGGCCCTCGATCAGGCTGAGGCAGGCCTCGACCTGGCGGGCGGCAAGGGCGCCAATCTGACGCGGCTGGCGTGTGCGGGGCTGCCGGCGCCGCCAGGCTTCATCGTGACCACCCCCGCCTACCAGGAGTTCGTCAGCCGCAATGGCCTGGCGCCGCTGCTCGACGACCTGCTGGCAACCCTGCACCCCGATGATCCCGCGGCGCTGACTGCCGCCTCGCAGGCGATTCGCAATCGCTTCAGTGAGGGCGCAATGCCGCCACAGATCGCCAGCGCCATCCTTCAGTCTTACGCCGCGCTGCACAGCCCGCCCGTCGCCGTTCGCTCCTCCGCCACCGCCGAGGATTTGCCCGATCTCTCCTTCGCCGGCCAGCAGGACACCTTCCTGAATATCATCGGTGCGGAGGCGCTGCTACGCGCCGTCATTGATTGCTGGAGCAGCTTGTGGACCGCCCGCGCCATCGGCTACCGCGCCCGCAACGGCATTGCCCAACAGAGCGTGGCCCTGGCGGTCGTCGTGCAACAGATGATCCCAAGCCAAAGCTCTGGCGTTCTGTTCACCGCCAACCCCCTGAATGGCAAGCGCGACGAGGTGGTCATTGACGCCACCCTCGGCCTGGGCGAGGCCCTCGTCTCCGGCCAGGTGGAGCCGGATCACTACGTCATCGACGTGCAGGACCGCATCACCAGCCGGGAGCTGGGCGCCAAAGCCCTGGCGATCCACGGTCAGGCGGGCGGCGGCACGGTGGTGCAGCATCAAGACGCCAGCCGCCAGCAGGCGCTGCCCGATGCCGCCATCCTTGAACTGACCCGGCTTGGACGGCGCGTCGCAACGCTGTTCGCTGCGCCGCAAGACATCGAATGGGCCTGGGCCGATCAGCGCCTGTGGCTTCTGCAGGCGCGCCCCATTACCTCGCTCTTCCCGCTGCCGGCCTCTGTTCCCGCCGTCCCACTGCGCACCTTCGTCTCCTTCGGCGCCATCCAGGGAGTGCTCGACCCAATCACACCCCTGGGGCGCCAGGTGCTCATGAGCCTGGTGGTCGCCATGTCGCGGGAGCTGGGCATCCGTACAACGACGACCACACAGCGCGTCTTGGTAGAGGCGGGTGAACGCCTGTTCATCAATGTGACCGGCGCCCTCCAAAACCGCACCACACGTAAGATCATCCCCGCCGCCCTGGGCGTGATCGAGCCAGGGACGCGCGCGATGCTGCAAACCATCCTGGCAGACCCGCGTCTGCAGCCGACCGGGCAAGGCTTTCGGCTGCGGACGGTCTGGCGTATCGTGCGCTTCCTTGCCCCACTCGTGCGCAACATCGTCAGCAACCTGCTGCGGCCTGATCATGGGCGAGAGCGCACACAGCGCGCTGTCGAGAAGATGCTGGCAGACTCGCATGAGCAGATCGAAGCCGCCAAGACCCTGGAGGCCCGCGTGGCCCTGGTCGAACAGACGCCGGGTCGGGTGTTCCAGTCCTTGAGTCCCTACATCGCGCCCAGCATCGCCTCTGGCCTGATCTCCCTGCGCCTGCTCGACAAGCTGGCCGGAGCGACCGATCGTTCGCTGGTTCTGACGATCACGCGCGGTCTTCCACACAACGTGACCACCGAGATGGACCTGGCGCTGTGGGCGACGGCGCAGCGCATCCGCGCCGATGACAGTGCAGCCGCCGTCTTCAGCGCGCACAGCGCAGCGGGCCTGGCAGCGGCCTATCTGGCCGGACAACTGCCGGCGGCGGCGCAGACGGCGCTCGACAGCTTCCTACAGCGGTACGGCGTGCATGGGGTGGCGGAGATTGACATTGGCCGCAAGCGGTGGCGCGACGATCCGACGCAGATCATGCAGGTGGTGCAGAGCTATCTCAATATCGCCGACCGTGAACAGGCGCCGGATGTCGTGTTCGAGCGCGGGGCGCGGGCCGCCGAGACTGCTATCGAACGAGTGGTGCAGACGGTACGGCGCAGTCATGGCGGCTGGCTCAAGGCGCGCCTGGCGCGCGCGGCGGCGCGGCGGGTGCGCGCCCTGGCCGGCCTGCGCGAAACGCCCAAGTTCACCATCATCCGCGTCTTGAGCGCGATCCGTGTAGCCCTGCTGCAGAGTGGGGATGACCTGGCGGCGGCGGGCGTCCTGGAACAGGCCGATGATCTATTCTTCCTGCAGGCAGCCGAACTGCGCCAGTTGGCATCGGGTGCGCCGGGTCTGCGTGGCGCACAGACCACGTGGAGGGAGGTCGCGGCGGCGCGGCGCCAGCTCTTCGAGCGTGAAAAGCAGCGGCGCCAGATTCCTCGTCTCTTCCTGAGCGATGGCCAGGCGTTCTACGATGGCATGGGTGGTCAGGGCGGCGACGACGCTGACGGCGCGTTGACCGGCAGCGGGGTGTCGCCTGGCGTGTCCGAAGGGATCGTGCATGTGGTGCTTGATCCGCGCGGCGCGCAACTGGCGCCGGGTGAAATCCTGGTCTGTCCAGGCACCGATCCGGCCTGGACACCGCTCTTCCTGGCGGCGGGCGGACTGGTGATGGAAGTGGGCGGGCTGATGACGCACGGTTCGGTCGTGGCTCGCGAATACGGCATCCCGGCGGTTGTCGGTGTGCATCAGGCCACGACACGCCTGCGCAGCGGGCAGCGCATCCGCGTGGACGGGTCAGCGGGACGGGTCGTCATTCTGGCAGAGACGCCGGCGGCCCATTCGGCGACTACACCTGCAGCTCGCTGAAGTATCCCGCCAGGCG
>CAZOLV010000015.1:48188-66833 GCA_964580725.1 uncultured Anaerolineae bacterium | reverse complement strand
GCCAGCGGGCAGGAGGTGCGCCAACTGGCGGGCCACGCGGACAGCGTGCGGTCGGCAGCTTTCAGCCCGGACGGCCGCCTGATCGTGACCGCCAGCCGCGACCGCACGGCGCGGCTGTGGCTGGTTTCGCTGGCCGATCTGCTGGCCGAGGCCGAACGCCGCATCCAGCGCGACCCGCCGATCTTCACTCCCGAAGAACGGCGGCGTTATGGATTATAGAGATGTCAACTTCTCTGGGAAAGAATCGAGATGCCAACTTCGAATCAATCATTCACCCACGGCCATGCCCTGGTCATCGGCATGGGCGCCGATTTACCGGTGACCGTCGAGGACGCCAGGGGTGTGGCGGCGCTACTGGCCGATGCGGGGCGCTGCGCCTATCCGCCAGGGCAGGTGCGCCTGCTGACCGGGCCGGCGGCGCGCCGCGGCGATGTGCTGGCGGCGCTCGATGATCTGGCGATGCGCGCCAGCGCCGATCCCGACGCGACGGCGGTGGTCTACTTCTCCGGCCACGGCGTCGAAACCCCCGGCTACTATTTCCTGCCCTACGGCTACGACATGGCCGATCTGCCCGGCACGGCCATCACGGCGGTGGAGTTCACAGAGCGGCTGCGTGCGATCCAGGCGCGCAAGCTGCTGGTGCTGTTGGACTGCTGTCACGCCGGCGGCATTGGCGAGGCCAAGGACGCGCCTGGCCTGCCCTTCCCCAAGTCACCGGCGCCGCCGGGCCTGTTCGATGCGCTGAAGGCGGGCGGCGGACGGGTGCTGATCGCCTCGTCGCGCAAGGACGAGCAGTCCTTCACGGGTGCACCCTACAGCGTCTTCACTGCCGAACTGCTGCGGGCGCTGGCCGGCTACGGCGCATTCGAGCGCGACGGCCTTGCGCGTGTGCTCGACGTGGCCATGTGGGTGGGGCGCAAGGTGCCGGCGCGCACCGGTGAGAAGCAGAACCCGATCATCAAGGTCAGCAACCTGGAGGACAACTTCGCCCTGGCCTACTACGCCGCCGGTGATCCGGCGCCCAAGGGGCTGCCCTGGGACACGTCCGCCGCGCCGGCCGCCGGTCTCGATGACGCCCAGATCACCAGTTGGCGCGTGCAGCGTGAAAACTACCGCGAGAACCTGCTGCTGATCGAGGAGCGCATGAGCGAGTACATCGAGTTCACGGAGATTCCGCTGCAGCTAATCAGGAACAAGCGCCAGACCGAGGCGCGCATTGCCGAGTTGGAACGCCGCCTGGGGTTGGGGCGTTAGCAGCACACGCCGGCAGGAGGGACGATGTTGGAGATGCCTTCGGGGCCGATTGCTCTGTTTCTGGAACTGGGACAGAAGCGCGTCTTTGCGGGCGCCATTGACTGGCCCGGCTGGTGTCGCAGTGGGCCAGACGAGCAGGCCGCGCTGCACGCGCTGTGGCTGGCGGCGCCGCGTTTTGCCCGCGTGGCGCAGGCGGCGCAGCTTCCCTTCCGGGCGCCGGCGGACGTCTCAGCCTTTGCGGTGGTGGAACGTCTGCAGGGCGGCTCGACGACCGATTTTGGCGCGCCGGAGGCGCTGCTCTCCGGCGACGCCGCACCGGTTTTGTCGGACGAATGGCTGCGCTGGCAGGCGCTGCTGAGCGCCTGCTGGCAAACATTCGACGCGGCGTTGGGCGCCGCCGCCGGCCGCACGTTGCGCCTGGGGCCGCGCGGCGGGGGGCGGGATGCGCAGGCCATCACGGCGCACGTTCTCGATGGCGACGCTGCCTATCTGGCTCGACTCGGCTGGAAGGCCCGCCCGCTCGCCGCCCCTGGCCCGGCTCCCGTCCCCGATCTCACAAGAATGCGCCAGGCGATTTTGGACGGCCTGGCCGCGGCGGGGCGCGGCGAGATTGCGCCAGTTGGCCCCCGCGGCGGCGTGCGCTGGTCGCCGCGCACCTTCGTGCGGCGGGTTGCCTGGCACACGCTCGATCACGCCTGGGAGATCGAGGATCGGTTGTTGTGAGAGGATGAACGGCGCCAACGGCCAGCGAGGATGCGACCGGCGACGCGCCAGGGATTGCCGGCCGAATGAATTCGGGGCTGAGGGACTTCGGCGAGGCTTCGAGTGAGAGTTCGGCTGAGCTCACTCGAAGCCTCAGCCGAACTCTCGGTCGAGCCGCCGGCCTGCGCCGGCCGGTATCGGGCCGAGCGTGATTCGCCCCACGACACGCGTCCACGCAGGTGGACGCCCGGCCGCAGCCCCATCGGGTGCGATTTCAACCGCCCGGTTGATCCTTCACCAGGGGCGCGCCGCCATCAGCCGGCCGGAGGGGCGGGAGAGGCGTTCCGGCGCTGCCATCGGTCGCATTCACCGCCACGGTGTCGAGCCAGAAGCTGCTGTACAGGCTGTCGTCGGTGCTGACGAGGAAGGAGAGCAGCACTGTTTGCCCGGCGTAGGCGCTGAGGTCGAGCGTCTGATGCGTCCAGTCGGCCAGGGCGCTGGCAACGCACAGGTCGTAGCTGGCCAATTCGTCGTTGTTGATGGCAACCCAGGCCTGGTCGAAACCACAACTGTCCTCCGAGCTGATCCTGATCCAGTAACTGAGCTGCGCCGCGGCCGGTACGCTCAGCGATTGCGCCAGGATCGCCAACTCGTCGTGCGCGCCGCCCAGCCAGGCGCCAAAGTGACCATCGTGCCACTGCCAGGTGGGCGAAACGTCGCTATCGCGGTAGATCAGCGCATAGCCGCCGCTGGAAGATTCGCTCCAACTGCCATCGCTGCCGTTCTCGAAGTCGCCGTTGCGCACGACCGGGGCGCCGCCGGTTGGCGTGGGGGTAGCCGAGGCGGTTGGCGTGCGCGTGACAGTGGGGCTGGTCGTGCGGGTGATGGTTGGCGTGGGCGTGGCCGTGGCGGTTGGCGTGCGCGTGGCCGTGGCGGTTGGCGTGCGCGTGACCGTGGGGCTGGGGGTCTGGGTGACTGTCGCTGCGCGCGTGGGAGTGGCTGTCGCGGCTTGCGTCACCGTGAACCCGCCAGCCAGCACGCCTGATCTGCCGCCGGGATTGACGACGGTCACGTCGTAGACGCCAACCGGCAGCCCGGCGGGCAGGGTGGCCCGCAGACGCCAGCGGTGCGGCGGCGAAGGTTCAGGGCCTAGATATTCCACGCTTTGCAACAAGGTCGAGCCGATGTAGGGACTGGCGCCCGGATCGAAGAAGTAGCCGTAGATCATGACCTGCACCGTGACGCCCGGCGCGGCGGTGTTAGGGATGATGCTTTCGACGATGGGGGTGTTGGGCGTCGGGGTTGGCGTTGGGGTAGGCGACGGTGTGGGCGTCGGCGTTTCGATCAGGCAAGGCTGTGGTATGCGGTCGCTGTTTGGCCGTGCAACCGGGGCAGCATCGTTGGCCAATTCCAAAGGCAGACCGCCTGAGCCGCGATAGGCGAGCGGAAGGAAGACCAACGGGGTCCTGTCCATCGCGAAGGTGTGTTCCATGAAGTGATCGGTTGGCCCGCCGGCCATCTGCTGCCAGTAGTCGGCGTTGCGCACGGCAAGCGGCGCAGTCGAGACGTATCCAAAGCCGTGGGCGGTGATATAGGTTGTGGCCTGATACTGCGGGGCAGGGCCATAGAAGAAGATCCGTCCCGGCGTGCTGGCCGTGCTCTGTCGAAAGCTGTAGCTCAGGAAATCGAAGGGTGGAGCAAAACGCACCTCGACCGTGAAGTCTCGCACGGCGACAGGAGCGCCTGTGACTGAGTCAAGGGCCTGGAAGGCGATGGTGGAGCCTGGAATGGCGGGCCGATCGCGGCGCTCTGGCCGTGCGGAAATGACGACGCCCGACGGGTGGGTGTAGGTCATGTAGGCGGCGCGTCCGATCTCTTCGCCGGGATCATAAGCGCGGTTGGTTGGGGCGATGTCGGCGAAGAAGCCGTGGGCCACGAAAAGTTCGTCCAGGTCGCTCATGGCGCGGCCGTGGGAGTGAGCAGAACCGACCCCCTGGAGTTTCAGGATGTCGTAGAGGTGTTTGATATCGAACACCCAGCCGCCGTAGGCTTGGGGTTCGCCGGGCGGACGAGGTACCGCGTCGCCCCAGTCGGTTGTCAGGATGCTCCACAGTTGATTGGCCAGACTCACCTCCACGCAATCGGCGTAGGTGGTGGTGATTCCTTGCGAGTCGGTCAGGATCGAGGCGTCGGCCGCATCCACCGGATCTATCAGGTCCCAAAGCAGGCCAGCCGCCGCAAACTCCTCGTCGCTCACATAGGGCGGATAAACAATGTCCCAGGCCCGGTAGTTTGCCTCCAGGCTGTCATCGCGGCCTTCCCAGTGATACAAATCAGGGCGAAACTCACCCTCGATATCGCGGGCGACGACCAGGGCGTAGAATTCGGCAAAGCCTTCCGTCCATGAGTCATTGGTGGTGGCGTTCACGTAGCCATAATGGTTGCAATCTTGTCCAAAAGCTCCGCCGGGCGGACAGACGAGCGGGTCCTCTGGCATGGCGTCGCCCAGCGCATCGGCCAACAGATGGTGGGCGAACTCGTGCCATTCCTGGTTGTCGGGGCGATTGGGATGTTCGGCTGCGATGGCGCTGGCGGCTGGGTCGAAATTGATGAAGGCATCGGCGGGCGGGTTCACGTCATTGCTGCGCGGACCGCTCCAGTATGTGCCGTTGCTGTTCGAAAACGCCACGATGTCAACCGGAAGTAGCAGGTCGAAGGATTGGCTCATGCTGTCGGCCAGCTTCCAGGCCTGGTAGGTGCGATAGTAGATGACCGCTGCGTCGTCCAGACGGTCAAGCGGAATGCCGCGGCCAGTTTCGAGCGGCGGGTCGTTGAAGCGATCGGCAAAATGGATGTTGCGAACCCACGGGTTTGGCGTTGATGCAGTGACCGTGAAAGGCCTGGTTGTGGCGTAGATGACCGGGCCTCCCAGAGCTTCGGGCAGTTGATGCACCACCTGAAACGTGGGCGGGGTTTTGGCCTCGTGACGCAAAGTGATGCTGATGACCAGGTTGTTGGTGATCGGCACGTTGGGCAGGATGTACCGGCCATCGGGCGCCTCGGTGATGACCCGCTGCAGTTCCTTGCCCTCGCGCACGAGCGCCACCGGCACACCGATCAGCGGATCCACCTGGTCAAGCTCAGGGATGACCCGCACTTTGCCCTGCACGGTGATGGTGTTGCCGCGAATGGCCAGGGCCATGCCATAGGTGGGCCAGCGGCCGGTGCGATAGGCGGCGTACACGCGACCGCTGGGGTCCACGGCGATGGCGGGCGGGGTGTAACAGTCAATCCAGCGATCCAGTCGCTGATGCACGGTTTCTGGCTGGCTCCAGGACTGGCCGGGCGGCTTCATGGAGAAATGAACGATGCAGTTGTAGGGGCCTTGCCTGGTGAGCCACAGGGCGTAGGCGTTGCCAGCCGCGTCGCTGGTGATTGCCGGCGAGTGCTGCTGCATGTCGTCGGCTTCGACAGCCAGCCGGCTGGAGGCGCTCCAAGCGCCCTGGGCCGGCCGATAGGCGAAACGCACTTCGGGCAGGGTGTTGGCGCCGTCTCGCTTGAGGGTCCAGACGGCGAAGGCGTTGCCAGCGGCATCAACGGTGAGCGCGGGATCCCAAGCGCGCCCGGCTGGCAGGCCATCGGACAGGGCGACCGGCGCCTGCCACTGGCCGCCCGCCCGGGCCGTGGCAAAGAAGAAGGAGCCAGTCGGGTAGCTGATCTCATAGCGCGGCGCCCACAAAGCATAGGCGTTGCCGGCGTCATCCAGGGCGACCGAGAGGCTGTCGCCATCGTTGGAAACCGGCCGCGTGCTGGCGCGGCGATGCGGCCCCCAGGTTCCGCCGGCGGGCCGGTAGGCTGAAAAGACGTTCCAGTCGTCATTGCCGTCGCCATCGGTGTCGTCGCGCCGCTCGACCCACAGAGCAATGGCGTTGCCGGCCCGGTCAATGGCCAGGTCTGGCGGGGTTGCATCGGCGTAGCAGTTGTTGCCGAGGTCGCAGGCCAAGGTGGGGGCATTCCAGGCGCCGCCGGCCGGGCGGAAGGCGACGTAGGGCCAGGAACGGTCCAGGTCGGGATTGGCAACCTGGCGGTGCATCCAGACAGCCTGCAGGTTGCCAGCCGGATCGAGCGCCAGGGCGTGCGCTGGCACTGTGTTGCTGTTCGGGCGGTCATTGTGACAGCCGCCGCAGCTCACGCTGCGGGTCGTCAGGGTGGCCGGCGCGGTCCAGCCGCCGACGGCCGGTCGGGAGGCGAAGCGTAATTCGCTCACCTCAGGGTTTGGGTCATCAATGTGGCCATCGTACTCCCACAACACGAAGACCTGGCCATCGGCATCCACGGCCAGGCTGTGTTGGGACAGGCCGGCCGAACGGCCGGGATTGGAGCCGGGAATGTCCTCTTCGATGTCCCAGGTGGCCGACAAGGGGGTGGATGGAGTCCAGGGTGGATCAATCTGGACCTCGGTAGAGGGGGTGAGATCAGCGGCGGGTTCGATGTGGGCTGCTGGTCCGGCTTCACCACGATTGGCGTGGGCAGCCGCGAGGGCGAGGAGGATACCGGTCACAGCCAGGAGGACAGTTGCCACGCTGACCCGGCGACCGGCATGAACTGACTGATGACGAAGCTCGCTCATTGTGCCTGCTCCTTTGCTGGAGTATATACCCTGTTCACAGGCAAGTCAAGGGGTGGATGGAAATGATCTCACCCGGCCTGCCTGGGCGATGATCGTTTGGGCGGCGGGGGGCCAGTTTTGCCCATTGACATAAGTCGTGTTCGAGATATGAATGTTGACCCCCTGATTGCGCATTCTTGCCACGTTGGTGAACGTACCGAGAACATCCAGATCGTGGATCGTGTCAACCCAAATGTACAGCCATTCAGGCGCGCTGTCGCACACATTGCTGCGAAACGTGATGTGGGCCGAGCCTTCATCGGCGTAGAGACAGGCATGTTCCCCGGCCATGCGCCGCACGACGTTGCGCTCGAAAATGGTACCCGGTTGTTGCCCAAGTGTGTACAGCCCGCCGCCGTCACTGGCCCGCAGCATCGAATCGCTGATTGCATTGTAGGCCACGTAATTGTCATGCGCCGTCGTCGAGCCGGGCGCAAACGACCAGCCCCATCCAAGCGAGATACCGGTGAAAGGAATGTTCGCAATCTCGTTATGCACGATCTGCACATCGTGTACGTAATATGCCGTGATGGCCGGCGCGCCCCAATACTCGGCGCCGACGTCCTCGATCAAGTTATTGCTGATCGTGTTGTCATGCGCGGGCTGCTGGAGCGAGGGCGCCGTGATCTGCACGTGCTCCCAGTGTCCAAGCACGACGGCGCTGTCACCGATGTCCCAAAACTGATTATCATGCACCGTCACATCGAACACATTGTTGATCAGGCCGAGCGCCGCCGCGCCCAGGTGTTCGAAGTGGCAGTGGTCGAATCGCAGCGCCCGTGCGGAATTCAACCGTACATGCGCCGGGGTCATCTCTTCCGCCAGAGTGTTCCAGTCGGTCTGAAAGATCAGGCTTTGCGCCTGCCAACCAAATGTCCCTTGCTCGCTGGCCCGCGTCCAGCCCGCATGTGCAAACACCAGCCCCTCGAAGACGAGATCATGCACCTCCTGACCCACCGCGCCGCCGCCGATCTCCAGCAGCGTGGTGGCCTGCGGGATGATCGCCTCGGCCTGGCTCATCTCCTCGCCGGCGCGCGGCCAGTAGAACAGCGTGCGCGTGACGGCGTCGAAATACCACTCACCGGGTTGATCGAGTAGTTCGGGCGCGTTTTCGAAATAGAACGGCGCATCGTAGCGCGGGATCCAGGCGTGACCCCCATTCTCGCCCTCCATGGCCAGCGCATTGGCGTAATAGGGCTGTTTCAGCCAGATCGTCAGCGCGCCGTCGTCGCTGTGACTGACGGTGCGCACCGGCAGGCGCATATCCTTCCAATCGTAGATCCAGTGCAGTTCCAGATCTTGCGGGCGGGTGAAGTTGGGCATGGCCCCGGCCTCGATGACGATGCCATCGCGCGCGCTGAAGTCTCCTGCCGCCCAACGCAGCCCAACGATCGGCGCGCTGGCTACGGCGCGCTGCGCACGGACATCATTGACGTAAAGCTGGCGAAACGCGCCAATCGTCGCCGGCACGGTGATCGTCCAGAGCGGGCTGTCCGGCACACGGCGCCAGCCGGTCACCGCCGCGCCGCCCGACAGGATCGGCGTTTCGCCCGCCGCCGCCCGGTAGATGATCGCATAGCCGTTCTGACCCGAATCGCTCTGGTCGAACTGCAGCGGCTGGCGCAGCGCATAGGTCCCGCCATGCACCTCCACGATGATCGGCCCGTTCATCCGTTGGTTGACGGTGCGAATGACCGCGCGGGCATGGGCAATCGAGGCGAAGGGCTGCGCTGCCGTGCCAGGATTGTGGTCATCTCCATCGGTTGCCACATGAAAGACGAAGGCCGGCGCGCCATTCCCGCCCGGCCTGGGCGTTGGCGTGACGAAGCCGGGCGGCAAGTCGGGGGGCGGGGTCGCTTCCTGCGCTCGTCGTTGCGCAACGATCAGTTGCGACAGGGTGAGCCTGGTGTGCGGCCCCATCTGCGCCGTCGCTACGATGATCTTGGCGTCGTTGAACAGGCGTCCTTTCCAGCGCCGTTGAAACTCGAAACCCTGCGCCGTGCTGAGCGCCAGATGACCGGCGCGTCGCGACAGTGTGAGTTCGAACGTTTGCGCCGGGTCGGTCAGTTCTGCAAAGGACGCCTCCAGTGAGAATTCCGGTTCGTCTTGCCGCGGCTGGTAGAGGAGATTCCACGTGCCGCCCTGATAAACCAGGAAGAGCGATTGCATGTTGCCATCCTTCGCATAGCCAAGAAATACCAGACCGGTACTGGCCTCGCCGACGTCGGGGATCAGCGCATCGGCCCGAGCCTGAATCGTCCAGCGCACGTCGAAATCGGGCGTGAAGCCGCTGCCGTATATTTCCTGGCGCTGATAGTCGTCGCCCTCGTTTGGCAAGATCACCTGAAACGGCGACGTGATCAGCGCGGTGGCCTGCCAGGTCAGAGGCGCAGGGGTGGGCGAGGGCGTCGCTGTGGCCAGATCGGGCGACGGTTGACCGACCGCCGGCGGCTGATCTGCGCCCGGCCCCGCAAGGCAGGCGACCAGCAAAAACGACCAAAAGACGATGAACAGCGCATGTTTCCTCATCGCACCCTCCCGGCAGACACTCTGCATCAATTGTTGTTGTTTTCGTTGGGTCAGGGCCACATTATGGCACAAGTGCGCCTCCTTTGCAATCGCTGCCACCCGGGGACGGATCACGCTGCCGAAGTTTGGTAGCAAAAAATGGCACAAGTGCGCCTCCTTTGCAATCGCTGCCACCCGCAACTTGACAGGGTTGGCATCTTGTTTTAAGCTCCCGCTGCTTGTCGTTGACGATGCAATAGGCCTGGCGGCGACGTAAGCGCGTTGCAGCCCGTAGGACAGAAGCCACAGAAGACGGAGGTCCATCATGATGCAAATTGCTGACTTCCCACGCCCTCCAGACGACAACGGGCGCGGCATTCATTGGTCGGCGCGTGTCTACCATCCAAGCAACGAACCGACCCACGTCGCCGCCAAAACCGCCGGCGATCCCCAGTACGCCATGTCGGCCCGCATCTACCGTTCCCCTTTTGCCGGGCAGGAGGGCGATCCCGCTGCGCTGGCTGTCAGGTGGTCGGCGGCGCCTCACGACGTGACCGCAGGCGAGCTTGACTTCTGGATCTCCGAACTCCAGGCCACACACATCAAGTGGGTCAAGCTGCTGGATGACGGCGGCGGCTCATCGTTGGAAATTTGCCAGCGCATGTTGCAGGCCGGCATCATGCCCATCGTGCGCCTGTTCAAGGAGTGCCCCAATCCGCGCGGCCTCGGCGGGCGCGAGTTCGAGACGGTCAGTCGCCTTGTCGCTGTTGGCGTGCGCTATTTCGAGACCAACAACGAGCCAGACCTGCCCGCCGAGTGGGAGGGCAAAACCATGCCTTCCAACTGGCTCGACATCGTGGTGGACAACTTCATCCGCGAGGCCGACGAAATTTTGCAGCGCGGCGGACTGCCTGCCCTGCCCGCCATGGGACCAGGCAGCACCGACAACCCCATCGCCCGTGTCATCGCCCGCGGCCGGCGTGACCTCTTCGAACGAGGCGCCTGGGTCGCCATCCACAACTACACCCTCAATCACCCCCTGGACTACCCTGACGACGCCGTGAATCAGCTCGGCGAACCGCTCACCCAGGTCGAGTACGACCGCTACGGCGCCTGGTCGTGGGACTTCCGTCTGCGTGAATCCCCCAACCCCGACGATCAGACCATCAACCGCCTGCGCCGCGAACGCAAGCGCCCCGGCATCACCATCTTCGATGATCCCAACTGTTTCCGCGGCTATGAAGCCGCCGGCAAGATGATCTACGATGCCCTCGGCTTCTACGTCCCCGTCATCAGCACGGAGGGCGGCCCCGTCGTCGGCTGGGGCGACGACAAACGCTACAACAAGATCATCCCCACGCAGCAGATGGAAATGCAGATCGGCATCGTCCGCCAGATGCAATCCAACCTCACCCCCGACTGGTATTTCGCCCTGTGCACCTGGCTCATCGCCTCGCGTCCTCTGGGCGATTACACCCCCGCCTGGGAGACCATGAGCTGGTACACTCACTGGTGGGACGAGCAGTTTGGTCTCACTGGCCGCCTTCCCATCATCGAAGCCCTCAAGGCGCTGCCCCCCACTGCCCGCATCTGGCCTGCCAACACACCGCGCACCGCCCTTCTGCAAGGTCGTCTGCTGCTGAACGACGGCAGCGCGCCCGGCCCCGTGCGCCTGCGCCTGCAAGCTGCCGGCCACGCCCCCCTCTGGCTTGACGCCCAGCCCGGCGGCGCCTTCGACGTTTCCGACCTGCCCGCCGCCGTCTACACCCTGACCCTGCGCGACGGTCCCGATCTCGCCAGCTTTACCCTTGCCGATGGTCAAAGATATGCCCCCACCATCACCCTGCCCGCCGGCGGCACTTTTTCCGCCATCACCGGCCAGGCCCTGCGCAACGGCCGTCCCCAGGTCGGCGAAATCATCGAACTGCGCACCGCTGGCTCTGCCCCCCAAACGCTGGCCCAACAGATCACTCTCGGCCAGGGGCGCTATCACTTCGGCCCCCTCGCCCCGGGCCTCTATCAGATCGCATGCGGCTCCACGATCTCCCCCGTTTTCACCCTCGATGGCTGGAGCAGCGCCTCGCACGATCTGCGCCTGCCCGCGCCGCCCGAGTTCCGCTACCGCGTCCTCGCAACTCAACCCGCCGTCGGTTCCCCGCGCCGCATCATCGGTCGCGTCCTCGACGCACAAGGCGCCGGCCTCGATGGCATCAACCTGCGCATGTCCTGGCCCAACCCTGACCCCGACACCCGCTTTCCTGAAACGCTTACCGGTCGCGACCCCTTCAAGCCTGCCGGCTTCTTCGAGTTCCTTGCTTCTGCCGGCCAGTTCCAGATCCAGGTCATTCAGGGCGACTGGGAAAGCGACGCCACCCCCTGGCTCTCCACCATCTCCGTCCCCGGCCAGTCTGGCGATTCTTTCTTCTGGGATGTGACGTTTCAGCTCCAGCCTGTCCAGCGCAACCAAAGCATCGTGCGCGGCCAGATCGTCAACCCACCGCCCAACAGCGTCATCCTCCTCACCGGCAGTGCGCTCCCCGACGGCGCCCTGCGTCGCAATCTCCCCGCTGGCGGCGAATTCGAGTTGCGCGACCTTCCTCCTGGCGACGGCTACGAACTACAGATCGAACGCATCGCCCGTCTCGGCGGCCCCTTCAGCCTCGACGGCGCCAACACCGTCGAACGCCGCATGTCCCTCACCGCCGCCCTGAGCGGTCGCGTCATCGGCCTGCCCGCCGGCGCCCTTGTCGGTCTGGCCCGCACCAGCCCGCTCTCCTGGCGTCGCGCCGTTCCTCTCGACGCCGAAGGGCGCTACAGCTTCTCCGGCCTGCCGCCCGGACGCTACCAGATTAGCGCCGGCGACGGCCCTCAGCGCCAGGTGCGCCCCGACATCATGCTCAATGAAGGCCAGACCTTCGAACTGCCCCCGCTCGATCTGCGCCCGCCCGCCCACAGCCTGCTGTCCGGTCTCGTCCAACATACCAGCGGCGCTCCCGCCGAAGGCATCGCCGCCGAACTGCACCGCGATGACCGTCTGCAAGCCCAAACACTGAGCGACGCCGCCGGCGAATTCGAGTTCGGCGATCTTACCGCCGGTCTCTACAGCGTCTATCTGCCCGACTACGCCGCCTCGACCAGCGTCACGCTCGATGGCCTGACCAGCGCCAATGTCTCTCTCACCATCCCGGACCCGGAGCCTGAGCCGGAAGGCCCGCTCGTGCGCCAGTTCTTACTGCTTGGGCGCGACGCGGCCCACCAGGCCTCCCTCGTGCAAAACCAACTGCGCCTTCTGTCCCCCTACCTGGCCCTGCACCCCGACGTCATGGTCGGCTTCGATCCCGCTCAGGCCGCCAAAGCTGAACGCGTCGTCATCCTGGGAGACACCGCCCTTGTCAGCCCTAGCGTCGAATACGACCTGCGCCTGGCCGGCTGCCAGGTCGAACGTGTCCCGAGCGATCTCTACGCCCTGGCCGATTGGTTGCGGCTCAACTCCTGAGGGCCTGCTCCCGCCAGGCGCACGATCGAACGGCGTCACGCCCACAACGGCGCGACCAACAAGCGCATGACTGAATCACTGGCGCACGATTCAACTCAGGCGCACGATTCAGCTCAAGCGCACGATTCAGCTCAAGCGCACGATTCGATACATATGGAGGCGTTCTCATGGCAAACCTGCTCATCTGGCTTGCACGCATCTTCAGCCCGCTCTTCGGCTCCGCCGGTTCTGCACGGCAGGCCCCTTTTCCTGGCCTGCCCTCGACGCGCGGCCTGGACGAGCCGATCAATGACGCCGCCGCCTACGGCGTCGCCATCGTCGAAGCGCAACCGCCCACCGGCAGCCTCTATTGGAAAGTCGTGCGCGTCCATCATCTCACCTCCGAAGAAAACGGCTTCCGCCAGCACATCTTCTTCGACATGGCCGATGAGGACGGCAATCGCCTGCAAGGCGGCAAAGTGCGCGTCGTCTGGCCCGGCGGCCAGCAAGACGTCACCCTCGACAAACCGCCTGGCGAGCCGGGCGGCAACTTCCCCATGTGGAAATACCAGGTCTGCGATGCCTCTGCCCTGGGAATGCCTGGCGAAATCCCTCCCATGCCGAGCGACCAGGTCACCGGCCTGCACACGGGTCACAAGGACGAAGGCCCCGGCAACCGTCTCTTTCATCACAGCTTCGCCATCGTCTTTCAGCGCACGTTCGCCGGCGGTTCCCCCAACCTGCGCCAGAGCAGCATTAGCGGCAGCGCCATCAATGGCGCCGGCCGCACCCTCACCCTGCTGCAGGCAGATGGCGCCACCGTCGCCCAGACCACTGTTGGCTCCGACGAACTCTATCGCTTCGACAACCTCGCCGCCGGCGCTTACCGGGTCGCCGCACCCGACGCCAACGTGCATTCCAGCCTGGTCGAGGTAGATGGCCGCAGCGCCGTCGTCGTCAATCTCACCCTGCCGCCCCCGCCGCGTGACCAGAGCAGCGTCAGCGGTCGGGTGCACAACGGCGCCGGCCTGACCATCGAACTGCATCTCGACGACACTCTGGCCAACTGGACGACCGTCCCCGCCGACGAACGCTATCTCTTCCGTGGCCTGCCCGCCGGCCGCTACCGGCTGGCCCTCGCCGGAACCGACATCGTCTCCGAACTGTTCGACCTGGACGGCATCAATTCCCGCCTGCTTGACCTCGAAGCGCCCGCCGCTCCCCAAGCGTCCGACAAACCGTTTGCCCACTACGTCCTCTTTGCCCCCCTGCACACCGTGCAGGGTCAGGTAGACTGGCTGCTTGCCGCCCCCTTTCTGCAAACCAACGGCCTGAGCGCCGGTTCGCACGTGGAACACGCCCGGCTGGCCGCCCGCGTCACCATCATCGGCGCTGGCCCCGATGCGCCCAGCAGCCAGATCGAACAAGAACTGATCGCCGCCGGCTGCCGCGTCGAACGCATCCCCTTCGCCGGCGCAGGCGGTAGCGCCGCCCTCGCAGCAGAATTGGCATATTAGAGGGCAGAGGTCAGAGGTCAGAGGTCAGAGGGCAGAGGGCAGAGGGCAGAGGTCAGAGGGCAGAGGCCACTGCGCCGCCTGTCCGTTTTCTCCTTCTCACCGCCGTATGGTACAATGACGCTGCCATGCAACGAAGACGGCTGTCGCAAATTGACAGCATCAAGACCGAATGGATTCTCCTGGCCGGCATCATCGCGATGGCGGCCTTTTTGCGTTTCTGGCGCCTCACCTCGATCCCGCCCGGCTACCATTTCGACGAAGCCTTCGAGGGCCTGGAAGCCTGGCATCTGCTGCAAGACCCCACCTACCGCCCCCTCTTCTTCACCGGCAACTTCGGCGTCGAGCCGATGTTCATCTACCTGACCGCCCTGGCTTTCCACTGGTTTGGCGCCGGGCCGACCGTCCAGCGCGGCGTCGCTGCCTTGATCGGCCTGCTGACCGTTCCCGCCGTCTGGCTGTTGGCGCATGAAATTCGCCGCTGGCAGCCCCGTCTGCCCACCAGCTTTCCCCTCTGGAGCACCGCCGTGCAGGCCGGCCTCTTCTGGGCCATCAGCGCCAGCCGCATCGGCTACGAACCGGGCCTTGTTCCTCTGCTGCTGTGCCCGCTGCTCTGGGCCTTGCTGCGCGCCCTGCGCACACAACAACCGCTCGCCTGGCTCCTCGCTGGCGTCCTCACCGGCCTCGGCCCCTACACCTACCCGGCGGGCCGCCTCTTCTTTGCCGTCACGCCCGCCATTCTGGTCATCACCCTCGTCACCGTTCTTTGGGCGCGCCGCAGGCACGCACCGCCGGCCGCATCGGCGCCCCCTGCCTGGCCCGCCCGCCGCTGGTTCGTCTCCCTCGCCCTACTGACCGGCGCCGCTCTGCTCGTCTGCGCCCCCCTTGCGCTCGCCTGGCTCAACCAGCCCGAACTGCTCCTCCTGCGCTCACGCCAGATCGCCGTCGTCGCCGAAGGCGCCGGCAGCGCCTCCCCCTTTGCCGCCATCTTCGATCACCTTCTGGCCGTCCTTGGCATGTTCAGCTTTGCCGGCGACGCCGACCCCCGTAACAACATCCCCGCTCGTCCCATTTTCGACTGGTTCCTCGCCCCCTACTTCTACCTGGGCCTGGCGCTGACCCTCTGGCGCTGGCGTGAACGACTCGCCGCCCCGCTGCTCGGCGCCCTGGCCATCATGCTGGCCCCCACTGTTCTGAGCGAGTATGCCCCCCATTTTCGCCGCGCCCTGGGTGCCCTGCCCCTCGTTTCGCTGTTCACCGGCATGGGCCTGGCCGCCGCCTGGTGCGCCGTCCAGGCCTGGCTGCACGGTCGCCCGCGCGCCGTGCTGATCGCCCGCCTCGGCATCGTCGCCTCTCTTGCCATCTCTAGCGGTCTCTCGGCCCGCGCCTATTTTGTGCGTTGGGCCAACTCCCCCGATCTCTTCTATGCCTTCGACGAGGGCCTCTGGCAGTTGGCGCACGCCATCTCCGCCCTGCCAGACGAGACGCAAGTCCTGCTGACGCCGCGCCCCGCCTCGCACACCACATTGGCTTTTGCCTGGCGCAACGAAGACACCCCGCTTGCATCGTTCGACGGGCGGCGCATCTTCATCGTCCCCCCCGACCGCCAACGTCCAATCGTCTACGCCGTCATCGAGACGGAGGACTTTCGCAGCCGCCTGCTCTTGCCGGAAGTCTTCCCCACCGCCCACACGATTGGCGTCATCCAGGATCGCCAGCAGCAGCTTTTCGCCTCGCTCTACCGCATCGCGCCCGGCGTGGAACCGATCATCGCGCCGCAGCAGCGCAGCGACGCCCTGTGGAACGGTCAGGCCCGCCTGGTTGGCTTCAACCTGGAACCGGTTTACCGCCCCGGTCACGTCATCTACCTGCGCCTCTTTTGGCAAGCTCAGGCGCCCATCACCGAGGACTGGACCTTCTTTGCACACCTGCTCGACGCCGACGGACACAATGTGTTGGGCGCTGACGGACCGCCGGGCGCGGGCAGCTTTCCCACCAGCCGCTGGCTGCTCGGCGCCAGGCGCACGGGAAGTTTCGCACCCCACGAGACGCGTGTCGGCGTCTGGATCATCGACGAGACACAGATCGCCATCCCCGCTGCACTCCTGCCGGGCGATTACACGATGGAAATCGGCTTCTACCGGGCCTCAGGCGAACGCATCCCCGTGCAGGCCGATGGCCGCAGCGACACGCGCATCCTGCTCGGCGCCCTACGCATCGAGGAGACGCCATGACCGGGGATACCGTCTGGGGCGCGGCCCTGCCTGCCCTCTACGCTCATGAAGACCGGCATTGGTGGACGCAAGGCATGTTGGCCTGCATGGCAGCCCTGTTGGATACTGATGGTTGGACCGGCGGCGGGGCGATTCTCGATGTCGGCTGCGGCGGCGGCGGCGCACTGGCCCGCCTGACCGCACAGCAGCGCGTTGGCGTTGATCTTTCGCCGCTGGCGCTGTGCCATGCCCGGCGCCATCCTGACCTGCGTCTCGTGCGCGCCTCGGTCGCGGCGCTACCCCTTGCGCCGGCGCAGTTCGATCTTGTGCTGGCGCTCGATTCGCTCGATCAGCGGCAGGTCGAGATGAGCGCGGCGCTGGCCGCCTGCGCCGCTCAACTGCGCCCCGGCGGGCGCTTGCTGCTGCGGGTTTCTGCCCACCCCTGGCTCTACAGCACCCACGATCGGCTGACCGGCACGGTCCTGCGCCTGCGCCTGTCCGACCTGCGCACGCTGCTGGCCCAGGCGCAGTTGATCCTGCGCCGCCTGACCTACGCCAACTGCCTGCTCTTCCCCTTTGCCGCTGCCCGACGCTGGCTGTTGCGGCGCCGCGATGATCTGGCCCTGCCCGCCGCCGGCGCCCTGCCGGCCCACGATCTGAATCTGCCCGCGCCCCCGCTCAACCGCCTGTTCACGCGCCTGTTGCGGCTCGAGGCGCTCTGGTTGCGGCGCGGCTTCGACCTTCCCTGGGGCTTGTCGCTTGTCGCCCTGGCGGCGCGCCCCGGCCCACTGGAGGCGCCGCCATGAACCGGCTGCGCTGGCCGCTCTTGCTCTTTGCGCTGGCCCTGGCTCTGCGCCTCTGGCAGCTCACTTTTCACAGCCTTTGGCTGGATGAGGCCTTCAGCATCTTCTGGGCCAACAAGCCGGCCGCCGAAATCATGCGCGTCGGGCTGACGTTGACGGAGGACAAGCACCCGCCGTTGTACTACCTGCTCCTGCACGGTTGGATCGGCCTGTTTGGCGACAGTGACGCCGCCGTACGCAGTTTGGGGGCGCTGCTTGGCGCGCTGGCCGTCTGGCCCGTTTTCGGCCTGGCGCGTGCGCTCGATCCAACCCCGGCAGCGCTGCAGACGGCGCGTCTGGCCGCGCTGCTCGTCGCCGTCAATCCATTCTTGATCTGGTACAGCCAGGAAGTGCGCATGTTCATGCCCGCTGCCTCGTTTGGTCTGTGGGGCCTCTACGCCTGGCTGCGGGCGCTGCAAACTGAGCCGGAACGCGGCCGGACGGCGGCGCTCTGGTTGGGGCTGGCCGGCTTGGGGCTGTTGGCGGCGAGCTACAGCTATCTCTTTGCCGCCTTTCTGCTGCCGGTCGCCGGCCTCTGGCTGCTGGCCGTGGCCTGGCCTGCCGCCGGAACGCCGCGGGGCGCTGTGTGGCGGGCCTTCTGGCCAGGCGCCGCGGCGTTGGCGCTGATCGCCGCCGGTTTTGCGCCGCTGGCCCTGGCCGCAGCAACTGTCAGCGGCGCCGAAGCCACGCCTGGCGCGCCGTTCGCACAGTGGGCGCCCAATGCGCTGCGCCTGCTGCAGGCCTACACTGTGCGGCGCGTGCTCTGGCCATCGCCGTGGATCAACGCGGCGACGGCAGCGGCGGGCCTTCTACTTCTGCTTGGCCTGGCTGTCAGCATCACGTCTGGCCGGCGCGCCGGGCGGCGTTGTGGACGGGGCTGGCTGCTCGCCATCTGGCTGGTCACGCCGCTTCTGATCGGCAATCTGCTGTTGGGCGTTGACCGCACGGTCTTCGACGAGACGCGCTACTTCATCTTCCTGACGCCGGCGCTGTGCGTGGCCTGGGCCTTTGGCTTGCAGGCGGCGCTGCGCTGGCGACCCTGGCCTGGCCGTCTGCTGGCCGCCGGCTTTTTGGGTATCGTTCTGTTCGCCCTGCCCTCGCTTTGGGCGCGGGATGCCAGCCTGCGCCGCGAAGACTGGCGCACGGCGGCCCAGGTGATCGGGCGGTACGCCAGCGCACAGGATGTGATCGTCAATCACGCCGGCTACACCGAGATCGCCTTTGCCCGTTACGACCGCGGCCTGGCCCCGCGCCAGGCGCCCTTTGGCGCGTTGACCGCTGACGAGGCGACGGTCGAGGCGCGTCTCGACCCGCTGACCGCCGCCGACACCCTCTGGTTGACACTCTCGCATCACGAGGTCAGCGATCCGCCAGGCGCACGGGAAGCATCGCAGCCCACGGAAAACGTGTCGGCGCCAGGCGCACGGGAAGCATCGCAGCCCACGGAAAACGTGTCGGCGCCAGGCGC
>CAZOLV010000015.1:45374-48088 GCA_964580725.1 uncultured Anaerolineae bacterium | reverse complement strand
CGCCAGGCGCACGGGAAGCATCGCAGCCCACGGAAAACGTGTCGGCGCCAGGCGCACGGGAAGCATTGCAGCCCACGGAAAACGTGTCGGCGCCAGGCGTGGGCGATGTGGCGCGCGCCTGGTTGGGCGGGCGCTTTCCGTTGGTCACGGAGCTTTACCCGGTGGGCATTGCCGTGCGTGCCTATGCCACGCGCTATCGCCTCTCAGCGCTGCCGCCGCTGGCGCGCCCGCCTGCCGGGCCGGCGCTGTTGTTGAATGGCGCAACGGTGCGCCTGGCTGGCTGCATCCTGGAGCCGGGGCCGGTGCACGCACAGGACTGGACGATGCACCCGCCCAGCGGATGGGCGCACACGACCCTCTTCTGGCAGGCGCTGGCAACGCCGCCGGCCGATCGTCTGGCGCGGGTGCGCGCGGTGGATGGGCAGGGACAAGTGTGGGGCGAAAGCCTGGAGCGGGCCGATAGTGCGCTGCATTTCTATCCGATGACGCGCTGGCAGCCGGGCGAGATTGTGCGCGACGATTACGACGTCAATCTGAACCCGCGCACGCCGCCTGGCATCTATCGCATTGTCGTGGCGCTGGCCGGCGTCGAAGGGCCTGAGCTTGAATGTGGCCCGCTCGTCGTTGACTGATTGACTCATGAATAGGGATATCATCACGGAGGTAGCATGACCACGGTCTCCGTCGTCTTGCCGACATACAACGAAAAAGACAACATCATTCCTTTGATCGAAGCGACGCTGCAAAGCGCCCGCCATCCCACCAATGTCTGGGTCGTAGACGACGATTCACCGGATGCGACCTGGCGGCTCGTTGCGGCACGCGCCGCACAGGATGGGCGCGTGCATCTGATTCATCGCACCGACGCCCGCGGGCTGACGAGCGCCATTGCCCGCGGGATTCGTGAGAGCGACGGCGACATCGTCGTCTGGCTCGATTGTGATTTTTCGATGCCGCCGGAGCGCATCCCCACGCTGGTGGATGCGATCGTCCGCGATGGCGCTGACGTCGCCGTTGGTTCGCGCTACATTCGCGGCGGCGCCGATGTGGGACATTCGCTGATGGCGCAGGCCTTCAGCCGCGTCATCAACCTGGCGGCCGGGCTGGCGCTCGGTTTTGGCGTGCATGACTACACCAGCGGTTTCATCGCGGCGCGCCGCGCTGTTCTGACGCAGATCGAACTGCGCGGCGATTATGGCGAATACTGTATTGATCTGCTGGCGCGCGCCCAACGGCAAGGCTGGCAGGTGCGCGAAGTCCCCTACCTGTGCGTCGAACGTCAGAGCGGCCAGTCCAAGACTGGAGCGAACACGCTCGATTATCTGCGCCGCGGGCGCAAATATGTCGCTGCCATTGCGCGCCTGGCCTGGCAGGGTCGTCAGAAAGAAAGGAAAGGAACCGATGCTCAAACCACGTGAACTCTCGTTGGAGGAGATGGGCGACCTGGCCGAGATCATTCCGGGGCCTGATCCCGAACTCAAAGCAACGATTCGCCCCATTTCGCGCTTCGATGTTGACCCGACGCGCCCCATCATTCCGGTGTGCGAGCCGACGTTGACCGGCAACGAACTGAAGTACATTACCCAGGCGGTGGAGACCAACTGGATTTCGTCGGCGGGTAGTTTCATCCGTGACTTCGAACGCAAATTCGCCGAGTTGTGCGGTGTGCGCTATGGCGTCGCCTGCGCCAACGGCACTGTGGCGCTGCACCTGGCGCTGGCGACCCTGGGCCTGGAGCCGGGCGATGAGGTCATCATCCCGACCTTCACCATGATCGCCACCGCCAACGCCGTCAGCTACTGCGGGGCGCGCCCTGTGCTGGTTGACTCCGAGCCGTGCACCTGGAACCTGGATCTCGATCAGGTGGAGGATCGCATCACCCCGCGCACGCGCGCCATCATGCCGGTTCACACCTACGGCCATCCGGTTGACATGGACGCCCTGCGCGCCATCGCCGCTCGGCATGGTCTGGCGATCATCGAGGATGCCGCTGAGGCGCATGGCGCACGCTACAAAGGGCGGCCGGTGGGCGGTCTGGGTGACGCGGCCTGCTTCAGCTTTTACGGCAACAAGATCATCACTACCGGCGAGGGCGGCATGGTGACGACCAACGACGAGCAGATTGCCCGCCTGGCCTGGAACTTGCGCGATCACGCCTTCAGTCATGAACGACATTTTTGGCACAAGTTCATCGGCTTCAACTATCGCATGACCAACATGCAGGCCGCCATCGGCCTGGCGCAAACGGAGCAGTTGGAGAAGTTCGTGCAGATGCGCCGCGCCAACGCGGCGCACTACAGCGCGCTGCTGGCCGCAGTGCCTGGCATCTTCACGCCGCCGCAGGCCGCCTGGGCGCTGAACGTCTATTGGATGTATGGCATTTTGGTGGATGAAGCGCAGTTCGGCATGAACCGCGATCAGTTGCGCAAGGCGCTGGCCGACGCCGGTATCGAAACGCGCACCTTCTTCATTCCGATGCACTGCCAGCCCATCTATTTCGATCAGTTTCGCGGCCAGCGGTTCCCCGTGGCAGAAGACCTCTGCCGGCGCGGCTTCTATCTGCCCAGCGCCTCCAGCCTGACGCGCGCCGAAATCGAACGCGTGGTCAGAACCATCGCAGAAACGCACCAGGCCAGCGCGCGGCGCTGATGGCTGTGGGTCAAGCCAGCCAGTGATGATGTTTTGGATCGGAAGGCAGCGCCGGATTGAGTGAT
>CAZOLV010000015.1:0-45274 GCA_964580725.1 uncultured Anaerolineae bacterium | reverse complement strand
TCAAGCCAGCCAGTGATGATGTTTTGGATCGGAAGGCAGCGCCGGATTGAGTGATTGGTGCTCGCTTCTTACTCGACATCGGCAGCGATCTCCTGCAGGAGCCTCAACTGATCTCCATGGACCTCCATAGACCTCCATAGATCTCCATAGATCTCCATAGACCTCCATAGACCTCCATAGACCTCCATAGACCTCCATAGACCTCCATACATCATTCGCCGTCGGCGTCGCTGGTTGGGAGGGTACGCACCTTTTGACCGATGACCTGCAGATAGGGGTTGTTGCCCGTGGTGTGGGCGGGCGTGTAATCTTGCAGGGGCGCAAAGGGGGGCGCGGCAGCGACCAGCGGCCGCTGGCTGAGCCAGATGTAGGCTTTGCGCAGGGCGTCCTGCTCCGATTGGCTCAGATTGCCGCGGAAGTGCATCAGGGCGTTGCGCACCCGCCGCACACGGTCGAGCAGGCGCATGAAGACGTCACGCGAGCCAAACGCCGGCGCAAAGATGGGCCAGGTGTCGTCATCACAGATCAGCGAAATACGGTCGGCCAGGGTGAAATGGTCAGGGTGACGGGCGGAGAACTGCGGATTCTTTGGACCAAGACCAAAGACCCGCCGCCCTGCCTCGTTCAACTGCGCCGGGTCAGGAAAGGCCTGCCCGATCTGTTCGATCAGCCGGGTTTCGATTCGTTCGACCAGGATGATGCCCTCGAACAGCGTGCGGAAGAAATGGGTCATGTCCTTGCCGGTGAGCAGCCCCACCGGTTCGCCCTCCTCCACCACCACCGGCGCATAGACGCCTGACTGGCGCAGCAGGTTGGCCGCTTGAAACAGATCATCCTCCATGCGCAGCGTGACCGCCGGCTCCATGCAGTGCATGACCGGCAGGTCGAGCAGCGGGGCGGCGCCTTCGGTATGGTAGTAGGTGCGCAGGATGCCCTGTTGTGACAACATGCCGACCAGTTGGCCCTGGGCGTCGAGCACGGGCAACTGGCCGAAGCGGTTTTGCATCATCAGATCGAGCGCCTGGCGCAGCGGCGCATCGGGCTGCGTGCAGACCAGCGCCCGGCGTCCGCCCAACACGCGCGCCAGCGTCTGCACACCATCTGCCCCTTCATCAGCCGCAGGGGCCGCCGAGGCAACGAACGCCAGCCGATTCTCCAGCCAGGTCACCGCCCGACGCAGTACATCCATTTCCAACACGTCAATGTGACCGGCAAAGTGGGCGATTTCGTTGCGCACGAACCGGACGCGTTCCGTAAAGACGCGGAAGTGTTCGCGGTTGCCCAGGATCGGTTCGAAGCGGGGCCAGACGTCGTCATCCCGGATCAGGTACACCATGTCGGTCAGCCCCATCTGCCGGCCGCCGCGCTGCGGTTTGCCTGGGTCGCGCTTGTCCGCACCAAAGGCAGCGAGTAGGGCCTGGTTGAGCGTCGTCTCGTCGGGCAGCACCGCGGCGATGACGCGGCGGAACAGGCGCTCGATGCGCTCGACGAGCAGGATGCCCTCGAAGAGCGAATGAAAGAAGACCGACATGTCTTTGCCGGTCAAAATACCGACCGGCTGTTCATCCTGCACCGCCACCACGGCGTAGACGCCACGGTTGCGCAGCTTGTCCGTGGCCGCCAGCAGATCGTCTTGCAGCGTCAGCGTGTGCGCCGGCTCCATGCCGTCTACCACGGCCAGATCGAGCAGACAGACCGCGCCGTTGGTCATGTAATAGAGGCCCAACAGCGTCTGCTGCGAAACGACGCCTCGCAGACGGCCAGCGTCGTCAATGACCGGCAGTTGGCCGAGCCGTCGTTCGACCAGGATGCGGAAGGCCTCCAGCATGGAGGCGTCATGACGAATGGTAATCAGGGGTGGGCGATTGGCAAGCGCCTGATCCAGGGTATACAGCATTTTTCTCTCCTTGTGCGTGACACAGCGGGTTCTCTCGTTGGCTGTGCGCTGATGACGTTGCCCTATTTTATACCACTATCGTATAGAGATCGTAAATCGGCCATGCCAGCGCAACGATTGGCAGGTGGTCATTTGACAAAATTAAATAAACAATGTATATTTACAACGTAAATTTACACCGTATGAATCAGGAGGATCAACATGGCGCGACCAACGCGCACGCAGCAGCAGCCCGATTTTCGCCAGCGCATCATCGAAGCCGCCCGCGGGCAGATGGCCGAACACGGCACCGCCGGCCTCACCCTGCGCGGCATCGCCCGCACGTTGGGCATCACCGCCCCGGCCATCTACAACTACTTCTCCCGGCTGGACGACCTGATCACCGCGCTGATCGTGGACGCCTTCACCGACCTGGCCGAGGCGATGGAGGCAGCCGAGGCGGCGGAGCCGGCCGACCGGGCCTTCGACAAAATCCTGGCCCTCTGCCTGGCCTACCGCGTCTGGGCCATGGCCCACCCCACCGATTTTCAGCTCATCGGCGGCAACCCCATCCCCGGCTATCAGGCGCCGGAGGCGATCACCCTGCCCCTGGCGCGGCGGCCCTTCCTGGGCATCTTTCGCTGGTTTATCCAGTCCCACACCAGCGGCGAACTGACCATCCCGGCCGCATATGGCGCCGTGCCTCCGACGGTGGCGGCCGGCGTGGCGGCCTGGCGGCAGGCTGCGGACATCGAAATCCCCGATCCGCTGATGGGCCTGCTGATGAGCGGTTGGGCGCGCATCTACGGCTTGACGGCGCTGGAGATGTACGGCCACCTGCAGCCGCTGGTAGGCGACCCCGCGGCCCTCTACCGCTACGAAATGACCGCCTTCCTCGGCCAGCTCGGCCTCACCCCTGCCAACGAAGGCGACGGCCATGGCTGACAGCGAAAATCATCGCCGTTTTGCGCCGCCAGGCCTGGCGCGGCTCGACCGCATGTTGGCTGTCGCGCTGTGGCTCTTCCTGGCCGCGGTGGTGCTCATGGCGGGCATGGCCAACATTCAGACCGACGCTATTGACTACTACGCCATCGTGCAGCGGCTGATCGGCGACGAGCCACCCATCGTCCCCAACCTGCCCTTCGTCGAGCAGCGCTCGCCCGGCTATCCGCTGCTGAACCTGCCTGCCGCCTACGTCTTGCGGGCGGCAAGCGCCTGGATCGAGCCGGAAACCGTGCGGCTGGCGCCACCGTTCGCTCAGACTGACGGACAGGCTCGGCCCAGCGAGGATGCCTTGCTGCCGGCCCGGCCGCTGCTGCTGCGCCAGGTTTTCTTCAAAAACTTCGATCTGGCCCCGCAGGGCGGCACGTTCCGGTGGCACATCATCGCCGCCATGCTGCTCACCGGCTACGCCCTCTTCTTTGCCGGGCTGTTCATCTCGGCCCGCACCCTGGCGCTACTCTATCCACCGCCCGTGGGCTACAGCCTGCCGCCGCTGCTGGCAGCCACGTCGGCGGTCTTCATGCACAACCTGGTCGCCACGCCGGCCTACGCCACGCTGGCCGTTTTTGGCGTCAGCGCCCTCTTCACCTGGAGCTGGGTGCGCGGCTGGCAGGGCGGATCGGCGCGGGTGCAGGTCGCGGCGGGCATCCTGGCGGGGACGCTGGCGCTGGTGCGCCTGGAGACCGTCCTCATCGTGGCGGCGCTGGCCGCGGCGCTGACCATGAAGCGCCAGTTCGCCTTCCTGCGCCGTTTTGTGTTGGGCGGCTTGCTGCCCCTGGCCCTGCTGCTGTTCTACAACGCCGCCCAGTTCGGCAACCCCCTGCACGCCGGCATCCTCAAGGGCGACATGAACATCGTGCGCTTCGACCCGTCCTACGTGCTGGCGACGCTGGCCGGGCCGCAGTCGGGCATCCTCTGGTGGTCGGCCCTGATCGCGCTGGGCATTGTGGGGCTGTTTGCCAGCCCAACGCCGTCGTTCGCAGCGCTGGGCTGGGCTTCGCTGGCCCTGATCGCCCTGATCGCCCTGCGTGTGCCGGTGATGTACGACTGCGTGGGGCGAGGAACGCTGGAAGTGAGCGGCATCATCGTCACCTGTCCGCCGGATCGCGCAGCGATGCTGCAAATGATCCGTTTCGACGCCAATCGCTACATCATCCCGCTGGCGCCCTTCGCTGTGCTGGGGCTACGCGAGTTGCCTGCACAACTATCACACCGTTTCAGGAGAAACCCATGACAATCTCGAACCTTCACGTCGTTTTCGGGACCGGTCCCCTCGGCCGTTCTGTCGTCCATGAACTCGTGCGCCGCGGCCAGCGTGTGCGCGTCGTCAGCCGCAGCGGCCAGATGGCCGAGGCCCCTGCGGGCGTCGAGCTGGTCGTCGGCGACCTGTATCATCCCGGCGTCGTGCGCGACCTGACGCGGGGCGCGGCTGTGGCCTACCAGTGCGCGCAGCCGGAGTACCACGAATGGCCGCAGAAGTTCCCGCCCCTGCAGGCTGCCATCATCGAAGGACTGACCGGAACCGGCGTCAAGCTGGTGATCGGCGAGAACACCTACATGTACGGCGACACTGCTGGCCGGCCGCTGACAGAAGATCTGCCCCACCATGCGCACACGCGCAAGGGCAAGGTGCGGGCAGCGATGAGCGAGGCGGCGCTGACCGCGCATCGCGCCGGCCAGGTCCCGGTGGCGATTGGCCGCGGCTCCGATTTCTTCGGCCCCTGGGCGCTCGGCTCTTCGCACGGCGAGCGGGTTTTCTACCCGGCGCTGGCGGGCAAGGCGGCCAGCTTCGGCGGCAAGCTGGATCTGCCCCACACCGCCACCTACATCGAGGACTTTGGCCGGGCGCTGGTGATCCTGGGCGAGCGGGATGAGGCGCTAGGCCGGGCCTGGCACGCGCCCAACGATCGGCCGCAGATCAGCCAACGCCAGTTCGCCGAGCTGGTCTATCGTGAGACCGGCCAGCCGCTGAAGATCAGCGCGATGGGCAGGCTGATGCTGACGCTCGGCGGGCTGTTCATCCCGGCGGCGCGCGAGTCGGTGGAGATGATGTACGAGTTCGAGAAGCCGTTTGTGGTGGACAGCAGCCGGTTCGAGCGGGCGTTTGGCGTGCAGGCGACGCCCATCGAAGTGGCGATCAAGACGACGGTGGCCTGGTATCGGGCGCATCCGCAGTCGAAGGGATAGCCTCGCCAGAGATGCCAACTTTGGGAAAGTTGGCATCTTCGGCCGCCCACTCCGGCGTTGGTTTGACAGGCGCTCGCCATCGGTGAACAATTTCAATCCATACAAA
Organism: uncultured Anaerolineae bacterium; assembly: GCA_964580725.1. GTDB lineage: Bacteria > Chloroflexota > Anaerolineae > SSC4 > Amarolineaceae > Amarolinea. Next base: position 40,103 of record CAZOLV010000015.1, on the reverse strand, counting down.
GTTGGGCCGGGCGAGGGTGCGCTGGCGAATCAACGACTCCAGAAATGGCCGGCTCATCACGGCGGCCTGGCGACCCAGGGTGAAACGCTGACGATAGCCGCCGTAGGTATACCACTGTATCATTTCAGCCATGTCTTGGACCAGCGCGCTGCCCGCTACCAGCGCTTCCGGCAGATCGGGGTAATAGCGCGTCATGATATCCAGACCAGCGGCCAGCAAGCCGTGCAGGTGACGGGTTTGCGGCTGGCCCTTGCGCGATTCCGGTTCGGGATGCACGGCGTCGCGCTCCACGAGAGTGACACGCTCGAAATGATTGCTCAGCACGCGGGCGGTCAGCAGGCCGGCCATGCTGGCGCCGAGGACGATGGCGTGGGATCTGTTGTTTGAATGGATAGTCATGGTTAACGCTCCTGATGTGTAGATTGGCCGCTTCATGGCGTTCAACAGCTTGAGTCCATTGCTTCCAGGAGGTCGTTTTCCAGATCGAGAAAACTGCTCACTTTCTGCTCATTTCTCACAGCTCCCGTTTCTTGCTCAGTTACTGCTCACTGATCATGCAGCAGTTCCAAATGTAGCACATATTCAACCACAGAGAGCACAGAGAACACAAAGAAATGACAGATCAGACGCAAATTGGTGGCTTCTCTGCGTTCTTTGTGATCTCTGTGGTCAAAAACCCGTTCACATTTGGAATTCCTGTGCCACCAGAAGGCGTGCGGATGGTGGCAGATTGGGATCATACGCTACACACAACATCTTCGCAAAGCACTATCATCGGATGCACGGCAGGCGGGTACCGACACGGGCCTGCATGACCCGATGGCGACGAGGGAGATCTGACCTGACAGATAGAAGGAGAATGCATGACTACAAGAAAGGCAACGCAGAAGTCCGGGGGATTCACGGCTGAAGAGCAAGTCGCAATGAAGGAGCGCGCCAGAGAACTACAGGCGGAAGCGCGCGCCAATAAGAACCGGGCAGCCGGCGAAAGCGATTTGCTGGCGAAGATCGCCGAGATGCCGGAGCCGGATCGCAGCATGGCTGTGCGACTGCACGAGATCATCACCGAGAGCGCGCCGGAGCTTTGGCCGAAGACCTGGTACGGGATGCCCGCCTATGCCAGGGATGGCAAGGTCGTCTGCTTCTTCCAGAGCGCGGCCAAGTTCGACGCACGTTACGCGACGTTTGGCTTCCAGGACACGGCGAACCTGGACGAAGACAACATGTGGGCGACTTCGTTTGCGCTGATCGCGTTGACCGCCGCGGAAGAGGCCAGGATCGTCGCACTGGTGAAGAAAGCGGTGAGCTGAGGAGCCAGCGCGCCATGACGACTCAGCCACACCTGCGGCAAACCATGAAGCCAGCAAGTGCGGTCATCGAGTGGCTGCCCGATTCTGATCCGGTGATCCGCCAGTGCATATTCGATATACCCCCGTGGGGAAAACCTGAACACATGGTTCGTATGGAGGAACAAAATGACGAAGATCGCAAAGAACACGGTTTGTCTCTGGTATGACAAAGACGCCGAGGACGCGGCGCGCTTCTACGCTGCTACCTTTCCGGACTCTTCAATAGACGTTGTGCAGCGCGCACCGGGCGACTATCCGTCCGGGAGGCAGGGGGATGTGTTGACAGTCCAGTTCACCGTGCTGGGCGTTCCATGTCTTGGGCTCAATGGCGGGCCGGCATTCAAACACACCGAGGCGTTTTCATTTCAGGTCATAACCGCTGACCAGGCTGAAACGGATCGCTACTGGAATGCGATTGTCGGCAATGGAGGACAAGAGAGCGCCTGTGGCTGGTGCAAGGACAAATGGGGCTTGTCTTGGCAGATCACACCGCTGGCTCTGACGGAAGCGATTACTGATCCAGATCCTGCCGCCGCCAAGCGCGCGTTCGACGCGATGATGACGATGCAGAAGATTGATATAGCAACAATCGAGGCCGCACGCCGCGGCTGAGGGTAGGCGGTCTCATACCGTGAATGCCATCGAAGGAAGGAGAGCCATGAAGATCACCGTTGAGGCGATCATCGCCGCACCCATCGAGGTTGTGTGGCGGGCGTGGACTACGCCAGATGACATCAAGCGATGGAACGCAGCGTCGGACGACTGGCATTGTCCGGCGGCGGAGCTTGACCTCCGTCCGGGCGGTCAGTTTTCGTACCGCATGGAAGCCAGGGACGGCAGCATGGGTTTTGACTTCGCAGGCGCTTTCACGAGGGTGGTTGCGAACGAAGTCATCGAGTACTCGTTGGGTGATGAGCGGTCGGTGGTTGTTGAGTTCGTAGCGAACACCCAGTTCGTGACAGTTCGTGAGACATTCGATACCGAGTCATCTCATACCGTTGAACAACAGCGACAGGGCTGGCAAGCCATCCTAAACAATTTCGCGAGACATGTTGAGGAGCGAAAAATGATCCATTCCGACACCCTGACCACCTTGTTCCACCACAACCGCTGGGCCAATCAGCGGCTGCTCGATCAGTGCGCAACACTGACCGGCGACCAACTGGACGCCACCCTGATCGGCGCCTACGGCTCTATTCACGACACGTTGCAGCATATCGCCACGGCTGAACGTTCCTACCATGCGCGCATCGCTACGGGTCAGCCGTACCGCCGCCCCAAAGACGCTCCGGCTATGACCCTTGCAGAGATGCGCGATTCGTTGAGCGCGTCCGGCGCTGGCCTGATCGAATGGGCCACCAAAGTTCAGCCCGGCGATGCGGTTCAGGTTGACTGGGATGGTTTGCCGCGCGACGTGCCCAAGACGATCCTGCTCACCCAGGCGATCAACCACGCCACCGAGCACCGCGCCCAGGTCATGGGGATTCTGACGCATCTGGGGATCGAACCCCCGGAGCTGGATGGCTGGACGTATTTCGTCCAGCAGGGACGTTAGCGGCGCACCGAAACGGCCCAGCGCTAACGCTTACAGCTCCGGCAGCAGCCCGATCTCGCGCAGCAGCCCGGCGACGTCCCAGATGTACACTGCACGGTAGAGCCGGCCCTCCCTGAAGGTCAGCAGGGAGGCGCCGCGCACCGCGATGCGGCGGCCTGTGGCGGGAATGTTCAGCAGCGGCCCGCGGTGGGTGGCGTGTGTCCGCCAGATCTGCGCCACGCGATCACCGTCAATCACCGTTTCTTCCACGGTGAAATTAAGGTCGGGAAAGGCGGCCAGATAGGCCGCAGCCGATGCGGCCATCCCCGCCGGCCCGTGATGCGGCGTCGCCGCGCCCGGCGGTGCAGCTCTTGGTACCAGTCGGGGTGACGCCAGCGCAGGTCGGCTACCAGGGCCTCGCGCGCCAGGTCGTGCGGGAAGAGGCCCAGCGGGCCAGACTCGACAAAGGATAGTCCACGCAGCCAGTCGAACAACTCGTGTGCGTCCGGCAGGTTCAGCATCTCGCCGAGCAGCGGCTCGTTCAGCAGGCGCACCTGGGCGCACGCTTCCAGCGCGGCGCGATGGGCAGGGCCGGGCGCTTTCTGCACGAATTGCTCGACCAGGGTCTTGATGATGTCGGGCGCGGCCTCTGGCCGGAAGGTAACCGCCTCGCGCTGGGCAAATGTCTCGGCCACGAGCGACAGCGCCAGCGGGTGGCCGTGCGTGAAGCCCAGGATCGCCGCACATTGATCGGCGGGAACGCCGCGCTGCGCCAGGTACAGCCGGCTTTCATCGGAACTGAGGTTGCGCAGCGGCAGGACGCGCACGAAGGTCTGCCAACCGGGATCGGCGCGCCAGTCGGGTGCAGGCGGCTTGCGGCCGGCCACGACCACGACCACGAGCACGTCTTCCGGCAGTTGCGGCAGGAAGACCTCGCGCAGCCAACTGTCGAGCGGGGCCAGCAGCTCATACGTGTCAATCAGGATGACGCGCCGGCCAGGTCGGTCGGCCAGGGCCGCGGCGGGGGCTTGAGCCGGATCGAGCGCCAGCGCCAACCGCAGTGCGTTCAAGAAGGCGTCGGGGGCCGGTTCGACATTGCGGGCGTCCAGCCTGGGGGAACGAACGCAACTGCGCAGCGGCCGAAGTCGGTGCAGCCGACCAGTACAGCGCATGCGCTTGACGCGTCTGCAGCCAATGGGTCAACAGCGCCGTCTTTCCGACGCGCCGCCGCCCTTACAGCACCAGCAGTTGCGCTCCGTCCTTGCGCCAAAGCGCATCGAGAACCTCCAGTTCTTGCGTTCTTCCAACAAAATCAAACTTCATTCGCTGTTCCCCCGAGATCATTATACTCATAAGTGTTATACTCCAAAGTATCATCCTTGCACATCCCGCTCCCTTCTCGCCCTGTTCCACCTCACCAACCCGCCAGCCTCGTCCGAAAACGCCGCATTCTTCTCACATTGTCAGTCAACTGTAAAGACATTCCTCGTATACTTGTGCTATGATCCCATCGAACATAGATCGGACGGAGGCTGTTGCAGCCCCGTCCATCGTTTTTGGCGCTTTTCACCCGCGCGTCGTTCGTCTGATACGGCTGGTGAAGACGCCCGAGTTTTCAATCGCTGAGCCAGAGACAGGAGATCCTCCAGAATGTTAGACCGCCGAATGCGGGCCGATCAGGCCTATCTTGTGCTTGTGTCTTTGTTGGTTGTCTTGTTGACCCTCCTCGCGCCGGCCGCACCAGGCCTCGCGGCGAACGCCAACGCCGAACTTGTCGCGGCCCCCCAGGCCGTGACGCCCGTTGCCTCTCTGACTGTTCCCTCCACCACGATGATCGGTGAAGGCTTCGGCTTCACTGCCGCCTTCGACAATACCGGTACCGGCGCCGAGGTTGGCTATGGCCCTTACGTGGACATATTTCTGCCCATTGGCGGCGTGGACGCCACCAGCGGCAGCGGACCGAACGACGGCGTCAGCTTCGCCAGCGCCGCCTACCTGGGCGTAGCCGTCAATTCCGTGCTGCTGATCTGCTCTCCAGGTGCAACCCTCACCCACCCGCTGACCGGCCTCCCGGTCAACTGTCCGGCTTCGACGCCTGGCTTCGACGCCTCTTTCACCTGGCAGTTCGTCAACCTGGAGCTGCCCTTCGGCTCCTTTGCGGCTGACCAGCCGGCGGCCGACATCACCATCAACGCCAACCTCAGCAATTACGCCGATTTGGCAACGACGCTGCCGATCCTGGCGCGCGGCGGCTTCCGCTATGGCGCCGATCCGCTGGACAACACCACCACCGACCCGCCCATCATCCAGGCCAGCCTGACCAGCGCCAGCGTCACCCCGACCCTGATCAAGCTGACGAAAACCTACCATGGCCCGGAGGATGAGACCGCTACCGGCCCCAACTTCCCGCGCGAGTACACGGTGGCCGTAGATCTTGCCGATGGGCAAACGGTGACCCACCTCGACATCAGTGACTACCTGCCCGGCAACTTACAGTTCGTCCAGGTGGTCAGCACCAGCCCGGCTGCCGCCTGCGGCACGCTGCCCAGCACCACTACCCCCGGCGGCAATCTGGTTTGCACTTTCGCGTCGGTGACCGGCACGACGGGCACATCCGACGCCACGGTGCGTTTTCGTTTCTACGCGCCACTCAACGATGCCAGCAGCAACCCTGTCATTGATGCCAGCACTGGCGACGATGTGTCGTGTATCAATCAGGCCGGCGCGCTGGGTGACTGGACGCCGCTCGACCCGCGTGACCTGGGCGGCGTGGACAATGCCGCGGACGGCGGCAGCGGCGATCCGCCCGAACACATCCTGGGTTGCAAGTCTATCGCCATCCAGAAGAGCGTGGCCAACCTCAGCGACAGCGTCAACTCGCCCGGCGATCTGTTGGAGTACACCCTCGATTTCCAGGTGTCCGACTTCTTCGCTTTCCAGAATGTGCTGATTGACGACCTGATCTCCGACGGCCAGCATTTTCAGTCCAGCTTTGCGCCGACCCTGGCAGTCAATGGCAACGGCTTCACGCTGGCCGCGGCGGGTATGGCCGGCGGCAACGTGAATGTGATCTGCAACTACACCGGCGGACCGGGCCCGGAATGCGACGGCGACAACGGGGCCGCCAACAACGGCACGACCGCCATCGCCTTCGACATCTCCGCCGAGCTGGTGACGCGCGGGTGGCCGGATGGCAAGCTGATCGGCGGCTGTGTCCCCACGGCCGGCGGCAGCGACTACGACTGCGATCCCTTCGATGATGGCGCAACGACAGCCAGGCTCAAATTCCGCACCGTCATCCTGGACGCCTACACCGACGACTACCCCTCTGGTGATCCAAGCGTGGATCAGGGCGATGTCCTGAACAATGACGTCACCATCACCGGCGACGTGCTGAACAACGCCAACCTGATCCCCACCGGCAACAGCGAGGCCGATACCAGCGCCGCCGCGCTGAACATCGCCCAGGGCAGCCTGCAGAAGACGATCTATGCCAAGAACGGCACAGTCTGCTCGCCGCAGCCATGCAGCGCAGTCCAGGGCACGCCAGGCGATACCATCACCTACCGCCTGCAGTACACACACCCCACCAGCGACTTCGAACAGTTTAGCGTGGAGGACTTTCTACCGCTGCCGGTCTTCAGCGCCACAGAGGTGGCCTCCTTCAGCAACACGGTCTGCGGCGCGCCGGCGGCCGGCGCGGCCTGCCTGGGGCCAGCCGACACCTATCATACTCTGACCGGCGCGGTGACGCCCGTCAGGACCACCAACGCGGCCAACAACACGGTCAAGTTCACCTACGGCAATTTCGACGATCCGACCAACCCCACCAGCGTTGTGGACATCCTGTTCACCGTGACGATCGAGGGCGATGCTTTTGCCGATGGACTGTACCTGACCAATCAGGCGCGTTCGACCGAGAGTACCACGCAAACCAGCGTGCGCACCGCGGATGCCATCGTGCAGTTGCAGATCTTCGAGCCGGTGCTTGGAATGCGCAAGGGTATTATTGCGACGGACAAGACCGCCGCGACGTTCAGCCCGACAACCGTTGCGCCCACCAACATCACCGTTTCGGCGCCCGGTTCCGCCTGCCCGCGCCTGAGCGGCGGCGGCTTGCCGGTCACCTCAAGCAATCTGGGCACGACCTTCACCAGCAACCTGAGCGGCGTAGATGCCGGCGACCTGGTGACTTTTGCCATCGTCGTCGAAAACACCGGCCGCGGCCCCAACGGCGCCTTCGACGTGCGCATCAAGGATGACCTGCCCACTGGCTACCAGGTACCCAGCGGTGGGGCTGGCCTCAACCTGTGCGTCACCGACGGCACGGGCGCCCTGTTCAGCGTCACCGACCTGGGCGGCGGCATCCTGAGCACTGGTATTCAACTGGACGACCCCGGGCCGACCAACCCGGCGGCCGGCGCTCTTGACCGCGGCAAACTGGCCGATGGCACGATCGTAACCGACGGCCGCAACATCGCCATCATCACCTTCGACCTGCAACTGGCCAGCAGTCTGACGCCCAGCCAGAACCTGGTCAACACCGCCACCCTCTTCAACTATGCGGGTCAGGAGGGCGGCGCCGACTTCACGGCTGAAGACAAGACCGACGCAGCGCAGGTATCAGGCATTGCTCCGGTTCTGAGCAAGCTCGTCGTCGCCTCGTCGGAAGCTCACACAGTGCAATCCAGGCTCCTCGCCGATTTCACCGCAACGGGCTTCGACGGCTGGACGCCGGGGAGCGAAATCACCGGCGGTTCCAATACGTGGGCCACAGCAGGCAACACGACGACATTCCCGCAGTATCTACGCATCGCGGGCACAGCCACCGAACGCGGCGGCGGCTACTTCACCTACTCGGCGCCAAACTATCTCGATCTGCGCGGCTACAACACAATTGGCCTGCTGGGTCGCGCACTCACCGGTAACGCGGCGACTCCGCTCTGGATTCAGCTTACCGATGCCGATGGTACGGTCTTTCGTCTCAACATCACGACATCGTCCCTGACGGCGGGTCTGCCCGGTTTTTCGCAGGTGATCTCCTCTGCTTCGTTATCGGCGCCTTCCTCGGTCGTGACGGCCGGCGCGACGGCAGGCCTCGATCTGGCCCAGATCGTCAAGCTGGAACTGCGCGGCGACAATAACACGTCGGCCATGGCCATGGACATTGACAGCCTCTACGCCCTGCGCACGCTGGTTGCGCCAGGTGAAATCGTGCGCTTTCGGCTGATGGTGGAACTGCCCGAGGGTACCTCACCCGATTTCATGGTGCAGGATAGCCTGCCGAGCGGTTTGCGCTTCATCAACGACAACACCGCGCGCGTCGCTTTCGTGGCCAACGGCGCAGGCATCACTTCATCTGCAGCGGGCAGCGGCAACGCGGCCGTGCCGGCGCTGACCGGCGCTGGACTGAACCTGAGCGGCGGCAGTGATACTGTTTCGTCGTTCAGTCTCGCCGTGGGCAGTGGCAACGGCTTGACCATTGGCGAGGGCACGTCATTCGACGCCACAGTCGCCAGCAGTGCGACGAACGCCTCCTCGGACACCTACAACGATGGCTCCGACCCGTATTTCCGGCTTGGCAACCTGGTGAACAGTGACAACGACGCCGACGCCGAAAACGTGGTCATCGAGTTCAATGCCCTCGTGACGAACGACCGCGATAACACCTCACCAGACAACGGCAGCGCCCAACAGGCCGGTGTGACACTGGGCAACGCCTTCCTGACTTCGCTCAGCAGCAGCACGACCAACACCCAGGTCGGCTCGACCACCTCCGCCAACGACTTCAGCCGCGTGGTGATCGTCGAGCCGCAGATCAACAACATGGGCAAGACTGTCACAACGGCGCCGGTTGATGCCGGCGATCCGATCGTTTACCAGATCAAGTTCTCCAACAACACAGCGCACCCGGCCCAGTATGCCCCCCAAGTGCGGGCCGCGACCACGGCGGCGTTCAGCGCCACGTTCAACCCCACCGGCGGCATGGGCGGCGCGGGCCGCTTCACCGGCGCGCCCACCAGTGTGGATGGCATCACACTGGCCGAGAGCGACCGCGTGTTGGTCAAGAACCAGTCGAGCGCCAGCCAGAACGGCATCTACAAAGTGGTGGACAGTCTGAACGGCATTTGGGATCGCGCCACAGACTTCGACGCCGCGGCCGAGATGAATCTCGGCTATCGCGCCGCGGTCGTCGCGGGCACGATCAACGGCGGCAAGACGTTCGGTCTCAACGCGGCCGCCGCAACCATCAATTCCAGCGCGGTGAGCTTCTCGGAAGTGACAGCCAATCCGGCGGTGCAGGTCGCCACGACAGCCTCCCTGTCTGGCAGCTATTCGTTCACCCCGACCGGTGGAACGACCGGCGCCGGACGCTTCACCTGGACTTCTGGCGCGCCAACGACCCTGGACGACGTCACCTTGACGCCAGGAATGCGTGTCCTCGTCAAGGACCAGGGTTCGACAGCGCCTGCAGCGCCGTTGCAGCGCGGGGTGTACGTGATCGCCGACGCCAACAACTGGGATCGCGCAACCGATTTCGATACGGCGGCCGAGTTCCCCTCCGGGATTCAGGTCTATGTCAACGCAGGGACGCGTAGCGGCGGCCGCACGTATGCTCAAAGCGCGACCGTGACGACGCTCAACACCGACACCATCTCGTTCAACGTCGTTGATCGGGCAACTGCGTTCGATCTGATCCTGACCGATGCCCTGCCCGCCGGCGTGCTCTTCCAAAGCGTGACGATCACGACGCCCGCTGTGCCTGGGGGCCAGACATTTACGGCCAGCGGTGCGTTCAGCGGCGGCTCGATTGTCGTACCGACGGTTGGTCAAAATGGCACGATCACCATGAATCTCGATGCGCTGGCGCCCGAGGCGAATATCAGCGGTACGCCGAAGGATGTCACCCTCACGGTCACCGGCGTCTTGGACACAACGACCACGGCGCGCCAGGAAATCGTCAACACCGGCAAGCTGACCTACACCAGCCTGCCGGGAGCGGCAGGCACGGCCTCGAACCCCACCGGCACCGATCCCACCACCAGCGGCTCGGTCGGCGCCTCCGGCAGCCAGTTTGGCGAGCGCGACGGCAGCGGCGTCACCGCAACCGACAACACGCGCGTCAACTACGGCGCGCCCATCCGCAACAATTACAGCGTCGCCTCCACCATCATCACGTCGCTCGATCGGCCCACCGTGAGCAAGTCCTTCAAGGATGGGAGCGTGACTGACGACGATACCAGCCTGGCTGCCACCACCGGTGCCAATCTGACGATCGGCGAACAGGCGACATTCGATATCCTTGTCACGCTGCCCGAAGGCTCGACCCCAGACCTGGTCGTCAGCGACGTGCTACCCGACGGTTTGCGCCTGGACAGCTACGCCGTGATCACCCTGGCCTCCGGCAGCGGCCGGCTCAGCCAGGACTTCGTGGGTACACTGACCAGCAACCCGCCCGCGGTCTCCCCGGCCCTGCCCACCACTGGCGCCGGCGCCGTTTCCTTCGATTTCGGCAACAGCACCGCCACCGCCGATGGCGTTGCTGGCAACAATGCTTTTGTGCTGCGTGTAACGGTGACTGTTCTGAACATCCTGGGCAACCAGAATGGCGTCACCCGGACGAACAGCGCCGCCGTGCGTTTCGACGACCCCGCCATGACCGACCGCACCGTGACCAGCAGCGGTGGCGACCCCACCATCACCGTTGTCGAACCGATCCTGGCCCTGACCAAGCAGCAGATCTCGGTTGCGCCAACGCCGGCGCAGGTCGGCAGTGTTGTCACCTACCGCGTGACCGTGGCCCACGGCGTGGGCAGCGCCGCGCCCGCCTACGACGTGCGCATCACCGACGCCTTGCCCGCCGGTCTGACGCTCAACCTCGGCTCGGTGAGCGTGACGCTCAACGGCAGCGCCTCCGGCGCCGTCAACAACTCGGCAGACAATGTCCTCGATGTCAGCGTAAGCGCGATTCCGAACGATGGCAGCAACGTGGTGATCGAATACCAGGCCACGGTCAACGGCAGCGCCGACCTCACCGTGATCAATACCGCCGATGTCCTCTGGACCACGCTGCTCGGCGCCAGCGCCGACGAACGCGGCGAAGGCGACAGCAACCCCGACGGCGCTGAGCTGCTGGGCAACGGCGCGCTGAACGACTATGAAGTCGTTGGCAGCAACAACCTGAGCGTGCCGCTGGACATGGGCGATCTGCCCGACAGCTATGAGACGACGGCCGGTAATGGCGGCGCTCGCCATCTTCCCAACGGCCTGACCCTGGGCAGCAGCATTGACCAGGAAACCAACGGCCAACCGAACGCCGGCGCAACCGGCGACGGCGGGGACGAAGACGGCGTCAGCTCCAGTAGCCCTTCGGCCAACTGGAGCACCGGAACTGGGGCTTTCCTGGTGACCGTCAGCGGCGGCCCCGGCTGTCTCAACGTCTGGATGGATTTCAGCAATGACAGCGGATCGGGAGTTGGCGTCGCCTTCGCCGACGGCGACTTCACCAAGACCGGCGGTTACGACGCCTATTCGAGTTTCTCGGAACACATCGTGCAGAACCAGTTGCTGGTCAATGGTGTGACCGACGTGACCTTCCCCGTTCCTTCTGGCTTGCTTGGCGCGGGCAACACCAGCTACTACTTCCGCTTCCGTCTCAGCCCAACCGACGGCAACGGGCAGTGTGCGGTCCCGGTTGGCCCCACAGGGCTGGTTTCGGGCGGCGAGGTGGAGGACTACCAGGTCACCTTCCCACCGTTGGCCGCAACGCTGAACAGTTTTAGCGCCGAAGCGCAAGGCGACCACATCGCGGTCAACTGGGAGACGGTGAGCGAGCTGGACAACATCGGCTTCAACCTCTATCGCAGTGAGAGCGCGACGGGCGCCCTGAACCTGTTGGCCTTCGTGCCGTCGCAGGGGCCTGGCAGCTCCCAGGGCTTCGCCTACTCCTACGATGATCTGGACGTACAGGTTGGACAAACCTACTGGTACTGGCTGGAGGATATCAGCGTGAGCGGTGTGGCCACGCAGCATGGGCCGGTCAGCGCCACGCTGCTGCAGCCGACCGCCGTCACGCTTGGGGAGTGGCAGGCAGGACCGCCGCAGCGCGCCCTGCCGGCGGCGATCCTGGCCCTTGCGGTCGTACTGACAATCGCTCTGGGCGCGGTAACCACCCGCCGCCGGCGGAGCGGCGCAACCTCCTGAATCGAGACCGCCTCTCGCGTCCCTGACGCGAGAGGCGGTAGTTGGCGAGTTTGCACAGGCGCGAGAATCGGCCACAGGGCAATCTCTTGAACTGAGACCGATCCTCGCTGCCCTTTGTGAGTGCTGACCTGTATCGTCTACCGCTTGAACAGCCGCTCCAGGACAGACTTGACCAGATCAACGCCGAGTTTCGTCCCTGCGCCCCAGGTGAGCGCCTGCAGCCAGTCGGCGAGCGAACCGAAGTTCTTGTCGAAATAAAGCTCATTCAGACCGCCGGCCAACGCAACGACGATCGCAATGCCCAGGAAGGCGCGATCGCCCATGTGCAGCGCCTGCTGTGCCCGCTGTGCGCGCGCCGCTGGCGCGGCCGGCAGATCGGTCACAGCATAGCCGGGCAGCGCAACGCCGACGCCTCTCGGCGCGCTGGGCGCCCCTGGCTCTTTGGCAACAACGCCCCTTGTCGGCGCCGGCAGCCGATGCAGCAGGCGATGAACCGTCTCGATCACGGCCGCGATCTCTTCTTCAGTGTGCTGCGCCGTCAATGCGCTCAGGTCATGCGCTGTCCAGAGGTCGGCCCAGGCCGAATTGGCCTGCTGGCGCGCCCGTTCGACCATGCGCGCCTCCGGCGGCGTCAGGTCTGCGAGCAAGTCGAGCTGCGCTCGCGCCCCGGCCAGGCGCTGCTCCCAGGCGCCCCAGCATCGCGCCAGGCGCGTCGCCTGTGCAACCACATCGGCCAGGCGTTCGAGTTCGGCCAGCGTCGAGGGTTTGCCGCGGGTCAGAGCCAGCGCGGCGTCGAAGAAGGCCGGGGAAGTCTGGCTGGCGGGCAGGATGGGCGGCGGGCTGGCCTGCTCGATGGCCGGCGTGGCAGCCTGCAGCAGCGCACGTTCCAATTCCGCCAGATGAAACGGCCATTTCTGCCAGAGATCGAGCTGCGCCTCGACAGCGGCCAGCCGCTGTTCGATACGGGCGTGATCTTGCCTGGCGCGTTCGACGTCCGCCGGATCGAACAGCAGCCTGAGCCAGATTCGATCCAGCGCCTGCGCCTCCGATCTGATCTCTGTCAACTGCTGCGCGGCGTCCCCCCGAATGTCATATCCGCACACCGGCCCAGATTGTTGCACGATCTCGCTGGCGCTGGCTTCACGGCGCACCAACTCCCACAACGGGCGTCGCACGCCCAGCCAGTTTTGTGTCCAGGCGACGATCATGACGCCGATGATAAGCAGCAAAATCGGTATCCAGATGGCGTCAGCGACATTGACCGTCAGGGCGATCGCGCCGTTGGCTGCGTCGGTCGGGGCCAGGTCAACCTGACCGGTATAGCTGCCGGCGGCGCCCCAGTTGCCCGTGAAGCCATAGATCAGCGCCAGGCCGCCATCCCGCACGAATGGGCCAGCGGAGACTCGCAGCGCGCCGCCATGATCGCCGAGCAGATAGCCGAGCGCGCCCGCAGGGGCGATTTGATTCTCTGGCTCGCCCTGCAAGGGCAAGGCGCAGTTGTAAACACACCAGAGCGGGCTGAATGGCGAGAGCCGGTAGGCGCGTACCGTGAATGAGGTCAGTGCGGGGATCAGCGGCGCGACCGCAGCCGGGTTGCTCACCGTCAGCACGACCGGTTTGCGAACGACCAGATTGTGAATTTGCTCGACCGCTGTGACGAATCCATCGTAACGACCGGGCGCCGGGCGCAAGGTGCGCAGTGGAAACGAGACATGAACGCTGCCCGCGGCCGGAAGCGTCACTGTCAGCGCCGGGGCGGTGGTCAGCGCGCTCGCCTCGATGACGGCGCCGACGCCCGTGAACGCCTCCAACCGGACAGCGACCGTCAGGTTGTCCGTGGTGTTATTTTGCAGCGCCGCAACGATCTGGCCGTCCACCCAGGCGACGCTCAGCGGGGCGTCGGCGGCGAACTGCACGGCGGGTGGGTCATCTGCGGCCAAAAGAGCGGGGGCGATGGACAACGACGCGAGGGTCACAAGAAGAACAAGAGGAACAAGCAAGGCAGTGGACGGCAAGCCGGACACTCTGGCGTACCGTGTGAACATGTTGACGCTCCTTGACGGGGCTTCAGTCAAAACGGGTCTGGTTCATCGGGCCAATTGGATTGTAGCACACCTGGGCGGCAGAGGCAACCGCACCGCGCCTTCTGCCGGCTTGACAAAACATCATTCTCACATATACTTGCCTGCGAATATGCAAATATTCATAGATTTCATCTCGATCGCGCAAGACCATCGAGCGCCCGTCAGGCAGTCCATCGTTCATGCAAGGGACGCTACGCCGCTTCAAGGCGGAATTCTTCAAAGCTCTGGCTCATCCCACGCGTATTCATATCCTGGAGAGTTTGCGCGCCGGCGAGCGCAACGTGAGCGATTTGCAGGAAATCCTGGCTGTCGAAGCCTCGACGGTGTCCCAACAACTGGCCGTCTTGCGCGCCAAGAACATCGTGGAGACACGCAAAGCCGGCGCCAGCGTCTTCTACCGGGTGCGCGACTCGGCGGTGTTCGACCTGCTGGATGCCGCGCGCACGATCTTCAACAACCATCTGATTGACACCCGTTCGATCCTTCAGCAACTCGAGGAAGAAGCCTGAGAACCCTATGCCCGGTTTATTTCGTAAAATTTTCAACACCGGCGTCGTCACCGAAGAACTCGACCCCGCAGCAGACGAAGTGACGCAGCTCGTCAGCCAGGTCTCTGCCAGGACGAAACGGCTGCTCGGCCGCGCCCTGGCCATCCGCGAAGTGGACGCCGGTTCGTGCAACGGCTGCGAAATCGAGATCACCGGCCTCACCAGCCCGGTCTACGACAGCGAACGCTTTGGCATTCACTTCGTCGCATCTCCCCGTCACGCCGACCTGCTGCTGGTGACCGGCCCGGTCACGCGCAACATGCAAGTACCCCTGCTCAAAACCTATGAAGCGACCCCCGATCCCAAGCTGGTGGTGGCAGTGGGCGACTGCGCACAGACCTGCGGCGTCTTTCGCGGCGGCTACGCCGTCGTCGGCAGCGTTGACCAGGTGATTCCGGTGGATGTCTTCGTGCCCGGCTGCCCGCCGGAGCCGGCCGACATCCTGCGCGGCATCCTGGCCGCGCTCGACCGGCTGCCCACGCGTACAAACTCCATTCTCCGTCCCCGTCAGGATTGAATTGAAGCAACAACCATGCAGAATCTCCTGTCGTTCATGATTGGCGCCTACGTCTTTGGCGCCCTCGGCGCTTGGAGCGCCGGCCAGCGAGGGTTGGGACGTTGGTTGACCGCGCTGGGCGCCGGCGCCGGATCGGTCGCCGCGCTGGCCCTGGGCCTAAGCCGGCTGCTGTCGCCGGCCGCCTCGCCGCTGACCTGGGCCAGTGGCGGTTCGATCATCGAACTGGCGCTGCGCCTGGACGGCCTGGGCGCGTTCTTCCTCGTCGCCGTCGGCCTGATCGGGCTGGCCGCCGCCGTCTACGGCTTCAGCTACAGCGCCGCCTATGTGCACCGCTATTCCCTGGGCCAGTTGGGCGTCCTGTTCAATCTGCTCCTGCTCACGCTCTGCCTGCAGGTCATGGCCGACAACGTCTTCACCTTTCTGTTCCTTTGGGAAGCGATGTCGCTGGCAGCCTATGGCCTGGTGTTGACCGAAGCCGACCAGGAGGGCGCCGTTCGTTCCGCCGCCTGGTACATCGGCGTGACCCACATTGGCTTTGCGGCGCTGGTTGCCATGTTCCTGCTGCTGGCCGGCAGTGACCTCACGACCTCCTTCGACGCCATCCGCAGCCAGGCAGCGGCCATCTCACCCCAACTGCGCAACGTGCTCTTCCTGTTGGCGTTGGTCGGATTCGGCTCCAAGGCCGGCGTCATCCCGCTGCACATCTGGCTGCCCATGGCGCACCCGGTGGCGCCCAGCCACGTCTCGGCGCTGATGTCGGGCGTGGTGATCAAGATGGGCGTCTACGGCCTGCTGCGCGTCGTGCTCGACCTGTTTGGCGGCGGGCCGGCCTGGTGGGGCGCCGTCGTCTTGATCATCGGAACGATCTCGGCCCTGCTCGGCGTCCTCTACGCCCTGATGGAGCACGACCTCAAACGGCTGCTGGCCTACCATTCGGTGGAAAACATCGGCATCATCTTGATCGGCGCCGGCGCCGGCCTGATCTTCCACAGCTTCAACATGCCAGCCCTGGCCATGCTTGGCTTGATTGGCGGCCTCTATCACACCATCAACCACGCCAGCTTCAAAGGGCTGCTCTTCCTGGGCGCCGGATCGGTGCTGCACGCCACAGGAACGCGCAACATGGAAGAGCTGGGCGGGTTAATCAAGCGCATGCCGTGGACCGCCGCCTTCTTCCTGATCGGCGCCGTCGCCATCTCTGCCCTGCCGCCCCTCAACGGCTTCGTCTCCGAATGGATCGTCTTCCAGTCGCTGTTGGGCGGCTTTTCCCTGCCCACAGCCGAGCTGCTGTTGGTCATGCCCGTGACCGTCGGCGCCCTGGCGCTGACCAGCGGGCTGGCCGCCGCCTGTTTTGTCAAAGCCTTCGGCATCACCTTCCTGGCCATTCCCCGCTCGCACGAAGCCGAACATGCCCACGAAGCCCCGCACTCCATGCTCGCCGGCATGGCCATCCTGGCCGCAGCCTGCATCGCCCTGGGCGTGCTGCCCTTCGCCATCGTACCGCTGTTGGGCCAGGCGCTGGTCGGGTTGGGCGGACTGCCCGATACCCAACCGGCCTTCACACTGGGCGTCTTCCTGCGCACACCCGGCGCCTTTGGCCAGATCTCCCCCACCTGGATCGTCATCGGGCTGCTGACACTGCTGGGACTGACGACATTGGCGCTGCGTTTGCCCGGCGTCAACCGGCGGCTGCGCATCGGCGACACCTGGGGCTGCGGCCGCATCGGCCAGACGCCGCGCATGGAATACACCGCCACAGCCTTCGCCGAACCGCTGCGCCGCATCTTCGCCGAACTGTACCGCCCCTCGCGCGAACTGACCATTGATTTTCACCCCGAATCGAAATACTTCGTACAATCCATCGAATACAAGAGCGAGATCACGCCCCTGTTCGAACGCTGGCTGTACGACCCGCTCATCGAAGCCGTGCGCCGGACAGCGCGCCAGGTGCGACGTATCCAGGCCGGCTCACTGCACCTGTATCTGGCCTACGTCGCCGGAGTCTTGATCCTGCTGTTGGCGATAGCAAGGTGGTTTTGATATGACCGGTTATCTCTTTCTCTTTGTCTTGGAAGGACTGCAACTAGCGTTAATTCTGGCGCTGGCGCCGGGACTGGTGGGCTTCGTGCGCTGGCTCAAAGCGCGTCTGCAAAATCGGCGCGGCGCACCGCCCTGGCAGCCCTACTTCGAACTGACCAAACTGTTCGGCAAGGAAGTCGTCATGTCGAACAACGCCTCCTGGCTGTTTCGCCTGGCCCCCTATCTGATCTTCGCCAGCACCATAGCTGTCGCCCTGTTCATCCCGCTGCTGGCCGCGCCCCTGCCCTTCGATTGGGGCGGCGACCTGCTAGTCGTGGTCTATCTTCTGCTGCTCGGCACCTTCTTCCTCGCCCTGGCCGGCCTCGACCCAGGCACAGCCTTTGGCGGCATGGGCGCCAGCCGTGAAATGACCGTAGCCGCCATCGCCGAACCGACCGTAGCCCTGGCCATCTTCGCCCTGGCCCTGGGCGCCGGCTCCACAAACCTGGGCCGCATCGTCACCGGCGCCTTGCACGATCCCACCGTCGCCATCAGCCCCGGACACCTGCTGGCCTTCGTCGCCCTGTTCATCGTCACCCTGGCTGAAACCGGCCGGCTGCCCGTGGACAACCCGGCGACCCATCTGGAACTGACCATGATCCACGAGGCGATGGTGTTGGAGTATTCGGGACGTTACCTGGCCCTGATCGAATGGGCAGCCTGGGTCAAGCTGGCCATCTTCTTCAGCCTGCTGGCCAACCTGTTCGTGCCCTGGGGCGTCGCCGTCACCGTGACACCGCTGGCGCTCCTCAGCGCGCTGGCCGCCTGGATCGTCAAACTAGCCATTCTGGCCGTCGCCGTGGCGGTGCTCGAAACGCGCGTGGCAAAGCTGCGCCTGTTTCGGGTGCC
Source organism: uncultured Anaerolineae bacterium (assembly GCA_964580725.1). Classification (GTDB taxonomy): domain Bacteria; phylum Chloroflexota; class Anaerolineae; order SSC4; family Amarolineaceae; genus Amarolinea. The sequence continues at coordinate 21,939 of CAZOLV010000015.1, read as the reverse complement.
CGAACTGCTGAGCGTCTCCTTCGTGCTGGCGCTGCTGGCCACCACATCGTCATTCCTGCTCAAGTAAGGCAAAAACCGATATGGACTCCGCACTCTTTGCTCGAATTGCCACCCTGAGTTCCAGCGTAGCCCTGCTATTCGGCATCATGCTGCTGTGGCGGCGCAGCCTGGAGGCCTACGTCAGTCTCTTCCGTTGGCAGTCGGCGGTGCTGGCCCTGCTCTTCCTGGTCATCGGCTCGTTCGGCGACGACCCCGAGCTGTACTTCGTCGCCGCCTTCTTCATCGTCGTCAAAGTCATCATCATGCCCGCCTACTTGCAGCGCCTGCAACGCCGCGTCGGATCGCAGCGTGAACTCGAACCGTATGTCAACGTCGCAACCTCGTTGATCATCGCCGGCTTCTTGACGCTCTTCGCCTATGCCGCCACCATGCCGCTGGTGACCGCCAGCGCCTTGCCCACGCGCCATGCGCTACCGTTGGCCATGGGCCTGATCTTTGTCGGCCTGTTGGTCCTGGTGACACGCAAGCAGGCGCTGACGCAGATCGTCGGCTTTCTGGTGCTGGAGAACGGCATCGCCCTGTTAGCGGCATTGGGCACCTTCGGCGTGCCCCTCATCATCGAAATGGGCGTCTTTCTCGATGTCCTCATGGGCTTCCTGGTGATGCAGGTTCTCGTCTACCAGATTCACGGCACATTCGACTCGATTGACGTCGGCCAATTGAGCCAACTCAAAGACTGAGAGATGGTCATGACCTTTCTCCTACTGCTCGTTCCACCGCTCCTGGCCGCTCTGCAGGCCTTCTTCGTTCGCCCCTATCGCACGGCGGTGGGGTGGATCAGCGCCGTGCTATCGCTGGCCCCGCTGGCCGCCGCGCTGACCTTTGCCGGCGCCGCCGCCGCCGGGGGCGAAGCGCCAACCTGGGGATTCACCCTTGGCTCGATCAGCCTGGTTGAGGTGCTGCGCATTGACAGCCTGTCGGCGCTGCTGCTGCTCTGCATCACCGTCGTCGCCGCTTTGACCCTCTTCCTCAGCCCTGGCCTGGGGCGTCCCAGCCGCTACACGCCCGCCCAGTTGCGCCGCTATCAGATCTTCGTCAATCTGTTCATCGGCATGATGCTGCTGGCCGTCGTCGCCAACAACGTCGGCGTCATGTGGATCGCCATCGAAGCGACGACCATCTTCTCGGCCCTCATCATTCCGCTCAACCTCAGCAAAGCATCGGTCGAAGCCTCCTGGAAATACATCATCATCGGTTCGGTGGGAATCGCCCTGGCCTTCGCCGGCACGGTCATGGCCTACTTCAACTTCGTCGTGCTGGCCGGCCGCACTGAGGTCGCAAACGCCCTGAACTGGACCGTCCTGCGCAGCATTGCCCCGACCTTGCAGCCAGAGGTGATGGAACTGGCCTTCATCTTTCTGCTCGTTGGCTATGGCGCCAAAGCCGGCATCGCCCCCATGCACACCTGGAAGCCGGATGCCTACGGCGAAGCGCCGCCCCCGCTGGCCGCGCTGATGTCATCGGCCCTCTTCGGCATGGCCATGTACGCCATCATCCGCTGGAAAGCCGTGGTAGACGCCACGCTGTCCAACGATCTCACCAACAACCTGCTGATCGTGCTTGGGCTGCTGTCGCTGCTGATTGCAGGCTTCAGCGTGGCGCTGACCACCAACTACCGGCGCATGTTGGCCTATTCCAGCATCGAGCATACGGGGCTGATCTGTTTGGGCCTGGCCTGCGGACCGTTGGGCATCTTTGCCAGCCTACTGCACCTGGTCAACCACACCCTGGCCAAGTCGCTCATGTTCTTCCTGGTGGACAACCTCGACAGCCGCTTCCGGTCGCCGCTGTTGGCCAACACGCACGGCCTACTCGAAGCGCTGCCCTGGACCGGGGCGCTGTTTGCCGCCGGCCTGCTGATCCTGCTTGGCCTGCCGCCAGGAGCAATGTTCGTCAGCGAATACGCCATCTTGCGCGCCGGTTTTGCCACCGGCCGGCCCTGGGTCATGGCGGCGGCGCTGGCCCTGCTCGCCATCGTTTTCGTCTCGTTCATCAACCATCTGCACCAGATGCTCTACGGCGCCCCCCCGCCGGATGTCGTGGTGGGCGAACGGCTCGATTGGCGGCTTGGCCTGCTGACGCTGAGCGCCGCCCTGCTGGTTGTGTTGGGCCTGACCCTGCCGACGCCGTTGACCGCGCTGCTCGACGCCAGCGCCGCGCTCATCGCCCGCTAGCCGGGCGCCGGCGCCGCTGCCGTCGTCAACTTTGATTTTAGATAGATTCGACCGGATGTGAGCCGAAAGATGGATTTTTCTCAGCTTCGCAATGCTCTCGCAATGACGCTGGCAGACCGCTGCCGGCAGGTGCAAGTCCGCCGCGACAAGGAACTGCACTGTCAACTCGCTCGCGGCGCCGCGCCGCAACTGGCGCAACTGCTACGCACGCAGTTCCAGACCGAACTGACGCTGATGGTTGCCAACGACCGCCGCGCCGATTGCGGCGAGTTCGAGATTTACTACCTGTTCATTGCCGATGCGCAGGATTGGTCGCTGCACGCCATCGAGCGCCTGCCCGCCGCCGACCCGACCATCCCCTCGATGGCGACCTTCTACTACCCGGCCTCGCGCTTCGAGCGGGAGATGAAGGATTTGTTCGGCATCGAGGCGCTTGGCCAGCCCGATCGCCGGCCGTTGGTGCGGCATGGTTTCTGGCCGGAGACCTACTACCCGCTGCGCAAGGATGCGACGCCGCCGGGCGACTTCAAGGATGATGGGACGGGCTTTCCGTTCCTGCCGGTGGGCGGCGAAGGGGTGTACGAAATCCCGGTCGGGCCGGTGCATGCCGGCGTCATCGAGCCGGGCCATTTTCGCTTCAGTGTGTTGGGCGAAACGGTGATTGACCTCAAGATCCGTCTCTATTTCACCCACAAGGGCACGGAAAAGCTGTTCGAAGGACGGCTGCCGGGCGAGGGGGTCGAACTGGCCGAGCGCATCTCCGGCGACAGCACCATCGGTCATGCGCTGGCCTACTGCCAGGCGTTGGAGGCCTTGGCCGCTTGCCAGCCCCCGCCGCGTGCCCGCTATCTGCGCGTTGTCCTGTTGGAGATGGAGCGGCTCTACAACCATGTGGCCGACTTTGGCGCCATCTGCAACGACACCGGTTTTGCGTTTGCCCATGCCCAGTGCTTTCGCATTCGTGAGCGGCTGCTGCGCCTGAACAAGAGGCTGACCGGCAACCGGCTGCTGCGCGGCGCCATCGTTGCGGGCGGCGTGGCGCATGACCTGCCGGCAGGGCTGAACCTGGCGGCCGAACTCGTTGCGGTGCTGGCCGACTTCGATGAGGTGGTGGCGATCAGTCTGGCCAACACGATGCTGTGCGACCGCCTGGACGGCGCCGGGCGCTTGACCACGCCAACGGCCCGCGATCACGGCGTGTTGGGCTACGTCGCCCGCGCATCGGGTCTCGATGCCGACGTGCGCCGCGATCATCCATTTGCGGCGTATGGCGAGTTGGCGCCGCACGTGGCGCTTCAGCGAACGGGCGATGTCAATGCGCGCACCCTGGTGCGGGTCGAAGAGTTTCGGGAATCGGTGCGGCTGATCAAGGCCGCGCTGGCGGCGCTGGAAGGGTTGCCGGCTGGCCCCCTGGCGACGCCGTTAGGTGCGCTGCCGGCCTGGGAGCCGGCGTTTGGCCTGGTCGAGGGGTGGCGCGGGGCGATCCTGCACTGGCTCATGGTCGGGCCGGACGCGCGGCTGTACCGCGTCAAGGTGAAGGATCCCTCCTTCGCCAACTGGCCGGCGCTCTCGTTTGCCCTGCTCAAGAACATCGTGCCGGACTTTCCGCTCTGCAACAAGTCCTTCAACCAATCCTATTCGGGCAACGACCTGTAAGGCCCTCCTCACCTCCTACTTCCCTACTTCCCTACTTCCCTACTTCCCTACTCCCTACAAATCCTATTCGGGCAACGACCTGTAAGGCGTCCCCGCCTGCGACCTGCAGGCAAGGTGTTGGCTGCGCTCGCTGCCACGCACCAGGCCTTTCTCGGCATCACCCCTGCCCCACCGAGACAGCCTGAGCGCGGACTCGGCGCGAGTGACGAGGCCGGTCTACCGGTTTGTCAACAAATAGAAGCAAGCATACTGAACAACCAACCTGAAAGCGCTTAATTTCTGCCCCATAATTATCGCCCAGTCAGTCGAATTACAAACGGCATTGGCACGGCTCAGTTCGACACAGAGTATACGGCTGAATTCACCTGCTGTTGTGTCTGCCAGGTCCTTTCCCGCCGCATCCCCCCGTCGTGACGCTCAGGACACAGCAGCGGCGGCCAAGCTCGGCTCGCAGGCACGATCAGGACGCCAGTGACTGAAACTGATCGCTTGGCGGACGGGAACGGTGTGAATGCAATTTCGTCGTCCGGCCGGATTGCGCTGGCCTACAACGATCACTCTTGTCCTGGCTGGTAAGGTTGATGACATAACGGAGGGTTTCAACTGTGAAAATTCACCATGCGTGACAAAGCTATCCTCATCGTGCCAGTCCGCGTGTACGCGATTCATCAGACTCAGGAGCGCGCTGTTGTCGGTTCTGAGATGGACTTCGAATCGTTGCCGTACTACGACAAGAAGCGCGGGCAGGACGTCAACCCCGATCGCCCCTATCTGGCAGAGTCAATCGCCTCGCGTCCGTTCGAGGACGCCAACTTCATCCTCAGGGCCGGCGTGCACCTCAATTGGGATTTCCCCCAATTCCTGAAACGAACAAAATTCCGCGCAAGCGACCCCACCGAGTTCCCGGCGGTCCCCACGCGTTGGCTGGTGAGCCGTTACGCACCACGCAAGAGCAAGCCGGACCAACAGTGGGTTGTCGAAAGCGATGCGCTGCGATATGGTGACGGCGGCGCAAGAATACACGATCTGGCGCAGACGAGCGTAGATGTCGGCATCTATTCCGGGGAGCAACCGTTCGCCTACGTTGGTCACAGCGACACGCTTGCTGCATGGCAACAGCGGCGCGGCCAACTCGGCGCCGCTTCCATCCCCTGGAAAACAAAGCACGGCGGACGGCCGTTGACGGCGTTGGGCTGGGGATCGCCCAGCTTCGACGTCTTCTATCCTAACTGCCGCGGCGTTTTTGGTTTTCACGATCCGGCCGGCACGCGCGATCATCGCTACAAGGTCATCGGCTGGTACGATGATCTCAACGACGACTATTGGTTGAGCTATCTGCGCATGCGCAGCCGTGATTGGGGTTTGGCCGAGATCGACGCGCTGACGCATCTCGACGCGGATCACAAACGCAGGCTCAAGCAGGAGCGCATCGCCAGGCTGCTACGTGACGACCTGGGGGTGGAGTTGACGAGTGAAGACGGCGATCGCAGCGAGGCGCTCACCAGGGTCGAGGATTGGGAGCGGATGGTGTGCTGCGGACAGGTGCAATGGCTAGACGACGCGCTGTTCGACGCGAACGCTGCGCTCTATGCGATGGGCAACACGCCAACCGAGGCGCTATCGGCGCTGATCGCAGAAAAAGTGATCCACGCGCAGGGGCATTCCGAGCGAGAAAAACTAGAAGACAGCCTGGCTGCCATGCTGATGGGAGACCGTCTCAAGAGTCTGAAACTCGACATCGGGCCGAAATTCCGCGAATTCCGCCACGCCGATGAATTTGTCGGCAGCGACGGCGGGATGCACTGGGTCGTCGAGAAGGTGGATGACAACCCGACGAAGCAGCCGCCCGGCCAGCACAAAGAAGACCAGCGGCCGTCGCCCCCGCTGCCGCCTTACATCTTTCCGCTCTTGAGCAACCTCAACGAAGCGCAGCACAGATACGATGCGACGGCGCGTGAGTTGGAGAGCCAACAGTTCCAGCTCTACACCGACTGGTACCGCTATATGCACGCCTCGTATCCGCCGCCCGGCGAAACGGAGGAATACGTCGAAGCTGGTGATTTGCGCGTTGTCATCGAGCGGGGGTCGCTGGCGGCCGTCAAAAAGCTAAAATGGCTGTTGGGCGAACCGGGAGATGAAAAGGCGCGCGCGACCGGCCTGGCCGCCGACATTGCCGACGCCAAGACGGCGCTCGAAGACGTCCTCAACCGGCTCAACCAAGAAGTGAAGGCCGATGCGCGCATCGTTGACTCCTTCCACTGGGAGGTTCAGCGCCGCCCTGCGGCGCGTTTCTGGGAACCGGCGTCACCTGCACTGGTGGTGGCGATTCCACGCAGCGTCAGCGGCCGCGCCGCCAAGGCTGACGCGGCCGCTGACGCTGCGCTTCAGCCGCCGCTGGCGTGCCACCCGTTCTCCGCAACGCTCGTTTTTACGGGTGGATCACACTTCACTCTCGATGCGCTGCTGACCGCGCATGAGGTTCCCTGGACGTTGCCGGAGATGCCGCTCTCCACTGACCTGCCCATTTTTCGCGGCGAGTGGCAGGTCGAGGTCTTCCCGGCGGCGACGATGCACCCGGCTACTCAGTCGGACGGCGTGTACGATCCACGCTTCATCGTGACCAACTACTTGCTAGGTGAAAATGAGCCTGACCTGGACGACCACCCCGACCTGACCAGCCTGCTGGCGTTGGCGAAGACAGGCAGCATCTACACCGGAGCGACCTACGTGAACCAGAAGCTGGACGACCGCTACCGCACCATGCTGCAGCGTTTTCGGGAGCTGCAAGAGGCGCGGCGCAAGACGCTCCAGGGGCAGTTGCAGGCATTCGACGCCCAGGTGAGTCCGGCCTCCGCAGCAAGCGCGACAGAGCAGACCGACGACGATGCACGCGTCGCAGCCGCGCAAACGCGGCGTGAGATGGAGGAATTGGCGGCGACGTTGGCAAGCGCCGAGATGGCCGAGGATTTTCTCGACGGCCACGACCTGCTGGTCGTCACCCTGAACGGCTTCAACGCCGCCTTGCTCCAGCGCCATACGAGCATCCAGCTCAACCCGGCCGATCCGCTGGGCTTTGCCGACTACCAGGACTTCGCAAAAGATGTGATGATGACGCTGGCCGGCGGCTTGAAGGGCGTGTCCCCCGATCCACACGCCACGTTCATGCCCATTCGCTGCGGCGGTCTGCGCCTCATGACGCTGCGTCTCGTTGATATCTTCGGCCGCTTCACCAACCTGGCGCCGAACGACATCGTGACCACGCTGTCAATGGAGACTCCGGAGCATGGTGATTGGGTGCGGCTGCCGCCGCGCCTGGCGCAGCCGGCCCGCTGGAACTTCCGCTTCCTGCAGGCGGCGCCGGACGCACCACAGAGCGATGATCCGATCGAAAGCCAGAGCCACGCGGCCAGCTCGCCCGTTCACGGCTGGGTCATCCCCAATCTGCTCGACGGCAGCCTCGACTTCTTCGACCCGGAGGGCCGCCGGCTCGGCGCGGTGCGCACGCAGGGTATGCAGAGCTGTTGGGATGGCCCGGAACTAACGATGTTGCCGCTTCGCCTTCGCCAAATCGTCGAATGGCTGCTGGCAGCGGACCAGGAGACGATGCCAGAGAAGTCGGGCGATGACGTACATTTCCTCGACGAGTTCATCGAAGACATCGAGGAAGCGATTGACAACATCCACCCTGATGACCGCGAAGGGCAGTCTGCTTTCTCTGTCCTGATGGGGCGACCGCTGGCGGTTGTCCAGTTCGGCGTGGCGCTGGAGTTGAAGGGGCTGCCGGCGGTCAACAACGGTTGGTCTGCCCTGTTCAGCGCGATGAAAAGCGCGCAGAGTTCTACTGACGGCTTCGACGAGGTGCAGTTTCCTTACCGGCTGGGTGAATATCGGCAGCAAAACGATGGTCTGGTTGGGCATTGGCGCATTGGCCAGGACGGCGCGCTCTCTGATACGTTCTGCGTCAATGATTCAGTGTCGGCGACAATCGAGCAAAAACGCGTGCAAACACTCCAGCACGAATATGAGGCGCGCGCCCAAAAGGATGCGACGTCGCCGCAAAGTGTCCGACAGTGGATTGATCTCAAGAACGAAGAGTGGCAGCTCTACGACCCACAGGGCCGCACCCTGTTTGAATTTCTACTGGCAGAGCAGGACGAGACGGTCAAGAAGCAAGACATCATCCAGCCCTACGTGCGCGAGGGCAGTCGGGTGTGGGATATGCTGGTCGAGCGTGGCTGTCTGATGGAAGAGGCCCCGTTCAGCCGCATCCGCCACTACGCCGAAGAGTCAAAACTGAGCATCAGCGCGGCCGACGCCATGCAGCAGTTCGTTGCCCTGCTCGACCCGCACGGCCTGGTGCATCTTTCCAGCGGCATTCAGCCGGTCAAAACGATTCAACTGCCGGAACGCTTCACCAAAGACGCGTTAGGCCGCATCGAAATGGAGTTTTTGACCGCGCCGGTGCTGACGCCGGAGCGCGAGCTGCACCTATCGCTGCCCAAGGAGCAGGCGTTTAGCTGGTCGTGGCGCGAGGCCAATCGCTGGCCGATCACCAGCGCGGCAGACCGCTTGCCGACAATCTACCAGAGCGGCCGGCCGATCGCCGAGACCCAAATCGCCGAACAGGATATCAAACCGTTTCAGACGGTCGCCTTTTTCCCGGAGCGCTTTGTGCTGCGCGAGGGAAAACTGATCCTGAAGCACAGAACAGACCAACCAACCGACGACTCGAAGGAGCACTGAGCGATGGCGAACGACAAACCTTGTTTTCACCTGCCGCTGGACGAAATTCGCTATGAAAAAGGGGCGGCCCAGGCGCCAAACGCCGGCGGCATCGGCAGCGCCGCCATCGTACGCGGCAATCCCTCGATCCTGCACGACCCGACGATGGGGACGTGCATGCACTTCAATGGCGACGGCGACTACGTCGAGCTGACCGATCTCTCTGCCCTGACATTTGCCCAGGGAATGACAGTCATGGCGTGGGTACGCTTCGAAGACATCACCAATTTCAACACCATCTTTGTCTTCAATGTGGAGAGGAACCAAAGCTCCAGAATCATTTGGGCGGCCAACAGGCCGAACTCGTCACAGTTGATCTTGGGAATCAACGGTAAACAATTGAGCGTCGAGAATAGCATCGGGCTACAGCAGTGGCGGCACTATGCGTTTGTCTACGAACCGTCTGACAAGGTGACGATCCTCATAGACGGCGCGGTCGTGTTCAGTCGAGAGGCTGCTTTCGATATCGCCAATGCCCCGTGGACGATCGGCTATGTCGGGAAGAGCTCCTACGACGGCGACAGAAGTTCATTCCGCGGCTCGATGGCGCATTTTCGAGTTTACAATCAAGCCCTCGTGCCCGCCGATGTGCGCAATCTGATGATCGGCGACAAGAGCGCGATGGCCTATTACCGGGAAACGACGCTGCTGAAGGTTGACCTCTACACCGTGCGCGACGACGACCATAAGCCGATCCTCTACGTCGAGGCCGACAACAAAGGCGAGCCGCTGGAGGTGAGCCTGACCAATCCGGGCGACAAGCCGGTGACGTTCGAATCGTTCGGCGCACCGACGGCCGACGATTTTCACGTCCAACTGCGCTTCCGCCGCAACGTCATTGCTCCGAACGTGCTGCGGGCGCTGCAAGCGCCCACCGGCGTGGTCATTGACGGCTGGCAGCACGCCGCCGGCACGACGGCCGACGGGCGCGAGGATTACATCTCGTTCGTCAAGCGGGATGACCAGGCGCCGACGCTGGACAAGGGCGCGGCGTGGCGCATCCAGCTTCCCAACTTCAGCGCCGCGGCGCAGGGTGGCGCGCGCAACACACGCGTCCAGGTGCGCTATCGTACCGAGCTGCAAGACCCAGGCTCAGTCGTGCGCCACATGGAGGTGCAAAGCCATCTTGGCCTCAAGACGATCCCGCTCATCGCCCGCTTCCGTGGTTCCAACATGTTGCTCAACAACGGCACGACCAGCAACGAACTGACGATCGAGGTCGTCTGCCTGAACGACACCGGCAGCGTGCGGCTGGACGACGCCAGCAAGTTCGAGCTGATCGTGGACGACGAGCTGTTGGAGACCGTAGAAAATGGTAAGGTGAAATCGGTCAGCAGCCTGGAAGCCACGTCTCAACCCGATTGGTTGGAACCTCAGCCAGTGGCTGACGGCATCGGCCATAAAACGATTGCCATCAAGGTCAAACGCCCCGCAGACGGCCAGACCGGCGCGGCGGCGCCGGCGCCCCTCATGGAGGTGAGTCGCGGCCAACCGCTGACCTTCGCGCTTTCCAACTGGGTGACGGACAAGCCGTCCGGCGCCTACAATATCCTCCTGCGCTACGAGAACATCCCCGGCTACTGGGACGGCGCGTGGGTGCTGCCGGTGCAGTTCAGCCCGCTGCTGCTGCGCAGCGACAAGATCGGCATCGGCACGGATGAGCCAGGCGCCGACCTGGAGATCCGGCGCGACGCGAACGGCGCGGTGGGGCCGGTGTTGCGGCTGACCAACGAGGAAGGCGGCGAGAATTCAGCCGCCGCCCTCGACTTCAACGTTGGCCCGGCCGGACAGGGTGCGGCGCATGATCCGACGTTCCGCATTGAGGGGCGTAACGATGCCAACGGCCGCACCGACCTGGTCTTCGTCGGCAAGACGGCGCCGGACAAGGACAGCCGGCTGGAAGAAAGAGTGCGCATCACGGCGGACGGGCGGGTCGGCATCGCCACGGATGAGCCAGGCGCCGACCTGGAGATCCGCCGCGACGCAAAGGGCGCGGTGGGGCCGGTGCTGCGGCTGACCAACGCTGAGGGTTATCAAGAAAACACCGCCGAGGGTGGTCCAAACACCGCCGGAGCCATTGATTTCAACATCGGGCCACATGGGCAGGGGGAGAACCACAGTCCGACATTCCGCATCGAGGGCCGCATGGTCGAAAACAACGAGACCGCCCCCGTTTTCCTCGAGACAGACCTCGTCTTCCTCAGCCAGAAAGGGCCACAAGCCAACGGTGAGCTAAGCAGTGAGCTAAAAGAGAGTATGCGCATTACGGCTGCAGGCCGCGTCAAAGACAGCAGCGGCTTTGTGACGCCGGTCGGAGCGATTATCGCATACGGCGGCAGCGAGGCGCCAGAAGGATGGCTGCTGTGCGACGGAGGGTCCATAGTGGGTGAAAAGTACGCGGCCCTGCGCAAGGTCTTAGGGGGAAGAAACAACGTCCCTGACCTGCAAAGCCGGTTCATTGTAGGGGCTGGGCAGGGGAATGGACTCAGCAAGTATGAATCTCATGCTCCAGGTGGAGACGAAACGGTCACCCTGACGGTTGAACAGATGCCATCTCATAATCACACGGTGAATCCCGGTGGGTATCATCAGTTCAAGCAAGAGAACATACACTATGACGGAGACCCCAGTTGGGGTGCGGAAGACCGTACGGTGTTTATGCCGGGCGACGAAAGGTCCGAACGCTTCCCAGATTTTATCAGGCCAACAGGTGGTCATAAAGACAACGATGAGGTTTGGTCGGGAACTACGCAACCCCACAAAAACCTACCTCCCTATTACGCGCTGACCTATATCATTAAGTTCTGAATCCAGATTGGATTCGAGCAGGATCATCTTTGCATGACCACAGATAAGACACAGGTACCGAGATGCCCTTACACCAAACATCCCACTACCTCAGCAGCACCATTCTGAACCGAGATGAAGCGCGGGTGCGCGCCAACTGGGCGAAAGTCCTGTCGCCTGGCGCCGATGACTGGGTGCAGACATGGATCGGCGACAAACTGACGGGCGACAAGCTGGTAGACACCTCTGCTGATAAGTTTCCGTTCTGGACGTCCAGTGGCAAGTTAAGCTCTACGCTGAGTCCACAGCAAACGGCCAGCCTGACGCAGCACCTTGTGCAAAAGTACTCGGAGTGGGTAAACCCCCCAACTGGGCAGATTTGGACGGAAGACGATAGGGCCAGGCGCATCGAAGCTCTTCTGGCCGAAGAGCCGGTGATGCAGCCCATTGGCTCGGGGCAGCAGGATTTCCAGAAAGGGAGGTACAAGTTACTGGCCGACGACTACCGTGCGCACATCCGGTATGTGGCCGACCAGTGGCATCGGGTGTTCGGAATCAACCGAACCTGGACCCTGGCCATTGCGGTCTATTCATCTTCGCAATACACACCCATGAATGCCATTGCCCGGGGGGAATATCGCGGCAAGGTGGATCATGAACTCGGCTCACGCGACGACCTGTGGCTGTTAGCCAAGGCTGGAGCTGGCATTCGCCAATTGGCTTTCCGCGATCAAAGCTGGGTAACCGGGTTGCCGGTTGTCGAAGACCCTTCTATGGACCAGCAGCAAAGAGAAGAGACGTCCAGGATCGTGGGAGACCGGCGCGTGCTGCGAAGGGACATGGAGTTTCCAGACGCCATGATCAACGCCATGTTCCTGAAGTCGGAATGGAACCTTCAGCCTCGGCCAGCGCAGGCAAGCGGGCAGTTCTTGTTTCCCACCGAACAGTCTGGAGCGAGCGCGCCGATGCTCGCTTCGTTCAAGGAACTCGGTTTCTTCAGTACCACCACCAGGCCAGAAGGCGTGGCGCCCTTCAACGAGACCAGCAACGTGGTGGTCTATGTAGAACTGTACGACAACAACAGCCCGTTTCCCGCGGTATTGATCAAATCGTTGAGCTGTTATCCGCAGGAAAGCGAGGTGCTCTGGGCGCCGGGCGTGAAATTCCTGGTGACCAAGATCAGAGACACCCGCAGCACAACCCTGGCCGATTCTGCCGCCGGTTGGCGCGCCGGCTCGCGCCAATGGAGCGCTACCCAAAAGCTGGAGGTGTACGTAAGGCCCATGATAGCGCTCGACCAGACGCGCTACGTGACCGAGTCGGACTTGCTGAGATGGCTCACCGCAAACATGAACGGCAGCAAGATTGTGGATACCGATAAGTTCCCTCAGTGGACGGCAGATGGGGACCTGTCTAGCGCCATGAATCCTGATGAGCAAGCTGCACTCATCAAGCACCTGCATGACAAATACGCCCAATGGACGATGCCGGCCGGTTACGGCAAAATACATCGCAAATTGTTAGTGGACGCCAAGATCAGCTCCTTGCTCACCTGCTCCAGACAGGAGCGCGACAAGATCGTGGGGGACGACTATCTCCATCACATCAAGCAAGTGGCCAGCATGGCACAGCAGCAATTTGGACTTTCTCAAGACAAAACCCTCGCCATTGCCATCTACTCCTCCTCGGAATACTCGAAGATGAACATGATCGGCATGGGGCTTCCTGGTTCGAAGTCCAAGCGGGCCGAGAACCTGCACCTGTGGCTGAATGCAAAAACCTCGTATGGCATTGCTGAGACCGGGCGGCAGCAGCGGTGGGTCAGCACAGGTCCCAAGCCCGATCTGGACGAGCAAACCGAAAGACAAATCGCGGCCGGCAAAGTGGCTGTACTCAGGGATATGATCGCCAGGCTGAAGCAGCAGGGCCACCTTCCTTCGAATTACACCCCGCACCTGCGCAGGGATGAGTGGGACTATCCCGACTTCCTGATTGATGGCGATTACAACCTGCATCTGGCCGATGACGGCAGCCCGCGCCAAAAGGGCCTGCTCAAAGGCTATACCCTTGCCTGCCACTCGGGCGATCAAAACCATCGCGGCTATTTCCACCAGCCCGATTTCCTCTGGAGCACCACCATGGAGCTGGAGGGGGTCGGTCCTTTCAATGAAGGTAACATTGCCTGGGTCATCGCCGTGAGCGATGCCAGCGACGAAGCAGCCATGAACATTTCGGCGCTGAGCGCTTATCCAACTGAAGCTGAGATTCTGTGGCGCTACAGGCAGCGGTTCCGCATCGTTTACCTGGAAGATCGCAGAGAAACCGCAACGTATGCTGAAGGGGAGAAGAAAACGTGGCAGGATTGGAAAGGACGGCGCAAAGTGAGTGCAAGCAATAAGGTCTGGGTTTTTCTCAAGGTGATGCCGTTTACCATGCTGCTGGCCGCGCCGCCAAACCAAACGCAAACCAACGGGTGATCCATGACTACAGAGTTCAACATCGCCAATCTGAAGGCAGAGGTCAGCAAAGCATTCGAGCTTTCTGCGTTGCACGCCGCATTCAGGGATGACCTGGATCATTCCCTGTTTGCGTATCTCAGCGGTGAGTCCGGGGAACAGCTCACCGGTTTTGGTATGACCGAGGTACTCACAGAGGCCAACGATTGGTTGATTTTCAAGACCACCTGCAATGCCTTTGGCCGCGCCAACACCGCGTGCCTTGCCGCTTTCTGGTTTGGTCCGGCCAGCAACGAGGGACCGGACTGTTGGTGGCTGTTCGATTTTGGCGAAAGCAATGCCTTGCAGCACAACGCAGTGGATGACCTGCTCACGGACTTTGGCTGGGCGGGCAGCCGATGGGCGCTCTTCACTACCCAGGAATCAGAGTCCGCTTTTGCAGAATGTGCTAAGCAGGTGGGTTCGGGCAACGCCTTTTCGGCCTTTTTCTCCGACTATGCCAACTGGCCGCCCCGCTCCGGTGTCAGCTTTCATGGGGTCATCAGCTTCGAGAGCAAGAATCCCCTGAGTCAAATTGGACCGCTATTGCCCAAATCGTTCCAGTCGGCCAAAGCCTCCATCGCTTACCAGGCGGAGGCGGGCGCCCTGAAAGCCTCGGGTACGCTATGCCTGCAGGTAGCCGGCAGCTACGACCTCAGCGCCAGCCCCAAGATCGCGCTGGACGGCTTCAATCTCACGTTGATGCTGTTCGCAGGGGTTAGCCTTTCGGGTCTCGGTGTCTCCCTGGCCGGGAGCCTGACCGTGGGTAAAGCCACCCTCGATATTGGCGGGGAAGTTACGCTGGGTCGAACGGCCGACATCACATTGTTTGGGGAGCTGCATGCCGATACATCGCTGAACGACCTGCTTGACTCCCAAGAGGCGGGCGTTATCAATGCGGTGGTGGCTGCCGCGCCTTTCCAGCTTCCCGCATTTTCCGGGGCTGCGCATGTATCGCTCGATAGCCGCAACGGCATATCCGGGTATGGCTTCAGCGCGAAGTTTTCTCAGTTCGATCACCTTGTTGAACTCCCGTCAGCATTAGGATTCAAGCCTACGCTGGCTACCCTCATGGTGCAACGCGCCTACAAAGACGCTCCCGTGCAGCTCCAGATTCATGCAGAAGCCCGCATCCTCGAGAGCTTTTCCATCTTCGCAGACATTCAGTACCCGGAAAAACAACTGCGCGCTGGACTGGTCGAGGGCGACAAGATCAACATCGGGACGGTGGCCGAAAGACTCGGCCTCTCGCCTGGCAGCGAAGCAAGGACGATCCTCGAACAGTTCGATGTGGTTGATCTCGAGCTCGGCGCCGACCTGGCCGAGCAGGAATTCGATTTTGCCTTCGAGGTACAGTCCACCTGGCAGGCCGCAGGGCATTTCACCCTCGACGATATCCGGCTCTACCTCAACTACCAGGCCACCACTGCCACGCGTCCCACCAGTGCCTTTGGTTTTCTTGCCGAAGCCACCTTTTCCATTGATGATCTGGCGTTCTACGCCAGCCTGGATTTCCAAAAAGAAAAGGACGAAAGCGGCGCCGAGACCAGCCTGCGCTTGTATGCCGCGACCGGGCCTGGCGTCGCCATCGCGATCGGCGACCTCATCACCAAGCTGGCAACGCATTTGGGCGCCGGCAGTCAGACCGTGCCCGCGGTGGTGAACAGCATGGTCATCAACCACATCAGCGCGGAGATCGAGATCGGCACTGGTAACAAGAATTTCGAATTCGAATGCACCGGGCAACTCGACGTGGCAGGTCAGAACGTCACTGTGCAAGTGGTTGTGGCAGTGCGGCAGCAAGAGGGTGCGTGGTCGTTCACCTTCACGGGCATCCTGTCGGTGATGGGCCGTGATTTTGAATTCGACCTCGAAAAGAACCGGGCCGGATTGTTCCTGCTGGCTTCCTACTATCATGAGGAGGGCGACAGGATTTGGTTGCACAACCTGCTGGAACCACTTTCGGCAGAGATTGCCGACAACCTGCCGATCAAACCAGAGATCATCCTGACACAGGCCATTATTGCCCTACACAAAGACGACCAGAGCAAGTATGCATTCCTGGCCGGGCTGTTCATGAATGTGCCGATGGACTTTGCCGGCTTCCCGCTCATCGGCTCCATGCTTCCGGCCGATATCGGATTCAGAGACCTGCAACTGCTGTTGGCCAGCGGGGACTTCGAAGCAGAGACCGTTGCGGAATTCAACCAGCATCTAAAATTGCCTATTTCTGCCGGCAGCAACGACCCGGCCGTTGCGCGCGGTCTCACGATTTCGGGCAACCTGGTGCTGAGCGACTCCCTGAAACTTCCCATCAGCCTGCACCTGGGCGGACAACGAAAAAGCGCGACCGGCCGCCTGGCTGCACCATCTGGCACGCCTTCAGCAACTACCGAAACAAGTGCTGCCTCGGTGATCGCCCAACCTTCGGCCAACAGCCAGCAGAACGTGGGCAAAACCATTGGGCCGTTGAACATCAAAAAAGTGGCGCTGATCTTCGAGAACGGCCGTATCGGCCTCAAGATCACGGGCGGCCTGGCGCTGGCGGCGTTCGAATTCGAACTGATCGGGATGCAGGTCACCGTCCCGCAGAGCGTCCTCAGCGACCCGGCGAACCTTTCCGACATCGCGTTTGCACTCGATGGCTTCGGGATTGAGATTCGCAAGGGGACGCTCGCCATCCTGGGCGCCTTCCTGCACCAGAAATATCCTGAACATACGAACGAAGATGGCGAGGTGATCCCAGCCTACGACGAATACAGCGGCATCGTCCAGGTCGCCTTCCCGCCGCTCAACCTGACCGGCATGGGCGCCTACGCCATGTACCAGGGCCACCCGTCGCTGTTCCTGTTCGTGGCGCTCGGCTACCCAATTCCTGTCCATCCTTCGTTGCTGATCGAGGGCATGGCGCTGGGCTTCGGCATCCACCGCGACTTCATCCCGCCCAAGCCGAACGAGATCCTCACCTATCCACTCGTGGCGGTGGCGGTCACGCCGCCGCCGCCCATTGACATCCAGCAGATGGCCGCGGCCATGCACCGATACTTCCCGCCGGCGGCCGATCTCTACTTCGTCGTGGCGGGCGTCAAGTTCAAGGCGTTCGGACTCGTTGATTCCCTGGTGATGCTGGCGGTCAAATTCGGCCGCTCGTTGGAAATCAACCTGATCGGCGTCAGCAGTATCTTCTACCCGGCCGCCTTCATCGAGCTGGCCTGGACGGCGCGCTTTGTGCCTGAAAGCGGCTACCTGTTCATCGGCGGCCAGCTCACCGAACGCTCTTACCTGCTCGTGCCGGAGGTACATCTCACCGGCGGCTTTGCGGTCGCGGCCTGGCTGGCCGGCGAGCACAAGGGCGATTTCGTCGTCAGCGTCGGCGGCTACCATCCCAACTTTCACGTGCCCGATCACTACCCCAACCACATCCCGCGTCTGGGCATCGCCTTTCACCTCGGCCCGGCCAACATCGAAGGCGGCATGTACTTCGCCATCACACCGCAGTGCGTGATGATGGGCGGCGCGCTGGAGGTGAGCGTCAAACAGGGCAGCTTGAGCGCCTTCATCAAGCTGTCGCTCGACGCCATCATCTTCTTCGAACCGTTTCACTACGATGTGTTACTCAGCGCCGACGCCGGGGTGAAGGTAGACCTTCCGCTGCTACTCACGACGCTGCACATTGACATGCACCTGCACATTGACATGCACATCTGGGGGCCGGACTTCAGCGGCACTGCCTCGCTGGATGTGGGGCCGAAGACGTTCGATGTGGCGATCGGCGCGGCTGCCGAGGTCAAGGCGCTGCCGCTGCCATACGAAACGTTCAAAGCCAAGTTCCTGCCCACGGTCTGCACGGTCAGTGTGACGCAGGGGCTGCTGCGCAAGGCGCAAGAGGGCGGCGTCGAAATCTATGTCGTAGATGCCGAGAAGGTCGTCATCGAAGCGCGCAGCGCCATCCCGATTACCAATGGTGACGATGCCCGTCTGGGCATCACACCGATGGATGTGCGCGGCGCCGGGTTCCACTCACAACACACGCTGCGCGGCGACGACAAATACAAACGAGCCGAGATCAGGGATACCGTCCCGGCCGGCCTCTGGGGCGGCGTTGGGTTGCAGGCGCCCGACCTCACCGACCCGTCGAGCGGCCTGGTGCGGGATGTGCTCACTGGCTACCGCTTGACGCCCGCGGCAGAACGCGTGACGTCGGAGACGGCGCCTATCGAGAAGGAGAAGTTGTCTTACAACACCGACGCCTTTACGCTGCAGGACCGGGAGGTGAGCTTCCAGATGGTCGGACACGAGGAAGTGGCCGTTCATGATGCACCAACCGAGACGTACTCCCAATTTACGGGGCTGCATGCCTCCGACGTCAGCCAGGTCTCTGGCCGCGATCTGCGGCAACCCCGGCTGCTGACCTATGCACTGAATTGAGGACATCATGGCTGCCGACACGATCCGTTTCGAAGGATACCACCGCCCTGGCCTGCAAGCAGGCCCGGGCAGACTGCAAGCGACACTCGAACTCACGCTGACAGCGACCAGGGTTGCCGAGAAGTTCGTTTCGCCGGAGTTGAACATTCAAATCAGCGGCCCGCGTTTCGGCTTCTCGCCGGCGCAGATTTACGCGGTCTTTCCGCCACGTGACAGCTTTGGCGAGTGGGACAATGTCTTGCCGCACGTCGAGCTGACGCCGAGCACGCTGCCGTGGCAGCGCCAGAGCGGCGCTGCTGACGATGACGACACAATCGTCGTGCCCTGGTTGGCGCTGATCCTGCTGCAGGAGGACGAGTGGACTGACCCCGCGAAAGTGGTTGCCGAGAAGATGCCGTGGGAAAAGCTGCGGGATGAGCTCGGTCTGGCGGTAGAAGTGACTGACTGGCCCGCCGAGCAAGGGCAGCGCTTTCCTCCCGTGCAGGCGTTGCGCATTGCTGCAACCTTTTGGCAGCAAATTATGCCGACGGCCGACGACATGCGCTGGCTGACCCACGTGCGCATCGGCCACGACTCAAACGGGCAAGAGGTCGAGCGGGCCATCGTCGTCTGCAATCGCATGCCCCGTAAAGGGGCGCGGGCCGTAGCCCATCTCGTCTCACTGGAACAACGCCTGACCCGTGACGGCGCCTTCGCACTCCGTGCGGCAACCGATGGCAAGGTTCCCCTGCTGAGCATTTACTCGTGGGAGTTCGCCTGCCCTGCGGACGAACAATTCAAGGTCAGCGATAGGGCGATCGGCCGGCTCGATGAACCGCTCAAAGGCCAGGTGGAGAAGCAGTTTCCGGCCGGAGACGCGCGTGACCTGTTGTACAACGGACGCCAGGCGTTCATAGCCGCCCTGGCAGAGAAAGGGTTCAGCAAGGCCGCGGCTCAAGACGCGCTGGTCAACGCCTGTCACATCCAGACCGAAACGTTCAAAGGGTTGATGGATGCCCTCGACTTCGGCTGGCTGCACGTCCCACAACCGGCTCAGGCCAACAAATTGTTCGAGCTGGGCAGCGTGCCGGTCGCGCATGGCCTCAGCAAAGGCGGCAAGACGGTGTCCTGGTATCACGGCCCGCTGATTGCCGACGACAACCTGGACGCCGACATCGAAGCGGCGCTCGTGCAGACATTGCCAGTCCGCAACGCCGATCAGTTGCTGCTCTATAACGAGACGACCCGCATGCTAGACGCCTCCTATGCGGCCGCCTGGGAGTTGGGGCGCTTGCTGGCAATCAGCGAGCCGCGCGTCAGCCAGCAGATTGCGCAGTGGAAGACGTCGCACGCCCGCGAAGCCGGCCTGGTGGAACAAAACATGTGGTTCTCGCACATCCCCTTCACCGACTCGCAATTTGTGCACCGTGAAGGAGGGCTGATCGAGCAGAAGTTGCAAGCCTACTTCACCGGACTCAGCCGACTGCTTGGCGTCCCATTTCAATATCTGGTTCCGCACGAGAGCTTGCTGCCAGATGAATCGCTGCGTTTCTTCTGCGTAGACCGGCTGTGGGTGGAGTGTCTGCTCGACGGCGCGTTCAGCATCGGCCGCACGACGCGCTTCGACCTGGCGCGCGAGCGGGGGGCGCAGGGGCAGCCCCGGTTCCCCCACCAGCAGGAGCGCCCCCTCATGCGCGGCGTCATCCTGCGCTCCGACCTGGTCGCCGGCTGGCCCTCCCTGATGGTGGAAGGATATGCGAGCTTCGATCCATCTGAATCATCCAGGCTCGAGCTGCTGCGCTACGAACGGCTGGGGCAAAACGTCGCCATCGCCATTTTCGGAGGCGACCTGAAGGTGTTCACGCTCCATCTGCCGCCCGAATCGCTGCACTTCGGCTTCAGCCGAGACGCCACGGATGAGGGGGAGTACACCAAAGAGGTGAAGGACCTCGCCAATGGTCAGGAATTGCCGACCCTTTCTGGACTCTCCAGAACGACCACGGTCAACTTCGGCTGGCGACCCGGCGCCGAAGCGCTGCGCATCTTCGTTCCCAAACGCATGGTGGACAATATCAACAATCGCCTGGACACGGCGGGGAAGAAAGAAAAGAAAACGCTGGACAAGGTCACCCATGCGGGCCACCTCGCCATCCAGCTACTCGAAGGTGTCCCACGCCTCCAGGTGACAGTCAAGCAGGACGCGAACGCGGTCGTTGTGAGTGCGCAATCACCCGCGTAATGCGTATTGAACATGAGTCATCCCGAATTTTGAAATCAGCGCATCCAGAGCAGCGAAGACAACGAAATTGAAATGATGCGCTCATCGGGGATGGCCGCGTGATCCTCCAGCGTCACCAGCAACCCGAAAGGTACGTTGTAGACCGTCTTTTCCAGGAATGCTCGCAGCACGTGCGTGTCCTCATGCGGGTCAATGCGCCGGCGATACTTGACCTCCACGGGAATGCGCCGCGTACCGACTGTCAGCACAAAATCTACCTCTGGTTCGGCGCCGCGGGGCGGGAAATGGGCGAGATCAAGGCCGGGAATGGTCCCGAAAAAGTCACCCAGGGTGCTCTCGGCCAGGCGCCCGGCCAGCACCGATAGGTGGGGCGCGGACATCGGCGCATCCTGTGACATTGAAGAACCACCAGTCCAGACGCCTACGCCATGACGGGAATGGTGCTCAATTCCTGCCGTCGCCCATCAAGATTGTGGATCATCTGCTGAGTAATCTTCCCGTTTCTGCTCGTCTCGGGTCAAATGCGCCGCGTCTCGATTCGCCAGCAGAATAATCCAGAACGGCTATTTCGGCAAGCAGTTACGTCTGCGCCACCCACAGGGCGCTCGTCCGATGCGCCCACGCGTCCGGGTTATGCGATTTGCGGTCAATGTGAAAAAATGGTATACTCACGACTGTCGGGCGAGTAGCTCAGTCGGTCAGAGCGCACGGTTCACATCCGTGAGGTCAGGGGTTCGAGCCCCTTCTCGCCCACTGTGTGTATGTCAAATCCCTAGAAACAGCCTTTGGAAGCCATTCCAGAGGCTGTTTTGCGTAGAAAACACGGTCAGTGTATGGCTAAACTCCTACATTTGCCAATTGGTGGCTTGCCTGGGGGGAGCCTCTGGAGGCTGATCGTGCCAGGGTAGGGCTTACGGTTACTCCGGCAGCGGGCGCCATGGCTGAGCTTACGGTTGCTGCACAGAGGAACCCGCCCTACCCGGTTTTCCACCGAAGGAGCGACGAATCATGAGGTTGTCTGATGCGCTGGAATGGTATTGGACGGCGAAGATTGACCTTTCTCCGGCGACGCGCCGCGATTACGCACTGACGTTTCGCCGGCTGGGTGAATTCGTGGGTGCAGATAAACCGATCGAGCAGATCACCGCGCGCGATCTGCAGGGGTTCCTGAGTCATCTCAAGGAGACGTTGAGCGGGCGGCGGAGAGGGCCGCTGAGCAAGAAATCGTTATGTAACGCCTGAATTGCGCTTTCCAGCCTGTGGGAATGGGCGCACGCGCAGATCGAGGGTTGGACGAGTCAATTGACTGATTACGCCAAAACGTAATCAGTGCGTAATC
>CAZOLV010000014.1:25418-67437 GCA_964580725.1 uncultured Anaerolineae bacterium | reverse complement strand
GGCAGGGAAATCTGGTCGGATTCTTGCCACGAATTGCACGAATCGAAACGAAAGGATCCTGGAATTCGTGCAAATTAGTGAAATTCGTGGCAGGGAAATCTGGTCGGATTCTTGCCACGAATTGCACGAATCGAAACGAAAGGGCCCTGGAATTCGTGTCATTCGTGGCTGCTTCCGTTCTGCAACGGCAACATGACCGGGCGCACCGTGGGCGGCGTGACCTACAGTCTGGTCGGAGTTTACCCTTCGGCAAGCTCAGGGCAGGCCTGGGTTCGACCAGCATCACGGCGAACGAGGCGGGTGCGCGCATGGCGGAGCTGCGTTACAAGCCCTGGGGGAAAATCGCTACAGCTTCGGTGCGACGCCGACGCAGCGCCGCTTCACCGGGCAGGTGCTGGACGAGGTGGCGGGTGGGTTGTATTTTTACAGTTACAACGCCCGGTAGTATGATCCGACCGTCGGGCTTTTCCTGCCAGTGGATACGATCGTACAGCCCAAACAGTCGTTCTTGCTGTGCTCCTGACGGTTGGCGTCGAGGGAGGCAGGAGAGTCAGATGAAACGGTACGGTGTGAAGATATGTGAAGATATGTGAAGATATGTGAAGATATGTGAAGATATGTGAAGATATGTGAAGATAGGAAGATAATGGAGGTGGTGGTGGAGGAAGAGTGGGAGTCGCCGGTGGAACGGGCGATTCGGGAGGCGGCGGCGCGGGGGGAGTTCGATGATTTGCCGATTCGCCTGTTCAATCTGAAGACGCCCATCGTCAGCACACAACGTGCGCTGCTCGACGCCACCGCCGAGCCGGCCCGCCTGGCCATTCCGGCGGACATCGTCGAGATGGCAGAGGTGGCGCCTGGCGAGGCGAGCACCGTTGGCCCCGAGACGGAGCGCGGGCGCTTGCAGGATGCCCTCTATCGTCTCATCCAGGGACGCGAAAAGATGCCGCTCAGCCCCGGCTGGCACAACGCCCGCCGCAAGACGATCTTCCGTTACATTGACCGCCTGCGCGGTGATTCGACGCCCTGAACCGCGGCCGTGGCTCAGGGCGTCGGCGTCAGCAGCGCCTGGTAGGTGAACCAGTCGTCCGGTTTTTCACGGCTGGTTGGTTGCGAGACGATGCGCGTGCGCCCGGCGTCGCTCGCCGCATCGTGGTCAGCCGGCGCAGCGGGCAGGGGGATGTGCTGCTTTTCCAGCAAGACGTGGGCCAACGCATTCATCGGGGTCTCCGACGTACGGCGCGTCGCCGGCTGCAAGAGCAGATCGGTTGGGATCGGACGCGTCGCCGCAATGGCTTTGACGACCAGCGGCGCCCGCGGCGCGGCCAGGGGCGCAACGATCCGTTTGCCCGGCGCCACGGTCAGCGCCGCACCCGCACCCGGCGGCCAAAGCTGCACAGGGTCGGCGCCGGTTTCCACAGTCAGAACAGCCGCAAACAGATCGGCCGGGCCAACGTTGTCGAACGACAGCCGCAGCGTCGCGCCGGCGGTCAGACGCCACTGTTGCTGGCTACTCGGCGCCAGCGGCTCGTAATGGCCCGCCGCATGCAACTGCTCGACCGTCAGGCGCAGCGCCCCGGCCAGAGCGCTGCCGGGATTCGCCAGGCGCAGGATGATGCGTCGCCAGGCCAGCTTCGTTGCCGCGGCAACGACCGCCGCTGACCAGGTGAATCCCCGCTGCAGCACGGGTGGCAGCAGCGGCTGGCCGTGCGAATCGCGTAGATGCACATGGCCGTCCTCCACAACGATCGTGACTTCTGCTTCTGCTTCGGCCCCGGTCTCCAACAGGCGCAGAGCCGGCTGCTCTTTCAGTTTGGTGATCAGGCGCTCGTTGCCGGCCGCCGGCTGCACATTCACGGTCAGATGCCGCGTCGGGGCAATCGTCTCCAGAAAGGCCCACTGCCCGGCCTGGCCACCCGTGCCGCTGACGACCGTGGCCAGGGCGCGGTGCGGTTCCAGGCCGCCGGCGGCGATCTCCACCAGCGTACCAACCCCCGCCTGGCTCAGGCGTCGCGTCCCCGGCGGCGCCAGGCGCAGGCGGTCTCCCTCTTCCAGCCCCAGGGCGCTGCCGGCGCCCAACTGCACCAGGCCCCGCGGTGTGACGCCGAGCACAGGCGCATAGAACATCTGCTCCACCGGCTCCAGCCCGAACAACGTCCGGTCGAGATGACCTTCGACCTGCGGGCGCTGGCTTGGCGAGGTCTTGCCCACTTGCAACAGCACGCTTTCCCACACATCGCGGTAACTGCGCATCTCGCCGCTGCGCAAGGCGGCCAGCAGCGCCTCGGTCAGCGCCCCATGCACCGTGTCAGCGGCCAGAGTCACCTCATAGGCGGTTTCATCATTTTGACAGGCAAAGAAAGCGACATGTTCATGGCCGGTCGGCTGCCAGGTGGGGGGCGGAGATGCGGCGTCTGCGGCGGCAGTTTCGGTCAGGCGCGCCGCGGCGGGCGGCGGCTCCAGGCTGCGCCCCCGCTTGGGATAGGGGTCTGGCATGTCTATGCGCGTCATACCGGTGGAGTGACAACTGTCGAAAAAGAGGATCAGATCAGCGGCATGACGTTCGTGGAGCAGCCGGTCGAAGAAGTGGTTGACTTCAGCGTCGAGAAGATCACGGACGAGACCTTCCGGGTCGCGCCCATCGTGCGGCACCCAGGTCGAATCCCACCCGCTCGCATCGTCGCCATGCACATCGGGGGTGCGCGAGCCGTGCCCGCTGTAGTGGATCAGAACCAGGTCGCCCGGATTGACCTCGGCCTCGAAATCAGCAAACGCCTTCAAGATACCGTCGCGCGTGGCCTGCCCATCGGTCAACAGCGTCGCGCTTTGGAAACCGTAGCGGCTGGTGAGCAGGGCGGCCAGCGCCTGCACATCGGGCGCCGGCCCGCGTAGCTGGCGCTGCGGCGGAAGATGGGGGTAGCTGCCAATACCGATGAGCAGCGCCCGCTTGGCGACAATTTCGGTAGACACGGCTCCTCCCGTGCAAGGCTGGCATCCCAACGCGGGACGCCAGCCTTGTTCAGTGTGCGTTAGCGGCGCCAGACGCGCACGCCGCCCAGGGCGAGGGTCAGGGCCAACAGCGTCAAGGCGCCCCACAGCCACGGCGCCGGGATTGCCGCACGCAGATCGCTCAGTGCGACGGCGGTCGGCTGTTGGACGATCGTCCACTGGTAGGGTGCCATCATGCCGACGTTGTCGTTTTCCGAACCGCGCAGATTGCCCGGGTTGACGCGCGCCGTAAAGACGCCGGCGCCGCCAAAGGGCTGATCGGGCGTGAAGATGAAGGTCGTCGTGGCGTCATCGTAAGTGGTGACGCCGGGAACGGCCTGGCCGCCGCTGTCGGTCACAGTGATCGTGTCCGCCGCCACGGTTGCCGGGTTGACCGGACGGTTCATGCGCGCCCAGACCGACGTGATCAGATCCGGGCTGTTGGGCCGGCTTTCGACGCGGCCGGTTTCGACCACCAGCAGGTCGCGCCAGTTCTCCAGATCATCCAGATTGACCGTCTGCACGGCGCCGGGGCCAAAGACTACATCGAGATGGCGGTTGGCGAAGCCGACGATGGTTCCCCAACGCTCCACCGTCTCCCAGTTGCCGCGGGTGAACTTGTACTGCAAGTGCATCCCTTCGAGACCAGTCAGGGTGATCGTCCAGTGAGTGTCGTCCACGCGTGTCAGCGGGGTCGCGCTTGGGTTCCACTGTGCGCCGAAGACGCTGGCCGTGTCGCCGGCGATGTAGATCGTATCGCCGGGCGGCGTGAAGGCCGGGATGGTCAGGTTCCAGGTGATCTGCACGGCGCGCTGCTCGGCGGTGATGTCCACCGGATTGGAGAAGTCCGATTCGTTGAAGCTATCGTCAAGCGCCGTCACCGTGTAGCGATAGGTGTGACCTGTCGTCACGTCGGTGTCGGTGTAGGAGGTTTCCGGCGCCAACACGTAGGCGATCAGCACACCGGTGTTTGGCGTGCGTACGCCGAGCGGTTCGCGGTAGACGCCATAGGCGACGACGTCGGCGTCGGGCGACGCGTCCCAGGCGATGGCGATGGCCGAAGCCGAGCGTGAAACCTCGTGCAGGTTGAGCGGGACGGCGGGCGGCGTCAGGTCACTGGACGGCACGACGTGCAAACTGCCGGCCTGCGCCGGATCGTAGCCGTTGCCGGTGCCGTCCAGGTCGGCGTAGAGCCAGTCGCGCCCGTTGGTGGTGCTGTAGCGCACGGCGTAGTCGTACTCGCCGATGGGGTGCGGCAGCATCGTCCCCATGAACTCGTCGTTATTGCCGGCGTCCACATTGAAGGCCATCGGCGACCAGGTCCAACTGGAGCCAGGCTGCGAGCCGTCCGGCCCATAGCCAACTTCAGCCAGCAGGCTCGGCGTGGGGCCAGACAGGCCGGTGATCCCGTCAATCCAGACCTGGCCATAGACGGTTGCGGTGCGGTTGACGAAGCTGATGACATGGGTGATGTCGGGCGGCCACTGCAAGTTGGCCCAACCGATGTCGTAGTGCGGAATTGCCGCAACCGGCGCCGAAGCCTGACTCTTCAGCCCTGCCGGCGTCACCGCCTTGACATGGTAGAAGTAGCGGTATCCGTTTTGCACCGTATCATCGCTGAACGCCGTGCCGGTGATCAGCGTCGCGTTGATCTGTTCGTAGCCGCCATCCACAACGCTGCGATAGACGTGGTAACCGGCCACGACGGCGTCGGCGGGCGCATTCCAGGTCAGGCTGACGGAACCAGAGCCTTCCACGGCGGCCAGGCCGGTCGGCGCGGCAGGGCGCGTCATGTCGAGACCCGGACGGCTGATCCAAACCCGTGCGCCCATGCCAGCGACGTCGAACGTCAGCATGCGGTCGGCGCCCACATTGACCGTGGCGCCAGGCGACAGGCCGTCGTCCAGCACGGCGCCTTCGGGCACGTAGCCGTCCACGTTCAGCGCCACCTGATGCTGGACGGCGTCGCGATTGATGGCAATGATGGCCACGCCGGTCTCATCGCGACGGCCGTAGACCAGCAGGCTGGCGGCGTCGTCGGTCAAGAGGGTGTTCCAGGAGCCGGTGCGCAGGAAGCTGTGGCCGTTGCGCAGCGCGGTCAGGTTGCGATAGTGCTGCAACAGGTTTTGGTGCGCTTTGCGCCAGGCGGGCAGCGTGTCGTAGCCCGGCTCGTCCGCCCAGGGATAGGGTTGGCGGTTGTAAGGGTCGTCGCGCGGGATGTCGCTGCCGTAGCCGACCAGGCCCACTTCGTCGCCGTAGTAGATCGTCGGTGCGCCGGGCAGCGTCATCTGGACGACGGCCAGCAGCGCCAGGCGGTTGCGTCCATCCTGGAAGCCGTTGACAGGCTGGCCGCCGGCGATGCCGTCGTGATCGAGCACGCGCACCGCACGGTTGGTGTCATGACTATCGAGCAGGTTCATGGCCGATTCGAAGGCGGGCGCAGGGAGATCTTCCTGCACGGTACGCAGCATGTTGTCGAACTGACTGGGCGACAGGGGGTTGATGGTGTTGTCGCCGTTGTTGTCGTTATCGCTCCACACCGTGTCGCGCATGAAGCCGAGCATCGCCTTGCGGAAGCGGTAGTTCATCGTCGAGTCGAACTCGTCGCCAAGCAGGCGGAACCTGGCGTCATCCTCGCCCCAGGTTTCGGAGAAGAGCATGGCGTCGGGATGGCTGGTCTTGACGACGGTGCGGAAGGTCTCGAAGAAGGTCGGATTGACGCCCACCACGTCGGGCACGACGTCGATGCGCCAGCCATCGGCGCCACGGTCGAGCCAGTAGGTGGCCACGCCGTTGGGACCAAACCAATGATTCAGAACGTCCGCGTGAGCCGTGTTGATCTGGGGTAGAGTCTGCACGCCAAACCAGGCGGTGTAGTTGGTGTCGCCTGCACAAACGCCGGTGCCGGGCGGCGACGCCGGCTGGAAGAAGAACCAGCTACGGTAGGGGCTGGCGACATCCTCGCAGGCGCCCACTTCGGGGTGACGGCCAAAGCGGTCGAAGTAGGGGCTGTCGGAGGAGACGTGATTGGGCACGCCATCCAGGATGATGCGGATGCCGCGGTTGTGCGCCTGCGCCGTCAGTTGTTCGAAGAGGGCCAGGGTGGCAGCGTCATCACCCAAGACACCCATCGTCGGGTCAATGCGCGTGTAGCTGCGGCCATCGTACTTGTGGTTGGACGGCGAGTCGAAGATCGGGTTGAGGTAGATCGCCGTCACGCCCAGGTTTTGCAGATAGGCCAGCTTGCCGATGAGGCCCTGCAGGTCGCCTCCATACGAGGTGCTGCTGTAGGTGCCGTACCAGTCGGGGTTGGCGTTAGGATCGTTCGGCTCGGGGTCGGGCACGATGGTGTTCCAGGGGATGACGGGGAAGCGGTGGCCGCGCTCCTGCGGGTAGAACCAATCGCTGGCGGTTGGATCGTTGGCCGCGCTGCCATTGCGGAAGCGATCGGGGAAAATCTGATAGATGATCGCATTCTTGGCCCAGTCAGGCGCATCGAAGCCCGGTTCGTAGACGTAGATGTTCCACGAAATGTCGGGCGAGTTGGCGTAGGTCTGACCCCAGCCGCCGTCGCGCGCGCCGTCATCCTCGTAGTAGGCCACGGCCGAGCCATCCTCGATGATGAAGCGGTAGTAGAGGATGCTCAAGTCGGCGCCGGCGTCGAGCGTTGTCTCCCAATAGTCGTAACCGTAGGGAGCGGCGGCGGGATCGGTGGCGACTTTGGTCAGGTTGTAGAGCGTTTGCCCCTGCAGGGCGGTGTTCCAGACGCGCAGTTTGACGTGCTGCACGTCGTTGGCGAAGGTGCGGAAGCGCAGGGTGACATTGGTTCCCTTGCTGACCGCGCCAAAGGGGTCGCGATACATGCCACTGCGGCTGTCGTGCCCCAGGCCATCCCACCAGATGTTGTCATCGCCCACCTGCGGCGTGGGCGGGTTGTTGATGCTGTCCTGAATCTGGTGCGTGACGTCGTTGTAGCGGAACGTCACGGTGGTGTTCGCCGGGCCACGCACGGCCGGCACCACCAGGGTGATGTTGGGGCCGCCGGGCACGCCGCCTTGCCCGTAGTTCTCGTCCCAAGACTCGTTGAGCGCAATTTTGTACTCGTAGCTACCGGGCGGCACGTCGAACGTCGTTTCGTACCAATCGTCGCCATCGCGGTCTTTCATCCAGCCGATCAAGTTGTCGGGCGCCCAGTCCTGACCGCCCACCTCATCCATCAGGCTGCCCACCAGCACCGGAATGCGGTAGTTCGGCCGGCTGGCCACCATGTTGTCATCGCGCCGGTCGTAGTAGAAGTGCACCGTCTCCCCGCCCGCCGTCGTGAAGGGGACGTTGGGGCCGCCGGGCACGCCGTTCACGCCATAATTCTCGTCCCACGTGCCGCCCACCGTCGCCTTGAACTCATACGAGCCGGCCGGGATGGCGTCCGTGGTGAACTTCCACACCTGGTCGCTGTTAGCGTCGTTGGCCTGCGTGTTCAGGTTGCCGGGGTCCCAGTCGTTGCCCAATCCCGCCGCGGCGACCCAGTTGCCGGGAAATGTGACGAGAAGCGGCGGCGGTGGATCGGCGATGACGTGTTGGATCTCATGCGTCGTGTCGTTGTAGCGGAACGTCACGACACGGTGCAGTTGACTGGGCACGGCCGGCACGACCAGGGAGATGTTGGGGCCGCCGGGCACGCCGCCTTGCCCGTAGTTCTCGTCCCAAGACTCGTTGAGCGCAATTTTGTACTCGTAGCTACCGGGCGGCACGTCGAACGTCGTTTCGTACCAATCGTCGCCATCGCGGTCTTTCATCCAGCCGATCAAGTTGTCGGGCGCCCAGTCCTGACCGCCCACCTCATCCATCAGGCTGCCCACCAGCACCGGAATGCGGTAGTTCGGCCGGCTGGCCACCATGTTGTCATCGCGCCGGTCGTAGTAGAAGTGCACCGTCTCCCCGCCCGCCGTCGTGAAGGGGACGTTGGGGCCGCCGGGCACGCCGTTCACGCCATAATTCTCGTCCCACGTGCCGCCCACCGTCGCCTTGAACTCATACGAGCCGGCCGGGATGGCGTCCGTGGTGAACTTCCACACCTGGTCGCTGTTAGCGTCGTTGGCCTGCGTGTTCAGGTTGCCGGGGTCCCAGTCGTTGCCCAATCCCGCCGCGGCGACCCAGTTGCCGGGAAATGTGACGACCAGATGAGGCGTTGCTGCGGGGGAATTGGCCAGGGGGAACGTCGCCGCGGCGCTGACGGGAAGCAGCCCAAACAGCAGGCTGAGCACGGCGATGAGCGATAACAGTCGAAATGCTCTCATGATGTCTCCTCCATTCATCGAAATCCTACGAATCAACTTGCACGGATCAACTTGCACGGATCAACTTGCACCGATCAACTTGCACGGATCAACTGGCACGGATCAACTGGCACGAACTCGGATACAGCGTGGTTGCTACTGCATCTTGCGAATCTTCTCGACAATGGCTGCCTGAGCGGCTTGCAGGGCGACCGCGGGCGTCTGTTTGCCAGTCCAAATGGCAAGGCCGGCAGCACCAATGGCGTCCCACTGCGCCTCGGCAAAGGGCGTGTTGGGGATCGGCACTCCCAAATGCAGTGCGGCCGCATAGCCTTGCAAGAGACTCTCGCCCTGCAGTTCTGATGCGGCCAGCGCCTCCGTCGCCGCCGGAACGGTCTGGGCGGCCAGGGCAAGCCGCGTCTGCAAGTCAGGGTTGGTCAAGTGGCGCATGATGTCGAACGCCGCCTGACCGCGCCCACGCTCGACAGCATTCTTGCTCAGCAACAGCGTCCTGACGCGCACGTAGGGGCGGCCGAACGCCTGCAAGCCATACTCGATGCCGGCATCGTCCAGGCTGGTCGTGGCCCACTGTTCCGTCCACCAGACAGCGGCCTGACCGTCCAGCATCATCGTGCGGCAGATGTCGTAGCTGGCCTCCGCCGGCGCATACGGTCGCAGCGACTCGATCCACTGGGCGGCGGCCAGCCCTTCCGCCGTCTGCACATAGACAGTCCCCTGATCGTCCACGTAGCCGGGCACGCCATGTCCGAAGAAAATCGGCGCGATGTGGTAGGCGTCGGGGTTGCCCAGGCCCTGGTTGCACAGGAGATACTTGCCGGGATTTTGTTCGGCGAAGGTGCTGGCAGATTGCAGCAGGCCGGCGAAATCGAGCGGATCGGCCGGCAAGTCTTCGGCGCTGACCAGCGCCTTGTTGTAGACCAGGGCGATGCCCTCTTGCGTTTCGGGCAGGCCCCAGGCCTGCTGGCGCCAGATCATGCCTTTGGCGGCGGCCGGTTCGTAGAGCGAGGCGAGGAAGTCGGCATTCACGCCGTAACTCTCCAGGCTCACGATGTAGCCGGCCAGGGCGTTGGCGCCGATCTGATCGTTCGTCCAGGCGATGATGTCCGGCCCTTCGCCCGCCGGCGCCGCTACCGCCAGGGCATCGCTCAGGTTGTCCACCTTCGACAGCTCGACGGCGACGTCGGGGTGCGTGGCCTCATATTCCTTGAGCGCCGCTTCGATCACCTTCAGATAGGCGCCGCTCCAACCGTGCCAGATGTAGATGTTGGTGCGGGTATCCTGCGAGGTGGGCGTGGCGCTGGGAGTGGGTGTGGCGCCAGCGGTGGGCGTGGCCGCGGGCGTCAGCGCAGCGGGCCGCGTCGCTTCGATCTGCACAGGCGCCGCGGTGGGCGGGACAGGCGTCGGCGTCCCTGCACATGCCCCCAGGCCCAGTAAAACCGTCGCCAGCAGAATCGTTGCAGCAAAGAGAGACTTGTTCATAAGTCGGTTACGTCCAAAAAAGAAATTGATGAAATGAGCGAAGTCGGGAAACGTGATGCGAGACTGATGATGTATAACATTTTCCCGGTTGCTTGTCAAGGGTCAAATGGGCGCTTTGACTGGCGTTCTTTTTTTGGGTTTGCCGACGATGTTGGGTACAATGTTCTACAATCACCGGCAGCGCTGCGGCGCCGCTTGCGATGCTTCTTTTGATATAATAAGGGAGAACGTCATGGAGCGTGAATACCTGAGCTGGGGCGATGTGGATGCGCTCATCGAACACCTGATCCCGCAGTTCAAGCGCCAGTTCGACGCCCTGCTGATGATTACCCGCGGCGGCATCATTCCGGGCGGCTTGATCGCAGAGGCGCTCGATCTGCACTACGTGCTGACGGCGGCGGTCGAGTTCCTGCCGGCGTCCGAGCAAAAGCTGGCCTGGCCCACTTTTCTGCAATTTCCGTCCGATGCACAGTTGCGCAACAAGGTCATTCTGGTGGTTGACGACATCTGGGACAGCGGGCGCACCATCATGACCGTCGAAGGTCGCACAAGGGCTGTCGGCGGCACTGTCGAAACGGCGGTTCTGCATTACAAACCGGGCAAATCATTCTTCGCCCGCGAAGGCCCCACCTACTTCGCCGCCATCACCCACAACTGGATCGTCTATCCCTGGGAAAGCGGGCGCGGCCGCGACATGATCTTGCGTCCTGTGACGCCGGAACTGGCCTGAAGGGAGACGCCATGTCATTTCCACAGGCCAGCATCGTTTGTCACAACGGCCGGCTGGTCGCTGCCGCCGAGGCGCAGGTGCCGGTCTTTCATCCAGCCCTCTACGGGGCGTATGGTGTATACGAATCCATTCAAGTGGCTGGTCATGTCGCCTTTCATCTGGACGATCATCTGGCGCGTCTGGCCAAATCGGCCGCGCTGCTCGAAATGCCGCTGCCCCATGCCAGCGACGAGATCGCCGCCTGGCTGCCGGCCCTGCTGGCGGCCAGCCAACTGGACGAGTGCCTGCTGCGCCTCTTCGTGCTGGGCGCCGACGGCGGCTTTGCAGGCGATACTTTCGTCTGGGCGCAGGCGTCGCCCGTCTACCCTGCCTCCTTCTATCGCGATGGCGTAGGCGCCGTGACCTTCGAGGGTGAGCGGGCCTTGCCGCAGGCCAAATCGCTCAACACGCTGGTCAACTACCTGGCCCGCCGCCAGGCGCAGCGCCAGAGAGAGCACGAAGGGCTGTTGCAGAATCACGGCGCGCTGACGGAAGGTTCCAGCAGCAACCTCTTTGCCCTGCGGGCCGGCCGCCTGCTCGTGCCGCCGCCCGCCGATGTCCTGGCCGGCGTGACGGCAGACATTGTCTTGACCCTGGCTGCCCAAGAGCAGATGGAAATCGTCGTGGCGCCGCTGAGGGTGGACGAGATGGGCGCCTGGGACGAGGCCTTTCTGACCAGCACCAGCCGGCACATCATGCCGTTGGTGCGCATAGACGGCCAGCCCATCGGCGACGGGCGACCGGGGCCGCTCACGCAGCGGCTGAGCCAGCGTTTCGAAGCGAATTTCCGAGCGTTCATCACCTCACAGGCGCCACTGCCGGCGCCCCAGGCCTGACACCGGCCATCCAGTCACGACCTCCGATACAAGGCAAGTGCGACGGGGCCTTCCGTAGCAACCCCGTCGCACCCACACAGAAGGTACACGCCAACCAGGCGTCAAGACGATGAATAAGTCCAGTTTGCCAATGCCTCAGCGCCAGCTCAACTCGCGATCGCGCAGCGGCTGGCCCCCTGTTCCCTGGGCATAGTCATAGATCACGTCGGCCAGGACGGCAACATGCGCCGGCGTGGTGCCGCAGCAACCGCCGACGATCTGCGCCCCCACGGCCAGCCAACTGCGCGCATGTCGTCCGTAGGCCTCGGCCGAAAGTTCTTCGTCGAAATCCCACTGCCCATCCGCCTGACGATGGCCGACATTGGCATAGGCGCCGACCGGGCACACCGTTGCCTGGCGCAGGCGCTGCAAGGCCGCCAGCACGGCGGCCGCCGATGTGCAGTTGATCAAGAACGCCAGCGGTTCGAGCGGCTCCAGGACCGCCGTCGCCTCGCTCAGCGACTCGCCGCTGGGCAAAAACCCCTGCTCGTTGCACTTGAAGCTGACCATGAAGGGCAGGTGCGTCTGCGTCGCTGCTTGCGCCGCCGCCTGCGCCTCGCGAATCGTCGTCATGGTTTCGATGAGCAGCAGATCAACGCCGGCGGCCGCCAGATAGAGCGCCATCTCGCGGTGTTCGTCTTCGCACTCGGCCTGCGCCGGCGTGCGTTGCGGCGATTCGAAATCTTCCAGCGGACTCATCGAGCCGGCGATCCAGACACTGCTGCGCAGACCCGCATCACGGCGCGCCTGAATGGCCAAAGTGACGGCCCGGTAGGTCAGTGTTTGTGCACGATCGGCCAGGCCAGCTTGCGCCAGCGTGCGGCGATAGGTACGAAAGGTGTTGGTGGTCAGGATGTCGGCGCCGGCCGCCAGATAATCGAGGTGAATCTGGCGCACCACTTCGGGCTGCCTGATCAAGGCCAGAGCTGACCACAACGGCAGCGGCGTCGGCGTTTGCCGGCGCTGCAGCTCCGTTCCGGTCGCACCGTCGAGCAAAATTCTGTCGCCTCGACTCAGTCGTTCGGCCAGCGAAAGCATCCGATTCTCACCTCATGACATGCAGCACTTGCGCCCAGTGTATCACCGGGCGCGCGCAGCAGACATGATGAATGTCAGTTTGTGAGAAGCTGTACGAATGGGGCAAATCGCCGCTACGGGGCGGTGAGCGCGATGTAGTGTTTGGGCAGCGTGCGCGCCATGTGTTGATCGGCCTGCGCCCAGGTGTGGCGCCCGTTGGCAATGGCGCCGCCGTCGTTGACCAACCCCATGCGCGCCAGGATGTTGACCAGATACTGCCCGCGGTAGAAGTTGGAATCGTGCGGCTCGCGCGCTTCTGGCCCATACTCGATGAACCAGTGTAGATGCTTGAAGGCGGCCGCCGGCGTGTTCAACAGCAGGTTGGCCGGGTTGTTGGCGGCCGCAAACTGCACGTTGCGCGGCGCGCCGAAGACAGGGTCGAACAGGCTGTTCTGAAAGGCGCGATCATCCAGGCTGATGCCCAGGCGAGCGCCCCCCGTCTCGCTGATCTGCACCCCGCCAGTGATCGGCGCGGTAGCGGTCACGCCCAGGGTGGCGGTCACCACGTTGGTGATGACGCCGGCGTAGAAGAAGAGGCCGTCGTAGGCGCCCGCCGTGGTGAACCAGTCGGGGTGTTGGGTGGCGATCTTCAGCGCCATGAAGCCGCCCAAGGAAAAACCGTCCACGCCGCGGTGGGCCGCGCCAGGCAGCGCCGGATAATTGACCTCGACGAAGGGGATCAGGTCTTGCAACAGAAAGTCCTCGAAACGCCCAGAACCGACGCCGCGCGCATTGTGCGTCTTTTCTGGATCGAGCATATTGACCAACATACCGCTGTAGACGTTATCGTTGCTGGAGATGCCCGGAAAGACCAGAATCATCGGGCCAATCTCTGCGGCTTGCAGCAGCTCCTCGTAGACATCAATCACGTTGCGGTTGCCGCGCGCAACGTCTTCGGCCGGGTTGACCCATTCGCGCTCATGGCCGCGAAACAGGTAGAGCACCGGAAAGCGTGCGTCAGGGTCGGCTGCGGGCGGCGTGTAGATGAAGAATGTCTTGCGCACACCCAATGCGCGGCTCAGCAGTTGCACGCGCTGGACACGCCCATCGTATGTGTTGATCAACGTCGGGTCGGGCGTTGGCGTCGCCAGGCTGGTCTGCTCCTGGCGCAGATCGGTCCAACCGGCCAGTTGCAGTTCGATCGTGCGGCTTGCGTCGGCCAACAGGGCATGATTGGGCGCCGGCTCGCCGCTTGCATCGGCTTCACGCCTGGTCCAGCTTCCACGCGTAAAAGTGTATTCCACGGTTTGTCCCTTTTCGAAGGTCAGAGTCAGCGTTGCGCGATCCTGCACGCGCACGAAACGCTGCGCCTGATCGGCCGGCTGCCACTGGTTCCAACTGCCGCTGAGAAAGATGTCATCTTCGGGCGGCGTGACGGCGGGAAGCTCGATGACCCAGGTCAGCGTGACGGTCGAGGCCTCTGGCGGCGAGACCGGCGGCGGGGCTGCGTTGCACGCCGACAGTAGAACGAGCGCAAAAAGAAGGGGCAGACGAAGGGGAAGACGAAGAGGAAAACGCAGGGGAAGACGGCGCAGAAGTGCACCGGCGACACGCGCAAGCCGTGCGGGACGGGGCCTGTTCGGCTCGCCGGGCCAGGAGAGCAACGCCGCAGAGCGTCTGCGCAGAGAATGGGTCATGCTGATTCGAAGCGGATCAAGGCCACGCCCGCTTGCGAGAGAAAGGTGCGGGCATGTTCATCGGGGTAAGCGCCGGCGTAGACCACACGCAGCAGCCCGGCGTTGATGATCATCTTGGCGCAGGTCAGGCACGGCTGGTGCGTCACATAAATTGTGCCGCCCTGCACCGAAACGCCATGCAGCGCCGCCTGCAGAATGGCGTTCTGTTCGGCGTGCAGCGTGCGCACGCAGTGACCATCCACCATCAAATGGCCAATGTCGTCGCAGTGTGGTAGTCCGGCCGGCGCACCGTTGTAGCCGGTGGTCAAGATGCGGCGATCCTTGACGATCACAGCGCCCACCTGCGCACGGTCGCACGTGCTACGCGTGGCCACCTGGCGGGTGATGCTCATGAAGTAATAATCCCACGAGGGGCGGGTAGATGTCGCCATGCGCTGACTCAGCCCGTGCCAAACTGACGGTCTCCGGCGTCGCCCAGTCCCGGCACGATGTAGCCGATCTCGTTCAGATGAGAATCCACCACCGCCACGTGAATCGGCACATCGGGGTGCGCCGTGTGCAGCGTCTTGATCCCTTCGGGCGCAGCGATGATGCCGACAAACTTGATGCGACGCGCCCCCCAACGCTTGAGAATGTCAATGCACGCCACCGCCGAACCGCCCGTCGCCAACATTGGGTCGAGCACCAGGCAGACCTGCACCGTCGGCGCCACCGGCAGCTTGTTGTAATACTGCACCGGGCGCAGCGTCTTCTCGTCGCGGTAGACTCCCAGGTGCCAGACCTCGGCACCCGGCATCATCTCCCAGATACCTTCGACCATGCCCAGGCCGGCGCGCAGAATCGGCACCAGGCCGATCTTCTCCGCCAGTGCGGCGCCATCCGCCTGTCCCATCGGCGTCGTCACCGTTTGGGTCGTCAACGCCAGGTCGTTGGTCGCCTCGTAGGCCAACAGAATGGCGATTTCCCGGATCAGCTCGCGAAACTTCTTCGGCTCGGTCCGAATATCGCGCAACAGCGTCACCTTGTGCCGAATCAGCGGGTGATCCGAAATGCGCACGCCTTCGATGTTCATCTTAGCTTGGCCTCCCAGTTCCAGCCTGCCAGTGCGGGTCTAGCCAGGCTCAGCGATCCCAATCCACCGGGGTTGGCGCCAGACCGCGTTTGATCAGGCGTTCCACCTCTTGCTGGCACTTCAAGCAGAGCGTGGCGTCAGGCTTGACTTCGAGACGCGCCGGATCAATCGTCTGGCCGCAGCGTTCACACACCCCGTACAACCCCTTTTCGATCGCACGCAGCGCGCTGCGCGTCTGCTCCAGGCGGCGCTCCAGCGTCGTGAGCAGGGCCAGATTCTTCTCACGCTCGAACAGGTCCGGGTCGCCCTCCTCGGCGTCAATGTCAACTTCGCCCTTCAGCCACTCGCTCAAATGCTGGATCTTGGCCTCGATCTCGGCCTGCTCGGCCTCCAGCTTGGTTCGTTCACGTTCGACGAAATCATCACGATTCATAAGATGAAATAGGCTCCTCACCTGGTTTCGGCGACAACTGTCCGTGTATGGGGTGCGCCAGCCAGCGACCGTCATCAATGAGTCAGTATCGCAAGCCCCACGTCTGCCCACGAGTCACAGATAGAATTCTTGATCCGTGACGGCCCCTTATACCACGAAATGACATTTGCGTCAATCCATTTCACATCGGCCCATGACTGCTTCACTGCACGCTTTTGGGGTTCCCAAACCCCTTTGGTATAATCCACCATCCGGGGAAACCTGACAGGTCTTTGCCCCAAATTATTGAGATAATACCCCGCTGCAACTCCCGTCATACGGCGACGCCATCGGCGCAGGTAGAACCAGCGCGACTCGATCCAGGAGAGAGCAAGACATGACAGATGAGCGATCGGCGCCCGACCGCGCCATTTCCGCCGTCAAGCGTCCCGAAGAAATGGCGCTCGACTTTGCCCTGCGCCCGCGCACCCTCGACGAAATGATCGGCCAGGACAAGCTGCGCAGCAACCTGCGCATCCTCATCGAGGCGGCCAGGCAGCGCAAGGAATCGCTCGATCACATCCTGCTCTATGGCCCCCCTGGCCTGGGCAAGACCACGCTGGCCGCCGTCATCGCCAACGAAATGAGCGCCAACATCAAGGTCACCGCCGGGCCGGCCATCGAGCGCGCCGGCGACCTGGCCGCCATTTTGACCAACCTCAGCGGCGGCGACGTGCTCTTCATAGACGAGATTCACCGCCTCGGCCGCGCCGTCGAAGAGATCCTCTACCCCGCCATGGAAGACTTCGCCCTCGACATCGTCATCGGCAAAGGCCCCAGCGCCCGCTCCATCCGTCTGAAATTGCCGCGCTTCAGCGTGATCGGCGCCACCACCCGCCTGGCCCTCATGACCTCCCCGCTACGCGCCCGCTTTGGCGCCGTCTACCGCTTCGATTTCTACACGCAAGACGCACTGCAACAAATTGTGACGCGCGCCGCCGCGCTGCTCAAAGCGCCCATCACGCCGGATGGCGCCGGCGCCATTGCCACCCGCGCCCGCGGCACCCCGCGCATCGCCCTACGCCTGCTGCGTCGCGTGCGTGACTATGCGCAAGTGCGCGCCGATGGCAACATCGATGCCGGCGTCACCCACGCTGCCCTGCGTCTGCTCGACATTGATGAGCTTGGTCTGGACGATCTCGACCGCCAGGTGCTGCGTACCATTATCGAAAAATTCAACGGCGGCCCCGTCGGCCTGGAAACGATCGGCGCCGCCATCTCCGAAGAAGCCGACACCATCATGGATGTCGTCGAGCCGTATCTGCTGCAACTCGGCTTCCTCGACCGCACACCGCGCGGGCGCACCGTCACCCTGCGCGCTTACCAGCATCTCGGCATGACGCCGCCGGTCGAACTCGTCGCCGGCCAGGCGTCCCTCTTCGACCCAGATCAGCCGGTTGCCAGCGGCGACTGAACGCCGCCACGCCCAACGACTGCCACGCGTCCTCCCTCCCCTTGCGGCCATCACGCAGCGGCCAATCTCAGAGTGCATCGTGAAAACTTCGGATTTCGACTACTTCCTGCCAACCGACCGCATTGCGCAAACCCCCAGCGAGCCGCGCGATGCCGCCCGCCTGCTCGTCCTCGACCGCCGCAGCGGCGCACTGACGCACCGCCGCTTCAGTGATTTGACCGACTACCTGAGGCCTGGCGACATTCTGGTGGCCAACGATAGCCGCGTGCTGCCGGTACGCATGTACGGGCGCAAAACGACCGGTGGCCAGGTCGAACTGCTGCTACTGCGCAGCCTGGACGACCTGCATTGGGAGGCGCTGACGCGCGGCCGTCATCTGCGCCCCGGCGCCCGCATCGAACTGACGCCGCCCGACGGCGCCCAGGCCAGCGACACAACGTCCGTCCCTTTGACCGCCCGCATCGAAGCCGTCACCCCGGCCGGCAGTCGCATCATCGCCTTCGACCGCCCGCCCCTGCCCGAACTGGAACGACTCGGCCAAATTCCCCTGCCGCCCTACATCCACCATCCCCTGACCGACACCGCCCGCTATCAAACCGTCTACGCGCGCGTCAGCGGCTCGGCGGCGGCGCCCACCGCCGGCCTGCACTTCACCCCCGCCCTGCTCGCCAACCTGCTTGCGCGCGGCGTCGAGCTTGCCTTCGTCACCCTGCACATCGGGCTGGACACCTTCCGCCCCGTGCAGGCCGGCGAGATCGAACAGCACACCATGCACAGCGAGTGGGCCGAACTGACGCCCGCCGCCGCCCAGGCCATCGCCGATCGGCGCCGCGCCGGCGGACGCTGCATCGCCATCGGCACCACCGCCGTGCGCGTCCTGGAGACAGCCAGCCGGCAGGCCGGCGCCGAAGGGCGCCTGCAACCCTTCAGCGGCTGGACCAGCCTCTACCTGACGCCCGGCGTTCCCTTCTACTGCGTAGACGCCCTCATCACCAATTTTCACCTGCCGCGCTCCACCCTGCTGATGCTGGTCAGCGCCTTCGCCGGCAAACAGCAGATCGAGCACGCCTACGCCGCCGCCATCGCCGGCGATTATCGCTTCTTCTCGTTTGGCGACGCCATGCTGATCCTGTAGGGCGTCGCCGCGGCGCGCCAGCAGTCCCCCGTTTTTGGTTTATGGCAAGTTATCGGGTAGAATGAAGACATCACCGCCTGTGGAGGAATCGAGATGCAAACCGAGATCGAGCGCTTTCTGGCGAGCAAGCAAAACAACGCCAACACAGTCGCAGCCTATCACAACGACCTCAGCCAGTTCCACGCCTACATCCAGGGGCGTCGCCGCGCCGGCCCACCGGCGACCTGGAACGACATCGGCACGGACGATCTCGTTGACTACGTCCTGCACCTGAAACAGCGTGAGTACGCCCCGGCCACCGTCGCCCGCAAGATCGCCGCCGTCAAGTCGTTCTTTCAGTTCCTCGTCGGCGCCCAAATCATCGGCAACGATCCGAGCGCAACCATCGAAGCCCCGCATTTCAAGAAGACGCCTCCGCACATCGTCGAACAAGACAAGGTGGAACAGTTGTTGTCGCTGCCCGCGTCAGGGGGCAGCCCGCGGGCGCTGCGCGACACCGCGCTGCTGGAACTGCTCTACGACGCCGGGCTGCGGGTCAGCGAAATCGCCGCGCTCGACATCGAAGACATCGCCCTGGGCCAGGCGACCGTCACCACGCAGGATCGCCGGCGGCTGCGCACGATTCAGATCAGCCCGCGCGTCATGGCCGCCCTCACGGCCTATCTGGAAACGGGCCGGCCGCGACTCGCCAGATATCATCACCCCGGCGAACGCGCCCTCTTCATCAACCATCACGGCGAACGGCTAACGCGCCAGGGCCTCTGGCTCATCGTCAAATCCTACGCCGGCCAGCTTGGCGACATGGACAAGATCACGCCGCACAACCTGCGTCACGCCTCCACCGCCCACCGGCAGACCGGCCGCGCCGTCGTTGCCGACCCTGCCGCCCGCTGAGGGAGAAAACATCATGGATCAATCATTCCTCACTTCGGAACAGATCGCCCAAGCTGCCGCTTTCGTGCGCAGCCAGACGCAGCATCAGCCCCGCATCGGCCTGGTACTCGGTTCCGGCCTCAGCGATCTGGCCGCCGCCGTCGAAGACGCCGACCGCATCCCCTTCGCCCAGATCCCTCATTTTCCGGTCAGCACCGTCGAAGGTCACGCCGGCGCTCTGGTCATTGGTCGTCTGCAGGGTCAGGATGTGCTGGTGATGCAGGGGCGCGTTCACTTCTACGAAGGCTACTCCATGCAGCAAGTGACGATGCCCATCCGGCTGATGCAGTTGCTCGGCCTGCACAGCCTCATCTTGACCAACGCCGCCGGCGGCGTCAACCCCGCTTTTCGCGCCGGCGACCTGATGCTCATCGAAGACCACATCAATCTGATCGGCATGGCGGGGCAAAACCCCTTACGCGGCCCCAACGATCCCGCCTTTGGCCCGCGCTTTCCCAGTATGACCCGCGTCTACGACGCCGCCCTGCGCCAGGTCGCCCTGGCCGCCGCCGACCAGCTTGGCTTCACCCTGCGCAGCGGCGTATACATGTGCCTTTCCGGCCCCAGCTTCGAAACGCCCGCCGACATTCGCTTCCTGCGCCTGGCCGGCGCCGACGCCGTGGGTATGTCAACCGTTCCTGAAGCCACCGTCGCCCGTCACGGCG
The DNA here is from genome assembly GCA_964580725.1 of uncultured Anaerolineae bacterium. Taxonomy (GTDB): domain Bacteria; phylum Chloroflexota; class Anaerolineae; order SSC4; family Amarolineaceae; genus Amarolinea. Next base: position 47,624 of record CAZOLV010000014.1, on the reverse strand, counting down.
GCCTGCGCGTCCTCGGCATTTCCATGATTAGCAACATGACCATCGATGACATCTCCAGCGTCGCCGAAACGACACATCAGGAGGTTCTGGAAACGGGCCGGCTCGTCGTGCCGCGCCTGGCAGCCCTGCTGCGCGCCATCCTCGCCGCCTTCCCACCTATCAGCGCCGCCGGCGGAGCCTGAGCGCAACGCATGGCGATCATCGTCAAGCTGATCAGTGACTATGCCCCCTGGGTCTACGCCGCCTGTGGTCTTATTGCCCTTTGGTACCTCAGAGTGGCCATTGAGGCGCGGCGCGAGCGGCGCCAGGCCGCCTTCAGCCTGGAGCGCGAAGCGGCGCTCAACAAGACCTACCAGGCGCTCAACGTCAGCTTCTTCTTGCTCGTCGTCATGGCAGCCGTCTACCTGATCAGCACCACCCTGGCCGCCGCCGTTCAACCCCTCGTGGATGCGGTCGTTTCGCCAACCCCCACCCTCTTCGTCCTGCCGACCCAGACACCCACCCCCGAACCGCCCACCGCCACCCCCACCCCCCTGCCGCCCCCCAACCGCCTACCCACCCCGCGCCCCACCCCCACCATCTCACTGACGCCGACAACGCCGCCTATCGTCGCCCCCTTCTGCCCGGATGGCCGCGCCCGGCTCCTGCGTCCCGGCGTCGAACAACGCGTCAGTGGCCAGGTGCAGGTCATCGGCAGCGCCAACGCCGACAATTTTGACTACTACAAGCTGGAGTTCAAGCCGAGCAGCGGCCCCGGCGACCCCACCTTCATCAGTTCGGCGCGCCAGCCCGTTTTCGACGGCCTGCTTGGCCTTTGGAACACCGCCGGGCTGCCGCCGGGCGCCTACACGCTCTATCTACGCACAGTTGACATCACCGGCAACTATGGCGAGTGCAACGTGCGTGTGCAAGTCGGCGGGCCATGAGTTGACCCGCCTGTAACCCGTTGATCCGTTCGCTCGTTTCAGCATGATGACCACGGAGCGGAAGCGCCAAACCTATCAGGTTTTTCCTCCGGGATTATTGAGCACAGACTTCACGCTGGCCTGTAAAGCGTAGATGGAGCACCGATTCCGTGGCAACCCTCAGCAAGCGGAGCGAACCGATCGGCATGACTTACTTCGAGGCAACAATGTTGAGCCAGGCCCAGTCCACCCCGGCGGCGCCGCGTGCCCTGGAGGAACTGTTCGAGCGCCTGTACACCCAGTACCAGCGCCCCATCTTCAGCTACATCTTGCGCATGGTGGGACATTGGGAGCAGGCCGAAGACCTGACGCAGGAGACCTTCGTCAAGGCCTACCATGCTCTGGCGCGCCTGCCAACCGATTCCAACTACCGCGCCTGGCTCTACCGCATCGCCACCAACGCCTGCTACGACGCCTTGCGGCGCCGGCGGCTGATCCAATGGCTCCCTTTCTTCGATGACGATTCCGGCCCCCAAAGCGATAGCCCCGAAGGCGCCGCCGCCGAGACGCTCGCCGTGCGCGCCGCTCTCGCCCAACTCTCTGTAGATCAACGCACCTGTCTGGTGCTCTACATCTACGACAACCTGAGCACAGAGGAGATCGCCGAAATCATGGGCTGCTCGCGCGGCGCCGTCAAGACGCGCCTCTTTCGCGCCCGCGAACGTTTTCGCCAGGTCTACAGCGAGCAGGAGGGCAAGAAGGCATGACGACCCAACCTGAACATGGGCAGATCCGCTTCCTGCTGGCCCATCAGCGTGAACTGAGCGCCGCCGAACGCACCCAGGTAGACGCCCACCTGCAGGGCTGTGTGGCCTGCCGCCAACTGCTCGACGCCTACCAGGCGCAAGAGACGCTTCTCCTGCGCAGCCTGCCCGCCCGCACCCCGTCGCCGCGCCTGGCCGCCGACCTCCGTCAGCGTCTGGCCGCCAGCCGCCCGCTCTTCGGGCGCAGTGCATCATGGAGCGCCGCTGCAACCAGACCCGCCGCCCCGCTCAGCCCCCGCCGTCTCAGCAGCGAACTCCTCTTCCTGGCCGGCGTCGCCCTCTTCGTCCTGGTCTTCAGTGGCCTGCTGCGTCTGCAGCAGCGCCCCGTGCGCACCGCCGCCGAATGTACCGCCGGCGCCGACTGCCCGGTCAACTGCACGGGCGCGGCCTGCAGCGACGCCTCGCCCATCTCGCTCACCGGCACCCCGTGCCCAGGCTGCAACCCATCATCGCCATCACAGCAGCCTGACCCTGGCGCGACGCCGTGCCCCGACTGCGATCAAGCGCCCGCCGCGCAACGACCTGACAGCACCCCATGCCCCGGCTGCGACCAATCGTCGCCAGCGCCCAACGCCCCCACCCCCTGTCCTGACTGCACGCCGTGGCTCATCTACGGCCTGCCTGGCCAGGCCGGCAGCGCCATCTACGCCCAGCCCGCCGGCGGCGGCGCCAACATCCCCCTGACCCGGCTCTCCGCACAGGGCGCAGCGGCCCTCAGCCCCAACGCCCAGTGGCTCGCCGTCGCCAACGACGATCTGCAACTGCTCTCGCTCGACGGCAGCCTCTCGCTGACGCTGCTGCCCGCCGGGCGTCTCAACGGTCGCATCGTCACCCTGACCTGGTCGCCCGATGGCCTGGCGCTGGCCCTGCTCATCCAGCGCCCCAACGAAACCTATCAAGTCACCCTGTTGCGCCTGCAGGCCGGCCTGCCCACCGACAGCTTCGGTTTCGATCAGGGCTACCCGCGCTTGCTCGGCTGGAACGCCGCCAGCGAAACGGCCTACATTCTCCTCAGCGCCAGCGCCGCCGAAGACGGCAGCGGTCAGATTCAGGCGCTGACGCCCGGCCAGCCCGCCGTTTCGCAGCCCTACATCTACGAAGATGGCCCGACCTGGCGCTTGCACCAGCCGAGCCTCGGCCCACGCGCCCGCTACGCCTACTACCTGGCCGACAACCCGCAGGGCGGCTCCATCCTCGTCCGCCAAGATTTGACCACCGGCCAGCAGTCGGTCGCCGTGTCGGCCACATTGCCCATCCAACACTACCTGCTGGCGCCCGATGAAGATTATGTCATCTACACCCTCGCCGCCGGCAGCGCCGCCGGCACAGACATTCGGCTGCTCTCTTTCAGCAGCGGCAAGCCGGTCAGCCTGACGCATCTGCCCGGCGCCGGACTGCGCCCGCTGCTCTGGTCGCCCGCCGCGCCTAATGCACTCGAAGCCTGGGTGCTGTGGGCGCCAGACGCCTCTCAACCGCTGCGCCTGCTGCGCCCTTCCGACCAGGTCACCGTCACCCTCAGCCTGCCTGCCGCAGCAGGCGCCAGCGCGCCGCAGGCGTTCGGCTGGCGCACGGCCCCGCCGCCCTCCACCCTCGCCGTCGTCGCCGAAAGCGATTTCGACGCTGTCCTCACCGCCCTCGCCCAGGCCATTGCCGCCGGCGATCAGCCTGGCCTGGCGCGCTGGCTGAACGAAAGCGGCTGGACGACCTGCACCTACGGGCAGACCTGCAGCGCAGGCAGCGACCGCGCAGAGGCGCTGGCCGTCGTCTTGCGGGCGCTGGCCGGCGGCCGCGTCACTGTCGAAGCGCAGGCGCCCGCCGTCAACCCGCCTGATTTCCAAGCGCCGGGCGAAGTCGCCGTGCGCGTGCGGCGTCGCCAGGCAGATGGTCAGCCTGACAGCCTGCATCTTTTCTGGCAGCGCCGCCCAGATGGCGCCTGGCGCATCGCCGGCGTCCTGCTCGACATCCCCTACTACGACGCCCCGTCCCTGGCCGATGTGCGCGCCGCGCCCACCGCCTTCACCGGCCGTATCGTCGTCATGACTGGCATCTACCTGACCAGCGCGCCGGGCGACTTGCCCGCCGACGCCCCACGCCTGGGGCAGTGGGCGCTGCGCGATCAAAGCGGCGCTTCGGTCTGGGTGCGCAACGCCGCCGACGCGCCCACTGCGCTCACCGACGGGCTGACCGCCGGCAGCGAGGTGCAGGTCTTCGGTCTCCTCAAAGTGGAACAGGGCTGGCCCTTCCTGGAAGTCAGCTTCGTGCAGCCGCTGGCGCGCGGCCAGTCATGAGCATGGTTTGAGGCAAGAGCCAATGGCAACGCAACGCAACTTCTACCGCGTCCCCCTCCTCGTCATGCTGGCGCTGCTACTCGCTGCCTGCACCCGCACCCCGGCCGAATCGCCCCTCGTCCTGCCCACCGAAATTTTACGCCTGGCAGACGATTTCAGCGTGCGGCTGGAGTCGGGGCCAAATCAAGCGCCCGTGGTAATCGCCTATTTCGATGCGCAAGGCCGCCCGCGCGTCAGCGCCTATCAGCGTTTCAACCTGACGGCCGAACCGACGACCGGCGATCGCGGCGCGGCAGCCGCCGGACCGATCGTGCTCGACACCCGGCGCGCCGCACGGCAGTCGTTGGGCCAGGTCACCCTGCCCACCGGCGCCGGCAACATCCGCATCCGCCTGGCGCTCTATCAAAACAGCCGTGAACTGAGCGCCAGCATCGAGATCAAACCGCTGCGCCGCGCCGGCGATTTTGCCCTGCAGAGCGCCACCCTGCAAACTGGCGAACGTGAAGTTCCCGGGCTGGACATCACGCCCCCGCCCACCAGCCGCCCCATCGAACAGCAGCCGCCCGCCATCGCCCTGCAGACCGGCGGGCAGCAGCATCCGGGCGCACAATACAGCTTCTGTTGGGACATCGGCTGCCTCGATCTCACCTGGGCGCCGCCCGCCGACGTGATCGCCATCGAGCGCGGCGCAACGATCACCGTCGCCATTCCGATCACCCTCACCCCCACATCACCCATCGCCCTGACCGTTTCCGAGCCGCTGCAACGCACGCCCTTGCACGAATTCACGCTGCCGGCCAGTCTTGCTGCGCCCTGGCGGGTTGACCTGCCCGCCGGCAGCTACACCATCATGGTCAAGGCGACATGGGGTGTCCAACGGTTCACCTCGCGCCTCTTCCGCATCGCCGTGACCGATCCCGTCGCCGAAGCGACAGCGCGCGCCCACCAGTACCGCCTGCTGTTCGCCGGCGACGATGGCAACCTCTGGCTCGTCGCCTCGACGGGTCGCCAGACGCTGCTCACCGATTTACCCACCGTCGGCGCAATCGCCAATCAACCGGTCGCCGGCCTGAGCGCCTTTGCCGCCGCGCCCGACGGGCGTCAGGTCGCCCTGGCCTGGTACGAACTGGCGCCAAACGATGTGATCACCGCCCATCTCGATCTGCTCGATCTGGAGACCCGCCGCCGCCAGCCGCTCGATCTGCTGGCCAATCTGCCCAGCCAGGTCTTCGGCCCCGACGCCGCACAGCGCGCCTTTGCCGATCTGGCCTGGGCGCCCGCTGCGGAGACGCCGCGCCTGGCCTACACCCGCGCCGAAGATCGCATCTGGGCGGCGCGCCCTGGCGTCAAACCCATCGCCTTCAGCCAGGTCTGGCAAGTCGTTCCTGGCCAATCGGCGCCGGCCCCACTCTTCGCCCCGCCCGCCGATGGGCGCGATCTGGCGCCCCAATGGCTGGCCGACGGCCGCCTGCTCTTCCTGCGCCAATCCTCGCAGGAAAGCGCACCCTCGCTCTGGCAGTTGGCCGCCGCCGAACAGGCGCCCCGCCGCCTGCGGCCCAACGTGCTGGCCTTCCGCCTGGCGCCGCTCAGCGGGCGCCTGGCCTGGATCGGGCTTGATCTGCGCCCACAGCCGGCGGGCGCTTCCGGTCAGCCCCTGGCGCTGTGGCTTGCACCCTCTCTCACCGGGACAGGTCAGGCCGTCAGCGATCCGGGCCAAACCTTCGGCGATCTGGCCTGGCGTCCCGCCAGCCAGGCCGCTGCTGAAGTGCTGGCGCTCAGCGGCGGGCGCCTGGCCGACGCCACCCTGGGCATTCTGCTCTGGAACCCGGACCAGGGCCTGGCAGCGCTCACCAACGGGCCGCGCGACGGTCAGCCGCTGTGGCTGCCGCATGACCAGGGTCTGATCTACACCCGCATCCAGGACGACGGTAGTCATGCGCTCTGGCGCATGGACGCCGGCGGCCAAAATCAGCGCATCTTCCTCGCCAACGGCGCACAGTCTCGACTCTTGCCCTGAACGAACGGAGTATCCACATGACGAACCAACCCTATGCCGGCCAGTATCTGCGCATTGACCTGACGGACAACAGCGTCAGCCGCGTGCCCATCGCCGAGAGCGATGTGCGCTGCTGGCTGTTGGGCAGTGGGTATGCCGCCTGGCTCTTCGAGCAAGAGATGGACCCCGCCTGCGAGCCGGACGATCCGGCCAGCCCGCTCTACATCTTCGGCGGGCTGCTCAGCGGGACGTTCGCCCCCACCGGCTGCCGGTCAGCCTGGTGCGGTCGTTCGCCCCTCACCGGCATCTGGGGCGAATCGAACATGGGCGGGCACTGGGGCGCCGAACTGCGGTTTGCGGGGCTGGATGGCCTGGTGATCACCGGGCGCGCCGCCGAGCCGGTCTACATCTATATCCACGACCAGTGGGCTACGATCCACCCCGCCCGCCACCTGTGGGGCAAGAACCACTACGAAACCTTCAGCCAGTTGCGCGCCGAAACCGACCCCAAGGCGCAGGTGGCCAGCATTGGCGTGGCGGGCGAGAGACTGGTGCGTTTTGCCGGCGTCATGCAGGGCGGCATCGAACACGCACGGGCCGCCGGACGCACTGGCATGGGTGCGCTCTTGGGCGCCAAACGCATCAAAGCCATCGTGACGCGGGGCAAGGAGCGTCCGGCCTACGCCGATGAGGCCGCCTTCCGCCGCGTGGTCAAAGCGCACACGGCGCAGATCAAAGAATTCGCCGTCGGTCTGAGCAAACTCGGTACGGCGGGCGGCGTGCCGGGCGCCGAGCGCGTGGGCGACTTGCCCCTGCACAACTGGCGCGCCGGCGTCTGGGACGGCGCGGCGCGCGTCAGCGGTCAGGCCATTGCCGAAACGATGTTCGACCGTCACACTTTTTGCTTCGCCTGTCCCATCGGCTGCGGCAAGGCGGTCGAACTGACGGAGGGGCGCTTCGCCGGCGTCAGCGGTCACGGGCCGGAATACGAAACGCTGGCCGGTTTCGGCGCGTTGCTGCTCAACGATGATTTGGAAAGCATCGCCCACATCAACTTCCTGTGCAACGACTATGGCCTGGACGCCATCTCCACCTCGGCCACGCTGGCCTGCGCCTTCGAGGCCTTCGAGCGCGGTCTGCTCACCAGCGCCGATTGCGACGGCCTGCGCTTGACCTGGGGCAACGCCGAGGCCGCGATCGGCTGTGTGCACGCCATCGCACAGCGCACAGGCCTGGGCGATCGCCTGGCCGAGGGCGTGCATCGCCTGGCGCACGGCATGGGCGCGCCCGATCTCGACCTGACCGTCAAGAAGCTGGAGCTTCCCTACCACGATCCGCGCGCGTTTCTCTCCCTGGCAGCCAATTACGCCACGGCGAACCGCGGCGCCTGTCACATGGAGGCCTGTTCCTACTGGCCTGGCTATGGGCAGCAGGTGGCCGGCCTGGACTTTCCCGACGATCCCGACCGCCTGAGTCAGGTTGGCTCTGGGGCGCTGGCGGTGCGCTACCAGAACTTCGTCAGCGTCTTCAACCCGCTTGGCCTGTGCAAATTCATCATCAAAGGGCACGTGGGGCCAGAGCAAGTGGCGGAGTTGGTGCAGGCGGCGGTGGGCTGGCCGTGGGACGCCGCCGAGGTCATGGCGACCGGCGCCCGCATCTTCGATCTGAAACGGCGCATCAACGAGCGGCTGGGCGTGCGTCTGGCCGATGACACGCTTCCCGCACGCCTGCTGACCCAGGCGCGTCCAGACGGCGGCGCCGCCGGCTCCCTTCCCGACCTCGCCGTGATCCTGAACGAATACTACGCCGCCCGCGGCTGGCGTCGTCCTGATGCCGGTTAGAGACTCCATCGTCTCGAAATTGCCAAACAGGCTGGTTGTATGGTACACTGATGACGCGGGGCGTCATCAAATCTACACGCCCGCGGCGCCGCAGCGGCGCACAGCGTGCATCTCCTGACGCCCATTGACGGACGGCCGGCGCGTGTCAGATGCGCCTGGCGTCATCATGTGCGTGGCGCGCCCCGTGTTTTGTGTCCACCGTGCGATCTCACACGATCAACGGCGATCTGTAACACTGTTGTGGAGGCTTTCAACCATGATCGAATTTACCCTGACCGATGAGCAGCGCATGTTGCGCGATCTGGCGCATGATTTCGCCGTCAAGGAGATTCTGCCTGTGGCGGAACACTACGACAAGAGCGGCGAATATCCCTGGCCGATCATCCACAAAGCGCAAGAAATCGGCATGATGAACCTGAACATCCCCGAGGCCTATGGCGGGCCGGGTGTGAGCGTTGTCGAAGAGTGCATCGTGGGCGAAGAGTTGGCCTGGGCCTGCTCCGGCATCCAGACGGCGATGATGCTCAATCAGCTCGCCTGTCTGCCGATCATCATCGGGGGCAACGAAGAACAGAAGAAGCACTACCTGGGCGAGTGGGTGATCGAAAACCGCAAGATGCCCGCCTACTGCGTCACCGAACCAGGCGCTGGCTCCGATGTGGCGGGGATAAAGACAACGGCCGAGCGGCGCGGCGACAAATATGTCCTCAACGGCGCCAAGACCTGGATCACCAACGGGCCGATTGCCGATCTGTTCGTCGTGCTGGCCAAAGTTGACCCGGCGGGCGGTCACCGCGGGCTGAACTTCTTCATCGTCGAGCGCGGATGGGGTGTCCAGACGGGTCGGCCCATCGAGAAGATGGGTCAGCACGCCAGTTGGACGAGCGAAGTGATTATGGAGAATGTGGAAGTGCCGGTCGCCAACCGCATCGGGCCGGAAGGCGCCGGTTTCCGTGTGGCCATGGGCGTGTTCGACAAGTCACGGCCACCGGTGGCGGCGGGCGCTGTCGGCGTCGCCCGCCGGGCGATGGAAGAGGCGGTCAAGTATGCGAAGGAACGCAAGGCGTTTGGCCAACCGATCAGCGCCTTCCAGGGCATCAGCTTCATGATCGCCGACATGGCCATGAACATCCACGCTGGCCGGCTGCTGACCTGGCATGCGGCCTGGCTGGCAGATCAGCATCAGCCAAACGCCAAAGAAGCCGCCTACGCCAAGGCTTTCTGCGCCGACATGGCAATGAAGACAGCAACCGACGCCGTGCAGGTGTTCGGCGGTTACGGCTATAGCGCCGAGTATCCGGTGGAAAAACTGATGCGAGACGCCAAGATCTATCAGATCTACGAAGGCACGTCGCAAATCCAGCGCACGATCATTGCGCGCGAACTGTTCAAGTAAGCAGTGGGACCATTCGTATTGCGATTCATGAGGTAAAAGAGACGATGCGCGCTGTGTACATTGTTTCTGCTGTGCGTACCCCCGTTGGCCGCAAGAATGGCAGCCTGAGCACGCTGCACCCGGTAGAAGTCGCCACGATTTCGCTGCGGGCGGCGCTGCAACGGATTGATCTGGACCCGGCCGCGGTCGAGGATGTGGTGATGGGATGCGTCACGCCGTTGGGCGACCAGGGCGCCAACATCGGTCGGCTGGCCGTGCTCAACGCCGGCTGGCCGATCTCCGTGCCGGCGGTTTCGATCAACCGTATGTGCGGCTCCAGTCAGCAGGCGATTCATTTCGTCGCGCAGGCCATTGCCGCCGGCGATATGGACATCGCCGTGGGCGCCGGCGTTGAATGCATGAGCCGGGTCACGATGGGCGCCGATTACCCGGAGCGATTCTACGACAAAATTCCTTACGATCTGATCCCGCAGGGCATTTCGGCCGAGATGATCGCCGAAAAATGGGACATCAGCCGCGCCGAGATGGATCTCTACAGCTATGAGAGTCACCGCAAAGCGGCCGCAGCCACGGCGGCGGGTCACTTCCAAGCGGAGATCGAGCCGGTGACGGTCAGGCAAAACGACAGTGCGCTGACGCTCGATTATGACGAGGGCTTTCGCGCCAATGTTGACCTGGCAAAGATGGCGCAGTTGCGTCCCGCCTTTCTGGCGCATGGCCGCATCACGGCGGCCAGCAGCAGTCAAATCAGCGACGGCGCGGCGGCCGTGGTGCTGGCAAGCGAGGAGGGCATCAAGCGTCACAATCTGAAGCCGCGCGCCCGCCTGGTCGCCCGCACGGTGGTGGGCAGCGACCCCATCATGATGTTGGATGGTCCAATCCCGGCGACGCGCAAAATTTTGGCTCGCGCCGGCCTGACGATTCAGGACATAGACACGATCGAGATCAACGAAGCGTTTGCCTCGGTCGTTCTGGCCTGGATGCGTACAATCGAGCCGGACCCGGCGCGCGTCAATCCAAGCGGCGGCGCCATTGCCCTGGGGCACCCCCTGGGCGCAACCGGCGCCAAGCTGATGACCACGCTGCTGCACCGGCTCGAACGCAGCGGCGGCCGCTACGGTCTGCAAACGATGTGTATCGGTCACGGCATGGCCACGGCCACCATCATCGAACGCGTCTGATCATTTCCCCCTGTGCGTCTCCAGCGCCGGCCCCTCTCCTGCCGGCGCTGGAGACGCACAGGGGCAGCGGACACGATGCCATCTCCTACGACGATCAGCGCATGACCACCAGGTTTAAGAACGCGCTGCCATTCAACAAAACACATTTGCATATCTGCGAAATGGTTGAATGAGACTCAGTACCCTTGGCGCCATCGCCGCTATAGAGACCAAAAAAAGCAACCATCGCCTCATCGAGCGCAATTGAGGCAGGGATATGAAACGTCTGCGAACGACCTGAGTTGCCTACGCGTGAAACGAGCAAATAGCCAGGCCGAACCGGGTCGTCTTGCCATGCGTAATTGGCTGCATAGAAGATGCTCCAGTTATCGCACTCGATGCCCAAAACTGCAAACAGGACTCATTACAACTACCCCGCGCTAATTTGGGCGCACGTGCAGATGCCGCTATAATTCTGCCTCAACCTACCAGACAAATCAACAAAGGACATCTCGACCCATGACCAGTTCATTCCGCATCGGTGTGATCGGCGGCAGCGGCGTCTATCAGATGGAAGCGCTGCAAGAGAGACAGGAACTGACGCTCGATACCCCCTTCGGCGCCCCTTCGGACTCCTTCGTCTCCGGCCTTCTGGACGGCGTCCCCGTTGTCTTCCTCGCTCGCCACGGTCGCGGCCATCGCATTTCACCCTCGCGGCTCAACGCACGCGCCAACATCTGGGGCTTCAAGTCCCTCGGCGTCGAATACCTCATCTCGATCTCCGCCTGCGGCTCGCTGCAAGAGCACATCGCCCCCGGTCACATCGTCGTGCCCGATCAGTTGTTCGACCGCACACACCTGCGCCCCCTCTCCTTCTTCGATGATCCCACCGCCGGCACCGATGGCCTGGTCGTCCACGTCTCTCTCGCCGACCCCTTCTGCCCCTTCCTGAGCAACATCTGCTTTGCTGCTGTGCAGGAGACGGGCAACCCCGTCCACCAGGGCGGTGTTTTCATCACCATCGAAGGGCCTCGCTTCAGCACGAAGGGCGAAAGTCGCATCTTCCGCCAGTGGGGCGCCAGCATCATCGGCATGACCGCCGTGCCAGAGGCGCAACTGGCGCGCGAGGCCGGCATGAGCTATGCCACCATGGCGCATGTCACCGATTACGATGTCTGGCATGACACCGAAGAACCGGTGACGGTCGAGGCCGTCATCCGCGTGTTGCTGCACAACGCCGAAGTGGCCAAGAACGCCGTGCGCAACGCCGTGCGTCTGCTCGCCTCCGTCGGCCCCTCACCGCAGGCCGCTGCACTGCGCGATGCCATCATTACCGATCGCGCGCGCATCCCGGCGCACACCAGGGCGCGCCTGCAACTACTGATTGACCAATATCTCTGATCCAGGCAACAAGGTCTACCTGACACCGCACTGCCCAGCGAGCGGTGGCAAGGAGCAGGACGATGCGCAAACCGAGCAATCTCGATTGGCAAGTTGGCGAAGAGGCCTGGATGAGGCCGGACAACGACGAGCCGCACCGCCGCGGCCCCTCCCTCCATCCGTGGCTGCTGCCGTTGCTCATCGTCCTGGTCGTGTGGGGATGGTGGAGCATCGTTCGCCCCGCCAATGAGGTGGCCCCGGCAACGCCAACCTCTGCCCCCACCCTGCTGGCCACTACACCGGCGCCGAGCGCCTCACCCACTGCCTCGCCCACGCCACTGCTGCCAAATAGCAGCCGCCTTTACCATGTCCTGCAAACCGAAAAGGGCACACGTAGCCTGCTGGTTTTCAACCCTGTCTCGGGCCGCATCATCCGCCGGCTCCCTGTGGGCGAGGCGCCGCAATATGCGCTTGCGCCCGATGGCGCCACCCTCTACGTCGCCGATTTCGTCACCATAAGCGGCGGCGGCGAGAGCAGCCGCCTGCGCATCTTCAACACCCGCTCATGGATGATGACACGCCAGACCGAACTGCCCCACCGGGTGCGCTGGCCGCGTAACGCCGGCCCACCTGCCCTCATCATGGCGCCAGACAGCGCCGCCCTCTATGCACAACGCTTCATCAGTCAAACCTACGTCATTGACCGTCTCGATCCAATCACAGGTGAAATCGCCGCGCCCGGTACATTCGAAGCCCTGACCGCCGCCGCCTGCGACCAGCGCCGCTTCGTCTTTGCCTCGGCAGATGGCCGTTTTCTCTACGATCTCTGCCCAAACGGCCGCCTGCACGTCAACGACCTGCTCACTCGCCGCCTCGGCTACAGCCTGACGCTTCCGTCCCTGGTGTCGCCCGCCGCGCCAGCAGACTCCGCCGAAATCGCCGGCGCCGCGCTGTCGCCCGACGGTCATGCGCTCTATGCTGTCAGCGCCGCCGGCCTCGTTAGCCAGGTTGACCTGCGCGCCGGTCAGATCGTCACCCAGGTGCAACTGCCCCTCTTGCCTGGACAGCGCGTCATGCCCTATCGGGTCGCACGCATCGAAAGACCTGTCAGTCTGGCGCTGGGCCTGAGCCGCGGCAGTGAAGGAACCGCTGGTCTGGCCAGCGAAATCTGGTTCTACGATCTGGAACGACAGGCCATCACCGCGCAGTGGGTGGTGGACCCGCCGTTTGCCAGCATGGCGGTCAGCCCTGACATCTGGCGCACGGCGCCGGAGCCTACTGAGGAGAACATTGACAGCGATCAGAGCGACTCCAGCTTCAGGATCCGTATTGCCATGCACTACAACGACGAGGTTCTGGTGACGAGCGATCCCCTGGGACAGCAACTGCACGTTTACGATCTGGCCACGGGAGTCAAGAAGCGCACGATCTCAGATGTCGGAGGGGCCTGGTCGCAGATCACACTGGCGCCCGCCCCAGTCGAAAGAGCGGTGACGCAAACCGCTGCGAACGATCGCCTGCTTTTGCTCGACGCCGGCGGGGCGGACGTCGCAGCCGGCGTTCAAATCATCGAGGCGCTGAGCGGCGAAACGGTGCAGACGATCACGCTGACGCGGGCCGCACTCGATACGCCGCCCGACATGGCCATGTCGCCCGACGGCAGCCGCGTCTGGCTGCTCGACAGCGCCGCCCCTGGCCGTCTCGATCGGCTACGAGCCACCGCGTTGGACGCCGGCCAGCCGCCGGCCGCGCACGATCTTCCCAATCCCGCCGCCGCTGCGTCAGACGCCGGCCGGCCGCCGCTGCTGCTCGGCCTCCCAGACAACCAGGTGATCGTGCAGCAAATCGCATCACCGGGTCAGGCTGCTTGGCTTGGACGTTTTGCGCTGACAGCGGAAGGCATTCGACCGCACAAATTGTCGCCATCGTGGCAACAGACGCCGCCCTGTGGGCCTGCGCACCTGCTCTGGCGCAAGAAGACGCAGGAACTTCTGGCGCTCTGCCAGCCAACTGACGGCCCGGCGCAGCTCACCATCCTGTCCTGGGACGATCAGCGCCCGCCTCGCACCCTCACCCTGCCCGCCGCGCTGCGCTTGCGCAGCGCCGTTCTGACTCCCGATCAATCTCGACTCTACGCGCTGGCCGACGGGCCAACCGTGCTGCCAATTCACCTCGACGACCTGCAGGCCGAGGCGCCAATCTATCTGAGCGTCTTCGAGATCATCGGGCGGCCGCTGGGCCAACCGGTCATCAGCGCCGATGGGCGCACCCTCTACCTGGCCCTCACCTTTCCCGCCGATCCGCTCGCCTACAACACGCTCCTCGGCACCGCCTGGGCGCTCGATACACAATCCTGGCGCATCAGCACCCGTCTCGGCATGGAACGTACCTTCGTTGACCTCACCTTGAGTCCAGACGGACAGCGTCTCTATGCGCTCGACGCCACCATCGGCCTGAACGCGTACACCCACAACATCTTCGTCTTCGACACGGCGCGTAATGTGTTGATCCGTAAGATCCCATTTGAGGCTGTCAATCCGGTGCGACTCATCGTCGCGCCCGCGCCGCCGTAAAAATCATAGCGTCGTTGGCTGCGCCCGCCGTTACAAGTTACTCATCCCGCCAGCAAGGCGTATTCCCCCAGGCGCCTTCTGCTCAGATTGATCTTGAGCAGACGCAGAATCTCGCCGATTTGATCCGCCTTCTTTTCGGCGTCGGCGCGCGACCAGGTGCGGCTCTTGATCTCCAGGAAGGGCGTGTCAACCATCGGCTTGCTCAGGCGGTCGAAGTTCAGAGCAAATTCCTCACCCTTGTAACGCACCCAGTAGCGCGTGCGCCACTTGACGATCTCCCGTACCCGATCCGGCTGGAAGTACTCCTGGTAGAAGCGCAGCGAATGCACCGCCGCCGCCAGGTAGTGCGAGCGCGACAGGATGACCGAATCGGCATACTCACGCTCTTTGGTCTCCCCGATCACCGTCAAATAGTAGTGCGGCTCGATCGCTGGCCCTGCCCCCAGGCGCGGGCGCCCATCCTCCGGCTGCACAATCTTGTTGTCCTCGCGATAGCGCACATAGCCGCCCATCTTGCCCTGATCGAAGAGGAAATAGGTGTCGAACTGCTGCCGCACGCTGCGCCGGATGATCTCGAACGGCGCCTGGTGCAGCCGCTCCTCGATGGCGGCCAGGTCATCCACTTCGATCTTCACCTGCACCTCGAACGACTCCTGTAGCGACTGCTGCATATCCAGGTCGCTCACCGCCAGCAGTTTGTCGAGCAGACTCTGCTCGCGCTGTCCGATGAAGGTATTGATGCGCGCCGCAAATTCGCGCGCCTTTTCCACCACCTGCCCAACCTCGATGGTCAGGAACTCCCCATTGCGCAGCAGCCAGCGGCCATCAACCATCACGTGACTGACATCGCTCGCCTTCGCCGCGTAGACCAGATGCGAAAAGATGTTGGCCGGGCTGAGCTGGTAACGCGGGTTGAGGTGCGGCGCCTGCAGGTCAATCACCGCCAAATCGGCGCGCTTGCCTGCTTCGAGCGAGCCGATCAGATGATCGAGATGGATCGCACGGGCGCCCTCGATGGTCGCCATCGCGAAAACTTCACGCGCCGGCAGCAGCGTTGGATCACCCATGACTCCCTTGGGCAGGAAGGCCGCCAGACGCATCTCCTCGAACATATCCTGATCGTTGTTGCTGGCCTGCCCGTCGGTGCCAAGCCCCACATGCACCCCCAGGCTGCGCAAACGCACCACAGGGGCCACGCCGCTGGCCAACTTCATGTTGCTCGACGGGTTGTGTGACACCCCCGCCCGCGTCGAAGCCAGGATTTGCATCTCGCCCTCGTCCAGGTGCACGCAGTGCGCCGCAATGACCTTGGCCTGGAAAAGCCCCAAACGATTGACATACGCAATCGGCGGGTCGTTGTGCTCGCGGCGGCTGTTCGTCACCTCCAGCGCCGTCTCCGCCAGATGAATGTGCAGCGGCACGTTGAACTCCAGCGCCAGATTGACGCAAGCATCGAGCATTTCAGGCGTACTGGTATAAGGGGCGTGCGGCGCCACTGCCGGCGTGATGCGCGCATGGCGCTGCCAGCGTTCGATGAATTGGCGGCAGCGCGCCAGGCTCTCATCATAGCTGGCCGCGTCTGGCGAAGGAAAGCGCAGGATCGTCTGTCCCAACACGGCGCGCAGCCCGGCCATCTCCACCGCACGGGCCACAGCATCTTCGTAGTAGTACATGTCGTTGAAACAGGTGACGCCAGAGCGAATCATCTCAGCGCACGACAGCAGCGTGCCCCAATGACAGAAATCCTCGCCCACATACTCCCGCTCCACCGGCATCATGTAACCGAGCAGCCAGACATCGAGGCGCAAGTCATCCGCCAGGCCGCGCAACAGGCTCATCGGCGCATGGGTGTGCGCATTGACCAGTCCCGGTATGATCACCTGGCCGCTGCAGTCCACCGTTTCCGCCGCCGTGTAACGGCTGAGAATGGTCGCCGCCGGTCCAACAGCAATGATCTGGCCAGCGCGCAAGGCCAGCGCGCCGTCATTCACGACCTCTTCGCGGGCGTTCGTGGTGTTCATCGTCACCACCACGCCGCCGTGCACAATGGTATCTACATGGATCATCGAGCGACAGTCCTTTTCTGTTGCACACCCGCAGAGGCTGGCAGTGCTTCGCTGTCCGGTCCTGTGCTAGGAGCGGCCATTTCCATTATGGCCGCCGGCTTCATTGAGGCCAGTGGCGCCAGTGGCGCCAGTGGTGTGAGATTTGACAGGCAATGTCGCCATGAAACCCGACACCGTCGCCAAGTCAGGAGCGTCAATCGCCACATCCACCAGACGGCGTAGATCGTCTGCCGGCGTACCGTGGATGCGCTGCACCACCGACTCGGGCAGCGGGCCGAAGCGGTGTTCGAGGATATGCAGCAACATAGACACTCGTTCATGCTCCAGACCCTGCTCCAGACCCTGTTCCAGGCCTTTCTCGATGCCCATCTGCATGCCTTCCTGCAGCAAATCGTTGTACCAGGGTGATTCGCGCAAAACTAGCATATCCCACCTCATAATCTCGATCACGCGCTCTGCGCTCAACACGAACCTGCTGAAGAACGCCAGCAACGCTTCCAGTTCGGACAGGTTTTCGTCCGCTCGCAGCCTGACGACCGCCTGTGTGATCAACTGCTCATCCTGGCCGCTGCGCATCACGGGAACGAACGGCAGCAGGCTGGTCAGTTGGTGCTCGAACACCATGCTGGCATCAACCTCCCACAGGTTGATGACCTTGAAATCCCTGTGACTCGATTGCCCCAGGAATTCAGAGTGAAAACAGCTCGCAATCTCGACGCCGGCTGCGGGCGGCAGAATGTTCAAGATGGCGGCAAAGACCGGCAGATCGTATTTCTCTCTTGCCAGCGCCGAATAGGCATTGGTGCGCACATCCATGCGGCGATCAGGGTGCATCTGCACCTCGGTCAACGCCAGGAAATCGCCGTGCTTTTGCGACTGGACCTTGAGCAGTACATCGTTCGTGCGGCTGATCCACTGGAACTCGCCAGAAACGAGTTCAGCGGCCTCGATGGTCGCCAACGCCAGCCTGCGCCGCCGGCGTTCAGTCTGGCGTCGTCAGCGCCTGGCGCGTGTTGAGCGCCAGCAGGGCCGTCATGACGATGGCCGAGGCGACGCACCAGGGACAGATTGCCTTCAACACGAACAGTTCCAGATAGGTCAGGTAGGCGGAGTAGAGAAACCCAAACAGCGTCACACCGAATAGCAGCATGGGCGCCAGTTCGGCGTAGGGGCGCTGCCTGTCCTGACTCCACCACCACAGCGCCAGGATCGCCAGATAAGCCAGCAGCCCCAGAATCGCAATGGGGATGCCAAACAAGAGCGCATAGGGGCTGTTCTGCACCGTTTCACACTCGCCCAGACCCAGACAGACCGCCTCCGTGGCGCTGAGCTTGACGTAGCTGAGATAGCCCGCAATCGCAGCGCCGACAAACGCCAGAATCGGCGTTGCCAGGCGCTGCCAATGACTCACCGGGGAAACGACCGCCGCTGTACGATTCGACATGTGATCCCTCCGGCTCATCCAGCCAACGCAGCCTCGATGGCCGCCTTGACCTGTTCATAGCTCTGCCAGTTGTCCACCTTCTTGCCATTGACAAAGACAGACGGCGTCCCCGTCACCCCGGCGTCGGTGCCCTGCTGCATCTCACGGTAGACCATTTCGATGTACTCATCGCTCTCCACACAGGCATTGAACTGGCTTGCGTTCAATCCAGCGATGCGCCCACCAAAGGCTTTCAAGTTTGGCTTACTCACCGTATCGCGTCCCTGCGCCAACTGCTGTTCGAACAACAGATCGTGATAAGGCCAGAAGAAGCCCTGCTCGGCCGCACATTCCGACGCATTGGCGGCGTCGGCCGATTCCCGGCTGATGACAATGAAGTGCTTGTAATCATACCGCACTTTACCTGTTTCGACATATTCCTGTACCAGCGGCTGCTCGACGCTTTGCACAAAGGTCTTGCAGTGCGGGCACTGAAAATCGGAATAGACCTCCACGGTCACTTTGGCGTCCGCCGGCCCTTTGGCCGAATCCTGAGTCGCTGCTGGGCCGCTGGCAACCGTAGACCTCCCAGCCAGCGCCGCCTGCTGCACAATGACGATAATGGCAAACACCAGCGCCGCCCCCACGATCACTAACAACAACGGATTACGCAGCAATCCACCCGTTGTCCCTGGCGTAACCACCGCGGCTCCACCCTGTTTGCCGATACTTCCTCTTGACTTCTTGGCCATGCGATTCTACTCTCTCCTCGTCCATCACAAAATCGGGCGTTGATCTTCGCCCTCTCTGCTCTGCCTGCCGGCGCGGGTGCGACGCAGATTCATCGCGCAAGTATACCGTCAAACAGCCGCTTCGTCAACGAAAACGACCGGGTGCAACATGAAAGGAACCTTAAGAAGACGTTGCTGCCCCCCTTCCCCCAATTCTGGGGGAACCCCGCAGCCCGCTTTGACGTACCCACGCCGACCGGGTAGAATGTTGCTTGTCATGACTTCGTCAATTGGTCCGCTCCTCTTCCGTTCGTCTTGGCCGCACGGTCTGCGCACAGCGGCCGGCGTCGCAGGGCTGGTCCTGCTGGCGCTGCTGCTGGTGCGCGCCCCGCTCGCCTGGCTGTTCGGCGCATGGCTCGGCCTGACCGTCGCGCTGGCCGTCCTGCAGCGCCCTGCGCTTGGCCTGGCGCTGCTGGCCATCAGCATCCCATTCAGCACGGTCGGCGAGATCAGCCTGGGCGGCGCCGCCGGTGGGCCGACTGAGGCGATGCTGTCAGTCACCCTGGCCGCCTGGTTGGCGCAGCGTCTCTCTAGCGGGCGCCTGTTGCTGCCGCACCCCTGGCGGCGCTCTGCGCAAGTGACCGCCGCGCCCCTGCTGCTGCCGCTGCTCCTCATGTGTGGGGCGGCCGCCTTCTCGCTGCTGCCCGCCACCTCGCTGCAAGACGCCGCGCCCGAACTGCTCAAGTGGATCGAAACCCTCCTGCTCTACATCGCCGCCGTTGACCTTCTGCATCAGACCAGGCGTGCCCCTGCGCAGGAGCCAACGCGACGGCTGGACTGGACACAGGCGCTCGTCGTTTCCCTGATCCTGGCCGGCGCCCTGCAGGCCACCCTCGGCCTCTATCAGTTCCTGACGCAGAGCGGGCCGCCCGCCTTCCAAATTCTGGGGCGCTTCCTGCGCGCCTACGGCACCTTCCGCCAGCCCAACCCCTTTGCCGGCTATCTGGGACTCATCCTGCCGCTGGCGGTTTCGCTCTGCTGGTGGGCGGCTGCCCATCTCGCCGGTGCCTGGCGTCGGGGCGACGCAGCGCAGCGGCGGGCGGCCCTGCGTTGGGCGCTGACCCTGGTCATCATGACGGCGCTGATCGCCGCCGGCGCCATCGCCAGTTGGTCACGCGGGGCCTGGTTAGGCGTTGGCGCCGGTGTCGCAACCGTCGTCTTGCTGCGCAGCCGGCGCGCCGCAGTCCTCAGCATCGGCGTTGGCGGGCTGATCGCCCTGCTCCTCCTGGCGCGCGGCGGTTTCAGCCTGGGCGCCGTCGGCGGGCGGCTGGCAGAACTCGACGCCTACCTGGGCGGTTTCGACGTGATGACCGTGGAGGTGACCGACGACAATTTCGCCGTCGTCGAGCGGGTTGCCCATTGGACTGCCGCCCAACGCATGATCGAGCGCACCCCCTGGCAGGGAGTCGGCGCCGGCAACTACGCTGTGATCTACCCGCAGGTGGCGCTGCCGCGCTGGCCCGATCCGCTTGGCCATGCGCACAACATCTACCTCAACACCTGGGCCGAAACTGGTCTGCCCGGCCTTGTCACCTACCTGCTGGTCTGGATCGTTGCGGCGGGACGGGCCTGGCGGCTGGCGCACGATCCCGCCGCCAGCGCCTTCAAGCGCGCCGTGGCGCTTGGCGTGCTGGGCGCAGTCGTGCATCTCAGCATTCACAACCTGTTCGACAACCTGCTGGTGCAGCGCCTCTATCTGCACATGGCACTGCTGCTCGCCCTGCTCAGCCAGGAGACTATCGGCGCCCCGGCCACAATGCGGCCCATCGTCCGTTTGACAACACCACAGGAAACCCTATACTAGCGGCCTATTGCCGCATCTTGCCGGCGGCGCCGCATCGCCTGGCAACGTCCGGCCATCCGTCAGCGATCGAGGGGGCATGATTCCGAACACTTTTCCGGTGCGTGTGCAACGCAAAGAGATGACACGCTTCATCAAGTTTGCCATCGTCGGCGCCATCGGCGCCGTCGTAGACTTTGGCGTGCTCAATTTTCTGGTGCTCGTGGCCGGTTTGACGCCCCTGCAGGCCAACCCGTTCAGCTTCAGCGCCGCCGTCATCAGCAATTTCACCTGGAATCGGCTCTGGACCTATCCCGAAAGCCGCAAGTTCAAGAAACGCACGCAACTGCCCAAGTTCGCCCTGGTCAACCTGATCGGTCTCGGCATCAACCAGATCGTGCTCGGCGTCGTCCTGCACCTGGTCGAACCCTTCATTGCGCACCCCTGGGACTACAATTTCGCCAAAGCCCTGGCCATCGGCGTCGTCCTTTTCTGGAACTTCGGCGTCAACCGTCTCTGGACCTACCGGGACATCTGACAATGCCTGCTCACATCGCCTCTGCGCGCCTGCGCATTGCGCTCGACTACACTCCCGCCCTCCTGCAAGGCGCCGGCATCGGTCGTTACACGCAGGGCCTGGTCGCCGGACTGGCCGCCCAAAGCGTCCGGCCAGACGTCACCCTGCTGCTGGCGGCTGACGTTGACCGCACGGTGTACGCTTCACTCCCCTTTCCATCGCGACGCCTGCCCCTTTCATCGCGCCAGCAGGCCATCCTCTGGCACCGCCTGCGCCTGCCCCTGCCGCTCGAATGGCTCGCCGGCCAGTTCGATCTTGTCCATTCGCCCGATTTTGTTCTGCCCCCCCTGCGCCGCGCCCGAGGTGTCATCACCGTGCATGATCTGTCGTTCCTGCGCGTGCCCGAATGCGCCCAGCCAAGCCTGGCGGCCTATCTGCGACGAGCGGCGCCTGCCGCAACACGGCGAGCGCAGTGCATCCTGGCCGATTCGCACAGCACACGGCGTGACCTGATCGAACTGCTGCAGATCGAACCGCAGCGCATCGAGGTCGTCTATCCAGGCATCGGACCGCACTATCGGCCGATCACGGCGGAGGAGCAGGCGGAACAGCGCCACACCGTAGCCACGCGCTACCGGCTCGATCATCCCTTCATCTTGAGCGTCGGCACGCTGGAACCGCGCAAGAACTATGCCCATCTCATCAGCGCCTATGCGCGCCTGCGCCGCCAGACCGATCTGCCCGAACGGCTGGTGATTGCCGGCGGCAAAGGCTGGCTCACAGAGGGCATCTTCGCACAGGTGGAACGAGAGGGTGTGGCGCCGTTCGTGCAGTTTCTGGGTTACGTTCCCGAAAGCGACTTGCCCACGCTCTACAGCCTGGCCAATCTGTTCGTCTTTCCCAGCCGCTACGAGGGTTTCGGCATCCCCATCATCGAGGCGCTGGCCTGCGGCGCCCCGGTGGTGTGCGCCAATAACTCTTCGCTGCCGGAAGCGGCCGGCGATGCGGCCCTGCTGACCGACGCTGACGATCCCGCCGGCCTGGCGGCCGCGATGGAGCGCGCCTTGACCGATCAACCCTGGCGGGCGGAGATGCGCCGCCGCGGCTTCAACCAGGCGGCGCGCTTCACCTGGCAGGCCTCAGCGGCGCAGTTGTTGGGCGCCTATCACAAAGCCGCCGGTTCCTAAAACCGAAACCTGTCAGGTTTGCGAAACCCAAAACCTGACAGGTTTGTAAAACCTGTCAGGTTTGCGAAACCCGAAACCC
>CAZOLV010000014.1:0-25318 GCA_964580725.1 uncultured Anaerolineae bacterium | reverse complement strand
CGAAACCCAAAACCTGACAGGTTTGTAAAACCTGTCAGGTTTGCGAAACCCGAAACCTGTCAGGTTTGTAACTTCAAGAGGACCACTTGTCATGAATGCACGCTCAGCGCAAGAAACGCAAACCCAATTGCACATGTTCATGCAGCCAGAACACGCCAATTCGCAAGGCAACGTGCACGGCGGCTGGATCATGAAACTGGTGGACGAGGCAGGCGCACTGGCCGCCATGCGCCACTCGCACCGCCCCTGCGTCACCGTCGCCATTGACTCCCTCACCTTCGATGCGCCCGTCTTCGTCGGCGACTTGATCATCCTGGAGGCCTGCGTCACCTACGTCGGTCGTACCAGCATCGAAACGATGGTCACGGTCTACGCCGAACGCATTCTGACCGGCGCACGCACCCTGACCAACACCGCCTTCGTCGTCTACGTGGCGCTGGACGACCAACGCCGCCCCACCGCCGTGCCGCCGCTGCACATTGCCAACGACCAGGACAGACAGCGGTTCGAGGACGGACGCGCCCGCCAGCAAGAACGGTTGTTGCGCGCCCGCCGCCACAAAGCAACCTTGACCAATGGCTCGGCGAGCGCCTCGACGAGCGATTCGACCAATGGATCTCAGTAGAAGGTCAACATGAGCGCACATCTATCGAGCCGAGCAGGACTGCGCCGCCTGAGCGCCCGCCTGCTCGTCGCCGCAGGGTTGATCGGGCTGGCCGGCGCAGTGTGGGGACCGTGGGTCAATGCCTCGAGCGCCGGCCTGGCGCTGTTGGGGATCGATCTGGCAGAATATGTCAAGTTCCTACCGGACGTGCGCAGCGGCGCTTTACCGGTCACGCGGGAATACTTCTATCTACCCCTCTTCAGCCTCGGCCTGGGGCTGAGCCTGCTGGCCATTCTCAGCCAACCCGGTCTGCCGTCGTGGGGACGCCTGCTGTTGGCGCTGCTCGCCATCCCCTGTGCGCTGGCCCTGCTTCCTCCAGCCTGGTCGCCGGTCACCTTTCGCCAGGCGGAGTTCCGGCCGCAGATCGTCCTGCTGATCGCCATCGTGAGCGTCGCGCTCCTCGCCCCCTGGCTCGACTTGCAGACGCGGCCGGGCTGGCGTCGGGTGTTGGCGCTGGCGCTGGCGCTGTTGGCGCCCGCGACCACGATCCTGCCCCTCTGGCAGTGGCTGCGCCTGCGTCCCGCCGTCGAAACGGTCTACCATCACGCCCTGGGCCTGGGTTGGGGCGGCTGGGTCTTGCCGCTGGGCGGCGGCCTGCTGCTGTGCGGGGCGTTGCTCATCGGCGCCGAAACAGCTTCCGATGCGTAATCACGCCTATGGAGGGCTTTTCCTGGCCTTCATGGGCAGCGTGGCGCTCGGCCTGAACTCGATCTTCGCCAAGCTCGCCTACCGCGCCGGGCTTGATCCAAACACCTTCACCGCCCTGCGCCTGACGACCGCCGCGCTCATCCTCTGGCTGATCTTCCTCGCCCGCTGGCGCGCCTTACTGCCGATTCCGCGCCGCGCCCTGTGGGGCTGCCTGCTGATGGCCGCCGCCAACGCCACGGCGCAGCTCAGCTACTACTGGGGCCTGACCCGTCTCGACGCCTCGCTGACCACTCTGATTTTCTACCTCTACCCGGCGGTGGTCATCCTGCTGCTGCGTCTGCGCGGCGAACCGCTGACAATGCGGCGGCTGGCGCGCCTGGCCATTGCCCTGCTCGGAGTGGCGCTGCTGGTCGAGGTGGGCGGACAGCGCAGCGATGCGCTTGGACTTCTGCTGGTCGCCTTCGCCATCGTCACCTATGCGCTGCACCTGGTCATCGGCCAGTTCGTGCTGCGCGCAATTGCGGCGCGGGCCGTTGCCCTGTACGTTATCAGCTTCATGGCGCTCATCGCGATCAGTGTGCGGCTGCTGCTTGGTGGCAGCCCACTGCCAACAACCTGGGCCGGCTGGCAGCCTGTGTTGGGCATCAGTCTATTGGGCACGGTGATCGCCCGCTTGACGATGTTCGCCGCCATCAAACGGGTAGGAAGTACACAACTGGCGCTGCTCGGCGTCGTCGAACCGCTCATCACTGTCACCGCGGCGAATCTGCTGCTGGGCGAATCGCTGACTGCCATGCAGATGTTGGGCGGCAGCCTTGTTCTGGGCAGTCTGCTGCTGGTAGACCGCCCACGCTGAAAGATGAGGCCTCGCTGCGCTGCTAACGCAGGAAGGCGAGCGAGCGGTAGAGATCGGCAGCGCGCCGGTTGTTCTCACCGGCGGCTGCCAGGCGCACCGCTAGCAGGTGTTCGTTCGTGTCGAAGTCGAAGGTGGCGTTGCGCGCCAGATGCTGTGCAATGGCGTCGTCGGGCGTGGGAAAGAGGAAGATGGTCGCCACACGCGCCGCCAGATCGTAGCCGATGAAACCGCTCGGCGTTGGCTGCGGCGGCTGCGTCACGACCGGCAGGCCGCTGAAACGCTGCCCCAGGTGCAGGATTTTGCTGTCGCGCAGCAGCAGGCGCACCAGGCGCCCGCCGCTGTCGAGACAGGCCTGCGCATCCCCTTGCAGCGACTTGACCGCCGCACGCGGCCGGCGTCCTCCGCCCAAGCGCACGACGATTTCGTCCGCCTGGCTCAGGTAAGTGGGGCGAGTGGCAATCGCGTAGTAGATCATGCAGGTTCTCAGTTTGGAACAGAGGGTGTGATGGTCGCCGTCGCTGTGATGACAACAGTTGGCGTCGGCTGGATCGTCTTGCAACCGGCCGCCGGCCTGGCAGATGTCTCTTCCATCGGCGGTGTATCGAAGATGCCGTTGATCGCCGCGACGATCTCGGCCCGTTTTGGCACCAGGACTTGAGCGCCGCCCGGCGTCTTGTAGGGAGTGACCAGGCGATAGTCAATCACCTTGCCGTGCACGTTCTTCATGTCCAGGCGCAAACCGAACGTCGTCAGGTCGAAGATTTCGCGCAAGCTGAGATCGGTCTGGATCGCCTTGCTGAACGTCGCCCACAGCGCCGGGATCTTCGGAATGATGTCGAACGACAACGCCTGTTGGCGAATGGCCAGGAGCACCTGCTGTTGGCGGCGTGAGCGGTCCCAATCGCCGGTGTAGTAACGGTACGAGGCGTACATGCGCGCCTCGTGCCCATCGAAATGATACGTCCCCGGCTCGAAATAGACTTCGAGCAATTGATCAGGATTGTTGGGGTCGGGCGTTGCCTCACGCAGCGGGCAGTCGAGCGTCACCGAGACGCCGCCGATGGTGTCAATTGCCTGCTCGAAGGCCAGCAGATTCATGCGCGCAAAGCGATCCGTGCGGATACCCAGCGTCTCCGAAATAACGCGTCCAAGCAGGGCCGACCCGCCGCCAGGGTATTTGATCTCCTTTTCACCCACGAAATCGGCCATGTTGATGCGCGAATCGCCATAGCCAGCGATGTTGACCCACAGATCGCGGGGAATGCTGACCAGGCCGATGCGCTCGTTCTTCCAATCTACCGCCGCCACCATGATGGTATCGGTACGCCAGGTGCCGTCGCCGGGGCGCTGATCGGAGCCGAGCAGAAGGATGTTGAGCGTCGCATCGAGCGAGTGCACCCGCAGATCATCGGTCACAGGAACACTGCCGCTGATTGCGGCGGTGGGAGAGACCGCACCCGTGGCCGCCGGCAACGGCGCAACCGTGGCGCGGGGCGTCACCGTGGGCGTATCGCTTGGGGCAGTCGTCGGCGTGTTGGTCGCAGCGGCGGTCGGCGTGTGCGTGGGAGCAGCGGTCGCCGTATCGGTGGGCAGCGCGGTGGGGACGGCGGTGGGCGCCGGCGTATCGGTTGCCGTTGGCGCGCTCCTGGTCGGTTCCGGCCCAAAACCGGGCGCACAACTGACGATCAAAGCCGCCAGCAGCGCGATCGGCAGTGCGCATGAAATGAAAAGCGGGGCGCTACGCGGCGCTGCCTTGCGCCAACGCTGCCCCCAGTGACGTAAACGTTGTTCGGTCCAAGCGATCAAATTTCGAACGACTCCGTACAAAAATCGAGTCAGGCACCGCCCCGCCCCCTGAACCTGTCGAAGGGGGCCTGTCGTGACCGTCTCTCTCACACACGCCCCAACTGAGGGGGCCGGAGGGCCAGGCGCTTCTATCTCGCATACCAAAACGCACAGCCAGCAGCACAGGTTACGACGCTGACCGGCCTGGCGTTTCATGGACAGCGCTGCTCATACCTGGTCGCCTCGATCACGTCGGGCGCATCCCAGATGTGATCGAACGCCTCTTGAATGGCCCGCTTGTTCGGCAAGAGCACAGCGGCGCCGCCAGGGGTAGTATACGGCTGAGCCATCTCGAAGTCAAAGACGCGGCTATGAATCTCCTCACGCCGCAACCCGACGCCAAGCCGCGCCAGCGCCAGCACATCGAGCAGAGTCAAATCGGTGTCTACGGCATCGCGCAGCGCATCGAACAGTTCTGGCGTCTTGGCCAACAGGTTGGTCTCTTCGGCGCGCTGTTTGAGACCAAGCAGCACACGCTGCTGGCGCCGCGCCCGATCAAGATCGTTGCCGCGACGCCGGGTGCGCACATACCACAGGGCATGCTGACCATCCAGAAAATGATCGCCCGGCTCGTAGTCGAGTTCGACGACCCCGCCAGGCGCGTCCGGGTCGTCCCAAACCTCGTGCATCGGGCAGTCCATCGTCACCGTGATGCCGCCCAGGGCATCCACGATGCGTTCGAAACCGCCGAAATCAACCCGCACGTACTTGTCCACCGGCAGTCCCAGGTTGTCCTGAATCGTGCGCTTGACCAACGCCACGCCACCGCCGGGCCGCTGCTGTTCGCCGTACACGTCGGCCGTGTTGATGCGCTGGCGCCCAACGCCCGGAATCTGCACCCAGAGATCGCGCGGGATGCTGATGACGCCCGCCCGCCCCTGGGTGAAATCAATCGCCGCCAGCAAGATGACATCGGTGCGACCGGTACCCTTGCCGCCCCGCCGGTCTGAGCCAAGAATGAGCAGGTTGGTTGTCTGCTGCAAGGGGCGCGGGGTGGCGCCTGGCGTCGGCGTGAAGGTTGGCAACAGCGGCCGTGTCGGCGTTGCCGTGGCAGGCCCCGGCTGCGTCGGCGTCGCCACGGCCGTTGCGCCGGGGGGCGTCCCGGTAACGGCAGTTTGCGGTTGGCCCGTCGCGCGGGTCGCCGCGCCGGGGGTGGCCGTCGGCACGACCGGCTGCACGCAACTCGTCAGCAATGTCAGGAAGAGGCAGCACAGCGCCAACAACCGCACGGCGGGACGCGGCGCACATCGCCCCGTCGCGGCTTGTGCGCAGCGGGCGCTGGCCGGCCTGGGCGTCACGCGGGAGCGGTGTGCTGGAGGGAGTTCTCGCATCGTCATTGGCCTGGCGGCAGGCCTTGCAGATCTTCGCTGCCCGGACAGTACCACGAACGATCGTTCGTTTCCAACAGCGGTTTGGTGGCGGCGCCGAAAAGACCCGCCAGGCCCTGATGAATGGACGTCCAGTCGGGCCTCAAAATCTGCTCGCCCGACGGCAGCGTCTCGAACGAGGTCATATCGGCGTCAATCACGAAGCCCTTGAGTTGGGCGACATCCATACCGACCGCCCAGCGCGCCAGAGAAACGACTTCCAACGGATTCAGGTCGGTCTCGGCGCTGCGCAGGGCCGCCGGCGCCAACTGCGGCAAACGTGTCGTTAGATTGCCCGCCACGATGCGGTTGCGCACCGCCATGAGCAGGCGTTGTTGCCGGCGTGCACGGTCGAAATCGCCGCCCTGCCGCCGCGTGCGCACATAGGCCAGCGCCGTTTTGCCATCCATTAGCTGGCGACCCGGTTCGATGCGCTCGACCCCGATCGCCTCCATCAGGTACGGGTCTTGCAACGGGCAATCCACCTCGACCTCGACGCCGCCCAGCGCATCTATGATCTGCTGAAAGCCGTCGAAATCAATGCGCACGTAGTTGTCAATCTCCACCCCCAGATCGCGCTCGATGATCTTGTGCAGCATCTCCAATCCGGCCTGCAGCGAACGTCCCTGATCGCTGCCGATGTAATCAGCCGTGTTGATGCGCCCCATGCCGTAGCCGGGAATGTCAACGTACAGATCTCTGGGCAGTGAAACGACAGCGGCCCGTCCGTCGGTGCGATCAATCGCCGCCAGCATGATGACATCGGTGCGCCACATTGCGTCCTGGCTGCGCTGATCGGAGCCGAGGATCAAGATATTCTGCGTGTTGGTCAGATGGGCAGTGGCGTGCAGGAATTGGCGTGCGGCTGGCTCCGAGTTGGTCGCGCCGCTGGCTGGAGCGGTCATCAGCAGCATCCGCGCACTGCCGACAACGATCAAGAAGCCGATCAGGACGAGCAGCGGCGCCAGAAACCAGCCGAAGCGCCGCAGATAGATCGGCGGCGCCGGCGGCAGATGTTTGATTGACGCCGCCGCGGGACGCCGGGCCGGCGGAGGCGAACGGCGGATGCGCGGGCGGGGTACGTTTGGCGAAGACGGCATGTCAGTCCTTTCCTCTTCTTTGCTTTCCTTGCCTTGTCTTGCCCTGCCTTGCCTGGTCAAACGGCATGATCGGCGAGCAGACCAAGCAGATCGCGCCGCAGCAGGTCGAGCGCACGGTTGCCGATCCAACGTCCGGTCACTTCGCCGACGCCGCCCATCGGCAGTTGGCGGGTGATCTCGCGGCCGGTGCGCACCAGCGCCAGGAACGACTCGCCGCGCTCGCCGCTGTACATCGTTTCCTGCGGCTGCATCGTGCCGATGATGACCAGCGCCACAGCAGCGCCGCTGCGCCGGCGCCAGGCCTGTGCGGCGTGCAGGGTCAGTTCCGCCGACGGCCAGACGCCATCGGCAGGCAGCTCTGGCAGCAAGGCGGACAGCGCCGTCAGATCATTGACCGCCGCCGCCGCCTGAATGCAAGCGGCGCAGGGCGTCGCGCGCAGCCGGTCTGCCAGCGCGCCCCCCGTGTTGGACTCGATGAGCGCCAGACTTTGCGCCTGTTGCAGCAGCAGACAGGCCACAACCTCCTCAAGCGATTCGCTGCCCACGCCGAAGATGAAAGCGCCCAGACGCTGCCGAATTTCCGCCTCGATCGGTGTGATCAGCGCATCGGCGGCCGTCCCATTGGGCGCTTTGGCCGTGATGCGAATATCGGTCTGGCCCGGGTGCGCCAACAGCCCCACCGTGGGATTGGTCAGCGTCTCCAGATCGCCGATGAGGGTGTCCACGTTGCTTTCGCCGATGCCGCAGGTGCGCAGCACGCGCGAGCGGATGATCGCCGGTTCGGCGGCCAGGCGCTGGCGCAGATAGGGCAGCACGGCGCCTTCCATCAACACCTTCATCTCGCGCGGCACGCCCGGCAGGCTGATGATCGTGCTGGCCCTCGTTTGCAAAGCCCCGGTTTCCAAAGCCCCCGTTTCTAAAATAAAGGCCGGCGCCGTGCCCACCGGATTGCTAATCATCCTGCTGCCCGCCGGCAACAGCGCCTGCCGGCGGTTGTTCTCGTCCGGCGCACGGCCCCACCGGCGAAACAGCGCCTGAATTTCGTCCCACGCATCCGGCGAGAACTGCAGCCCACGCCCCGTCGCCTGCGCCACCGCCGCGCGCGTCATGTCATCTACCGTCGGCCCCAGGCCGCCGCTCGTAATCACCACATCGCTGCGTTCGCACGCCTGGCGGATCACGCCCGCAATGCGCTCAGTGTTGTCGCCCACAGTCGTCTTGTAGAAGAGGTCAACGCCGATCCCGGCCAACTCTTGCGCCAGATACGCGGCGTTCGTATCCACGATCTGACCCAGAAGCAGTTCGGTCCCAATCGCAACAATTTCAGCTTTCATGGAGAGCAATTTTACCACAGCCCGCGCCCTTGAGACAAAAGTCGTTGACACCGCCCCCCGTCTGCGCCATGCTGTGCAGCAACGGCCACCGGCCGCAACCTCGGAGGTTCGCAACGACGATGCAACAAGATACAATCGCAACGCTCACCAGCGCCGACTTCTATGATCGCCTGGCCGCTCTGTTCGACGTGATGACCGATTGGCCGCAGCGACTGGCCTACGAAATGCCGTTCTTACTGCGCACCCTCAACAGTGTGCGCAAGGACGATCGCCCGGCGGCGCAGCCACTGTCGGTGCTCGATGTGGCCTGTGGCACCGGTTGGCACGCCATCGCCCTGACGCAGGCGGGCCTGCAGACCGCCGGCGCCGACATCAGCCCGGCGATGATTGCTCACGCCCGTCGCAACGCCGCCGCCGCCAACGTCACTGTGCCATTCACCGTCAGCGCCTTCGCCGAGCTCGATCAAACGATCCCACTCCCTCAGCAGTTCGACGCCGTCCTCTGTTTGGGCAACTCGCTGCCGCACTTGCTCACCGCAGCCGCCCTCGACGACGCCCTGCGGCAGATGCAGCGACGCTTGCGCCCCGACGGCCTGCTCATCCTGCAAAACTTGAACTATGACCTGCGCCTGCAGAAGATGCCCCGTTTCTTCGACGCCAACGGCGTCGCCGACCGTCTGGTATGGCGTTTCGCCGACTACCATGACGACGGCATCACCTTTCACACCGTCCTCTTCGAGTTTCGCGACGGCGCCTGGTCGCGCCAGGTCAACAGCACGCGCCAGCGCCCCTGGCTGGCCGCCGACTTGACGAGCGCACTCACCCGCGCCGGCTTTCATCAGATCCACCGCTTCGGCGGCCTCGACGGCTCTTCGTTCGATCCCGCCAGCTCGCCCGACCTCATCCTGACCGCGTATCATCTCAATAAGTAGGAGAAACCTGTCAGGTTTTCCAAAACCTGACAAGTCTTTGCCCCGAATTATTGAGATGATACCTGACCGCCATCACGACATGAAAGGGACGATCGTCCCGTCGTCCCGTTTCCAATACCCTTTTCCTGTTTTCTCCATCACAAAATAGGCTTTTGGTATGATTGGAACCGGGTCATTCTTCCTCTATACTGCTCACCGATGGCATGCGCATGCGCGCCATCCTGTCCCCCGTCATTGATCGCATCGCATCGCATCGAAAGGAACAATCCAAGCGATGTTGGAAGACAAGCGCGTACTGACGGTTGACGATTCGCCGACAATCCGATCTTTCCTGCACACCCTGCTCAGCCTGCAGGGTGCACACGTGACCGAGGCCAACAGCGGCTATCATGCGCTCGAAATCCTGGCCACCAACAGATACGACCTGGTGTTGCTCGATCTGCTCCTGCCAGATCTGGACGGGATCCAGGTCTTGCGTGCACTGCGCGAACACGACGTCGAAACCGCCGTCGTGATGCTGACCGGTATGGGCGGCATCAAATCGGCCACCACCGCCGTGCGCCAGGGCGCCGACGGCTACATCGAAAAACAGGACCTATCGTTCGGCGGCGACTACACCGAATTCTTCTACGCGCTGGAACAGGCGCTCGAACACCGCGCCGGCCTGGTTGCACAGAAACAACTGCAAGAAATCAAAACCGACTTCTACTCCATGGTCACGCACGACCTGCGCAATCCAGCCGGCGCAATTCTGCTCTCGCTGCAACTGCTCAGCGACGTTTCCTCCGGTCCGCTCAACGACAATCAACACGAACTGCTCGAAGTTGCCCAAAGCGCCACTCAGAAGCTACTCGGCCTCATCAACGACTATCTCGATTTTGCCAAACTCGACGCCGGCTTTCTGCGTCTGGATCGCAGCGAGACCAACCTCAATGTCCTCGTCGAAGAGTGCGCGCGTCTTGCCCTGCTGCAAGCGCACGCCCGCCGTCAAACCCTCAGCTTCGACATGCCCGCCCGTCCGCTCATCGCCTATGTGGACGGCGAACGGCTCAAGCAAGTGCTCGACAACCTGCTCTCCAACGCCATCAAATACACCCCGGAGGGCGGCACAATCCGCCTGCAACTGCGCCTTGAAGATGAGATGGCGGTCTTTTGCGTGTGTGACAATGGCGGCGGTATCCCGCCGGCGCAGCTCTCCTCGCTCTTCACCAAATACCACCGCGTACCAGGCGCAGCCGTGCGCGGTATTCGTGGCACCGGCCTGGGCCTGCTCATCGTCAAGAAGATCATCGAAGCGCACGACGGCGTCGTCACAGCCGAGTCCGACGGCATCCCCGGTCACGGCACCACCTTCACGGTGCGCCTTCCCCTCTCGCGTGAAGACTCCGCCGCTGCCGAACGTCCCGATTCTCCGCAGCCCGGCTTCGAACACCGCGGCGCAACCCTGGCCCAGGAGCCGGCGGCATGAGCCATTCCTCGCACCTGCTGCTCTTCGCCATCGCACAGCGCGCCTTGGCTCTCCCGGTCGAACAGGTGGTCGAAGTCGTGCGCATGGTAGCCATCACCCCTCTGCCGGACATGCCGCCGTGGCTGGCCGGCATGATCGTTTATCGTGGCCAGGCGGCGCCCGTCATTGATCTACGTATCCGGCTCGGTGTCCCGCCAACGCCCATCCGCCTCGACACGCCCATCATCGTGGCCACCGTTGACCAGCGCCTGCTCGCCCTGATCGTGGATAGCGTTCAAGACGTCATCGCCGCGCCTGATCTGGCCGGTCAGGCGCCCGATCCCCTCGCCAGCCAGGCGCCGGTCATCGCCGCCCTCGCACAGTATCAGGAGCGCCTCATCATCGTACTCGACCTGGCAACCCTGCTCTCGACCAGCCTGGCCGGCGCCTCCCCCCAGTCCGTTGATTCGGTTGCGCACATCTCCCCCTGAAGGATGAACACCATGCACCTGAGTGACACCGATTTCAATCGTTTCTCGCAACTCGTCGCCGCCCAGACTGGTCTGCACGTCGCCCAAGCGCGTCGTCCTGATCTGGAGGCGGCGGTTGTCGGAACGATGCACAGCCTGGGGCTGCCCAACAGCGATGCGCTTTTCACCCTGCTGGCCGACACGGCGCACGGCGCCGCCGCCCGCCATGCCATGGTCAAGCGGCTGGCCATCGGCGAAACCCACTTCTTCCGCAATCGTCCGCAGTTTGCGGCCCTCGAAGGCGCCATCCTACCCGCGCTCATCGCCCAACGCCAGCCACAACGCCGGCTGCGGCTCTGGAGCGCCGGTTGCGCCAGCGGCGAGGAGCCATATTCTTTGGCCATGCTGCTGCGCCAACTTCTGCCCGATCTTGCTCAGTGGGATATCCTCATCCTGGCCACCGACATCAATCAGGAAGCGCTGCGCCAGGCGGCCGCGGGATTGTACAGCAGTTGGTCGTTCCGCGAAGCGCCGGAAGAAGTGCAGCGCCTCTATTTCGAGCCGCAGGGCCGCCGCTGGCAGCTACAGCACACCATTCGCGACATGGTGACACTACGCCCAATGAACCTGGCCGCCGAATCGGACTGGGCGGGCATGTGCAACTTCGACCTGATCCTGTGTCGCAACGTCATGATCTACTTCGCCGAAGGAACCACCCGCCTCGTCATCGAACGGTTCTATCAGAGCCTGGCGCCAGGCGGTTGGTTACTCGTGGGGCACTCCGAGCCAAATCAAAGCTACTACCAGGCGTTCCACACGCACAATTTTCCGGGCGCTGTCGTGTATCGCAAGCCGAACGCCGGCGACCAGCCGCTTGCCGCCGCGCTCGAACCTTCTGCCAGCAGCCGCAGCAGCGCAAACCGTCACAGCGCCCACCAGCCGTTTGCCAGGCAGAGCTGGAGCGTGACGCCAACCCACGCCGCACCGCACCACAGCCCCGCGCCCGATCAGGCCGATCACGCCGCGACCCTGCCGGGCGTAGATACGACGCGGACCGCCGGCCCCACGCTTGCGCATCTCCCACACAGCGAGCATCAAGCCATTGCTTCTGGTAACCTGCCGTCAGCAGGCGCACAGCGCATATCGGGCAAGCCGCAGGAACCGCCGGCCGCCACGCCAGGCAACGATCGGACGACTGCCTTTGAGCTGGCCAAGCGGTACGCCAGCCATGCTCAGTATGACCTGGCCGCTTCCTGGCTACAGTTGGCGCTGCGACAAGCGCCGCTCTCTGCGCCCATGCACTATCTGCATGGCCTGATCCTGCAAGAACAGGGCAATCTGGACGAAGCACTGGCGGCCCTGCGTCGTTGCATCTACGCCGACCCGGAGTTCGTCCTGGGACGTATTGCGCTGGCCGGCCTCTGCACCCGCCTGGGCCAAAATGGGCGCGCCGCCAAAGAACTCGACGCCGTCGCGCGTTGGGCCGCTGAACGCTCATCGGTCGAAATGGTGCCCGAAGGCGATGGTCTGACCGTTGGGCGCCTGCGCGATCTGGCGGCGACGCAGACCGAAATTCTCTGTCGTTCGATCACCGCCCAGTAACGCCCATCGCAACGGGTGGACGTTTGCGGCGAACGTTGCAGCGAATTCGAATGTTCGTCTTGTTCGCTCCCGCTCCCCCCCACCAAACAAAGGCCGGTGGACATGACCGATCACCAGTATGACCTTTCGATCAGCAGCGACCAGGGTGCACCCGACGCCGACAGACAACGCATTCTTGCCGCCCGTGCGGCGACGCTGGCGCGTGCGCCTGACACAGCGCCCGCTGGCGAAAGGCTGACCCTGGTCGTGTTGGCTGTCGGCCCCGAACGTTTTGGCGTCGCGATCGGCGCCGTGCTCGAAATTCTGCCGGGCGTTCCCATCACACCGATTCCTGGCGCGCCGGCGGTGTGGTTGGGGCTGGTCAACCGGCGCGGGATGCTGCTGCCGGTGCTCGATCTGGCGCGCTGTTTGGGGCTGGCGCAATACAAATCGAACGCCGGCGCAGCGCCGGGCCGGCTGGTCGTCGTCTCGGCCGGCGCTTTCGACGCCGGTTTTCTGGTGGACGATGTGTTGAATGTGAGCGAGGCGCTGTTAGCAAGCCTCAGCGCCCCTCTGGTCGAAAGCGCGACCGCCGGCCAGCGCGTCATCACCGGCATCACCCCCGATCTTGTTACGGTTTTGGATATGCGGGTGCTGTTGGCTGATCCGCGCCTGGTGGTGCAACACGACTGGCAGCCTGTGGATTCCTGATGAGGTAAAGAGATCATGTTTTCATGGTGGAACAACGCAAAACTTCTGATCAAACTCGTTGCGGCCTTTCTGGGATTGACCGTTGGCGTCGGCAGCATCGTCGGCCTGACCAGCTACGCCAACATGAGCCGCATTCATGGCATCATTGATGACATCGAGTTCGAGCGCACACCGCTGGTCGAACAAGCCGCTGACGTCGAGCGCGCTGTGCAACAGACGTTGCTCGCAACCCACGAATTCCTCATCTCGATGTACGATGTCACGCTCGATCGTGCTGAGTTGGCGCAAACACTCGAACGTGACCTCGAACAAACAATTACAACGTTGAACGAGATGATCGTCTTGGCCCAAAAGAGCAACGACCGGCAGTTGCTCGACAAGGCGACTGGCGCCCAACTCTCCATCTCCGAATACCAGAAACAGTTCGATCAGGCGCAGGCCGCGCTCAGCGCCGCCGATGGGGCGCGCGCCCAAATGCTGGCGCTGGCCGACAGCCTGACGAGCGACACGCTACGCTATTTCCAAACGCAGGTCGTCAGCAGCACCATCGAGAACCGACAGGCCCTGCTCGACACGGGTCGAGTCTGGCAGCACATCACCAACACTCGCGTCCATGCCCTGCGCTACGTGGCGTCGCGCGATCCGGTCGAAATCGAGCAGGTCGAAGCCAGCATCGCCCAACTCGACACCCTCTACGATGCTCTACTAGTCGGCGCGCTCACCCCCGATGATCGCCTGCAGGTGGAGCGCATACGCGCCAACACCGACCAGTACGCCGCAGCCGTACAGCAGTTCGCAACGCAGGCCGATACACTGGCCGCGGCGGTCGAACAAATGGACACACTGGCGCAGCAGGTCCGTCTGCGCGTCGCCGAGCTGCAAGAGGCTGGGTGGGCGCAAATGCAAGACGATGAACACGCGGTCAACGCGCTGGCCGAGTCCTCGCTGACAACCATCATCATCGTGGTGAACATCGCCATCCTGCTCGGGGCATTGGTCGGCTTCCTGATCGCTCGCGCCATCGTGCGTGCGCTCGATGCCTCGATTGGTTTTGCCCGTCGCGTGGCGCAGGGCGACCTGACGGCGCGCCTCGATGTGAAAGGGAAAGACGAACTTGGTATGTTGGGCAGCTCGCTCAACGATATGGCCAGCAGCCTGGCCGACCTTTCCGGGCAAATTGGCACCGGCGCCCACGGCATGGGGGCCGCCAGCGCCGAAATCCTGGCGGCGGTCAGCCAGCACACAGCCAGCGCCAACGAACAACTGGCAGCCGTCAGCCAAACTAGCGCCACGGTCAACGAGGTGCGCGCCGCCGCCGAACAGTCAGCACAGCGCGCTGAAGAAGTTGCCGATCTGGCGCAAGTCTCGCTGCACGTCGGCCAGGATGGCAGCGCCGCCGTGGAGGCGATTCTCAAGAGCATGGTCGAGATCAAGGCCAAAGTCGAATTGATCGCCCAGGACATCCTGACCCTGTCGCAACAGACGCAGCAGATCGGCGAAATCACCAGCACGGTCAACGACCTGGCCGATCAATCGAACATCCTGGCCCTCAACGCGGCCATCGAAGCGGCCCGCGCCGGCGAACAAGGCCGAGGATTCGCTGTCGTCGCAGCCGAGGTACGCAACCTGGCCGATCAATCGAAACAGGCCACAGCCAAAGTGCGCACCATCCTGGGCGACATTCAGAAAGCGACCCATGCGGCGGTCATGGCCACCGAACAAGGCACGCGTGGGGTGGACGCCGGCATGACATTGACGCAACGCGCCGGCGAAGTCATCCGGCAGCTCGGCATCAACATTCACGACGCCGCACAGGCTGCGCAGCAGATCGTCGCCTCGGCGCGCCAACAAAGCATCGCCATGGACCAGATCGCACAGGCAATCAAAGAGATCAACCAGGCCGCCATTCAGTCGGTTGCCGGCGCTCGCCAGTCGCAGACGGCGGCCGAAGGACTGGCGAATCTGGCGCGCGACCTGCAGTCTTCGACCAGCCGTTTTCGCCTGCACAACTGACGCCAACGGGAATCTTCGCATGACCTTCTCCGATCAACTGATGAAGCAACTGCTGGCAACCTTCACCCAGGAGGCCCACGAACACCTGGAAACGATGAACCGCCTGCTGCTGACCATCGAACGCCGCACCAACGTCGCCGGCGCTGAGCAAGCATGGGCCGACATCTTTCGCGCCGCCCACAGCCTGAAAGGAGCCGCGCGCGCCGTTGGCAAGGAGCCGATCGGCCGCCTGGCGCACCAAATCGAATCGCTCTTTGGTCGCATCAAGAGTGGCGGCGCGTCCGCCACGCCCGCCTTCTTCGATCTCAGCTACGAGGCGCTCGATGCCATCCAGGCTCTGGTGGATGCCATCGGCAGCGGCAGTCAGCCCTCGCTCGACCTGAACAACCTGGCGCTGCGCATCGAAAACTTCTCGTCGGCAGACCAGGCCGAGCAGCGTCCGCCGTCCATCTCCCCGCCGGCGTCATTGGCCCCTCTTGCCGTCGTCAGCGCCGCGCCCGACGCAGAACCACCCCTTGCCGCAGAAACGACCGCAGACATCGGCGACGGCAGCCTCGGCACAGTGCGTGAGGAAAGCGTGCGCGTCGTCATCTCCAAGCTCGACGCTGTGCTCAACCAGGTTGGCGAACTGCAAGCAGCGCGCCTCGGCTCGGCGCAGCGCCTGGCTGAACTGCAAGCAGCCCTGCTGGCGCTGGAGACCTGGGAAGCCGAATGGCGCAAGCTGCGCCCCCAGGCGCTGGCCAATGCTCCAGCCCACTCGACTGACGCCGCCGAAGCCGCTCAATCGCTGCGAAGCTACCTGACCGCACACGACGCACACCTCCGCCAGGCCGTTACTGCGCTCAGCGATCTGCGCCGCCGCCTGCAGGCCGACAATCGGCGCATGGCCCAACTGCTGCAGGGCCTGGAAAACCAGGTGCGCCATACGCGTATGCTGCCGGTTGCAACGGCGCTCGGCGCCTTTCCTCGCATGGTGCGCGACCTTGCGCGCGAGTCGCACAAGCAGGTCAACCTCGTCATCGAGGGCGCCGACGCCGAAGTGGATCGCACGCTGCTCGAACAGATCAAAGACCCCCTGACCCATCTGCTGCGCAATGCCGTGGATCATGGCATCGAACCGCCTACCCAACGCCAGGCCGCCAACAAACCGGCCGCCGGCACGATCACCCTGACGACAGCGCAGCGCGGAGACCGCGTGCTCTTGACAGTGACCGACGACGGCCGCGGCATCGTCCCACAGATCGTGCGCGACGCAGCCATTCGGCGCGGCATCCTGACAGCGGCGCAAGCCACCAACCTCGATTCCCAGGGCATGATCGGCCTGATCTTCCGCCCTGGCTTCTCCACCGCCGACCAGGTCAGTCAGCTATCGGGGCGGGGAGTTGGTCTGGATGTCGTGCGCCGCAATGTCGAGCATCTTGGCGGACTGATCGAAGTGGAGAGTCAGGCCGGCCGCGGCACGCGCTTCCAAATTCAACTGCCCCTGACGCTGGCCACAACCCTCTGTCTGCTGGTGCAATGCAGTGGACAAACCTTCGGCATCCCCGTCGCCAACGTCACCCGCATCGTGCGCGCCGTCGCCGACCAACTCCGGCCGATCGAGGGACGCCCCGCGCTGGTCATGGACGGGCAACCGCTGGCCATCAACCGTCTCAGCGACATGCTCGACCTGCCTCCCACCG
The DNA here is from genome assembly GCA_964580725.1 of uncultured Anaerolineae bacterium. Taxonomy (GTDB): domain Bacteria; phylum Chloroflexota; class Anaerolineae; order SSC4; family Amarolineaceae; genus Amarolinea. The sequence continues at coordinate 8,668 of CAZOLV010000014.1, read as the reverse complement.
CAACCGGCCGCGCCGCCGCGCCTCACATGCCAATCGTTGTCTTGGGCCTGGCCGAAAGGCAGTTGGGATTGCATGTGGATGCACTGTTGGGTGTACAAGAGATCATCGCCAAGAGCCTCCCCCGCCCCTTCCTGCACGTGCGCCACGTCGCCGGCGCCGCCATCCTCGGCAATGGCGAGGTGATCTTGACTCTCGATGCCGCCGACCTGCTGCGCGGCGGGCACTCCAGGCCAGCGACCACCGCCGGCGCACCGGCGCAACCGACGCACGAACCACCCCTCATCGTCGTAGCCGATGATTCGTTCACGACGCGCACCCTGGAAAAGAACATCCTCGAAGCTGCTGGCTACCGCGTACGCACTGCGGCGGACGGCATGGAGGCATGGAGCCTGCTGCAAAGCGAACACCCCGCCCTGCTCGTTTCGGATGTCAACATGCCGCACATGGATGGCTTCGAGCTGGCTGCAACGGTGCGCAAAGATGAACGGCTTCGGCATCTACCGGTCATCCTGGTGACATCGCTCGACTCTCCCGCCGACCGCGCCCGCGGCGTCGAGGCCGGCGCCGATGCCTACCTGGTCAAGAGCACTTTCAGTGAAGAAAGCCTGCTGGCCGCCATTCGCAAACTGATCTGAACTGGCGCACACCACCCCCGTCAAGACAGGCAGGTACCCATGATTAGAATCCTGATCGTAGACGACTCCCCCACCATGCGCATGCTCCTCAAGTCCATCCTCGAGGGCGACCCGGAACTGCTCGTGGTCGGCGTCGCCGCCAATGGCGCAGAAGCGGTCGAACAGACAATTCTCCTGAAACCCGACCTGATTACAATGGACGTGCTGATGCCCATCGTCAACGGCTTCGAAGCCACGCGTCGCATCATGGCCCAACAGCCAACCCCGATCGTCGTCGTCACCAGTCACATAGATTCGGTCGAGTTGAACACGACTTTCAACGCCATCTCGGCCGGCGCTCTCGATGTGATCGCCAAGCCGGTCGGGCCAGACCACCGAGATTTCGAGAGACTGCGCAACCGCCTGATCAACACCGTCAAATTGATGGCCGATGTCAAGGTGGTGCGCCGCCGCTTCGCCGTGCCCGCCCCCTCTGCCTGGCCGCCCACCCCGCCGCGTTTGCCCTCGTTGCGCGCTCAGCCCGCCGTCATCGTGATCGGCGCCTCCACCGGCGGCCCCAGCGCGCTCAAAACTCTCTTGCAGGCCCTGCCTCCCAACTTGCCGACGCCCATCGTCGTCGTGCAGCACATGGCCAGCGGTTTCACTCCCGGCCTCGTCGCCTGGCTCGACCAAACAAGCCCCCTGCCCATCCGCCTCGCCGCTAACGGCCAGCGCATCGAAGCCGGCCAGGTCTACTTTGCGCCAGACGACTGGCATCTGGAGTTCAAGGCCCCGCGCCTTCTCAGCCTCAACCAGGAAGCCCCTGTCAGTCACGTCCGCCCTTCAGTCACGCGTCTCTTCGAATCAGCCGCACGCGTCTACGGCAGCGCCGTCATCGGCGTTCTGCTGACCGGGATGGGGGACGATGGCGCGACCGGGCTGGCGCGTCTTCACGCCCTGGGCGCTCCAACGATTGCCCAAGACGAAACGACCGCTGTCATCTTCGGAATGCCCAAGGTCGCCGTGGAGCTAGGCGCCGTCGAACACCTGCTGCCGTTGGACGAGATCGGCCCCATGCTGCTCAAGCTGCTTGGTCAACACGTCGCGTCACTCACTGCCTGAGCCTGGCGCAGTCAACGTGCCCGCCGCGCGCTGACTGATTTAGGTCATGGCGCGCCGCGGGGGGTGTGAGTATCATGCCGTCAGCAGCACAGCCGCCCTTCAGAGGGTCACAACGCCAGTGGATCGGACCTTCGAATCAGGAGCCAAGCTTCTGCACAGCAACCGCAACGATGCGCACGTCCAGGGAGGGACAAGATGCCAGTTCGCAAAGTCAAACCGGTGCCCAGCGATCTCGAAATCGCCCAATCAGCCACCCTACTGCCCATCATCGCCGTGGCCGAGTCGCTTGGACTCACCAGCGATGATCTCGATTTCTACGGCAAATACAAGGCCAAAGTACACCTCGACGTTCTCGACGATCCCCGCTTCAGAGACCGCCCCAACGGCAAGTACGTTGATGTGACCGCCATCACCCCCACGCCGCTCGGCGAGGGCAAAACGACCACCACCGTTGGCCTGGCGCAGGCGCTCGGCGCATTGGGTCAGCGCGCCATCACCTGCATCCGCCAGCCCTCCATGGGGCCGACCTTCGGCATCAAAGGCGGGGCGGCGGGCGGCGGTTATTCGCAGATCGTGCCGATGGAGGATTTCAACCTGCACCTGACCGGCGACATCCACGCCGTCACCGCCGCCAACAACCTGCTCGCCGCCGCCATTGACGCCCGCATCCTGCACGAGGATAGCTACGACGATGCCAAACTCGCCAGCATGGGCTTGCAGCGGCTGGCCATTGACCCCTACGCGATCACCTGGCAGCGTGTACTTGATGTCAACGACCGCGCCCTGCGCGGCATCGTCCTCGGCCTGGGAGACAAGACCGACGGACGCCCCCGCCAAACCGGATTCGACATTGCCGTCGCTTCCGAGGTCATGGCCATTCTCGCCCTGACCACCAGCCTCAAGGACATGCGCCAGCGCCTGGGGCGCATGGTCATCGGCTACAGCAAACAGGGCAAGCCGGTCACCGCCGACGATCTGGGCGCCGGCGGCGCGCTCGCCGTCATCATGCGCGACGCCATCATGCCCAATCTGATGCAGACGCTGGAAGGGCAACCTGCCTTCGTCCACGCCGGCCCCTTTGCCAACATTGCCCACGGCAACTCGTCCATCCTGGCCGATCGTATTGCGCTCAAACTGGGCGACTACGTGGTAACCGAATCGGGCTTTGGCGCCGACATCGGCATGGAAAAGTTCATGGACATCAAGTGCCGCTACTCCGGCCTGCGTCCCAACTGCGTGGTGCTGGTGGCAACGATCCGTGCGCTCAAGATGCACGGCGGTGGGCCGAAGGTGGTGGCCGGCCGCCCTCTGGACAAGGCCTATACTGACGAGAACCTACCGCTGCTCGCAAAGGGCGTGGCCAACATGCAAAGGTGCATCGAAATCGCCCGCCTCTTTGGCGTGCCGGTCGTGGTCGCCGTCAACCGCTTTTCGTACGATACGGCGGCGGAAGTTGCGCTGGTGGAGGAGGCCGCACGGGCCGCCGGCGCCGAAGCCGCCGTCATGAGCGATCACTGGGCCGAGGGCGGCGCCGGCGCCACCGAACTGGCGCAAGCCGTCATGGACGCCTGCCAGCAGCCGAGTGACTTCAGATTCCTCTATCCGCTGGAATGGTCGCTGAAGCAGAAGATCGAAACGATTGCCACAAAGGTCTATGGCGCCAGCGATGTTGCCTACGAGCCGAAAGCCGAGCAGCAGTTGAAGGCCTACGAGGAGGCCGGTTTCGGCCAGCTACCGATCTGCATGGCCAAGACGCACCTATCGTTGTCGCACGAGCCGGCCTGGAAAGGTGTGCCGACCGGCTACACCCTGCCCATTCGTGAAGTGCGCGCCTCCGTCGGCGCCGGTTTCATCTACCCGCTCTGCGGTGAGATGCGCACGATGCCGGGCCTGCCCTCCAAACCGGCCTTCATGAACGTTGACCTGGACGAGCAGGGCCGCGTCAAAGGTCTCTTCTGAGAACGATTCGATCAGAGATGCAAAACGCCCCAGTGCGGTTGCGAACAACACCGCACTGGGGCGTCCTGTTTTCAGGATCCCTGCTGTCGCGCAGACCACGCTGCGATCAACTTCAGGGCATGATCCACGGCACAGGCGGCCCCGTGTCATAGCCGGAACCGAGCGGCGAGCCTGTGCCAAAACCGGTGTAGTAGGTGTCGCTGCGTTCGATCGGCCCGACCATCCCCGGGCCGGACAGGTTGGTGAAGATCAGGTGGCTCTTGACCGGCAGTTCGCTGGTGAAGACGCCGCCCTGCGCCGACGTCCGGGTGATCGTCATCGCTCCAGTCTCCTGCGTCGTGTTCGGGTTGACACCCATCTGCAGCGACCACTGTTCTGGATTCTGGCCGCCGTTGTAGGTCACAATGATCGGCTGCAAGCTGACCAGGGACATGGCCACAATCTCGATGGGGATCGTCTGCGTCGCAGCGGGCGTGCCCGGATCGAACAGCGTAGCGTCGCCTACACGGCGCACGACCGTATCGCCCAGTGCGCTGCCCTGACGCGCATCCATCAGACCGTGCATCGCCTCTTGCGCCACGTGCCGGAAGGGGCCTTGCGGCTCGAAAGGATGGCCGCTGGGCGGGCTGCTGGGGTTGCCACCCATCTGCACCGTGCCGAAGAAGGGGTCGGAGCCGGGGCCGAAGAAGCCTAGCGGCAGGTTCAGAGGCAGCACTGTCTGGAACGGCGGCGAGACGAAGACATCATCGCCCTGCTGAATGATGAGCGGCGGGTCTGGATCGGTCAGACAGCCGGCCCCAAACCCACCGGCGGTCTGCTGCACGTCCTGGATGCCGGCGTGCTGCGGCCAGCGTCCGGCGATGAGTGCGATGTCCCGCAGATCCACGGCGGCGTCGCCGTTGCGATCGGCTGGATGAAACGTCTGGCAGGCCAGCGGCATCGAGGGTTCGAAGCGCATGATCTCCATGAACTCCTGCCGCCCGTTGACCGTATCGGGAAAATCCATGCCGTGCCCGGCCAGGCTCAGCCAGCCAAACAGATCACCTGCCAGCCAGGCGTTGCCAGGATCGTCCAGCAGAAAGACCACGGGCACCGCCGCCGTCTGGCCGTGGATGTAGACGACGTGCGGCGGGAACGATTGCAAATCGTTGTTGATGACCAGCAGCGGAATATCGTTAATGAGCGTGCCGCCCGGAAAGCCGCCAAGCGGCGGCAGGTCCACTTCGACGAAAACATCGAAAAAGCTCTGCGCCGGAAAATCGAGGTTGGGATCGCCGCTGGCGTCGCTCAGAGATTCGACCTCGCCCACGCTGTCGGGCCGATTGGGGGCCGATGCGCCGGCCCGCACCATGACCAGGCCGCTCAGCGCCGCAATGTTGAAGTCGGCGATGCGGGTGTGCACCTCACGCGTGCCGGGCGGGCCTTGAAAACCGGCCGGCAAAATCACGAAATCGTCATCGGCCACCATGACCCCCGCCGTGCCGACCGGCGTGCCGTTCAGGTCGGGCGCGCTGCCGTGTAGATGCGGCGCGCTGCGGCCAATGATCGTCGTCGGGTCGGCCAGGATGGGGCTGGTCAAGATGCCGGTCGAGGCGTCGTACCCCGGATAACCGGTCATCATGGCCTGAAAGTTGGGCGCAATGAAGATATCGAACGTGCCGAGCGATGGCGCCGTGTCATCGCCCTGACCAGGGAAGGGCGCCAGCGGCTGCCGCACCGTCGTCCCCGGCGCCGTCAAACGGTCGAACTGCGCCGCAGCGACGCGTTGCAGCGCCTTGAGCCGCTGTTGCGGCGAACCTGGCAGCATGTGCCAGCCGGCAAGCAGGCCGCCCACCGCCAACACGACCAGCATGAGTCGCCAGGGCAATTGCGGCTTTCTTCTGTTCATACACCACCTCCATCTTTACATGCGTTCATGGGTTCATGCGTTCATGCGTTCATGCGTTCATGCGTTCATGCGTTCATGCGTTCATGCGTTCATGCGTTCAGTTGATTCGGCGTTCTTGCGTCCGGAGCCTGATCGTCCAGCGTTTTTCATCGTTTCTACGAAGTCCTCGCCCCCTGCCCCCCGAGTTCGGGGGGGTGTTCGTGGAGCGGCTGGTGAAGTTCGCAGCTTTGGAAGGCGTGTATCGAAAAAATCAATCGAAAGCAAAGCGTGCGTGCGTTGAGAGACGACAGGAGCCAGGTTGGGCTGGCAAAGACGCCGGCGATGTACGCTGGCGTCGGGTCATACGAGCGGCCATTGGCTGTGATAAAAAGCGCCGCACACGGAGCGATTCTTTCAGATGACGCAGGCGCCGCTGCGCGCCGGGCAATCATCAGGGCGCTATTGTACCACATTTGTGAGAATCTCGCGCAATGGCCGGCGCTGCGTCGGCGCGCAGCCGGTCACGGTTAGACTTCCCATCGAGGGTGCGGTATAATCTCGACCTGACGGCCGCCAGCCCATCCTCCCAACGAAGCGTGACAGACAGCGTAAGGAGACCAAGAACTCGATGACGATCGTGCAACGAATCCAGCGCATGGTATTGGAACAGGGACGGGTCATCAACGACTCGATCTTGAGCGTAGATACGCTGCTCAACCACCGCATTGACTATGCGTTCAGCGCCTACTGCGGCGACGCCCTGGCGCACCTGGTCGCCAGGCAGCCCGTGGACGTCATTCTGACCGCCGAAGCGAGCGGCATCAGCGTCGCCGTGTTCATGGCGATCGTCGTCAACAATGTTCAATGGCCGCAGGCCGCCGCCGTCGTCTTCGCCAAGAAGAGTCGCCCCGTCACGATGGGCGCCGACGGCTACCATGTGGTAGACAGTTTCAGCCGTACCAAAGACCGCCCTGTGCAGCTTTTCCTGGGCAAGCACGTCATCGCGCCCGGCGCGCGCGTCTTCATCGTGGACGATTTCATGGCGCGCGGCACCACGATGGCCGCCCTGGGCGATCTGGCGCTGATGGCGGGTGCGCACATCGTCGGTTTCGGCGCCGTCATCGAAAAGACATTCGAGCATGGCCGCCTGGAGTTGCAACGCTTCGACGCGCCGGTTCACGCCCTGGTTCGCATCGCCTCGCTGGCCAATGGCCAGATTCGACTGGCCGAGGCCGAGGCGTGAACGAGTGCGATCTGTTCATCACCTGCTTGCTCGATCTCTTCCTGCCTGACACCGGCGAGGCCGTGGTGGAAGTGTTGGAAAAGCACGGCTGCCGCGTCAATTTTCGTGAAAATCAGGAGTGCTGCGGGCGGTTTGCATTGGAGGCGGGTTTCGATGCTGAGGCGACGCAGCAGGCGCACCGCTTTTGCGAGATTTTCGCCGACGCCAGCCAGATCGTTGTCCCCTCACCCGCCTGCGCCGCGATGATCAAGCTGGAATACCCGCGGCTGCTACCAAACGATCCACGCGTTGCGCGCCTGGCCAATGTCACGTGGGAGTTCAGCCAGTTTCTGGTGGATGTTCTGCATGTCAGCGATCCCGCCGTCGCCTTTGCGGGCCGGATTGCCTATCAGCCGGCCTGCCATCTCCTGCACGACCTGCAAAGCCCCGCACAGGCGCCTGCGCTCCTGCAGGCAGTGCAGGGTGCGCAGATGATCCCCTGGCGCGAGTCGGAAGAGTGCTGTGGCTTTGGCGGGCCTTTTGCGCTCGATCTGCCGGAAGTGTCGGCCAGCATCCTGGCCAGCCACGTGCAACACCTGGCCGAGAGCGACGCCGATCTTGTCGTGACCTGCGATCCCGGCTGCCAGTTGCACCTGAACGGCGGTTTGCGCCGTCAGGGCTGCAAGGCGGCGGCGGTACATCTGGCCGATCTGCTCGCCGGCCGCGTAGCGCCGCCCACACCGCCCCCGCCGTCCGCTCCCATCGTACGGCGCCCACGCCCCTGGTGAGCGTCTGACCGGCGATGACAATTGGCAAACGATGCACATGAACCAACCAGCCCTGCCACCCAACGTTTCCGAACCGCGCCGCCAGCGCCTCGATTGGCTCCTGCTGGCCCTGGCGCTGAGCGCCATCGTCGCCGTCACCCTGATGGCGCCGGGCGGGCTGCTCGACAAGGCGGACAAGATCGGCTATGCCGTCTGTCACCGCATCACCGTGCGTTCGTTCATGCTGGGTGAACGGCAGATGCCGCTCTGCGCCCGCTGTACAGGGCAGTACCTGGGCGCCGTGACCGGCCTGCTCTACCTCCTGCTGCGCGGACGTTGGCGTGCCAGCGAATTTCCCGCCCCTGCCGTCCTGACCATCCTGACCCTCTTTCTCGGCATTTGGGCCTTCGACGGCTTCAACTCTTATCTGACCCTCTTCCCCGGCATGCCGCACCTCTACGAGCCGCGCAACATCCTGCGCGTCAGCACGGGGCTGCTGCAAGGCTTTGCCGTGATCTCGCTCGTCTGGCCGGTCTTTCACCTTTCGGTCTGGGAAGAGCCTGATCCGCAGCCCGTGCTGCGCCACGCAGGCGAACTGGCGATCCTGATCGGCGTCGGCGCACTGCTTGTCGTTGCACTGCAAAGCGACATCGAGGCGATTCTGCTGCCGCTGGCGCTGCTTAGCAGCCTGGGCACACTCATTCTGTTGACGATGGTGATGACCGTCATCATGCTGCTGTTACTGCGGCGCAACAACCGCGCCCGCCGTCTGCGCGACTTGCTGCTGCCGGCGACGCTGGGGCTGGCCGCCAGCCTGGCGCTGATTGCGGCCATTGATGCGGCGCGCGCCTCCTTCAGCACCGCGCTGGGCCTGCCGTTCTAACGTTTTCAGGTATCATCTCAATGATTCGGGGCAAAGACCTGTCAGGTTTCCCCTACTTTTCCCCGACTTATTGAGATGATACGTTTTCAGCGCAAATAGAAGGGCGTTCGACTCTTGCACAAAGTCGAACGCCCTTTTTCGTTCTCGACCCGGAAGACCGGAGGCCGTCTTGCAGGTTCGAGGCGAGGGAGTGTTAGCGGCGCAGGAAGGGCACGTACAACTGCATGCCCCAGA
>CAZOLV010000013.1:35688-72147 GCA_964580725.1 uncultured Anaerolineae bacterium | reverse complement strand
ATTAGTGAAATTCGTGGCAGGGAAATCTGGTCGGATTCTTGCCACGAATTGCACGTGATTACTGATTGATGAAAGGGAACAGTCCCATGCCGAAAGCACTGGCCCGCCAGACCGGGCTTTTCTTCGAAGAATTCGTTGTTGGCGACGCCATCACCAGCGTCGGGCGCACGATCACCGAGACTGATATCGTCAATTTTGCCGCGCTCAGCGGCGATTGGAACCTGATTCACACCGACGCCGAGTATGCACGGCAAGGCATGTTTGGCGAACGAGTCGCCCACGGTCTGCTGGTGTTGTCGGTTGCCAGCGGACTCGCCGTGCGCCTGGGCTTCATGGAAGAGACTGTGCAGGCCTTCATGGGGTTGGAATGGGAGTTCCGCGGCGTCGTCAAGATCGGCGACACCATCAAGCTGCGCGCTATCATCGAAGAAAAGCGGGCAATGCCGCGCCTCGGCGGTGGCTTCGTCACCTTCAAGATGCAGGTTCTCAACCAGCGCGATGAGATCGTACAGCGCGGCGCCTGGAAGGTGCTGGTCAAAGCGGCCCCTGCGGCCAACCCATGAACCCAAAATCGCTCAAACTGCTCGAATTCGAAAAGATCCTGGCGCGCCTGGCCGAATTTGCCGATTTTTCCGGCGGACAGGAACTGGCCCTCGCACTGCTGCCGACCGATGACCTGCGCCAGGCGCAGGAATGGCAGGCCGAAACCAGCGAGGCCCGGCGCCTCTTGCCCGACAATCCGGGCCTGCACCTGGGCGGCGTCTTCGACGTGCGCCCCCTCCTGGTGCAGGCCGAGCGCGCCGCCGTGCTGCGCCCGCCCGATCTGCTCGACATTCGCAGCACACTGCTGCGCGCCCGCGCCTTGCAGCGCGCCCTCGTCCGTCAGGCCGACAGCGCGCCGCACCTGGCCGGCCTTTGCGCCCGCCTGCAGCCGAACGATGCTATCGCGGCTTCCATTATTGATGACATTGGGCGCTGCATCAGCGAGCGCGCCGACGTGCTCGACAGCGCCAGCGACGCCCTGCTGCGCATCCGCCGTGAACTCAAATCTGCCCACGATCGGCTGCTGACCACCTTGCAGCGCCTGGTCGCCAACAGCACCAACCAGCCCTATCTGCAGGAAGCGATTGTCACGCAGCGCCAGGGGCGCTATGTCATCCCGCTGCGCGCCGAGTTCAAGGGGCGCATCCCCGGCCTCATTCACGATCAATCGGGCAGCGGCGCCACCCTCTTCATCGAACCGCTGGCCACGGTGGATCTCAACAACGCCTGGCGCGAACTGCAACTGGCCGAAGAAGAGGAGATCGAGCGCATCCTGGGCCAACTCACGGCGCTGGTCGCCGCCCAGGCCCCCGCCATCGGGCGCACCGTCGAAACCCTGGCGCAGCTCGACCTGATCCTGGCGCGCGCCCGTTTCGCTGAAGACCTGCTCGCCAGCGAGCCGGAGCTGGTGCCCTTTCGACCGCAATCGCTGGCGCGCCCCGGCGACAGGAAACGCGGCCAGGAGGAACACCGGCCGGCCGCCGATCAGCCCGCCATCATGCACCCCGGTTCCACCATTGACCTCAAGCGCGCCCGCCACCCCCTGCTCGACCCCGTCTCCGTCGTGCCGATTGACGTTTGGATCGAAGAGACCTACTACATCGTCGTCGTCACCGGCCCCAACACCGGCGGCAAGACCGTGGCGCTCAAAACGGTGGGGCTGCTGGCCCTCATGGCCCAGGCCGGTATGCACATCCCCGCCGACCAGGGCAGCCGCCTGAGCGTCTTCGAAGGCATCTACGCCGACATTGGCGATGAACAAAGCATCGAACAGAGCCTTTCGACCTTCAGCTCGCACCTGACCAACATCGTGGACATCCTGGAAGAGGCCGACAACCGCTGTCTGGTGCTGCTGGACGAACTGGGCGCCGGCACCGATCCCGAAGAAGGGGCCGCCCTGGCGCGCTCCCTGCTCGATCATCTGCTCGCACGCGGCGTGACCACATTCGCCACCACGCACTACTCCGAACTCAAAGTCTTTGCCCAGGCCACGCCGGGCGTCAAGAACGCCAGCGTCGAGTTCGACATCCAGACCCTGGCGCCCACCTACGAGTTGAGCATCGGTCTGCCTGGCCGTTCCAATGCCCTGGCCATTGCGCGCCGCCTGGGGCTGCCCGAACCGATCGTCGCCCACGCCGAAAGCCTGGTGCGGCCCGAAGCGTTGGAGTCCGAACAGTTGTTGAGTGAAATCAAGACTGCCCGCGACGCCGCCCTGCAGGCGCAGAGCGAGGCCGAAATGCGGGCGCACACCGTCCGCTCGCTAGAAAACGACCTGCGCCTGCAACTGGCGCACATCGAGCAGGCGCGGCGCGAAGTCGTCAACCAGGCGCACACGCAGGCCCAGGCCGAACTCGACGCACTGCGCGCCGAACTGTCCGGTTTGCGCCAGCAGTTGAATGCGCTCGGCGTGCCCGGCGCACCCGGCGTCGCCGATTCGACGCACCGCGCTTTTTTGGCGCAGGCCGAAGCAGTCGTGGCCGCCCGCCAGCAGGAGCATCGGCCGGCGCCGGACGAACCGCCGGCAGAGTCGCCCGCCGTTGCGCCGGAAGGCCCGGTTGGCGTGGGTGATCGCGTTTGGGTCTCCAGCCTGCAGGCCAGCGGCGAAGTGGTCGAGATCGAGGGGGACGACGTGCAGATCATGATCGGCTCCTTCCGCATGCACGTACCGTTGCACACTCTGGAACTGCGCGCCAAAGCCGCCGATCTGAGCGCCCGCGCCGGTGGCAGCGGTCGCCGTGAGACGGGCAGCAGCAGCCTGCCGCCGTCGCCTGGACTGGAACTCGACCTGCGCGGGCAGCGCGCAGACGACGCCATACCCATTCTGGAAAAATACCTGGACGATGCCTACCTGGCCGCTCTGCCCTGGGTGCGCATCATTCACGGCAAGGGCACCGGCGCGCTGCGCCGCCTGGTGCGCGACGAACTGCGCCGCCATCCGCTCGTTGCAAAGGCGCAGAGCGGCGACCTCAACGAGGGCGGCGATGGCGTTACCATCGTCAAATTCGTCGCCGACCGTCGTTGATCAACGATTATGAAATCATCTGCGCAACATCTGGTTGACGGCGTAACCGCATGTCATCTTCGTTCGTTCTGTTTGACCGGACGAGCTTGACACCCAAACGACCAAACGAAGAAAGAACACTCTCGCGTGAATCAACCAATGACCGAACAAACCGTCGCCGTCGCCGCGTCGCCGCTGCGCCAAATCTGGTTCCAACTGGGCTGGCGCATTGTCCTCAGCATTGCCATGCTGGCGCTTGCCATGCGTCTGGCCTGACAGAGGCTTGCTCGAAAGCACAAACGTTCTTGCGTTTCGTTCTCTTTTGCGCTAAAATTGGCCGCTGCCAGCGCCAAGCCAGCCGAAAAGAGAACCTATCCGCATGGACAACATCGAACGTCTGGGCTACTTCTACCTGGGCAAGCCCTTCGACCTCAAAACTGGTCAGACCGAAAATCGCCCCGTCATGTACGATGCGCGCGATCTGCTGACCCATGCCGTCTGCGTCGGCATGACCGGCAGCGGCAAGACCGGTCTCTGCATTGACCTTCTGGAAGAAGCCGCCATTGACCGCATCCCCGCCATCGCCATTGACCTCAAGGGTGACATCACCAACCTGCTGCTGACCTTCCCCGAACTGCGCCCGGCCGACTTCAGCGCCTGGGTCAACCTGGACGACGCCCGTCGCCGCAATCAGACGGCGGACGAATGGGCCGCCAGCGTCGCCCAGACCTGGCGCGATGGCCTGGCTGCCTGGGGTCAATCGCCGGAGCGCATTCGCCTGCTCCGGGAGAGCGCCGAATTTCTCATCTTCACGCCTGGCAGCGACGCCGGTTTGCCCGTCAACATCCTGCACAGCCTGCAAGCGCCCCGCCTCTCCTGGGACGGGCAGGCCGAGGAGATTCGCGAGCAGATCAGCGGCGCCGTTTCGGCCCTTTTGGGCCTGGTGCGCGGCAGCGCCGATCCGGTGCGCAGCCGTGAGCATATCTTGCTCTCCACCATCTTCGAGCACTACTGGCGTCAGGGGCAAAGTCTCGACCTGACGACCTTGATCACCGCCATTCAGAACCCGCCGCTGCGCACGCTCGGCGTGGCCGATGTAGACACTTTCTTTCCGCAGCGCGACCGCTTCAACCTGGCCATGGCGTTCAATGGGCTGGTCGCTTCGCCGTCGTTCCAGCTCTGGCTGACCGGCCAGCCGCTCGACATCGAACAACTGCTCTTCGACGCCGCTGGCAAACCGCGCCATTCCATCTTCTACCTGGCTCATCTGAACGACACCGAGCGCATGTTCTTCGTCACCCTGCTGCTCGGCCAAATCCTGACCTGGGCGCGCCGCCAGCCTGGCGCAGCGAGCCTGCGGGCGCTCGTCTACATGGACGAGATTTACGGCTACTTTCCGCCCGTGGCCGAGCCGCCCAGCAAGCGCCCGCTGCTGACGCTGCTCAAACAGGCGCGCGCCTTTGGCGTCGGCGTGGTGCTCGCCACGCAAAACCCGGTGGATCTCGATTACAAGGGGCTGAGCAACGCCGGCACCTGGTTCGTCGGCAAGCTGCAGGCGCAGCGCGACAAGGATCGCCTGCTCGATGGGCTGGAGGGCGCGCTGGCCGGCAGTGAAGGCGGTTTCGACCGCGCCTGGCTCGACCGCACGATTTCGGCGCTCAACAACCGGGTTTTTCTGCTGCACAACGTGCACGAGGGGCGCCCGCAGGTCTTTCAGACACGCTGGGCGCTCTCCTACCTGCGTGGGCCGCTGACGCGCCCACAGGTGCGCAGCCTGATGAGCGCCGTCAAAACGCAGCCGGCCGCCGCAGTCTCAGCGCCAACCAGCCCCGTCGCCGCGACGCCCTGGTGGGTCGCCGCGCCGCCCGCGCCCGCCATCGCACCTGCGCCGGCATCCCCGCCGGCCGCGCCGCGCCCGCTTGCCCGCGCTGGCCTGAGCGCCGCGCCCCTGCTGCCCGCCGAAATCACGCAGACCTTTCTGCCGATTCGACTGGGGCAAGGTTCCGTCGTGCGGCGCTTGGCGCAGCAGAGCGGCTTGCAGATCAGCGCCGGCGCCATCACCCTGCACTACGAACCGGCGCTGCTTGGGTTGGGCGTCGTTCATTTTGCCGACGCCCGCCGCGGCGTGGATCAGGTCAGGGAGATCGGCCTGCTGCTCGGTCTGGGCGGCGATGACCGCCTGCTGCACTGGCGCGAGGCGCAGGCGATTGACATCGAAGCGGACGCGCTGCTCGCTCAGCCGGAGCCGGGCGCCAGCTTCATCGTGCCGCCGCCGGCGGTCAGCAGTGTGCGCGCCTTCAAGAGCTTGCAGAGCGCCTTCACCGATCACCTCTACCGCAGCCAATTCTTGTCGCTCTGGTACAACCCGTCACTCAAGCGTTTTGGCAAGCCGGACGAGCGACGGCGAGACTTCATGGTGCGTTGTCAGCAGACGGCGCGCGAGGCGCGCGATGCGGAAGTTGACGCGCTGGCGCAGAAGTACAACGCCCAAATCACTCGCCTGCACGCGCGCCTGACCAAAGAGGAGCGCACGCTGATCGAAAACGAGACCGAGGCCTCGGCGCTCAATCGCGAGAAATGGGTCACGATCGGCGAGACGGTGATGGGGGCGCTGCTTGGCAGCAGGCGCACACGCGTCATTTCGACGACGATGACCAAACAGCGGCTGGCCAACCAGGCCCGGCTCGATGTGATCGAGGGCCAGCAGACTGTGACGAGCATCCGCCGGCAGATTGCCGCTTTGCAGGCGCAGAGCGAGCGCGAGGCGCAAGCCATCGCCAACCGCTGGACTGCTGCGCTCGAAGACCTGCAGGAGATTCGGCTGACGCCGCGCAAGGCCGATGTGGCGGTGCGGCTGGTGGCCCTGGCCTGGCTGCCCGTCTGGCAGGTTGGCGCGCCCGGCCAGGCGCAGGGTCAACGCTTTGCGGCCTGGCAGGCGGCGCCCTGAGGCCTGCCCCGCTCATCTGAAAATCAAAAAAGCTGGCCGGGCAATTGCCCGGCCAGCGTCGCGTATCGTTGACAGCCTGTGGGAGAATGGGAGGGAAAGGTGGGGTCAGCCTGGCCTGGGCAGGTCAGACGGTCACGATAGAATCTTCGGTGCCGAATTCGTTGGGAGCGTAGGAATCGGCCGCCCAGTCGTTGTACCAGGCGCCTTCGTCGTCGTGATAGCGGAAGCGGTAGCTCTTGCCGGTGGCCAGGCTGACGGTGGCGTAGAGCGCGCCGTCCTTGCGACGCTTGAGCGGCGTGGCGCTCTCGTTCCAGTCGTTGAAGTCGCCCACCAGCGTTCCTTTGGTCATGCCAGCCGCGGCCGGCATCTCGAACGTGACTTTGCACGTCTTGTTGTTCTTCGCATACTGCTTGGTCAACATCGTCTTCTCCTGTTTCTTTTGACCGTTCTTGTCGTCCGTCTTGTTGTTGTTTGCAAACGCTCGCAATCAAGCAAAGCGTACCCTGTCTGTCAGTGGTGCGGCAGGTTCATCCCGTCCGCACCGTTTGTCGTCAGCGAACTCCCAACGATGGCCTTTTTACGCGCAAACTGGGCGAGCGTCTGTTGCGCTCGGCCCCAGTTGTCCGCATTGTACCAAACAAAGGCCGTTGCGCAAAAAACGATGCCTCCCGCTGACGATACGGCGACGCTGCGGCCCCACCGATGCGCTTGCCTACCGCAGCAAGATGTGCTAAACTGCGCCGGTTCGACGCCCCCGCATCTGTCACAACACAGCGAGATGCGATACATCAATGACCCGACGCGGTACGCCAGAGAAATTTAGCTTCGACCCCACCGCTCCCACCTTCGAGGAAGAAAACCTGATTTCAGGCAAAGGCCTGGCGGGCGGCAACCCGTTGCACCGCCTCTATCTGCCCGGCTACGTGCGTGCGCCGCTCACCAGGCCGCTCTTGCAGGTCGCCGATCTGGAACCGAACGGCGATGGAGAGCATGAGGCCTACCGGCAGCGCCTGGCCGCTTTCCTGGCCGCCGGCCCGCTCGAAATCGAAATCGGCTTTGGCGACGGCAATTTCCTGCTCGATCGGGCGCGCAAACACCCGGAACGCCGCTTCATCGGCTTCGAACTGCGCTGGCACTTGCTGCGCCCGGCGCTCAGAGTCGTCGAGACGACGCCGCTGCCCAACCTGCTGCTGTCGCCCGACGATGCACGCTTTGCGCTGGCGCGCTCGCTGCCGCCCGCCTGCGCCTCGGCGCTGCATGTGCTGCTGCCCGACCCGTGGTGGAAACGGCGTCACCAACACAAGCGCATGTTCACCCCCTTCACCATGACGCTGCTGGCGCGGGCGCTGCAGCCGGGTGGCATTCTGCACGTGCGCACCGACGTCGAGGCCTACGGCGCCCTCATCGTCGAGGTGGTGCAGGCCAGCCAGTTCTTTCATGCGCCCGATGCGAGCCTGGCCACCCTCTTCCCCGATCTGACGCCAACCACGCGCGAGGCCTGGTGCTATGAGCACGGCTTTCCCATCTACACCTTCTACTTTGCCCGGCGCGCCGGCGTGCAGCCCACAAGCGAGTCAACCTGATGGATCTGGTCACTTTCTACGACGACTACTGGCGCAACAAGAGCGATCTCTTCGATCAAACCAGGCTCGACATCGTCGCCAGCCATGTGGGCGCCGGCGAGCGCGTGCTGGCGGTTGACTGCGGGCCGGGCGTCTTGGCCCGCCAATTGGCCGACCAGGGCAATCAGGTGGTGGGCGTGGATATGTCGTATGTCGCCGTGGCGCGCGCCCAGGCACGCGGCATCGAGGCCCGTCAGGTTGATCTCGACTGCGCCCCCCTGCCCTTCCCGGACGACGCCTTCGATACGGTCGTCTCCGATTCGGGCCTGGAGCACCGCTATCACTACGACCGCGCCTTCGATGAGTGCGTGCGTGTCCTCAAGCCGGGCGGCACGCTGGTGCTGCTGCTGCCCAACATTGCCCATTGGCGCTGCCGCTGGTGGCTGTTGACCGGGCGCTTTCCCTACGTGCGCAACTCCCCCACCGATCTGACCCATCTGCGCTTCTTCACGCTGGCCGAAGCACGCACGCTGTTGCGCGCCCGTGGTGTGCGCATCGTCAAGACTGACGGCAGCGCCAGCCTGTGGGTGCCCGGTCTGTACCCCTTCTTTCTGCGCTGGCCCGGCTTCCGTCAGGCCTACACCTGGCTGGCGCGCCACTGGCCTGCGCTCTTTGCCCGCGACTTCATCGCCATTGGGCGCAAGGAACCGGCGCGTTGACCACTCTGCCTCTGATCTTGCCCCGCGAACGGGCTGTGCAAGCCCTGCTCTGCGCTTTCGACGGCGCGCTCGTCACCCTGACGCAGCCGGCGGCGCACCTGGCGCTGTGCGGCGCCGCCGCTCTGGCCCAGTCGTTGCGCGCCGCCGGGCTGCGCCTGCCCGCTGACTGCGAGACGCTGTGGCTGCAGGCGCTCGACCTGGCCGCGGCCAAAGCGGCGCAGGCGCAGCAAGAACAGCCCGCCGACGATACTCTCGCCTTCCTCTTGCAGGCTCACGGCGTCGTCGGCGCAGATCCGGCCCTGCTGCGACGCGCCGTGGATGCCTATTTCGAGCCGTTCAGCGCCGCTTCGGCTCTGCAACCCGGCGCTGCTGCTGCGCTGAGCGCCTTGCGCGCCGGCGGCTATCGCTTGGGCATCGTCGCCAATCATGCCTGCGACCGGGCGTTGCAGCGCGCTGTGCGCCAGCTTGGCCTGGCGGATATCGTGCATCTGGCGCTCAGTTCGCATGCGGTGGGCGTGCGCAAGCCGCGGCCGGGGTTGATCGAGACGGCGCTGAGCGCCTGGCAGGTGGAGCCGTACCAGGCCGTCATCATCAGCGATCGCCTGGAGGACGACATCGCGCCAGCGCAGGAGCTTGGCCTGCGCGCGATCCTGCTGACGGCCGCGCCGCACGGCTTGAAGCAGGCGCCGGTCGTTCCCGACGCTGTCCTGAGCGCCTGGCATGACCTGCCGCCGCTGTTCGCCCAATGGCAGGCCGAAGGCGACAGCGACGAAGGCGATTTTTGGGCCGGAGAGTGGCCCGGCGAACCGCCGCCGCTGCCGCCCGATTTCGACCCAAGCGCGCCAGCCTGAAAGCCGGTTCGACCTGGCGAGGAGATTCCATGCAACGTGAATACCCTTCTGCGCCGCTCGTGGGGGTGGGCGCGCTGATTCACCGCCCCGCCGCGGGGCAGGTGCTGCTTGTGCAGCGTGGGCGTGAGCCAAACAAGGGGCTGTGGTCGCTGCCTGGCGGTTTGGTCAATCTGGGCGAGACGCTGACCGAGGCGGTCAAGCGTGAGGTGCAGGAAGAGACCGGCCTGATCGTCGCTGTCGGCTCGCTGCTGGCCAGCTTCGAGCCAATCCTGCGCGACGAGGCGGGGCGCATTCGCTACCATTACGTTGTGCTCGATTTTTGGGCCTACGAGCAGGACGGTGAACTCAACGCCGCCGATGACGCCGCCGGGGTCGGCTGGTTCACCCTGGCCGACATGGAAACCCTGCCGATGCTGCCCGACACGCGCCGGATCATCCAGTTGGCAGTGGGCAGTGGATAGTGGGCGCTGACAGCGGAGAGTTCACAGCCGCCGCACATACTGCCGGTGCATCTTGTAGAAGTCAACGCCCAGGTCGCGCAGCTCGCGCTGCATGTTGTCGTTGGACACGCTGACCTGCACCAGATCGGCATGGAGGAAGCCGCCCTCGGCCACGCTCTTCTGCATCTCGCTGAAGAGGATGGCCATGCCGCCCAGGCCGCGGTACTGCTCGACGATGCCGGCGCCGTTGATGTTGACCCAACGGCTGCGCTTGACCTCGCGCAGCATCTGAATCCATCCCAGGGGCCAGATGCGCCCGCCGGTGCGCTGCACGGCCGCGGACACGTCGGGATAGGCCAGCAGAAAACCGACCGGCTCGTCCCCCTTCATCACGATCTTGATCAGCTTGGGGTCGGCGTAGAGCAAGATTTGCATGGCGATGGCGTGCGACTCGCGCTCGGTCAAGGGGACGCCGCCGCTGACGCCGCCCAGCGCCGCGTTGTACAGATCGCCCAGGCGCGGCGCCAACGCCAGCGCCTCGCGTCGTGATTCCATACGCACCACGTGCAGTCCGCGCCGCTTCTGCACCAGCGCCGACACCTGATGGATCTTCTCCGGGAACTGGGTGTTGGGGCCAAGATAGCCGGAGACCGAATCGTCGCTGCGTTCGAATCCGGCCGCTTCGACGAGCGCCGGATAGTAGGGCAGGTTGTAGGGGATGCCGAAGGCGGGGCGATGCTCGAAACCTTTGACCAGCAGCCCAATCCCGTCCAGCGCGCTCAGCCCGCGCGGCCCCTTGATGACGTCGAGCCGGCGCGCCCGCGCCCAGGCAAAGCCCCGTTCGAACAGGGCGACTGCTACGTCACGCTCCGGCGCACACTCGAACAGGCAGAAGAAGGCGCTGCGCTCGTTGTTGAAGGCGTTGTAGTTGGCGTTGTCGAGCACGGCCAGGCGACCAATCGTCTCGCCGGCGCGTCGCGCCAGAAAAAACGCCGCGTCGGAGTGCTCGTAGAAGGGATGGCTTGACCGATTCAACATGCGCGCCGCTTCGGACGCCAGCGGCGGCACCCACTGCGGGACGTGACGGTAGAGGCGAAACGGCAGATGCAAGAACTGCTGGCGCCAGTAGCGGTGATCGGTGTCAATTTCCATAATCTCGAAGTTCTCGAAGTTCTCGAATGGCTGCGGCATGACGAACCCCCCCAATGCAGAATCAGGCCAGAGACAAACAGCGGTGCGACCCGCATATGCGAATTGTAGTGCAAAAGAGGCCAGCCGGCAATCCTGGCCCGGCCGCGCGGCTTGCGCCGCAGGACATCTGGTGCTACACTACGGTCTGATTCGCCCCACGGAACGCGCCCACGCCGGTGGGCGCGTGGCCACAGGCCCCTCAGGTGCGATTTCAATCGTCCGGTCTGCGCCGACCGACATCGGCTACGGGTTGGAGCTGTCAAGCGCAGGCCGCACGACAGTACATTGCACAAAGACTGCAAAGGAGGTTTTGCGATGCTCCATACAGCCGTCGTTTATGCCAATAAACGCCAGCAGCGCACGCTGCAAACATGGGTCTCGACCGTTCTGACGGCCTATCCCGATTCATTGCTGGTGGAAGTCAGCGACGAACAGATCGCTCACCTGCTCGCCAGTGGCTATTCGCTCGAAGTGCTGGAGGGAATCAACCAGATTGATGTGGGGGGCGAGACGGTAGACACCTCCATCTCCCCGTTGGAGTTTCCCACCTACCGGCGCGCCGCCCGCGGCGTGGACGCTCACGAGGACGCGCCACATCATTACCTGGTGCAGTTCATCGGGCCGATCAAAGCCGAGTGGCTGCAGGCTGTCGAGAGAGCGGGCGGCGTCCTGCGCGAACCGCTACCTTCGTATGCGTATGTCGTCGAACTGACGCCCGATGCCTATCAAAACGTGAGCAACCTGCCGTGGGTGCGGTGGGTTGGCTACTACGAGCCGAACCTGCGCGTATCGCCGGAACTGCGCCAGAACCTGGAAGAGCCGCAGCGCCGGTGGGCGCCGCCTCAGAATCATGGCGCGGCCGCGTCCACCGGCGAAGGGGATGGCTCGCACACGGACGACGGCAGCATGACCGTCACCGCCAAAGGCGAGAGTCAGGCGGGCGGTGTCGCCGAAGCGCCGCCGGCCGAGCCGCTGCTCAGCACATTCACCGTCCGTTTCTTCACGCCCGAACAGCTTCAAGCAGCAGTTCCGACCATCGAGGCCCTGGGCGGCGAGGTGAGCGGGGCGCTGAACAAGATGACCGTGGTGGCGACCGTTTCCTTTCCGCCGGCAACGCCCGACCTGCAGGCCAAAGTGATGGATCTGGCCTACATCCACGGCGTCAAGTCGGTGGATCAGTTCCTGCTGCGGCAGGTGCGCAACAACATCGCTGCCCGCCTGATGGGCGCACTGGCGGTGATGTCGCCCAACGAGCCGGGACTGACCGGCAAAGGGGAGGTGATCGGTGTGGCCGACACCGGTCTCGATTCGGGAGATACGGCCACCATCCACCCTGATTTCGCCGGGCGCGTGGCTGCCATTCAAAGCTGGCCCATTTCGGCCGACTACAACAGCGTCATTCTCAACAAGGACGGCAACGATGGCCCGGCAGACCTGGACTCCGGACACGGTACACACGTCGCCGGCTCGGCCCTCGGCTCTGGGGCCGCGTCGGCGCAGCACAACGAGGTGATTCGCGGCTTGGCGCCCGAAGCCACGCTTGTCTTTCAGGCCATCGAACAGAAACTGGAGTGGACGCCCGCCTACCGCCAGGCGTTTCGCCAGCGTTACGGCCGAGACCCCGCCCCTTTTGGACTTGCCGGACTGCCGGCTGACCTCTACGCCTTCTTCGAAAAAGCATACGAGGCTGGTGTCCGGATTCACAACAACAGTTGGGGCGGCGGCGCTCTTGGCGCCTATGACAACTACTGCGAGGCGCTCGACCGTTTCGTCTGGGAACACAAGGATTTCGTGACGTTGGTGGCCGCGGGTAACGACGGCGTTGACTATGATCGCGACGGCAAAATAGATCCGACCAGTGTGACGCCGCCGGCTACCGCCAAGAATTGCATCACCGTCGGCGCCGCCGAAAGCGAACGCGCCAACGCCGGCTATCAGGCCGCCTGGGGGCAGCTTTGGCCGCGCAGCTATGGCCGCGACCCCATTCGCACCGATCGCGTCAGTGACAACGGCGCCGACATCGCGGCGTTCAGCAGCCGCGGCCCCACGCGCGATGGCCGTATCAAGCCGGACATCGTCGCGCCCGGCACCAACATCGTCTCGACGCGTTCGCACCACCTGAGCGGCGGCCGGCACGGTTGGGGCGAATACTCGCCGCTGACAGCGGACTATCTGGTGAACGGCGGCACCAGCATGGCGACGCCCCTGGCCACTGGCGCCGTAGCCCTGCTGCGCCAATTCCTGCGCCAACACGGGCGGCGCAATCCAAGCGCTGCCCTGCTCAAGGCGCTGCTGCTGCACGGCGCCACCTATCGCCCCTATCGCTATGGCGCCACTGGCGGCGCACCGTATGACTTCGAACAAGGATGGGGACATCTCAATGTCGCCGAGTCGGTGCAACCGGCGCTGCCGCGCGCAATCAGCATGTATGATCGTGTGCGCGGTTTGGTGACGGGCCGTTCCGTGCGGCTGAGCGCCATCGTGAGCGACGGCAGCATCCCGTTCAAGGCGACGCTGGTGTGGACCGACTTTCCCAGCTCCGCCAGCCAGACGATCAATCTGATCAACGATCTCGATTTGATCGTTACGGCGCCAGACGGGCAGAACTATCACGGCAACCAGTTTGGGGCGCCGTACAACCGCAACTTCGATCGCAAGAACAACGTGGAGATGGTCGTCATCGCCAGCCCGGCGGCGGGGCGTTATCTGTTGACGGTGCGTGCGCACAACGTGCCGCGCGGCCCGCAGGATTTTGCGTTGGTCTGGTCTGGCGGGTTGGGTTGAGCGTTCTTTCTATCTCCGCTCTCCCGTCCCAACTACTGCCTGCACCGCCGCACGCACCGCCGCCGCCGAGTCGCAGGCCAGCGCCGTTTGCGCCAGTTGCGCCGAGGCGGCGCGGTCGAGTCTGCGCAGCAGTTGCTTGGCCGTCGGGATCGCCGTTGGGTTCATGCTGAACTCGTCCAGGCCCAGGCCCAATAACACCGGGATCGCCGTCGGGTCACCCGCCAGCTCTCCGCACACCCCCACCCAGCGGCCATGCGCATGCGCCGCTGTGATCGTCTGCGCAATCAGGCGCAACACCGCCGGGTGCAGCGCATCGTTCAAATAGGCCACACGCGGGTTGCCGCGCTCCGCCGCCATCGTGTACTGCGTCAGGTCGTTGGTGCCGATACTGAAGAAATCAACCAGGGGCGCCAGTTTCTCGGCCAACAGCGCCGCCGCTGGAATCTCGATCATCACCCCGACCTGCAGCTCTGCCGGCGGCGCTACGCCGGTCGCGGCCACGGCCCGCTGCGCATCTTCCACCAGGCTGCGCGCCAGCATCACCTCGGCAGAAATCGCCGCCATGGGAAACATGATGCGCAGCCGCCGCCCGGCCCCCGCGCGCAGAAGGGCGCGCAACTGCGGCTCGATCAGATCGGGCCGCTCGCGGTAGAGCCGCAGGGCGCGCGCCCCCAGGAACGGGTTGTCCTCATGCCCCAGGTTGACGTAAGGCAAGTCCTTGTCCCCACCGACATCGAGCGTGCGCGCCACCACCGGCCGTTGTCCCATCACCGTGAAGATGGCGCGGTAAATCTCCTCCTGCTCTTCTTCTGACGGCGCTTGCGTCCGCCCGAGGTACAGGAACTCGGTGCGCAGCAGGCCAACGCCCTCTGCCCCCATCTCCAGCGCCTGGCGAGCATCGGCCACACTGCCGATGTTGGCCACCACTTCCACCCGCGTCCCGTCCAGCGTTGTCGCCGGCAGATGGCTGGATGCCGTGGCCTCGCAGCGCGCCGCTTGCCAGGCCGCGCTGCGTTCTGTCCACACCCGCTGCTCCTCCGCATTCGGCTCGATCCACACTTGCCCACTGTCCCCGTCCACGGCCAGGAGGGTGCTTTCGGGCAGGGCGAGCAGGCGAGGGCCGAGACCGACGACGGCGGGGATACCCAGGCTGCGCGCCAGGATGGCGGTGTGCGAGGTGGGGCCGCCGCCCGCCGTGCAGAGGGCCATGACCATCGGCCGCTCCAGGTTCGCCGTCTCGCTGGGCGCCAGGTCGTCTGCGATCAGGATGCCCGGTGTGCTCAAGCGCAGCGCACCGGCGTTGTGACCCAACAGCGCCAGCAGCACCTGCTGCCCCACATCGCGCACATCGGCGGCGCGCGCCTGCAGGTAGGGTTCGGCCAGCGCGGCATAGGCGCCGGCCGTGGCCTCGACGGCGCCGAGCCAGGCGGCTTCGGCGTTGCAGGCCTGGCCGAAGATGGTGTCATGCGCCGGGTCGAGCAGGGCGGGGTCGTCCAGAAAGAGGAGATGGGCGGTGAAGATGAGCGCCTCGTCGCCGGCGCCCTGCGCTTGCATGTGGTCACGCGTGGCTTCGATGCGCCGCCGCGTGGCCTGGATCGCTAGCAGCAGCCGTTCCCATTCGGCAGCAGGGTGGGCAACCTGGCGACGGGGCGGGGCGGTGGGCGTCACAGCTTGGAAGCGGCGGGCGGGGCCGAGGGCAATACCAGGGGCGGCGGCCACGCCGCGCCAGTGGTGCGCCGACTCGCCAGCGTCGTGGCGCGGCATTGGGGCGGCAGCGGGTGGGTGTGTGACAGCCGGTGCGTGCGGGGCTGCGGTTGGCGCAGTGACGGGTTCGATGCCGTCGCCAAAACCATCAGCGGCGAGCTGTTGCAGGGCGGCCAGCAGGGCGGCGGCCTCACGTCCCTCGGCGCAGACCTCGACCTCGTCTCCCTGCCGAATCGCCTGCGTCGCCACCAGGTTGATGCTACGGGCGTCTACCGCCGGCCCGTTGCGGCTGAGGTTGCGCACCGTCGCTTTGGCGTCGAAACGGGCCACGGTTTGCACGAAGATGGCCGCCGGACGGGCGTGCAGCCCCAGGCGATTGCGCACCGGCAGCCGCACGCACTGAGCCTCGGCCTCGGCGTTCGGCTTCGGCGCAACAGGCAGCGGGTTGACCGGCGCCGCCAGTTGCGCAGTTTTGGGCAACAGGGCATTGCGCGCCTCGGCGGCGACCGTGGCCAGGTTGCTGCCCAGCCCTGCCTGCACGGCGGCGGCCAGCGCGCCTTCGACCAGCGGCGCTTCACACAACAGCACGCGCTGGCGCGTCTCCTCGGCCATGAAGTCGAGCGCCATTTCGGCGCTGAGAATGGCGCTGCCCAGGTCCATCAGGACCAGGACGCCGTCGGGGTCGTCAGCGGCTTCGATGGCCTTTTGCACCAGGAAGGGGTCGGTGCCCAAGGCTCGTTCGGGGCCGTCCAAGCCGCCAGCGGCGGCGATCTTCATTGCGGGCGGCGCCATCTGGTGCGCAAGCTCCAAAATGCCCTGCGCCAGCCAGTAGCTGTGCGAAACGATGACAAGCCCAACCATGGAGTAATCTTCTTCTCTCTTCTGTCTACTGGTCGCCACTGGCCTCTACGCAGGCAGGGCGGCGTTCTTTTCCTGACAGGAGGGACAATCGAGCACTTCGTGCATCTCCTCCAGCAGGCTGGCGGTCAGGGCCTGTGGGGCGAGCGGCTTGAAGCCGGCGGCGCCGCAGCGACAGCCGAACCAGCCGCCGGCCAGCCGCGCCCAGGGGATGCCGCCCTGCAGTTCGATCAGTTCGACGCCCAGGCGGCTGCGCGCATTGGTGACCAGGCGCCGGCAGCCGGCGTTGCGCAGGCGCTGCATGAGTGCGCCAACCTGCCGGCAGTGACGCATCAACAGCACCGCCACCGTCGCGCCCGCCGGCAGCGGCCGGCGCCAGGCGTCGGCGCACACCACGCGCAGGTTGTCGGGCAACGGCTGCAGGCTGCCCTGCGCCAGCAGGTGCGCCTGACGTTCGACGGCGATCACCTGCCGGCAGCGGTGCGCCAGGCGGCGCGCCAGGCGCAAATCACCGGCGCCGATGTCCAACACCACGTCGTCCGGGCGCACCAGGGCGAGCGCGGCGGCGTAGGTCTGCTCGTCGTAGGGCGCCCAGGCCCGTTCCCATGCGAGCGGCGTCCAGGCGCCCGGGGTTTGCGACATCATGCGGCGCCTATTCTCCGAGAGGCCGGCGCTTTGCCAGGTCGTACAGCCCATAGGCGGCGGCCAGAATTTCGATGGGGTGACGGCTGGGCTTGCCGGTGCCGTGTTCCATCTGCCAGCGACAGGTCTCCGAATCGCAGGCGGTGACTTCGGCGGCGTCGCCCTGCGCCTGCACGAATGCGAAGAGTTCGGCTCCGACATCCATGGCGATCTGGTACTTTTCGGTCTTGTAGCCATAGGTGCCGGCGATGCCGCAGCAGGGCGCGTGCGAATCGTGCACGTCGAGGCCGGGGATGCGCTGCAGCAGTTCCAGCGCCGGTTTGCCCACCCGGTGCGCCCGGTACTGGCAAGGCGCATGATACGGCAGCAGCATCTCCAGGCGCTGGAAATCGGTGCGCAACTCGCCCCGCTCGTCCAGGTCGCGCAACCATTCGGAGATGTCCCACACCCCCATCGCCAGTTGGTGCACTTCGGCGCCTTCCATATCCAGAAGTTCGGGCGCTTCCTCTTTCAGGGTCAGCGTGCAACTGGTGCTCGTTCCCACCACCGGGTAGCCCTGGGCGGCGTAGCTGGCGAGGGAATCTACGTTGTGTTGATGATAGCTGCGCGCCGTGTCGAACTCACCATTGCTGAGCAGGGGCAAACCGCAGCAGTTCTGTTTGGGCACGATCACTTCGTAGCCCTGGTGTTCGAAGACCAACACCGCCGCCTGACCGATGAACGGTTCGTAGTACATGGTGGCGCAGCCGTGAAAATAGACCACTTTCTTGTCAGAGCGCAGACGTCGCGACGCCGTTCGTTTCATCCAGTCGCCAAACGTTCCGCTTGTGCTCCAGTACGGCAGCGGCGCCTCGCGTGCGATGCCCATCACCTTGTCCGCCATGAAGCGGCTGAGCGGGTTGTGCAGCGCAAAGTTGGCCAGCGCCGGCGCATAGCTGCCCACCTTGCCCAACGTTTCGTTGCGGCCCAACAGGCGGTTGCGCAGGGGGATGCCGTGTTCGGCGGCGATCTGGGCGCGGGCGCGGGCGTTGATCTCGGCAATGCGCACCCCCGTTGGGCAGACCTCGTTGCAGACACGGCAGCCGGAGCAGTAGTCAACCGAATGATCGGGCGAATGGGGCTGCCCGTTTTCGCGAAAACGCTGCGCTTGCGGCCCCGAATACTTGGGGCCGTGGAACTGATCTGTCACGGCGCTCACCGGACAGTAACTGGTGCAGATGTTGCATTTGATGCACTCGTCGAGCGACTCGCCAACCGAGCGCCATGAAATGGTATGCATAGTTGAATCATCCGTTCATGCCAGAAGACGAGCCTGGTCAGGCCGTCTGACTGAGGCGCTGCGCCGCCGCATGCCCACTCGCCAGGGCAACCCCTTCCAGGCTGCGCTCCTGAATGTAATCTCCGCCGGCCAGCAGGCCGCCCGCCGCCCACAGGTTTCGGTAGATCGGCGTTCCATCGGCGTGCGCCGGCTGCCAGGCCTCGTTGACCATCACGCCGCCGCAGAAGACCGGCTGGCCTTCCACGAAGCGCGGTTGCAGCCACAGATGGCGCTCCTGCGGCACAGTCAGCGGCAGGTCGAAGATGACTTCCCACACCCGTCCCAGGTGGTTGCTGTTGAAGCCTCCGCCCAGGATGCCGCCGGTCGCCAACAGGAAGTGCCCGGCGCGCTGTCGTAGCGGCCGTGTGCTGGTCGCAGTTTCGACCCAGGCGATGATGCCGTCTTGGGCCTGGTCGAAGCCGTCGAAGCCATGAAAGCCGATGCCCTCCATGCCGATCTCCACCGTCGCCCCCATCTGTTCGAGCTGGCGGCGCAGCGCCAGATGCAGGCGCATGCCTGGCGCGCTGGGCGGCAGGGTGGGAAACTCGAAGATGACGGCGCCTGTCTGGGCCTGCAGATCGGCCAGTGCCTGCGCATGGTCGTGCAGGCCGAGCACGGCCGGCAGGCCGATGCGTTCGCCTGGCCTGGCGATGCGCCTGATCTCGCTGGCGAGGCGGGCGCGCCGCGTCGGATCGTCCAGACCACGGGCCAACTGGATGGTATTGCGATCCTGCTGCTCGTGGGGCAGCGGAACGAACGCCGCCCGCGCCTGGAAGCCCTGTTTGCGCAGATTGGCCGCCAGCAGTTCGGGGTAGACATCGCGCAGGCCGCTGAAACCGACGAAGAGCAGCGGGTCGCGCCGCTCCAGATCGCCCTGGCTCTGCGCCAGCGGCGCCAACAGTGTTGGGCGCGCGGCCCCCACCGGCGACGGCAGCAGCAGGTTCTGCCCGTTGGGGTCGCCGATGTAAGGCAGGCCAACTTCCTGGCTGAGGGTCTGAAAGGCGTTCAGCGCCGCCCTGACCCCATCTGCGCCAATCAGGTGATAGGGATGGGCAGCGGGCAGGGCCGAAAACGCCTGCAGTGGGCGCTGTACCAGGCCGGGCGCGGCGACTGCCGCCGGCGCATAGCCCAACACATCCACCGTCCCGGCCGCCCAATGCGTAGCGCCCAGGCCCTTGGCAATCAAGCGCACCTTCAGGCCGGCCCGCGCGGCTGTGATGGCGGCAAACAGGCCGCTCAAGCCAGCCCCAATGACCAATAGATCAACCATGGCTGCGCTCCGTTTTCTGATTTGGTGTCGTGTCGAACTGCCAGAAGGTTGTCAACGGGCTTCGAAGGCCATCGTCCGGTAGGTGATCGCAGTTCAGCACGCTAAGATAGATCAATTCGTCCAGCCGCTCCTGCTTCAACTGCTGACCCCACAGGATGGGCGCCAGTCCTTTCCACCGCTCCTGCAAGAAATCGTGCAGCAGTAGATTGGCGGCTTCCACAGTCAACCCCAGGGGAGGAGACTGCGGCGCTGCCGCGTCGTTGGCGGCGTTGTGCGCCGGCGATTGGAGGTACGCTGCCTCCCAGTTGGCGTCGCTGTCGCTCACCTGTAGCGCCGGCGGCGCCGCGGCGGGCGCCCGCGTGCCCAGTTCGTGCAGGATGCCGCAGGCCCGGTAGGTGCAGAAGCCCCCCTGGCATGGCCCCATCCCCAGACGCACATCGCGCCGCAGGTCGTCCAGCGTCACCAATGGGTTGCGCCGGGCGGCGTTTTCGACCATCGTTCGGGTCACCAGTTCGCACTCGCACACCAGTTCGCCTTGCAACCTGCCTTCTTCGACTTCGTGCAAGCGATGACCCAGCCAGTAGTGCCCCTGTTCCACACCCGGCGTGACCGTCTGCGCCGTGACGCATGGATTGCGTGCGCCCAACTGCTCGCACGCTGCATCCACCGCCTTTTCGGCCATCAGGCGGAAGGTGGTCCACTTGCCGCCGGTCATCGTGAGGAAGCCGCGCACCCCGTCGCGCGCGGCGTGGCGCAGCAGCGTGAAGGCGCGCGTGGCATCGCGACTGCTGCCGGTGTAGTGCTCCTGGTACAGCGGACGTACGCCCGCCCAGGCGCGCACCACCCTGGCCCGCGAGATGGAAGGCACCAACTTCTCCCCTTCTTGCAGCATCAGATGAACTTCCCACGGCTCGATGCGCAAGTCTTCCGGGTTGACCACCCGTTCGTCGGTCGTGCCAATGACCGCCACGGTGTGGATCGGCACGATGATGTCGCCGTCGGATGGTTTCTTGCAGCGGTTGAGCACTGTGTTGATTACGCGGTGGTTCATGGCGACCAGCGTACCTTTGCCCGGTATCACATCGACGCGGATGCCCGCCATGTTGGCAATCTGTCCGGCCCAGGCGCCGGTCGCGTTGATGGTCATGGCGGCGTGGATGGCGAGTTCTGCGCCGGTGGTCACGTTGCGCACCCGTGCGCCGGTCACGCGCCGGTCGCTCTCGCCGCCTTCCACGAACAGATCGAGCACTTCATGGTAGACCAGGATTGTGGCCCCGGCGCGCTGCGCCGCCTGGGCGGTGGCGTGCGTGGCCAGAAAACTGTCCGCTGCCCCATCGGGCACCTCGAACACGCGGCTGATGCGTGGGTTCAGCAGCGGCTCGCGGCGCAGCGCCTCGGCGACGGGGATGTCGGCACAAGGCACTCCGCACTTCTCGCACGCCGCCTTGAACAGGTCGGGATAGTCTCCCTCGTCCTCCGGCGTCACGACGAAAAAGCCGCTGGTATCCTCGATGCAATGCGCATGCGTCTTGCGCAAAATGCGATTTTCTTCGATGCACTCCACTGCGCTGCCGGGGTCCTTCACCACGTAGCGGCCCCCGCTGTGCAACAAACCGTGGTAACGCCCCGTCGTTCCGTGCGTCAGGTCGCGTTTTTCGACGAGGATCACCTTGAAGCCGCGCAGCGCCGCATCCCAGGCGATTCCCGTTCCCGTCGCCCCGCCGCCAATCACCAGAATTTCGGTCTCCAGGCGTTTGATCTCAGCACACATTTCAGCACACATTCTCTCTTCGAGTCGAATTTCGATGAAAAAGACCGAAGGGTCACAAGTCCCCTTCGGTCTCATCACCCTACGTTGTCAGTCCTGCAGGGCCGTGGCTGGCCCGTTTTGCTGAATCCGCAGGCTCAACCCGTCGTCGCGACTGGGATCAGGAGACCCAATCGAAGGTGCGGGTCACTGCCTTCTTCCAGTTGCCGTATTCCTTGGCCCGATGATCGGCGTCCATCACGGGGTGCCATTCCTTGTCCTTGCCCCAGTTGGCGCGCAGGTCTTCGACTTTGGCCCAGAAGCCCACGGCGAGACCGGCGGCATAGGCGGCGCCGAGCGCCGTCGTCTCTGCCACGGTGGGACGAATGACCGGCACACCCAGGATGTCGGCCTGGAACTGCATCAGCAGTTCGTTGAAGACCATGCCGCCGTCCACCTTGAGGGCGGTCAGGGCGACGCCGGAATCGGCGTTCATGGCATCGAGCACTTCACGCGTCTGGAAGGCAGTCGCCTCCAGCGCGGCGCGGGCGATGTGCCCCTTGTTGACGTAGCGGGTCATGCCGACGAGCGCTCCGCGGGCGTCACTGCGCCAGTAGGGCGCAAAGAGGCCGGAGAAGGCCGGTACGAAGTAGATGCCGCCGTTGTCTTCCACCGTTGCGGCCAACGCTTCTACGTCGGACGAGCGCGAGATCAGACCGAGGTTGTCGCGCAGCCACTGCACCAGCGCACCGGTGATGGCGATGCTGCCCTCCAAGGCGTACACCGCCGCATCGTTGCCGATCTTGTAGCCGAGCGTGGTCAACAGACCGCTCTTGCTCGGCACAGCGGTCGTGCCGGTGTTGAGCAGCATGAAGCAACCGGTACCGTAGGTGTTCTTCGCCTCGCCGGGGCTGAAGCAGGTCTGCCCAAAGAGGGCCGCCTGCTGGTCGCCCAGGTCGCCGGCAACCGGGATGCCTGCCAGAGCGCCCTTGGCGCTGCCGTAGACGGCGCTGGAGGCCACGATCTTGGGCAGCATGGCGCGCGGAATGCCCATCGTCGCCAGGATGTCGCCGTCCCAGTCCAGCGTTTCCAGGTTCATCAACATGGTGCGGCTGGCGTTGGAGACGTCGGTCACATGGACGCCGCCGTCTGTGCCGCCCGTCAGGTTCCAGATGACCCAGGTGTCAATGTTGCCGAAGACGGCATCGCCCGCCTCGGCTGCCTCGCGCACACCGGCGACGTTGTCGAGAATCCAGCGCACCTTGGGGCCGGAGAAGTAGGTTGCCAGCGGCAAACCGACCTGTGCGCGGAAGCGATCCTGGCCGCCGTCCGCCGCCAACGCGTTGCAGATGTCCGCCGTGCGGGTGTCCTGCCAGACGATGGCGTTGTAGTACGGCTTGCCGGTCTTGCGGTTCCAGACGACCGTCGTCTCACGCTGATTCGTCACGCCGACCGCCGCAATGTCCGCCGGGTCAATGTTGCCCTTGGCTAACGCGCCCCGGATCACATCGTCGGTGCGCGCCCAGATCTCCATCGGATCATGCTCGACCCAACCCGGCTTCGGGTAGATCTGCGCATGTTCCATCTGATCGAAACAAACCACCTTGCCGCTATGGTCGAACACCATGAAGCGGGTGCTGGTCGTACCCTGATCTACTGCTGCTGCATACTTTGCCATGTACGAATCTCCTTTGTTGGATTCCAGATCGAAATCACTTGTCAGGCTGACGCCTGTTGACACAAAACAAAACACGAAATCATCAGGGGGTTTTATCGCCGAGACGGTGGCCAGCGCCGCGTGCGGCGGAGGTCTGCGGTCAGGCGTTGGCCCAGGTTTCGGACGCAGAGCGCAAAATGAGAAAGCTCGACGTGGCGCCGGGGTCCTGGTGGCCGGCAGAGCGTTCGCCCAGATAACTGGCGCGCCCCTTGCGCGCAACTAGCGGGATGGTGGCCTTCATGCCGCCTTCTGCTGCCTGCGCCGAGCGAGCCAATGCCGCGTCAAGCGCCGCATTCTGGCCGATGGCGTCCTTGAAGGCTTCCAGGGCGGGCGTCAGGGCGTCCACCATCGTTTTGTCGCCCAACATCGCCTTGCCGCGCATGAGGATGCCGTTGACGGCGGCCTCCAGCGCTGCGCCCCAGTCGGCGGCCGAGAGTTCCTGTTTGCCCGCCGAAGCGGCGCCTGCCTGCATGAAGAAGGTGCCGTAGAGCGGCCCGCTGGCCCCGCCGACCGTTGAAACCAGGGTCATCCCCACCGTCTTGAAGATGGTACCGATGTCCTTGTCGCTGACGGTGGGCAGTTTGGCCAGCACAGCCTGAAAGCCACGGGTCATGTTGGCGCCATGATCGGCGTCGCCGATGGCCGAGTCGAGCTCGGTCAGATAGTCCTTGTTCTCGGCCAGCACAGCGGCTACGTTGGTGATCCAGTCGAGCACATCTTGTCGAGAGATTGCCATGATTACCTGATCTTGTCCCGCCTGGAGACTCAGACGCCCCAGCGCATGGCCGGCGTCTTGACCGGCGCATCCCACAGTTTGAGCAGGTCATCGTCCATCTTGAGCAATGTGATCGAGCAGCCCGCCATCTCCAGGCTGGTGATATAGGAGCCGATCAGGTTGCGTACGATGTTGATGCCGTGAGCCTCGCAAATCTGCGCCAGCTTGCGATAGACGACGTACAGTTCGATGAGCGGCGTGCCGCCCATGCCGTTGACGAAGGCCAACACGTTGTCGCCCGCCTGGAAGGGCAGATCGGCAATGATCGGTTCGGCCAGCATGGCGGTGATTTCGTCGGCGCTTGCCAGTTTCATGCGTCTGCGGCCCGGCTCGCCATGGATGCCGATGCCGATTTCCATTTCGTCTTCGGGCAGGTCGAAGGTCGGTTTGCCCGCATGGGGCACCGTGCAGGAGGTCAGCGCCATGCCCATGCTGCGGCCCCAGGCGTTGACCTTGCGGCAGACGTCGGCCACTTCTTTGAGCGAGCGGCCCTCTTCGGCGGCGGCGCCGGTGATCTTCTCGGCCAGGACGGTGATGCCGACGCCGCGGCGGCCTGCCGTGTACAGGCTGTCCTGCACGGCCACGTCATCGTTGGTCACCACCGCTTCCACTGCGATACCTTCGTCGCGCGCCAGGTCGGCGGCCATCTCGAAGTTCATGATGTCGCCGGTGTAGTTCTTGACGATGTGCAGCACACCTGCGCCGCCGTCCACGGCTTTCGTGGCTTCCAGCATCTGATCAGGCGTGGGGCTGGTGAAAACCGCACCCGGACAGGCGGCGTCGAGCATGCCCATGCCCACGAACCCGCCGTGCATCGGCTCATGGCCAGAGCCGCCGCCGGAGATCACACCCACTTTACCCTTGACCGGCGCATCGGCTCGGACAACGTAGTTCGGATCGAAGTAGACTTTGACCAGGTCTGAGTGCGCAAAGACGATCCCTTCCAGTTCCTCACGTACGACATCTTCCGGCTTGTTGATCAGTTTCTTCATCTGTTACCCTTGTCACCCTTTCGCTCAGCTTGAGCTTGCTACTCGATATCAAATGTTGTGCGTCACAGGCGTTCTATGCCTGGCGTTGGCGCTCTTTGGCGTTCCGACGTGAGTGGGCCGGAACGCCAAAGAGTCATCTGCTCATGCTCAACCGTGCAACGGGCGATCGGCGTCAGGCAATGAACATGTTGGCCAACACGGCCGCAATGACGCCGCCGATGATGGGGCCGACCACAGGAATCCAGGAATAACCCCAGTCGCTGTCACCCTTATTGGGAATGGGCAGCAGGAAGTGGGCAATGCGTGGGCCCAGGTCGCGGGCCGGGTTGATGGCGTAACCGGTGGGGCCGCCCAGAGAGAGGCCGATGCCCCAGACCAGACAGGCCACCAGATACGGACCGACGCCGGAAGCCGGGCTGCCAGCGGTTGCCCCAGTCTTGGCGAAGATGGCGAAGATCACGAACACCAGCACGAAGGTGCCGATGATTTCTGTCATCAGGTTCCAGGTGGTGTTGCGGATGGCGGGGCCGGTCGAGTGGACGGCCAGCTTGGCGCTCTTCGCGTCGGTCTCGCCCCAGTGCTGGTAGTAGGCCAGATAAACGAGCACCGCGCCCAGGAAGGCGCCGACGAACTCGCCGATGATGCGCATGATGCCATCGCTGAAGGTGGTGCCGCCGCGTACCATCTTGGCGACGGTGACGGCCGGGTTGAGGTCGGCTTCGGGGCTGCCCGTGGCAGCGGCTACGAAAACGCCAGCGAGCACAGCAAACGCCCAGCCCGCGGTAATGACGATCCAGCCCGAGTTGTTGCCCTTGGTCTTGCCGAGCACGACATTGGCAACGACACCATTACCCAAGAGAATCAGAATCATGGTGCCCAAAATTTCACCGACTAGCATTGTGAGTTCCTCCTACTTTGTCAAGCTTGTCAAGCACATGACGCTGCCCAAATTGGCAGCTTTCGAACAATCTTGCAGACAACGATCACGAGGGAAAAAATTCAACCTGCGCCGAAGCGCCGGGCGCATCGAGGAAGCGCAAAACGAGCGTATGAGAGGGGCTGACGTTTCTCCTTTCTGTTTCAGCTTCAACTTCCAGTTGCGGCGCACAGCCAGCGCAGCCGCCATCGGGAATGAATGAGATCAACCGGCCTCGGTCACTGCGCAGCGTCGCTGCCACGGACGGGATAGGCGCCGCTCACACGCACAAAAACGCCCGCACGCCCCTTGGCGAACAAGAGGCTGCGGACGTACTCAGAACGTATGGAGCGACCGGCGATAGAAAGAATCATGCCAGGCATCATGTTCGACGCGTGTCCCGTACCATCTGGCAATTGCCACTCTCTGGGGGATTCATGACCGAATTCGTGACCCGAAACCGGTTTACGAAAAAACGCACGACGCAACCTTACCAGAAGGTGCGCCGTGTGTCAATCAGTTGCCGTTGTTTTGTTGCAAAATACAACACATTTTGTGATTTATGTTCTATTTTGCAACATTCTCATTGCCGGCGATCTTGAACTCGCGTGGATCGAGGTTGAACGCCCGCATTTTGCGCCAGAGCGTGGTGCGGCTGATGCCGAGCAACTGCGCCATTTCGACGACGGCGCCCTGGGTGGCCCAACCGGCCCGGATGATCGCCTCGCGGTTCCATTCGTCCAGGTTGAGCACCGGCTCGACCCGTTCGCGCAGCGGCACGATGACCGCGCCGCGCCGCACACTCTCCGGCAGATGCGCCACGTCAATCGGTTGATCGCCGGACAGCAGGCTGCAGGCGCGTTCCAGCGCGGTTTCCAGTTCGCGCACGTTGCCGGGCCAGGGGTATTTCTTCATCAGGCGCAACGCTTCCTCGGTGACGCCGGGCGAGGCGCTGCGGCGCCGCCCCATGCGCGCCAGGATCGTTTCGATCAGGTCGGGCAGGTCGTCGCTGCGCTGGCGCAGCGGCGGCATCTCGATGACGATCGAGCTGAGCCGGTAGAGCAGATTGGCCTGGAAAGTCCCCTCGGCCACCAGTTGATCAAGATCGGTGTCGGTGGAGGAGATCACACGCACATTGACCGCAATGACGTGCGTACCGCTCAGCCGCATCACCTCGCCCGTTTCGATCACGCGGCCCAGCGCCGAATGAAACTCCAGCGGAATCGCTTCGACCTCGTCCAGGAACAGGGTGCCGCCGTGCGCCAGTTCGAATTTGCTCGGACGCCCTTCGGCCCGTGCGCCGCTGAAGGCGCCCCCTTCGTAGCCGAAGAACTCGCTCAAGAAAAGATCGCGTGGAAACGCCCGGCAATTGACGGCGATGAACGGTCCCTGGGCGCGACTGCTGGCGTTGTGAATGGCGCGCGCCACGACATGCTTGCCCACGCCCGGCTCGCCCTGCAGCAGCACATGGCCCCGTCCACGCGCCGCTGCCCGCGCCTGCTGTCGCACGCGCTGGATGCTGGGCGATTGGCCCTTCAGGTCGTCCAGCGTCAGGGTGGCCTGTGCGCCTGACAGGCGATGGTAGATTTGATGAATCTGCTGGATCGGCTGCAGCGTTGCCAGGACACCGGCCGCCGGCTCCTGGCCGGCGCGGATCGGTTTGAGGTTCATCATGCAGTGCACCGGCCGGCCGTTCACCAGCAGATGGGCCTCGACATTGCTCAGCGGCTGGCCCTGTACGATCGCCTCGCGCAGATCGGGCGGGGCCTGGATGAACCGCTGCAGCGGATGGCCGACGGCGGACTGCGGCTGCAATCCGAGCAACTGCGCTGCTTGCCGGTTCATCTGCGTGATGACGCCATGTTGATCCCAGACTAGCACCCCTTCGGCGATGGCGTCTACCGTGGCGTTGAGCAGCGTCAGGTGGGTGTTGGCGTCGCGGTGCATCACGTCGGCGGCCAGTTGATTTTCCAACGCACGGGCGCCCGCCGTCGCCACGCCCAGGCTGTGCGGATGGCCAACAGCGGCCAGGCTGAGGATGCCCAAGACGCCGATGGGACGGCCGCTCGGATGAAAGATAGGAGCGGCGGCGTCGAGCAGATGGTGAAAACAGGCCAAGTAGTGCTCGGCGCCCACGATGCACGACGGGGTGCGTTCGGTCAGCGCCAGCGCAAAGGCGTTGGTGCCCATGCGCCCCTCGTCCCAGTAGACGCCTGAGGTCAGGCCGATGCGTCCCGCTTCGGCTTCCATGTCGGCGTCGCCCAGGGTCAGCAGAACGCAGCCGGCGCTGTCGAACAGGATGATGAGCGAACTGCTGCCCTCGATGAACTGATGGATGTCTTCCATCAGCGGGCGCGCAATGGCGAGTAGATCGAACTGATTGATGAGGAGCGAGCGCAGCCCTTGCTCGTTCAAGCGCGCCAGGTGCGGCTGGCCAAAGGCGTTGAGCAGCGGGGCGCAGCGACGCCAGGAGTTGAGCACCGCCGGGTCGCCGGCGTCAGGCAAGACGCGCGTTTGCACGAAACTGCGCCAACGCTCGTCCAGAGCTTGCAGATCGAAGGGGTAGGACGCCGGTTGCATGTGCCGATCCCCTCTTCCCGGCTCAATGTCGCCAGGGCAGCAGCAGGAGGGCCGGCAGGCAGCCCTTGTGCGGCGTCTGCTGCCCGCCGCCGTTGGTGGGCGGGAGATCGGGCGTGGTCTCGCCCACGGCCAGCAGCCGTGCGACCGGTGCGCCGACCGCAGGGTAGTCCACGCGCACGTAGTTGAGCCGTCGCCTGACGTACTGCTGCGGCCGGCGGAAGAGGTCTTCCCACTGCGCCGGGGTTGCGTGCGTCATGTCGGTCACGCCGATCCAGGCGCCGCTGTTGATGTAGAGCGCGCCGTCGTCCAGCGGGATGGTTTCCGCGGCGTGCGTGTGACCAAAGGTGACGAGGTGCGCCCCCGTTTCGTGGGCGATGCGGCGCGCCTCGTCGCGCAGAGCGGCCCGGTAATGGTCAACCAGTTGATCGGCCTGGGCCAGCGCCTCTGCGGCGGTGATTCCCCGCCCGGCCGGAAAGATGGCATTTTCCGGGTCGGTCTGGCGCAGCACTTCGACGATGCGCCCCTCGAACTCGGCGCGGAAGGCGGGGTCGTTCTGATAGCGGGCTTGCAGGGCGCCGGTCTGGGTTGGATCGGCCACTTCGGCCTGCAGCCGGGCGATGGCGTCGGCCTGACGGGGCGCAAGATCGCGCGGCAGGCCGAGGCGCGGCAGGGCGGCCAACAACAGCCGCAACGCTTCGATGGCAAACTCGAAATCGTAGTGCAGGCCATGCCAGATGAGACCCGTCATTGGCACCACGCTGTCTACCCAGGAACGCTGGCGCTCCACCTGGTTGAAGTATTCGGCCACGAAGCGCGATCCCCAGATGTACTCCAGCCTGGTAGGGTCGAGCGGATCGAGCGGTTCCAGCGGATTCTGGAAGCGATTGACCTTTTCGACGTACTGGTTGCCGTGTTCGACATAAACGCCATCGCTGCGATAGCTGCGCGGCGGGAACTGCAGCAGGTGGTGCAGCGGGCCGGATGCGCCCAACAAGCCGCGCAAGACGTCCTGCACGGCGGGCCAGTAGAGTTCGGGGTCGTGATTGCCGCGCAGGATCACCACGTTGCGGCGCGGCGCCAGGCTGATGAAATCGGCCAGGGCGGCAAAGACGCCGGGATGACCCTGCGTGATGTGAACCAGTTTGCGCACGGATGCGGCCTCGTCGCCTGGCGCATAGACCTCTGGGGGGTAGGGAAAGACAGGATCGAAGGTGGGCGTCGCCGGCGTTTGCAGCATCTCCATGAAGTCGCCGTTGATGATGAATTCCATTTCTCCATCGTCATCGGCGGCGTCATCGGCGGCGTCATCGGCGGCGTCATCGGCGGCGGCGTTGCTCTCAGCGATCAGGCCGTGCAGCCACTCAACGAACTCGATGTCGCTGACGAAATCTTCCAGGGCGTTGCCGCCTGTGCCAGCAACGCCGGGGATACCGGCGCCCAGATGCAAATCGCTCACGATGATCTTCGTTTTGGCCGCCATGTCGCCTCGCCTCCCGTCTTTTCGATCCTGTGCGCCGCTGCCCCTGGTCTATCAGCCGCCGTCCGCCTCGAAAAGCAGGCTGTGCCAAAGACCATCTTCATCTGCTGCTGCGGCTATTGCTGTGGCTGATTCGCCGATGGGCGCAGTGCGCCCATTGCCATTGGCGCTGATGTTGGGCGGCGGCGGGACGGCGGGCGCCTCGGCCGCTGGCGCCGCTGGCGTCTCGGTCTCCGGTTTGACCGCCGGGCGCGGGGTGGGGTCGCTGCGCGTCAACAGATCCTGATAGAAGACGAACTGATCTACGGCGCGGCCCAGGTAGTTCGATGTGGTGTCGGCCACGCCGACGCCGATGACCAACTTGCCCTCCATGCGCAGCGCCCGCACCAGGGGGATGAAGTCGCGGTCGCCGCTGATGAGGACGAAGGCGCTGAGGTGCGGATAGCGGTAGAGCGCCCGCATGGCATCTACGCAGAGGTGCATGTCAACGCTGTTCTTGATCGAACTGGTGTTGGCGCCTGTGCGCCCGTACTGGTAACTGGGTACGAACACCGGGTCAATGTCCTGGGCGTGCAGGATCGAAGAGACGGCGGGCGCATGCCGCCGCCAATCGGCGTAGGCGCGCGCAATGACGACGCGGCCAAAGCTGCGGCAGCAATCCATCAGTAGGCCGAAATCTGGATTGAGGTTGAGACAGTTGCGCGTGGAATAAACGATGTTCTCGAAGTCGAAGAAGACGGCGACATCCTGCGGCTCGGTCACGTCATCGCGCCGGATGCCAACGTTGGCGCGTGTGACGCCCTGTTCGCCAAACGACGATGATCTGGCGTGGGACATTAGATTGGCCGCTTGCTGCGGCCCTCCGCCCTGGTTCGTTTGATTTTGATGACCCATTTTGATTCAATTAATCCCTGACTCAGTTTTCTATCTTGTCTTGTTCTACTGCTCTACTGTTCTACTGTTCTACTGCTCTACTGCTCTACTGCTCTAATGCTCTACTGTTCTACTGCTCTACTGCTCTACTGCTCTACTGTTGTTCTTTGATCAACGCAACGCGCCTGATCTGCGGGGCGTCGGCCAGGAGGTTGGCCCAGATGCGCTGCCGGTCTGCCAGGCTGTCGAACGAAAGATAGATGCGCTCGTTTGTAACACGTGTGCGCCGGCGTGACCGTAAGCTGTTGCCATTTTCTTCGTCCACCGGCTGGGCGAGCAGCAGACGCAGGGCCGGGCGCGGCTGGCGACCATGCCACAAGCGGCCGCTGGTCGCTTGCAGCAGATGGCGCGGTGCGATGAAGATGTACCACATGCCGACATCCTGCGCCGGCCAGCGTCCCACCCGCAGGAAGGTCAGGGGAACGATGCGCCCCATGATGACATGCTGGCGCAGTTCGAACGACTGAAACTGCGCCGTGAGTTCGCTGAACCGCTGCGCTTCGCCTTCGACCTCGAAGCGCCCTGTGGCCCGCACAGGGGTCAATGCGCTCATGGGCAGCATGACGGGGATGGGGGGCGCGGCGCCATCTGGCCGGAAGACGACATAATCTTGCCGCTGCGCCCAGCGCCCGCCGAGCAACAAAACGGCGAGCAGGACGGCCAGGCTGCCGATCAACGGCCAGCCGCCCGGCAGCCAACGCAAGAGCGCCAGCGCCAGCCAAAGCGTCAGGATGGTGGCCAGCCAGCGTTCCAACGACCATCTGGCCGTCTGAAAACGGCGCAGCGAGTAGCTCAGCTTGTAAAGGATGCCCATGCGCCGTTATGCGACATCGTGCATGACGATGCCAGAGATCAGCTTGGGGAAGAAGTAGGTAGCCTTCTGCGGCATGACCAGTCCCGCCTCGGCCACGGCGCAGAGTTGTTCCAGACTGACCGGGTTGAGCAGGAAGGCGGCCTGATAGCGGCCCTGGGCGAGTTCGGCCAGCACGCGCGCCAGGTCCGGCTCGTAGGCGATGAACCGCTTGTCGGCCATGTCATCGGTGATGTGACGCAGGGTGGGGCGCAGCGCCCATTCTTGCAGGCGGATGACATCGAGGGCGGCCAGCTCGGCGGGCAGCTCGACGGACAGGGTCACCTGCGGGCGGGGGTGCAGTAGCCAGCCCTGGTCGGCCGCGCCAGGCAGGAGCAGGCCGAAACAGCCGGCGCCTGGCGGCGCCTGCGCCAGCGCGGCCATGAGCGGCTCGACGCCGGTCACGGTTTGCAGTTCGAAATTCTCCTGCAGCGCCCGCAGCACGTCTTGCGACCACAGGCCCGGCGCATCGTGTAGACAGCGATGGGCGGCCAGGATGCGCATGCCGGGGTCTTGCAGGGGGGCGGCGTAGGTCAGCACGGCGCCCCACGGCTGATGGCCGTCGCCGGGGCCGCGTAGACGCTGGTAATTCAGGGCTGTCTCGTAACGGTGATGCCCATCGGCGACGTAGAGCGTGCGTTGGCGTAGCGCCTCGGTGATGAAGGCCGTGTGTGTGGCATCGGTCAGCGCCCACAGGCGGTGCTCGCCGCCGTCAGCGGCGCAAAATTGGGCCAGGGGGGAAGCGGCGGTTGCCTGCTGCACGAGATTGGCCACGGCGCTGTCTGGGTCGCGAAACAGCGTGAAGATGGCGCCGGTTTGCAGAGCGACGGCCTGCAGCAGCGCCAGGCGATCAGCTTTGGCGCCGGGGAAGGTCTTTTCATGGGGCAGGATGCCCTGCCCCCAAGGAGCCAGACGCAGGCTGCCAAAGAAGCCGGTGCGGGTCAGGCGCTCGTTGCGGCCCGGCAGCTTAAAGACCTGCTGATAGACGTAGAAGGCGGGCAGGTGATCGCGGCGCAGGATGCCTGCCTGCCGCCAGGCGGCCAGGGCGGAGGCGGCGCGCGTGTAGCGGTTGTCCTGCTCGTCGTCGCCGGGCCGTTCCAGGCCCAGCTCGACCTGGATCAGGTTGGCGGGGTGGCGGGCGTAGAAGGCGGCCTGTTCGGCCGGGGAGATGACGTCGTAAGGGGGAACCAGCAGATCGGCTAGCGCCTCGCTGTCACGGTGACGCCAGGCTCGAAACGGGCGAATGTGCGGCATGCGTCCGGTATTCTCCACAGGAAAGCGTGTTCGATGACTCCTACCGACCAACGGGCTTCGACAGGCTCAGCTTCGACAGGCTCGGCTTCGGCAGGCTCAGCTTCGACAGGCTCAGCCAGCGGTCAGGGCAGGTGTGCGGCGATGCTTTCGCCGACGACGAAGGTGGGGGTCCGATGCAGGGGGCGGAGGCCGGCCTGCGCCTGGTCGGTGGTGGGCAGCGAGGCTTCATCGGGCTTGTCGGAGAGCACCAGCGCGACGCCGCCGCGCTGTTTGAGCCATGCACCGAACTCCATGACCTCGCGCGTCAGGCAGATTTGCTGCGCCAGGATGTCGCCGAGCGGCGCGCTGACGGGCAGGGTGCCCATGCGCGCCAGGGTGGCCAGATACTCGCGCCGGCGGAAGGTTTTGAAGGGGGTGGGATCGTCGGCTTCCAGGCGCTTGTAGAAGCTGAAGTGCATGTCGGCCAGTTCGGAGAGGCTGCTGGCCGCCAGGCGGGTATCTGTCCAGCGCACGAACTGCATGAAGCTGAAGTTGGGTGCGTCGCTCATGCACTCGAGCAGGCCGTGCAGCGAAATGACGCCGGCGCTGATAATGAGACAGACATAGGCCAGGTAATCCTGGTTGTCGGCGGTGAAGCGGTGATAGCGCGGCTGATTGAGTTCGTGATAGGCCTCTTCGAAGATGATCTGATTGAACTTGTCGCCGAGCATCTCGATCATTGTCGAACGCAGCCCATCGAGGCGGGCGGCATCTATGGCGTGGCTGTTGCGCCCACGTGCGCCGATGACGGTTTTGTCCATGTCAATGACGAGGACGGTGCGTTCGTCGCAAAAGGCGCCCTGGTCGAGAATGGCGGCGGCCCAACGGCCCAGGTCTTGCCAGCGGCCGGCGACGGTGATGTTGTCGGCGTCCTGCTCCCAGGCGGTGGGGCCGGCGGCGCCTTCGTTGGCGCCGCTGCCGATGAAGGCCCAGCCGTTCCAGCGTCCAATGCGGCGGATATTGCGATAGGCGTTGCCGTCGGCCAGGGCGGTGTCGCCCAGGAAGAGTACTTCTTGCACCTTGCTCTGAGCTTTGTCGAGCTGGCGTGTGCGTGTGATGAGCCAGGCGGCGGCGCGGGCGTAGTCTTCCTCGTGTTTGCGTGGGATGCGCCGGGTGGGCAGGTCCATCTCTTTCCAGGCGTCGCGCAGCCCTGGAATCCGCCGATCCTGGATATTCAGATTGCGGAAGACTACCAGGTCGCCGGCAAGATCGGCTAATGTCGCGCTTCCAATTGATTCCATCAGGACAACTCCACGGGAACAGAAACCCAATCCTCGTCGAGGTGTGGGTTTTCCTCCGCTTCGGACTGCCACATGGGCAGTTGGATAGCCCGTAGGGCGGCTTGCACGGAGGCGGCAATGGCTCGTGCGCCAAAATAGCCCTGGGCAATCATCAGTTCGGCGTTGAGCACGGAGCCGCCGGCGGCGCCGCGCAACGTGTTATGGCCGAGCAGGACGAACTTGTGGCCAAGCAGCTCGCACGGGCGCAGCCGCCCGACGCTGGTCGTCATGCCGTGGCCGGCCAGCCGATCACGGCGCGGCTGCGGGCGGTCTGTTTCGGGGCGGACGGTGATGAAGTGAGCGGGGGCGGTGGGCAGCCCCAATCTCTGCGGCAAGCCGCGGTAGCCTTCCCAGGCGGCGATGATGTCGGCCGGCGCGGCGGGACGGTCGAACTCGACCGAAACGCACTCCAGGTGCCCATCGCGTGTGGGCACGCGGTTGCAGTGGGCGCTGATGGTGAAGTTGGCCGGAACGATGTGGTCAACCGCATACAGGCCAAGCATCTTGAGCGGTTCGCTGCGCACTTTCTCCTCTTCATTGCCGCCGATGTAGGGAATGACATTGTCGGTGATGTCGAGGGCGGAGACGCCGGGGTAGCCGGCGCCAGAGACGGCCTGCATGGAGACGACGAAGAGGCGGCGCAGGCCGAAGGCGTCGTACAGCGGTTTGAGGGCGCAGGTGAGGTGGGTGGCGGTGCAGTTGGGGTTGGTGACGATGAAGCCAGCCCAGCCGCGCTGCTTGCGTTGTATTTCCACCAGCCCCGCATGTTCCGGGTTGACCTCTGGGATGAGCAAGGGCACGTCGGGGGCGGCGCGGTGGGCGCCGGCGTTGGAGAAGACGGCGTAGCCGGCGGCGGCCAGGACCGGTTCCAACTCATGGGCGATGCTGTTGGGCAGGGCGGAAAAGAGGATTTCGCAGTCGAGACCGGGCCGGCCCTCTTGGAGGGTCATTTGACGCACGCTGTCGGGTAGCGGTTCGTCCAGGTACCAACGGCAGGCGTCGCCAAAGCGTTGGCCGGCAGTGCGACTCGATCCGGCCAGTACGCTCAGTTCGAACCAGGGGTGATTGGCGAGCAGTTGGATGAAACGTTGGCCAACAGCGCCCGTTGCGCCCAAGACGCCGACGCGTATCTTGCCGCTGAGCGGCGATGATTGGGGGGCGAAGGTCTGGTGTACTGCGGTCATGTCCACTCTCGTCTGGGGGCGCGACCCTGCGCCTGTCCGGGCAGGCGGGTGAGCAGGAACGCCCCGAATACGTTTCGGCGTGCACGTGGCAGCGACGATGCCGCTATGATACCTTTACGCCGGGCATACGTCAAGTTCTGCCCGTTTCAAGGGAGATGAGGTTGGCGCCGGGCGGGGCGTTCAGGTGCGGCTGGTCTTGAGCATCGCTTCGGCGGCGGAAAGGTAGCGATCGAAGCGCAGGCGGATGTTGCGGGCGAGGCTTTCGGGCGTGGGCGTGACGCCGGGGTTGCGCAGTGGTTGGGCGGCGTCGAGGAGCGATTGCAGTGAGCGCAGGCACCAATCACAGGGCAGGAGCATCTCCCAGGCGCGCAGGCGCTGCGAGAAGGCGTCGTCGAGCGGCGGCGGGACGTAGAGGGCGCGCATCACGTCCCACAAGCGGGCGCCGAGCACCTGATTCTGCGGATGCCAACGCAGGGCGGCCAGGTCATAGGCAGGATCGCCCCAACCGCTGCCGTCCCAGTCAACCAGGCAAATTTGGTTTTCGTCGGTCCAGAAGACATCGGCCAGGACGGTTTCGCCGCGAATGAGAACGGGCGCCAGGGTCTGCGGCAGTTGGGCGGCGTGGGCGGCCAGGCTGGCGGCAGCGGCGACGACCGTTTCCAGTTGGCGACGCAGACGAAGATCGAGCAGGCCTTGCGCGGAGACGCGCAAGGGGCCGGCGCTGGCCTCCTGTTGCCAGGCGAGGTAGTTTTGCAGACGCGCGGTCAGGGTTTGGCTCAGGCTCAGGAAGCTGACCGGCTGCGCCCAGGCGGAGGGGAGGTCGAAGGTGGTGTGACGGGGCCCGATGCTGTGCACCTTTTGCAGGGCAAAGATCAGTTCGTGCAGCATGGGGGGCGTCAGGCGTTGATGGTTGAAGGCGCGTCCCTGCACCCATGACATGACGATGACGGGCGAGG
The DNA here is from genome assembly GCA_964580725.1 of uncultured Anaerolineae bacterium. Classification (GTDB taxonomy): domain Bacteria; phylum Chloroflexota; class Anaerolineae; order SSC4; family Amarolineaceae; genus Amarolinea. The sequence goes on along the minus strand of CAZOLV010000013.1, from coordinate 36,118 downwards.
GCACGACGGTGAGCGAGTCGTCTATCTCGATGGGGAGCGGCGCCAACGGCAGGCTGTGTTGGTCGAGAATGCGCAGTGTGCTCCACTCGCGATAGATGCGGCGGCGTTCGTCGGCCAGATAGATTTTGCAGCCGAACAGGCCCTGCGGGGTATTGACCCGATAGACGGCGTCATTGAGACTGGGATTGGCGCGCGAGATGTAGATGCGGTCGCGCGGTTTGATGAAGAAGTCCCAGTCGTTCCTGGCGCCCAGAAAATCGTCGTAACAGCGTGCAATGCAAGGAAGCCAGGCAATCGTCATGTGGGCGACCCCAGGACGGGCGCAGCCGAGGCGCCCGCGAACGCGATGTGTTGCATTCGTTGCACTCGTTGCATTCGTTGCATTCGTTGCATTCGTTGCATTCGTTGCATTCGTTGCATTCGTTGCATT
>CAZOLV010000013.1:14380-35588 GCA_964580725.1 uncultured Anaerolineae bacterium | reverse complement strand
CTATGAACGGAACTGACTGAGGGATTTGTTGCGGAGGAGGAGACGTGCGGCGCGGGCCGCAAAACCGCCCAGGATGCGTAGGGGATGGATCAGAGAGGCGTAGGCGTAGGCGTGTAGCGTGCTGTCCAGGGCGTAGTGCGCCTTTTGCCAGCGCACGCCGGGGAAGAGGCGTTGGCGAATCCAACGCAACACGCCCGGCGCCGAATCAATGACGAGGACGTTGAGCGCCCGTCCGGCGTCTTCCTGGGTGGGGTGAATGTCAACGTGCAGGATCAGCTCCAGGTCTACCAGGCGACGCAGCAGGCGCTGGCGCCAGGGGGAGGGGGCCAGGGCGCGCAGAACGGCCGCTGGCACGGCGGCGCCAAGCAGGTCGTGGGCGAGTTGCAGGGCCAGGAAGACGATGACGCGCGCCTGGGCGGCGTGCGCACGGGCAATCAGGGCGTCCCAATCCAGCCGGGCGCCGTGGATGGCGGTCATCCAGGCGATGTCAACATAGCCGGGCAGGCCGGTGAAGCCGTGATGCAGCCCGCGGTGCAGGCAGAGGTGCAGCAGCATATCTTCGGGCGCAAGCTGTAGGGCGGTGTGGCCGGCCAGGGTCAGGGGCTGCGCCCGCTGCCAGAGGGCGGCGCTGTCCAGGGCCAGCGGCGCCGTGAAGTTCCAGTGGTGCACCAGGCCTTGATGAAACTCCAGGGTGAGCGTGTCGGTGGTTGCGGCTTTGGCAAAGGAGAGTTCGCCGTTGAAGAACTCGGCATTGGCCTGAGCGGCGCTGACGCCGGCGTGGTAGCCCAGCTGCTGCAGCGCCTGATAAATGGAAGGCACATCCTGCGCGTGCACCAGCAGGTCAATGTCGGTCATAGGGCGCAGGCCGGCGTCGGGGTAGGTGGTTTCGGCCAGGACGATGCCCTTGAGCAGGATGGGGACGATGCCGGCGGTGCGCAAGGCGTCCAGCGCCTCCGCCAGTGCGCTGCTGAAGACGAGCTGACGGCGGGCAGAGGCGTAGTATTGTGCGCTGAGGTGTTGGCGCACGCTGGCCGGCGCCAGCTCGACCAGGCCGGCGTGGCGCAAGGTGTAGAAGAGCAACGACGCCAGATTGGCTGTGGTCGCGCGCGCAGCCAGGGTCTCCCACTCGGCGTCGTCCAGGCGCTGTAGACTGGTCAAGTCGTGCGGCGGCGGGCGAATGGCGAGCAAGAGCGCCTGATCGGGCAGGGCCAGCGTTTTTGGTAAGAACAGAGCTGACATCGCTGAATTCTATCGTTCCTGTCTGTCATGACGACGATCTCTTCGCCGCGCCGGGCGCAAGATGCAACTCTCGCCCAAGACTACACCTTGCGCCTCAGCCGCGGCGAGTGTCTCAGGCGCGGGAAACGATCTTGCGTGCGCCGGCCAGCGTCAGGAGGAACACGACGAGCAGTGCGCCGAGCGCCGTCAACAGCGAAATGGCCGGATCACGCGCCTCGAAGCGATCTACCTGCACGGCGGTGGGGGCGGAGTAGGAAACCATGTAGGTTTCGGTGGTGTCGGTGCCGGTGTTGGCGGCGCCGGGGATGTAGCCGCCGCCCACCCACATGCGACCGGACAGCCCGTCCGGGGCCACGATGAAGGCGCCGGCATGATTGCGCCGCGCCTGCACCAGGGCGGCAAAGGTCGTCCAGCTATCGGTGGCGCCGTCGTACAAGAAGCTGTCGGGTAGGGCGGTGGGATCGAGGTTCCACTGACCGCAGCCGGCCAGCACGATCTTACCGGCCAGCGCCCAGGCGCTGCTGGTGTCGAAGCCGAAGGCGCGCGACTCGTCGCAGCCAGGCGTGCCCGACGATGGGGTGGGCAGGGCGGCTTTGATCTGCCAGCCGGCGCCCAGGTTGGTCGGATCGAGCAGCAGCACGTCGGCATACGGGAAGAGGGCGGTGCCATCGAAGGTGTCGCCGCCGATCGAGAAGACTTTGCCGTCGAGCGCGGCGCTGGTTTGATAGCCGCCGTTACCGGGCAAACCAGGACCGGCGGTCCAACGGGTGCCCGCCGCCGCGGCCGGGTCGAAGATCCAGGTCTGTTTGCTCATGTAGGGGGCGGTGGTGCCGCCGCAGAAGCCGCCCCAGGCGTAGGCCTTGTTGCCCGTGACCTCGACGGCGCCGGGGAAGACGCGTTCGCCGGGGTTGACTTCGCCCGTCCAGGGGTCGGTGGGGAATGTGGCGGTGGTGTTGGTGGCGGGATAGTAGGCCTGCACGACGTCGGTACAGAGACCGGCGCTGTCGCGACCGCCGAACAGGTACAACCCAACGCCAGTGCTGTCGGTCAGCTTGGCGATGTGATAATTGGAGACGGGCGTCGGCATGTCAACGCCGCTGTCGGTCCAGGAGTCGGCCACTGGATCGTAGACCCAAACGCTGCCGTCGGTTTCGCCGGTGGGCAGGCGGTAGCCCAAAACGTACATCTTGCCGTTGTGCATTTCTGAGTCGAAACGCACCATTTGGGCGGGCAAGAGTGAACCAGCGATCCACGGGCCGTCTTGCGGCGCGCTGGCTGTCGCTCCCCAGGCGGTGAGCAAGGTTGCCAGGAGGACACCCAACACAAGAGAAGCAGAGAGACGAGAGGTTCGTTTCATGAGAGTCGCATCCTTTCCCCAAGAACATGAGCAGCCAGATCGAACGAACGAGAGCGCCGGCGGGCGGGCTGCTCAGGCGGCCGCAAGCGCCGTGCGTTTCTGGACAGGGCCAGATGCAATGAGGGAAAGCGTAGCACAACAGTGGGCGAGACAGACGGCGATCGGCGTTGTACACGGTCGGCCGCCGCTACAAGGATACCACGATGCCAGAGGTCTGTCAATCAGCGCCAATGCCCTCGATGGCGGGTTTGACGTTTTCCAACCGAACTGATAAGATGCTTGTAACGGCTCAGCCAACAACGGCGCACGGGTTGCGGATTGGCGACGCTCTGCGCCTGAACCCATTGACGAGGAGGTTGATTCATGCTCACACCGTTTCGCAACGAACCCCTGACCGACTTCAGCAATCCAACGCAGCGTAAGGCCTTCGAGGCGGCCCTGGCGCGGGTCGAATCATGGCTTGGACGCACTTACCCCCTGGTCATCGGTGGCCAGAAGATTTACACCGAAGAGACGCTCGATTCGCTCAACCCCGCCAACCCAAGCCAGGTCGTGGCCCGCTTTGCCCGCGCCACTCCCGAACATGCCGATCGCGCTGTGCGAGCGGCGCATGACGCCTTCGAGGAATGGAGTCACACCCCCTACGAAGCGCGCGCCCGCTACCTCTTGCGCCTGGCCGAACTGATTCGCAAGCGCAAGCACGAATTCAGCGCCATCATGGTCTACGAAGTCGGCAAGAGCTGGCCCGAAGCCGACGCCGACACCGCCGAAACGATTGATTTTTGCGCCTATTACGCCTATCAGATGCTGCGTCTGGGCGGGGCGCAGCCGGTTGAACCCTATGCAGGGCGCGAGACCGAACTGCGCTACATCCCGCTCGGCGTGGGGGTGGTCATCCCGCCCTGGAACTTCCCCGGCGCCATCATGGCCGGTATGACGACCGCCAGCCTGGTGACGGGCAACACAGTCGTGCTCAAGCCGGCCAGCACATCGCCCTGGATCGCCTGGTTCCTGAGCGAAATGCTGTACGAAGACCTGCGCCTGCCGCCCGGCGTCTTGAACTTCCTGCCCGGCCCCGGCGGCAGGATGGGCGATGCGCTGGTTGACCATCCGCTGACGCGTTACATCGCTTTCACTGGTTCCAAAGAGGTTGGACTGCGCATCTTCCAGCGCGCCGCCGTGCTGCAGCCCGGTCAAAAATGGCTCAAGCGCACCCTGTTGGAGATGGGCGGCAAGGACGCCATTCTCGTGGACGAAACCGCCGATCTGGACGCCGCCGCCGAAGCGATCGTCGCCTCCGCCTTTGGTTTCCAGGGGCAGAAGTGCTCGGCCTGCTCGCGCGCCATCATGGTGAACGATGTCTACGACGAGGTGGTGGATAAGGTCGTGCGCCGCGCCGGGCAGATCACCGTCGGGCCGACAGTAGATCCCAACTACTGGATGGGGCCGGTGGTGGACGCCAAGGCCTTTGCCAAGATGCAGGAATATATGGAGATTGGCACGCAGGAGGGCAAACTGCTGTTGGGCGGCCAGCCGCTCAGCCCCAACCCGACCAACGGCTATTTCATCCCACCCACCATCTTCGGCGAGATCGAGCGCAACGCCCGCCTGGCGCAAGAAGAAATTTTCGGGCCGGTGCTGGCCTGTCTGCGGGCGCAGTCGTTCGAAGATGGCCTGGACATCGTCAATGGCACCGAATACGGCCTGACCGGCGCCATCTTCAGCCGCCGGCGCGACCGTCTGGAGCGCGCCCGCGCCGATTTTCACGTGGGCAACCTCTATTTCAACCGCAAGTGCACCGGCGCGTTGGTCGGCGTCGAGCCATTTGGCGGTTTCAACATGAGCGGCACCGACTCCAAAGCGGGCGGCGCCGATTATCTGTTGCTTTTCACACAGGCCAAAGTCATCAGCGAAGCGCTTTGAGTGAAGGCTGAACGCTGAATGCTGAATGCGGGTTCAGCATTCAGCGCCATCCAATCATCACTGTCAAAGAGGGGTCTCATGTCACAACGTCAACTGGCTGTGCGCGTTCAGACGGCGACGGCGGGCATTGGTCGCGGCGAGCCGCAGCCGCTGCTGCACGGCGTCATGATCAAGGAGTTGCACGGCGACGGCGATGATCGCCAGATCTTTCGCGAGATCATCCGCGCGACGGATGAGTTTTTCGCCGAGGGTTTTGGACAGCTCAGCTATGCGCTGATGTACCCCGCCACGGCCAAGGCCTGGCACATTCATCAACAGCAGGTGGATTGGTGGTACGTGCCGATCGGGGCGCTCAAGTTGGCGCTGCACGACCTGCGCCCCTCGTCGCCCACCTATCAGCAGACGCAGGAGATCCTGCTTGGCCCCGACTATGGCCACCGGGTGGTCAAGATTCCGCCGGGCGTGGCGCATGGCTGCAAGGTGTTGGGCGGTGTGACGCACCTTTTCTACGTCACTTCGAGCGTTTACAATCCGGCGGACGAGGGCCGGATTGCGCACGACGATGCGGGCATCGGCTACGACTGGCTGGCGCTGCCGCCCATCAAGTGAAGTTGAGAGGGTGCGCCGATGCTGCTCAATGCCATCTTCATCGTCGCTCTGATCGTCTCTCACGGGCCGCCCGCGCTGCCGCGCCTGGCCAACATTCCCTACTGCAACGGCATGGCGCTCGACATCTATCCGAGCACACAGCCCGGGCCGCGCCCCGTGGTGATCTATGCGCACGGCGGCGCCTGGCGCAGCGGCGACAAGGAGGGCGGCTATGCGCTGCAACTGGCCGAGGCGCTGACGCTGCGCGGCGCAACCTTCGTTTCGATCAACTACCGCTTGGCGCCCGATTTCATCTTTCCTGCCCAGATCGAAGATATCAAGTGCGCCATCCGTTTCCTGCGCGCCCACGCCGCGCTCTACAGGCTCGATACGGCGCATGTGGGGTTGGTTGGCAACAGCGCCGGTGCACATCTGGCGGCCCTGGCCGGGCTGGCTGGCCCGGCCACAGGCTTCGACGTAGGCCCCTATCTCGATTTTTCCAGCCAGGTGCAAGCTGTGGCCAATCTTTGGGGGCCGACTGACCTCACCACGCTGGACGATCCCTGGCTGGCTGCTATCTTCGGCTCCAAGCCAGATGCCCTGCGCCGCGCCAGCCCCATCACTTACATCTCAGCCAGCGCCCCGCCGTTCTTCAGCGTGCATGGCGCATTGGACGCGACCGTGCCCGTGACGCAGTCGCTGCTCTTTCACCAGGCGCTGCTCGACGCCGGCGTCGCCTCGCAACTGCTCATCGTGCAGCACGCCGGTCATGCGCTGCAGCCGGTGGACGGCCCCATCGAGCCGTCCGAGGAAACGGTCAACGCCGCCATCGCTGATTTCTTGTTGGGATCATGACCAACCGCTCACCGGTTTTCACCAAATTCGGTCAACGCCATACAGATCGAACAACTCATCGCCGCTGACTATGCATATACGTCTTGAAATCGTCCAGATGCTCGTCGTCTTCAGACAATATCCGCAGAACCCCCTTGGCGCTGCCTGGGCGTCGTTTTTTCCTGGTTTGTTCCTTCTGTTCTGGCAGAAGCACAAGCAAGCGGGCAGACTTCCCACAAGCGTGTTGAAACTCCTTTGGCAAAAAGCGGTTGATCCTCATGTCCTCGCAGCCGATGGCCTTCTCTCGCACCGAGGCGAGGATGTTGGCGCCCAGGTGTGCGTAGGCGCCTTCGTACACGACCGGCCCATCGCCGATTTCTTCATCGAACAGACGGGCGGCTGAACGCGCCTGCCACGCAGATCAGAGCGTGCGGTCACGCTCGGCGCGACGGGCGAGAACACGCAGAGCCTGAGCGACGCTGATCGCGATCAGCGAGACGGCGATGACGCCCGCCATGATCTTGTCGCTGTAGTCCTGGCTGATTCCTTCAAGGATCAGCGCGCCCAGGCCGCCAGCATCGAAGAATGCGGCAACCGTGGCAATGGCGATGGTGGAAACGGCGGCGATGCGCACCCCGGCCAGGATGACCGGCAGCGCCAGCGGCAGTTCGATCTGGCGCAAGATGCGCCAGCGGCTCATGCCCATGGCGCGCGCCGCTTCGGAGATGGCCGGCTGACGGCCAGAATGCCCGCCTGCGTGTTGATGAGCAGCGGCGGCATGGCCAGCAGCGTGAGCGCAATCAGCGCCGGGCGAAAGCCGACGCCGATGACCGGATGCGCGGCGGTCTTGGCCCAGAAATCTGATTGGTTGCCGGCCAGGAAGCGCCAGGCGTCGAGTAGGATTTGCATGGCATGGCTTTGACGCCCGAACAGGCGGGACAGTCACCGCTGTGCGGGCATCGTGCTGCCTTTGTTTGGGGAGAGCGTCGGCCGGTTGCACGCAGAATCGTAGGCCAAGCCCCCTCATCACCTTGATGACCCGTGCCGAATTCAGGGTTAGGTCTCGCCGAAGAATGAGTTCCCGTTTTTTCTCGGCAAAACGTGGGCAAGGACGGAAAATTGTTTCTTGACAAGCACTTTGCGAGATGAAGTTGACGCGTGCATGAACCTCGCTATAATTCTGACATCCTTACGTGGGGGGATTGAGTCGAACGATGGATTACGCCAAATTGCTCGAAGTTGCGATCGCCGAGGCGCGCGTGGGGTTGGCCGAAGGGGGAATCCCCATCGGCGCCTGTCTGTGCGATGCGCAAGGCAATGTGTTGGGCCGCGGCCACAACCGCCGCGTGCAGCAGGATGACCCCTCGGTGCATGGCGAAACCGACGCTTTCCGCAACGCTGGCCGCGTCAAAACCTATCGCGATAAGATCATGGTCAGCACGCTGGCGCCCTGCTGGTATTGCAGCGGCCTCATCCGCCAATTCAACATCGGCGTCGTCGTCGTGGGCGAATCGGTCAATTTCCAGGGCGGCATCGCATGGCTGCGCGAGAACGGCGTGCAGGTGATTGACCTGCACAACGCCGAGTGCATCACCATGCTGGCCGAATTCACTCGACAACATCCCGAACTGTGGGCCGAGGACATCGGCGAAGCCTGACCACCCCACCTCTAGATCATGCGCTGACGCAGCGTAGAAGCAGCGTAGAAGCAGCGTAGAAGCAGCGTAGAAGGAGGTCAACCCACACATCACCTCGCCAGTCACTGGTCACGCACGCCGGCGTGCGCAACCGCGTGCACCCCGGCAGTTTGCCCCGTCGAAACGAACAACCGAACCGCTCGCCGCAGAGCCAGCGCCATGCCGCACCCCAGGCGCCATGCGCCCCCTCGACCGTTGGCCGCTGCGCCGGGGGAGATACCAGATCAGGAGGAAATCCAACATGCGTTCACGTTCACTGCGCGTTCACCTTTCGTTTACCCTCGTCCTGCTGCTGTTGACGGCGCTTGCCCTGAGCGCCTGCGGCGGCGCCGCGACCCCCACTGCTGCCCCCGCCAGCGGCAAGCTGAAAGTTTTCGGCGCATACGCCACCCCACTGGAAGAACCCTGGGACAACGTCATCCATAGCGCCCTCACGGCGGCCAAAGAGCGCGGCGACATCGAATATACCTGGACGGACGGCATCGGCTACTCCGGCGATATGGAACGCGTTCTGCGCGAAGAAGCCAGCAAGAACAAGCCCAACGCCATCTTCGGCGACGCCTTTGGCAATCGCGACGCCGTGGCCAAAGTGGCCTCCGAGTTCCCCAACATCGCCTTCGTCTTCGGTTCCGACGGCGGCCCGCAGAATCCCAACCTCTCCGTCTTCGATAACTGGATTCACGAACCGGCCTACCTCTGTGGCCTGATCGCCGGCAAGATGACCAGGACCAATACCCTGGGCGTCGTCGCCGCCATGCCGATCCCCGAAGTCAACCGCCTGGTCAACGCCTTTACGCAGGGCGCGCGCGAATCCAACCCCAACGTCAAAGTCACCGTCAGCTTCATCAACTCCTTCTTCGACCCGGCCAAGGCCAAAGAAGCGACCCTGGCCCTGATTGATGCCGGCGCCGACATCATCTACGCCGAGCGCGAGGGCGCCATTCAGGCCGCCGCCGATAAGAAGCTCTTCTCCTTTGGCAACCTGACCGATCAAAACTACGAAGCGCCCGAATTCGTGCTGACCGGCCCGCTGTGGAACATGGGGCCGACGGTCGAATACGTCATCAAACAGGTCAAGGCCGGCTCCTACACCGCCCAAGACCTGAAGGACTTCAGCACGATGGTCAAAGGCGGCGCCAGCCTGGCGCCCTACCACGGCAACGACGCCAAGATCCCGCAGGATGTGCGCGACCTGGTCAAGGCCCGGCAGGACGAAATCATCAGCGGCAAGTTCCGCGTGGACATCAACGAAGGCGCCCCCGCCAAATAACAGCCAGCCGATCGGCACCCAGGCGCCAGGCGCGTCGTCGCGCCGATGGACCTGCGCCCTGCGCCTGGGTGTTCGTATGGCGATTCGGCTCCCACAATGCAGGTAATCATGGCACAAACGGTCGTCATGCAGGGGATCAGCAAGCGGTTTGGACGGCTGCTGGCCAATGACAGCATTGACCTGACGCTGCGCGCCGGCGAAGTTCACGCCCTGCTCGGCGAGAACGGCGCCGGCAAATCCACGCTGATGAAAATCCTCTACGGCCTCTATGCCCCCGACGCCGGCGAAATCCGTATCGGCGATCAAGTGGTGCGCCTGCGCTCTCCCGCCGCCGCCATCGCACATGGCATCGGCATGGTCAACCAGCACTTCACCCTGATTCGCACCCTCAGCGTCGCCGAAAACGTCACGCTTGGCATGCCGGCCGGGCTGCGCTTTCAGCACGACGCCGCCATGCGCAACGTCGCCGCCACCGCACAGCGTTACCAGATTCAGGTCAACCCGCAGGCGCTCGTGCGCCACCTGTCGGTGGGCGAACAACAGCGCGTCGAAATCCTCAAGGCGCTGCACCGCAACGTGCGCGTGCTGATCCTGGACGAACCGACCGCCGTCCTGACACCGCAGGAGTCCGACGCCCTCTTTGCCGCTGTACGTCGCCTGGTGACGCATGGCCTGGCCGTTGTCTTCATCAGCCACAAAATGCAAGAGGTGATGGCCGCCAGCGATCGGGTCACCGTGCTGCGTGATGGGCGCGTCGTCGGGCACATGCCCACCAGCACCGCCAGCGAAAGCGACCTGGCCCTGCTGATGGTGGGCCGCCGCAGCTTTGGCGTCGGCCGGTCGGCCGCGGCCGCCGCCTCCGCCGCCGTGACTGCCGCCCCCGTCCTCGTCATCGAAGATCTGCACGCACGCAGCAGCAAGGGTCAGGATGCGTTGCGCGGCGTCTCTCTACAGGTGCACAGCGGCGAAATCGTTGCCGTGGCGGGCGTCTCCGGCAACGGTCAAAGCGAACTGGCGCAGGTGTTGCAGGGACTGCGCCCCGCCGCGCATGGGCGTGTGGCGCTGAACGGCGAGCCGTTGCTGCACCTGACACCCAACCAGATCGTGCAGCGCGGCGTTGGTCACATCCCCGAAGACCGCCTGACCGCCGTCGTCGGCGAGATGACCGTGGCCGAGAACCTGGTGCTCGAATACCTGCCCGAATTCGTCCAGCGCGGCCAACTGAACAAAGCTGCCATTGCCGCCCATGCTGGCCAGCTCATCGCCCAGTATCAGATCAAGGCGCAGCCCGGCGACCGCGTGCGCACCCTCTCTGGCGGCAACATCCAAAAACTGATCCTGGCGCGCAGTCTGCATCGCAACCCGGCCCTGGTGGTGGCGGTTGACCCCACGCGCGGCCTGGACATTGGCGCCGCCGATTACGTGCGCAGCCGCCTGCTGGCCGAACGCCAGCGCGGCGCCGCCGTGCTGCTCATTTCCGGCGACCTGGACGAAATCCTGGCCCTGGCCGACCGCATCGTCGTGATGTTCGAAGGGCGCCTGGTGGGCGAGATGCCTGTCCATCGAGCCAGCGCCCAGGCGCTCGGCCTGCTGATGGCCGGTTCCACCGAGCGCCGCACAGAGCAGCCGGCGGCCCCGATCACCATGATGGACGACCGCGTATGACATTCTTTGGCTGGCGATTCGAGCGCGGCGCAGCGCCTGCATGGATGCGGGCGCTGATTCCTGTGCTTGCCATTGCAACGACTTTCATCCTGACGGCGACGCTGCTGCTGTTCGCCGGCGCCAACCCCTTCGACGCCTTCTACGCCATGCTCATCGAACCGCTGACCGCCTCGGTCAGCGCGCTCGAAGTGCTGGTCAAAGCGACGCCGCTCTTCTTGACCGGGCTGGCGATCGTTTTTGCCTTTCGCTGCGGCTACTACAACATCGGCGCCGAAGGACAGCTTTACGCTGGCGCGCTGGCGGCCGCCTGGCTTGGACAAACCCCGCTGGCGCACACGCTGCCCGTCTTGCTCATGGTTCCCCTGATCGCTCTGGCCGGCTTTCTGGGCGGCCTGGCCTGGGCCTGGCTGCCCGCCTGGCTGCGCACCCGCCTCTCGGTGGATGAGGTGGTCACGACCCTCCTGCTCAACTCGGTCATGCTCTACCTCATCAACGCCGTGCTGCAAACCTGGTGGCTCGACCCCATCACCAACTGGCCGCAGTCGCCGCGCATTGCACCCAACGCCCAGTTCTTCGTCATCGTGCCGCGCTCACGCGTCCATATTGGCCTGGTCATCGGCTTGCTCGTCATGCTCGCCATCTGGTGGGTGCTGACGCGCACGCCGCTCGGCATGCGCCTGCGCGCAGTGGGGCTGAACCGGGACGCGGCCCGTTTCATGGGGGTGCAGGTGGGGCGCATCGCCCTGACGGCGGCGCTGGTCAGCGGCGGGATTGCCGGCCTGGCGGGCGCCAGCGAAGTCGCCGGCCTCCACCAGCGCCTGCTGGAAGACATCTCGCCCGGCTACGGCTATTCCGGCATCGTCGTCGCCACGTTGGGCGGCCTCAGCCCCTTTGGCGCCGGGCTGGCGGCCCTCTTCATCGGCCTGATCGAAGTGGGCGGCCAGTCGGTCAGCCGCCAGTTGGGCGTCCCCTCGTTCCTGACCGATGTCGTCCAGGCTACCCTGCTCCTGGCGACCCTGGCCCTTCTCCTGCTCACGCAGTACCGCCTGCGCCGGGTGCAACCGCAGCGCCTGCACGAACCGCCGGCGGCCGGCGGCCTGAGCAGGCTCCAGAAAGAAAGCTGATGGACGAAACTCTCATCATTGGCCTGCTGGCCGCCACCTTGCGTGTGGCAACGCCAATCCTCTTTGCCGGGCTGGGCGAAGTTTTCGCCGAGCGCGCCGGCGTCCTCAACCTGGGCATCGAAGGCATCATGCTGATGGGCGCAATCCTGGGCTTCATCGTCGCCTATCTCACCGGCTCGCTGTTTGCCGGCCTGCTGGCCGCCATGCTGCTCGGAATCCTGGCCGGCCTGCTGATGGCCTGGCTGGCCGTGACGCTTGGGCTGAATCAGCATGTTTCTGGCTTGGGCCTGACGCTGCTCACCTCTGGCCTGGCGCTGTTCGTCTTTCGTGTCATTTTCAAGGGTAGCGCCAACCCGCCGGCGCTGGAGCCGTTCCAGCAACTGAGCCTGCCGGCGCTCGGTCCTATCGCACCGATCTTCGAGCAGTATTGGCTGACCTATCTCGTTTTTCTGCTCACCCCGCTGGCGTCGTGGGTGCTGTACCGCAGCACGTTCGGGCTGTGGGTGCGTGCGGTGGGCGAAAATCCCGAAGCCGCCGATGCGGCGGGCGTCCCGGTGGCGCGTGTGCGCTACGCCGCGCTGGCGCTCAGCGGCGCTTCGATGGGGCTGGGCGGTGCGTTCTTGTCGCTGGCGCAGCTTGGCACCGCCACCTTCGGCATCGTGGCCGGGCGCGGTTGGGTGGCCATCGCCATCGTCATCTTCGGCAACTGGGAGCCGGGCCGCGTCATGTTGGGCGCGCTGCTCTTTGGCGGCGTCGAGGCGCTGCAACTGCGCCTGCGCGCCATCGGGGTGGCCGTGCCCTATCAACTCCTGCTCTCGCTGCCCTATCTGGTGACGATCGCCGCGTTGGCGCTGGCAGGGCGCAACGCCTCCTACCCCTCGGCGCTGCTCAAACCATACCGGCGCGAAGGGTAGGAGAAATTGCCGGGTGCGGAGTTCAGGCGCATTCGCAGCCTGGCGGGCTGATGAGTATCATACCTGGCCAACGCACCCTGGGGTACAATCGGCCCATGCAATTGGCTGTGAGAGACGATCGGAACCAAAGCCATGTCATAACGCCTGGCCGGGCCTCCCGATCCTGGCCAAAGGTCTCGATGGGACATCTGCAAGAAAGGCAAGCAAGAAATTTATGCTCAACTATCCATCCAATCTCAAACATGAACGGATTCGCGCCTGGGTCGAAGAGATGGCGGCGCTCTGTCAACCGGATGCGGTCTACTGGTGCGACGGCTCGCAAGCCGAGTACGACGCACTGTGCCAACAGCTTGTCGAAGCGGGCACGTTTGTCCGCTTGAACCCAGAAAAACGCCCCAACAGCTTCCTGGCCTTTTCCGACCCAAGCGACGTTGCGCGCGTCGAGGATCGCACCTTCATTTGCAGCACGCGCAAGCAAGACGCCGGCCCGACCAACAACTGGGTCGAGCCGAAGCAGATGAAAACCACGCTCAACGGCCTCTTCGACGGTTGTATGCGCGGACGCACGATGTATGTCATCCCCTTCAGCATGGGGCCGCTTGGCTCGCACATCGCCCAGATCGGCATCGAACTGACCGACTCGGCCTACGTCGTGGTCAACATGCGCATCATGACGCGCATGGGCGCCAAAGTCTGGAATGTGTTGGGCGCCGATAGCGATTTCGTGCCCTGTATGCACTCGGTGGGTGCGCCCCTGGCGCCGGGACAGGCCGATGTCCCCTGGCCGTGCAACAAAGATCAGAAGTACATCGTGCATTTTCCCGAAGAACGCTCCATCTGGTCGTATGGCAGCGGCTATGGCGGTAATGCGCTGCTTGGCAAGAAGTGCCTGGCCCTGCGCATCGCCTCGGCCATGGCGCGCGACGAAGGCTGGCTGGCCGAACACATGCTGATCTTGGGTGTGCAAGACCCCAACGGCGGTAAGTCCTATGTGGCTGCCGCCTTCCCAAGCGCCTGCGGCAAGACCAACTTCGCCATGCTCATCCCGCCCAAGTCCTTCGACGGCTGGAAGGTCACCACTGTGGGCGATGACATCGCCTGGATCAAGCCAGGCGCCGACGGCCAACTCTACGCCATCAACCCCGAAGCCGGCTACTTCGGCGTGGCGCCCGGCACCTCCGAAAAGACCAACTCCAACGCCATGGCCAGCATTGCCGCCAACACCATCTTTACCAACGTCGCCCTGACGCCCGATGGCGATGTGTGGTGGGAGGGCATGAGCAAAGTCCCGCCACCGCAACTGACCGACTGGCAGGGCAAACCGTGGACGCCCGACAGCGGGCGCAAGGCGGCGCATCCCAATGCGCGCTTCACCGCGCCGGCGGCGCAGAATCCGGTCATAGATGCAGACTGGGAGAACCCTAATGGTGTGCCGATCAAGGCGTTCATCTTTGGCGGGCGTCGCAGCAACGTCGTGCCGTTGGTGATGCAGGCGTTCAACTGGAATTTCGGCGTCTACCTGGCGGCGACGATGGGTTCCGAAACGACCGCCGCGGCCGCCGGCCAGGTGGGGCAGGTGCGGCGCGATCCGTTCGCCATGCTTCCCTTCTGCGGCTATCACATGGCCGACTACTTCAACCACTGGCTGCAGTTTGGCCGCACCATTCCCAACCCGCCGCGTATCTTTGGCGTCAACTGGTTCCGCACCGATAAGAATGGCAACTTCCTGTGGCCCGGTTTCGGCGAGAACATGCGGATCCTCAAGTGGATCGTGGATCGCGCCAACGGTCAGGCCGTCAGCGTCGAAAGCCCGCTCGGCTGGATTCCACGCTACGAAGACCTGGACTGGACCGGTTTGGAGGGTTTCTCGCGTGAGAACTTCGCCGAACTGATGAGCGTTGATCGCGAACTGTGGAAACAGGAAATCCTGTCGCACGACGAACTCTTCATCAAGCTGTACGATCGCTTGCCTAAAGAACTGATCTTCATGCGCGAGCTAATCCTCTCGGCGCTGTGGCGCTCCCCTGCCCGCTGACGCGGCCCGGCGGCAGTCGAACGTCCCGCCGGCGTTCGACTGCCGCCCCCCCCCGCCTGACCGCTGCACACGGTCGTCCTGGCGACGCAAACCGACCCAGGGCTGCGTCTCGTTTCTGTGCGAGGTGAACCGTTATGCCTGATTGCACCAACTGCCACACCTGGAACCCCGATGACAAGATGGTCTGCTGGCGCTGCCAGACGCCGCTGCCCAAACCGCAGACGCCGCCGCGCAAGCGCCGCCCCTTCGATCCGACGCTGCTCTGGGTCATCGCCGCGTTTTTGATGATCGGTTGGCTCTTCGTTCAGCTCTTCCTGCTCAACCCGGCAGTGCGCTGAAGGCTGCGCATGACGCCTCAGCAGGCATTTGCCACATCTGCCCCGTTGTCGCCGCCCGACCCGCCCCAAATTGCCGCCCGGCTGTTGGCTTGGGGCGCCGCACAGCAGCGCCCGCTCCCCTGGCGCCAACCCGCCGCGAACGGCGGGCGCGACCCGTATCGGGTTTGGGTCAGCGAGGTGATGCTGCAACAGACGCAAGCCGCCGTCGTTATCCCCTATTACGAACGTTGGTTGGCGCGTTTTCCCACCGTCGCCGCCCTGGCGAAGGCTGCGCTGGACGATGCGCTCAAGTATTGGGAAGGTCTGGGCTACTATGCCCGCGCTCGCCATTTGCACCGCGCCGCCCAGATCGTCATGGCGCAGCACGGCGGCCAGATTCCCGCCGCCCGCGCCGCCCTGACCGCCCTACCCGGCATTGGTCGTTCCACCGCCGGCGCCATTTTGAGCCTGGCCTTTGGCCAGCGCGCCGCCCTGCTCGACGGCAACCTGAAGCGCGTGCTCAGCCGCCTGTTCGATCTGGATGCCCCGCTCGGCCAGGCCGGCGCCGAGGCGCAGCTTTGGCGCCTGAGCGAAGCCCTGGTCGCCGCCGTCCCGCACGCTGGCCAGGTGGGGGCGTTGAACGAAGCCTTGATGGATTTGGGCGCCAGCGTCTGCCTGCCGGGGCGGCCCAACTGCACCGCCTGCCCGCTGCTTGATCTTTGCCTGGCCCAGGCGCGTGGTGTGCAGGCGGCGCGGCCCGTGCGTCAGGCGCGCAAGGCGCTACCCCATTTCGATGTCGCCTGCGGCCTGATCTGGCGCGCCGATGGCCGTCTGCTCATCGCCCAACGGCCGGCCAATGGCATGTTGGGAGGCCTGTGGGAGTTTCCCGGCGGCAAGCAGGAAGCGGGCGAGAGCTTGCCAGAGTGCCTGCGGCGAGAGATCATGGAAGAACTGGGCGTCGAGGTGACGGTGGGCGTCGAACTGGCCGCCGTCGAACACACCTACACGCATCTACGCATCACTCTGCACGCCTTCGACTGCCGCTGGCGCCTGGGCCAGCCGCAAACGTTGGGCGTCGCCGCCTGGGCTTGGGTGCGACCGGCGGAGATGGCGCGCTTTGCCCTGCCCGCCACCGACTTGAAAATCATCCAGACACTGCGCACCGCCGGCGTCTGGCCACACGAAGGAGAGCGAAGCGAGGCGCTATGAGCAAAATTCTGCGTTGGGGTTTGTTGAGCACGGCCCGCATCAACCGCGCCATTCTGACCGCCATGCCCCTCTCGACCCGCAACGTCGTCACCGCTGTGGCCAGCCGCACACAGGCGCAGGCCGAGGCCTATGCGGCGCAGTGGCGCATTCCACGCGCACTGGGCAGCTACGAACAACTCCTGGCCGACCCGGACATCGAAGTTGTCTACATTTCGCTGCCCAACAGCCTGCATGTTGACTGGACGATCGCCGCCGTGCGCGCCGGCAAGCATGTGCTGTGCGAAAAACCGCTGGCCATGAGCGTCGCCGAGGTGGATGCTATCGCCAGCGAGGCGCAGAAAGCGGGCGTGGTGGTGGCCGAGGCCTTTATGTACCGGCATCACCCGCAAACGCTGCGCGTCAAGGCGCTGGTGGAGGCCGGCGCGCTGGGTGAGGTGCGCCTGCTGCGCGGCGCGTTCAGTTTCCCGCTGACCAACCCGCACAATGTCCGCCTGCAACCCGATCTCGGCGGCGGGGCAATTTGGGATGTCGGCTGCTATCCCATCAGCTTCGCCCGTTACATCCTCGGCGCCGAGCCGTGCGAGGTGTTCGGCTGGCAGGTCACCGGCGCTTCGGGCGTGGACGAACTCTTCTGCGGTCAGATGCGCTTCGCAGGCGGCGCGTTGGCCCAGTTCGACGCCTCGTTCCGGCTGCCCTTCCGCACCTTCATGGAAATTGTGGGCGCCGAACGCGTCTTGACCGTGCCGGTTCCGTTTCGTCCGCAGTTGCACGAACAGTTGCTGCTGCGTCACCCGAACGACGAGGTCGAGACGATTGTGATCGAAGGTCAGTCGCTCTATCTCGGCGAGATCGAGGACATGGCCGACGCCGTGCTGTTGGGCGCAGCGCCACGCGTCAGCCTGGCCGACAGCCGCGCCAACGTGGCCGCCATCACGGCGCTGGTTGCTGCGGCGCAGAGCAACCGCCCCGTGACGTTGTGACATGCTGGCGACGAGCCAGCCGCTGATCGTAAACAGGAGGTGATGCCATGCGACGTTGGAACGGTTGGGGCGACGATGCGATCTCAGCGCCCATGCCCAAAGCGGCGGCGCGCTTCATTCACGACGCTGTTGGGCCAGGCAAGCCACCGCACGACGCCGCCTGGCAGTCGGTCCTCGACGCCGTGCCCCCCACGCGCCTGCCTGCGCACCCGCTTGTGACCGACGACCCCGCCGAACGTGTGCGCCATGCGCGCGGCCAGAGCTTGCCCGACTGGATCGCCTTGCGCAGCGGCCGGTTGGGCGCGCTGCCGGATGGCGTGGCCTTTCCCGCCGGCGAGGAGGATGTGCGCGCCCTCATCGCCTATGCCCAAACGACCGGCGCTCGCCTGATTCCCTACGGCGGCGGCACCAGCGTCGTTGGTCACATCAACCCCATCGCCGGCGCCGCGCCCATACTGACGGTGGACATGCGCCGCCTGGACGCCTTGTTCGAATGCGACGAACGCAACCACCTGGCCACATTTGGCGCCGGCGTCACCGGCCCGGCGCTGGAAGAACATCTTCAGGCGCGCGGCTTCACGTTGGGGCATTTCCCGCAGTCGTTCGAGTATTCGACCCTGGGCGGCTGGATCGTCACCCGCTCCAGCGGGCAGCAATCGTTGGGCTTTGGGCGCATCGAGGCGCTCTTTGCCGGCGGACGCCTGCTTGCCCCCGCCGGTGTGCTCGATCTGCCCTCCTTTCCCGCCGCCGCCAGCGGGCCAGACCTGCGCCAGATCGTGCTTGGCTCCGAAGGCCGCCTCGGCATTCTGACCCGCGCCGTGGTGCGCATCCGGCCCCGTCCTGCGCTGGAGGACTTTCGCGCCGTCTTCTTTCCCCACTTCGAAGCCGGGCAGGCCGCTGTGCGCGCGATTGTGCAGGCCGAGCTTCCCCTCTCCATGCTGCGGCTCAGCACAGCGGCGGAAACGCAAACGACCCTGGCCCTGGCCGGCCACCGCACGCTGATCGGGGCGCTGGAACGATTGTTGGCGCTGCGCGGCCTTGACCACGCAAAGTGCCTGACGATCCTGGGCTTCAGCGGCGGCGAGGCGCCGGTCAAGCTGGCGCAGCGGGCGGCGCTGACCCTGGCGCGACGACACGGCGGCGTCGAAGCGCCGCACGCCTTTGGGCAGCAGTGGCGCAAAAGCCGCTTCCGCACCCCCTACCTGCGTAACACCCTGTGGGAGATGGGCTATGCCCTCGACACCGTCGAAACCGTGGTGGACTGGACCGCCGTCACCTCGCTGACGGCAGCGCTGGACAAGGCGCTGGGCAGCGGGCTGGCCGAACGAGGTGAACGAACGCACGTTTTTTCTCATCTTTCGCATCTCTACCCAAGCGGCGCCAGCGTCTACACCACCTACCTCTATCGCCTGGCGGCGGATCCCGACGAAAACCTGCATCGCTGGCAGACGCTCAAGCATCTGGCCAGCACGATCATCATCCAGCACGGCGGCCCCATCAGCCATCAGCACGGCGTTGGGCTGGATCATCGGCCCTATCTGGCACATGAAAAGGGCGAACTGGGCATGGCGGCGTTGGGCGATCTGTGCCAGCGTTTCGATCCTGCCGGCCTGCTCAATCCCGGCAAACTGCTGGCCTGATTGACAATCGCCAGTTTTTGGGTTATAGTCCCCCTGGGTTGCCCCAACGAACGTTTCCCCGTAGATTTTTCGCACGAGGACGATCATGACTCAAGAGTTTCACGTCAGCATCGAACTGGAGCTGAACGAACAAGAACAAGAAGTGGTGGAAATGCTCAAAGAGGAAATGGAGCTTCCTTCCACCGATGATGTGATCCGCCTGTTGGTGCGTCAGGAGGCGCAGCGCAAGGCGGTGGTCTGCCCGACGTGCGGGCACATGGCGCGCAAGGCAGCCGCCGATCTGGCCAACTGCAACTCGTGCCTGTCGGTCATCACCCTGAGCGAGGGCATCTGGGAAGTCGTGCAGATGCAACGGCGCGGCTAGGCGCGCCTTCAACGACATCATCACCCCGACGTGCGATCGGCATCGTATTCTGGCTGAAAACGGACAGTCTGCCGCACGGCCCTCACATCGAACAACACGGAGACGGCGCAAAATTTCATGGGTTGGAAACGTCGGGCCATGTTTTGGCTGGCCTACCTGACAGGTAAAGCCCCCTGGGAGACGGGCGTCACCCCGCCGGAGGTCGTGCGCCTCGTGCAGTCGGGCGAACTGACCCCCGGCCTGGCTGTAGACCTGGGCTGTGGCAGCGGCCTGAACACCATCTTCCTCATCCGTCACGGCTGGCAGGCCGTCGGCGTTGACAGCGTTCCACTGGCCATTCGGCGCGCCCAGCGACGGCTGACCCAAGAGCCGCCCACGTTGCGCTTTCAGGCTTGCTTCCTCGTGGGCGATGTGACCGACTGGCGTTGGGCCGGGACGCGCTACGATCTGGCGCTGGACATCGGCTGCTTGCATGGCCTGGCGCCGACCGAACAACAACGCTACGCGGCGCACCTCACGCGTCACACCAAACCCGGCGCCCATTTCATGCTCTATGCGCGCGGCGCCTGCCGCCTGGATGGGCAGCCGGCGCGCTTCGGATTCGATCAGGAACAGGTGCAGGCGCTGCTGGCGCCCGCCTGGCAGACGGTGTGGGTGCAGCAAGGCCAGGAAGGCCCGCAGACCTCCGCCTGGTATTTGTTCAGAAGGGACGATTCGTGACACAATTCGATTTGACGGGCAAGGTAGCCATCGTCACCGGCGCTTCGCGCGGCATCGGCGAAGCGATTGCCCTGGCTTACGCCGCTGCAGGCGCCGCCGTCGTCGTCACCAGCCGCAAGCTGGAAAACATCGGCCCCGTGGCTGAGAAGATCAGGGAACAGGGCGGGCAGGCGCTGGCGTTGGCCGCTCACGCCGGCCGCCAGGCCGACGCCGCGGCAACGGCGGCGCAGGCGCTGGAGGCGTTTGGGCGTATTGACATCGTGGTCAACAACGCCGCAACCAATCCGCATTTTGGCCCGCTGCTTGCGGCCAGCGAGAATCAGTGGGACAAGATTTTCGAGGTCAACGTCAAGGGCTATTTTTACCTGATCCAGGCTGTTGCGCCAATCATGCGCAAGCAGGGCGGCGGCAAGATCATCAACGTCGCCTCGATTGCCGGCATCAACCCGGCGCCGCAGATGGGCGTCTACAGCGTCAGCAAAGCAGCAGTCATCATGCTGACGAAGGCGCTGGCGGCGGAGCTTGGCCCCGCCAACATCCAGGTCAACGCGCTGGTGCCAGGCTTCATCCGCACGCGCTTTTCAGCGGCGCTGTGGAGCAGCCCGCAGCTCAGCGCCATGCTGGAACGGGCTACACCGCAGCGCCGCATCGCCGATCCAGAGGAATTGACCGGCGCCGCTCTCTATTTGGCGTCGAACGCCTCCAACTTTACCACCGGCAGCGTGTTGGTGGTAGACGGGGGCTTCAGCCTGGGTGCGCTGCTCACCGGTTGAGGCGCAGCGCTAACCCCCTTGCGCTCAGGCCGTTCCGCAATAGCTCTTCAGCCCGCTGTTGATGGCCTGATGGATTTCGTAGGCAATGGCCTGGGCGACGATGGGGCGGATGAGCGGGACGAACGGGCGCAGCCACCCCGGCAGACGGTCGGTGATGCGTGCAATCAGGTCAACCAGCAGTTTGTCCACTGTCGCCTTGATCTCGTCGGCGGAGACGGCGATCAGTTTGTCGTACACTTCGGGGCCGCAGATGACCACTTTGGCCACGCGCGCCACCTGATCCCACAACCAGCCCAAAACGCCTTTGGGGTGCTCGAAGGCTCGCTCTGCCTCCGGCGCTTGCGCAATGTCGGCGGGTACAACGGCGCGCTGACCCTCGCCCGCCTGATAGTCCTCGAACGAAGGCGGCTCTCCGGCCAACAACCCACGCACCTGTTCGACGAGTTGTTCATCGGCTTGCGGCAACACTGTGTCGGACATGATCGGTTCTTCCTTTCTCTTGGTCTTTCTCTTGGTCTTTCTCTTGGTCTTTCTCTTGGTCTTTCTCTTGGTCTTTCTC
>CAZOLV010000013.1:0-14280 GCA_964580725.1 uncultured Anaerolineae bacterium | reverse complement strand
TGCGTCTTTCTCTTGCGAATCACTGTGGGCGCGGCCTGGCGCTTGCCCATTGGATAGGGGCGATCGCCCACGATCGTCTTGTGCGAGACAGGGAAATGATACCACAACGCCGGTCAAATGGGAAGCGTGCGCATCAAACCAGGAACGGCTTGACGCGCGGCCAGGCGTGGGCGCTGAAGGCCACAAACGCCAACAACAGCAACGTGCCTCCAACGGCGCCGAGCGCGGCGGCTAACTCCGCTCCCCAGACGTTGCGCAACCAGGGCGTCGGCAGCAGGCACAGCAGGCCGGTGTTCAAACTGATATAGCTGATGATCGGCAATTGCGTGTTGCCGCGGTTGCGGCCCTCGGTCACGCCCCAGCGCGGCAAGATCCAGTAGGCCATACCCATGGTCAGTTGGATGATCCAACCGAACAACACGCAATAAACGTGAATCGGCAGCCAGGCCCACATGCCGGGGATGATGCCAAGCCCTTTTTCGGTCAGGATCAAATCGCCCAGGGTAAAGCCAACGAGCATGAAGACGAACGCGGTGCGGATGAACCAGCGCGAGAGTTCGGGCATCGGCTACTTGCCTCCGACCGGCCCGCCCAACGGCTTGACGCGGTTCCAGGAGTTCCAGACGAAGACGCCGCCTGCGCTGACCTGTAGCAGACCCGAAATGACGAGCAGCCAGCCCAAGACTGGCGTGGGCTGCACCATCTGTAGCGGTTCGGCCAGCAGGCGCAGCAGCAGCCCGCTGTTCAGCATGGCGTAGACTGCCCAGGCCGCACGTTCATTGCCGCGCGGCTGTTCTTTGCTCAGGCGGGGAAACATCCAAAAGACGATGCCGAAGATGAGCTGCGTCGCCCAACCAACCATCAGCAGATGATAGGCCACCGGGCGCAGCGCCGCAATCACCGGCGGCAGCGTGAGTAACTGTCCCCAAAGCAAGACGGCAAACAGAGTCACCGCTGCGACGAAATAGATGAATCCGGTTTTGATGCACCAACGGGTAAATGTCGGCATATGGCGTTGTCCTACAGGGCGCCGTTGGCCGGCGTGGGTCAGGATGACTCCACGGGCTGCGGCGGTTCGGCGTCATGGGTGGAATGTCGAAGGTCGCACCTTCGCGGCGCATGATCGCGCCAGTTCTTGCTGGCGTCTGCGACTTTTGTCATGCTGCGGTCAGCCCCATGCCCGCAGCAGTGGCGCCGGCCGCTCTGGAGCCGCAAAAAAAGACCGCGCCTGGTAAGCCCAGGCGCGACCCTTCGACGATGCCAGGGGCGCCAGCGCAGAGGGGGGCTGGCGGTCGGCATGACGGCAGTTTACTTGTTGATCGAGCGCATGTACGCGATGATGTTGTTGAGGTCGGCGTCGTTCAAAGCCGGGTTGCCGCCCTTGGCGGGCATGTCAACACCCGTGGTGTTGGCGGGATCTGAGGCGAGACGGCCTTTCTTGATGAAGTCCAACAACTGTGCATCGGTCTGCGACTTGACGAATTCCGACGTGACCCATGACTTGCCCAGACCCGTGATACCCGTTGCGTCGGGGCCGTGGCAAGCGACGCACGCCGTGTCGTACACCTTCTTGCCAGCAACAGGATCACCCGCCGCTGTCTTGGGGGGTTCGGTCGGCTTGGGTGCATCGGTGGCCTTGGGTGCATCGGTGACTCTGGCCGGGACGGGTGTTGTGCTGCCGCCACATGCGGCCAATGCCACAACGACCACAACCAATACTGTAAACAACAAAAGCCTGCGCATACGTTCTTGATCTCCTCCGTACTGACTTGACTTGACTTGCATTGCAATGCTGATGCAATCTTGTGGATGCTATGGTAACAAGCGCATTGCGCCAGTTAGCCCAGATGGACGCCTGACGCACGGCGTCAAGCATACTACAAAGTGCGAAATTCGTCAATCCTGACAGGACTTGTGACGCGCTTCGCAACTTCGGAACAATCTCTCAATGGCTGCCGCCCATGCCGCCCGACATGCCGGCGCCTTCTTTTTGCAGCGTAGGCCAGTCGAGAACGGTTCCGTTCCATTTGGCTGCCAGCGCCTCGGCGCCGCCCTGGCTGCTGCTGGCGGCCAGGCCGCTCATCATCGGGGTTTTGAGCGTCTTGCTGCGCATGAAGGTCGCTTTTTCTACCTCCACCCAGGCCTCGGTGTCGTAGTCGTGTACATAGGCGGCTGCGAACTTCATGTCCTGGTGCTCGGCCATGTAGCGCACCAGGTCGCCGATGTCATCGAACAAGAGACTCTCGTAGTCGCTGGCGCTGATCTCACGGATGGCGGCGGCGGCAAAGCGAGGCTCGTTGATGATCATGTCGCAGTCGGCGCATTTGTCTTCGCCGTAACGAATCGTTGGGGGCTTGATCTCCGTCTGCCCGCCGCCGCAGCTTGCCAGAAGCAGGGCCAGCAGAATCAGCAGGAAGATGCGCGTTTTCATCTATCTCTCTCCACGTTGAATGAGATGGAATCGAGGGGGTGTTGGGAGGCGAGGTGCACGGTTGATATTAGAAATCTCCTCGTTGCCGGAAGCGTGCATAGGCCAGGACAAGAGGGGCGATGATCCAGACGATCAGCACGCCGACGAAGAGGCCGAGAAGGCTGTTGCCATAGGTCTGCAGGGCATAGAGGCCCGCTGGCCCAAGCACATCGAGGGTGGCGTTGATGCTGAGGATGGAGGCCATCTTGAAAACCTGCAGCGGATTGGCGCTGGCCAGCAGGAAAAGATCGGCGATCTTCAGCCGCATCGAGATGGCGGTGCCCATCATGCCCAGATCGCCCAGAAAGACGAAGGTCAGCCAGAGGAAGAGGGAGATGCCGATGGCGATGCCGGCCTTGTGCGCAAAAACTGAGATGACGAACCCGACGCTGAGCATGGTGAGCGCCAGCAGGAAGGCCAGGCCCACCATCAGCAGATACGATTCGGCGTAGGCCAGGCCGTTGGAGGCCATGACCAGCCCGGAGACGCCAAAGCCCAGGGTCAGCGCGGCCAGGATGGCCAGCGCCAGGCCCAGATACTTGCCCAGGAAGACTTCCAGGCGCGTCACGGGCTGCGCCAGCAGGTAGCTGAGGGTGCCGCGTTCCGATTCGGCGGCCAGGCTCTGTGCGCCAACGGTGAGCGCCATCAGGGGAACGATCAGCAAGACGAGGTTGATGAGGCTGGCAGCAGTGCGACCGAAGCCGGCAAAGCCCACCACGCCCGCCCCCGAAAGGGCCAGGAAGGACAGGCCAAGCGCCAGGACGGTGAAGGCCACGGCGTACAGCACGAACCAGCGGTTGCGCAGCGAGTCGCGCAGTTCTTTTTGCAACAACGTTGCCACGTTGCGAAGATCCATGATCCAAACCTCAGATGACTTCGAAGTCGCGCACCGCAATTTGAGCTGCGGCCAGGGCCTGAATCGGCTGCGCCTTGTGACCCGGTTCGACATCCACATAGATGCCGGCGCCGTTGCGCGAGACGCTGAAGCCATCACGCAGCAGGATGTTCATGGCCGGTTCGAGCAGATTGTCGGGCAGATAGAGCTTGATGCGGCTCTTGAGTCCCACCGTCGGCGCCAGCGCCGATGCCTCCACGGCGGCGATCAGGTGTCCCTTTTCCAAAACGAGAGCGCGATCGGCCAATGCTTCCACTTCTTCTAGCCGGTGCGAGGTGAAAAGGATCGTCTTGCCTGATGCCTTGACGCCGACCAGCAGTTGCAGGAACTGGTCGCGTGCCAGGGCGTCCAGGTTGGAAGTCGGTTCGTCCAGCACCAACACCGGCGGGTCGGCCAACAGCGCCAGGGCCAGCGCCAGGCGCTGTTTCATGCCGCCAGAAAGGGCGCTGACCGGCTTGCGCAGATGATCGGCCAGGCCGACCTGTGCC
This sequence comes from uncultured Anaerolineae bacterium, assembly GCA_964580725.1. Classification (GTDB taxonomy): domain Bacteria; phylum Chloroflexota; class Anaerolineae; order SSC4; family Amarolineaceae; genus Amarolinea. Next base: position 10,427 of record CAZOLV010000013.1, on the reverse strand, counting down.
AGCACTTCCTGTGACCGCTGCGCGGTGACATGCTTGAGCCGGCCATACAGGCGCGCCGTATCGAGGGTGGAAAGATCGTCATAGAAGGCGAGTTCTTGCGGCACATAGCCGAGGCGGCGGCGCACGTCGCGCCCCTGGCGACGGACATCCAGACCCGCAACCTGGATCGAGCCGCGATAGTGCAGCAGGCCGAGCACGCACTTGATGGCGGTGGTCTTGCCGGCGCCGTTGGCGCCCCATAGGGCCAGCGCCTCGCCAGATGTCACCTGGAAGCTGAGATTGGCGACGACCGTTGCCTTGCCGAAGCGTTTTTCCAGATTCTGCACCTGGATCATGTGGCCGCCGCTGCGAGGCGCGGAGATTGTCTGAGTCATGGTGTTACCTGCTTGCGTCGTAAGCGGGGGGCGCGGCGCTCGGTTTCATGGCGAGGGATGGCGGCGGTCAAAACGACGCCGGCGATGGTCAGCAGGAGCAAGGCAACGGCCAGGGCGGGTCCTCGCGCCGGTTGCGTCATGCCGGGGCCAGGCGGGATGATGGGCGTGGACATGAGCGGGTTGTCGTCCTGCATCTTGGGGCGAGGTCGGGTGATGGGGAAGGCGCGCGCGGCCAGGTCAATGGCGTCGGCGGCCGGACTGAGATTGAACAGGCGCAGGGCGGGGTAACGGCCCATCATGTTCTCGAAGAGGCTGGTGGAGCGATAGGCCAGATCGCCAATGCCATCGCCATCGGCGTCGAAGCCGGTGTAGTCGCTCCAGTAGTTGCCGCGCTGGTCTTTGTGCCAGAGATTGCCCTTCAGCTCGCCGCCGCCTTGAATGGCGACCTGCTCGGTATTTTCCCAGAAAATGTTGTCCCACAGTTGAGCGCCGCGTACGTGCGGGAGGAACAGGATGCCGATGTCGTTGAAGGCGAAGAGGTTGTGATGAAACTGGTCGGTAACGCCGCTGGCTGCCGGGGGATTGTCCAGATAGATGGCAACTCGGTTGTCCAGGAAGTGATTGTTTTCGACCAACACGCCATCCATGTCTTTGAGGCCCAGGCCATAGCCGCTGGGGCCGCGGCTGCTCGCCAGCGTGTTGCCGATGACTCTGAGACGTTTGCTGTTCATCAGGTAAATTGCGACCGAGTTGTTCTCCAGGCGATTGCCTTCCAGAAGGTTGTTATCGCAATACATGAAGTGCAAACCGTAACGGCCATCACGAATCGTGTTGTTGCGGATGACGATCTTTTCGGAGAACCAGATGACCGCATCGCGCCCTTCGACGATCGTATTGCCTTCGAGGATGCTGGCGTCGCTGTACCAGAAGCGGATCAAGTCGCCGCGCTGGGCGGAGGCGAGATCCATGCCGCGCACGTCGTTGTTGCGCACGACGCTGTTGGGTGCGTTGTTCAGGTAGATGCCGAAGAGGACTTCTTCCAGCCGATTGCCCTCGATGATGGTGCGCTCGGCGCGGCTTTCGACGCCGCCGTTCTCATGCTCCAGCACATGGCCGCTGTGGCGGATGTGGAAGCCGCGCAGGGTGACGTTGGGTGCGGTGATGAGCACGACCGTGCCCTCGCCTCCCCCGTCAATGACTGGGTTGCCCACCCCTTCCAGGGTCAGGGGTTTGTCAATGACCAGACGTTCCTGGTATGTCCCTGCCTGAACTGTGATCGTGTCCCCGGCTGAGGCTTGCGCAATGGCGGCGCTGATGCTGAAGATCGGCCCCTGCGGGGCGACCACAATGGCGCCTGTTTGCGGTGGGGGCTGCACAAGACTCAGCAAGACGAGCAGAAACAGATACATGATCGAATTCATCCACGGGGGTGCAAGGCCGCAATGACTCCCTATTGTCCCTGGGCCTGCGCTGCGAGCGCCTTCTTGGCTTCGAGCAGCGGTTTGTAGGCCGCGCGGTGCAGCCAGAGGCCGATCAAAATGACGAAGGAGGCCGCCACGGCCAGGTAGAAACCGGTGTCCACCATGGCTGTCGTTTTGAACTGGCCGACGACGCCGGTGCCCAGCAGGGTGGGCGTGAAGGGCTTGATGCTGCTAGACAGGGGTGCGGCTGGGTCGAGATTGTGACCGAAAGAATAGAGCCAGAAGAACAGATCGGCCAGGAAGACGATGGGGTAGCCGATGACCGGTAGCGCGACCAGGGCCGCCCACTGATTGTGAATGAAAATACCAGCCACGAGCAGCAAGCCGAGCGCCAGAATGGCCAACATGGCAAACGAACGTTCGAACTGGGCGGCTTCTTCCATCTTGGGCATGCCGATGTAGTGGTTCAGCCCATCAATCTCTTTGGCGTCGCCCGCCACCCGGTTGACGTAGAGTTGCACTGTCAGGCCCTTGGGGTACTGAGGTGCGTGCAGGGTCATCGTCCAGTATGGTTGAAAAACTGACACGATGAGCAGCATGGCCGCCAACATGAACATGACCGTGGGCATCACGTAGGTGTTGGGATTGAATATGGCGGGGTTGGGGGTGAGAGGATTCGTTGTCTTGTCAGTTTGCGTTGTCATTTTCGTGTTCTCGGTTCTGTTTTTTCAATCAATCAGGATTCATGTGGGCAGGCTTCCGCAATCTATTGTGAGACGACGAAAGCCCGTTGCTGGCGGACTGCGTGCTGTCGGGGGCACAGCACACAGTCCGTACTGGCGACAGCCTTACGGCTTGACGAGCATGTAGCCAAGCATCTCCAGGTGCAGCGCCGAGCAGAATTCGGTGCAGTACCAGGTGTAGGTGCCAGGCATGTTGGCCTCGAACTGGATGGTGGTGGCCTCGCCCGGTTCCAGGCTCAGGTTGATGTTGTAGCCGGAGAGGGCAAAGCCGTGCGTGGCGTCGCGCGCACGCTCGATGTTGGTCAGGTGCCAGGTGACCTGGTCGCCCTTCTGCAGTTCGATGCGATCCGGCGTGTAGTGGCTGCGCACCACGGTCATGAAGATCTCGACCTTGTTGCCGTCGCGCACGACGCGCTCCTGGCCTGCTTCGACCGCGTGTTCGTCCTTGGCCATGGTGATCGTGTTGAAACCGACCTCAGGGTAGACTTCCCAGGCGTTCAGCTTGTCGGCTTTGATGATCTGGGCGTAGTGCGGCTCGGCCATACCAATCGGCATGTCGTAGAGTAGCTGCATCTTATCGCCTGGTTGACTGATGTCAACCAGTTGGAAGTTCTGCGGCAGCAGTGGACCGACGTTGACGAAGCGGTCAACCGACCACTTGTTGAGCGCCACGACGTATTTGCCGTCTGGCGAAGCGGTGTCGCCTTCGGCGGCGGCGATGTGACCGATGTTGTAGTGCACCGGCAGCTTACCTTCCAGCTTCCAGCCGTCCTGACGATACGGCTCGCCCAGGCTCCAGCGCGCCACGGCACTGTCCAGGAAGAGGCTGGTGTAGCCGTAACCCTGGTCGTCATAGACGGTGTGGAGAGGGCCAAGACCCAGTTCGACCTGCGCCTGCAGGACATCTTCGAACTTGAGCACGGGCACGCCATAGGCATCCTTCTCGGTCGGGCCTTTGGCGATGGCGTCCATCATCTTCTTGAAGCTATAGACGCTGACGTGCGGGTCGAGCTTGCCGCCGATGGTGATGTAGTCGCCGCGGGGCGTCACATCTACGCCGTGCGGGCTTTTCGGCTCTGGTGCAAAGTAGAGCAGACTTTCGGCAACGGCAGTTTCCATGCTGATGACGGAAATGCCATTGATCTTCTCGGCCTTGCCAGCCTTGAAGACTTCTTCGGCCTTCTTCCAGTTCATGATATGAAGATAATCCATGTCATTCTTGGAGACGCCTGCCTCGAACTGTGCGCCCGATCCATCCGACCCGGCGCCGGTCGCCATTTCGGTGTTGAACGAGTTGCAGAAGGCCCAGCCATCGCTCTCTAGCTTGCCGGCATCGCACAGGTCTTGCCAGTAGGGCGGCAGTTCGATCTGGAACGAATTCTCGACATCCACGCGCCCCTTTAGCATGTCGAACTTCCAGAAGGTGATCAGACCGCGATACTTCTCCTGGTACTGTTCGATCGGCTCATACCCGAATCCAATCGGCGCTGCATACTGTGGACCTTCGACGACGTACTCGGTGTTGGGTGTGACGAAGGTGCCGCCATGATCGTTGATGGCGTTGGGGTTCTTGATGATCTGCTTGGTTTCGAAGTCGCGCAGATCAACTACGGCCAGACGGGCGTTTGCTTTGTCGTTGATGAAGACGAACTTGCCGTCATATTCGCCAGCGGTTTCGCTCAGCGCCGGGTGGTGGGTATCGGCCCAACGGATCTTATTCGGGCCGACGTTGCCAGCATCCAGCACGGCCTCGGACTCGATAGAGCCATAGCCCCAGCCCTGCCAGGGTTCCGGTGTAAAGACGCCGATGACCTTGAGGATGCGCATGGAGGGCAGGCCGATGGCCAGAATCTGGCCGCCGTGGCCACCCGACGAGAACATGACATAGTCGTCGAGTTTGCCGGTCGGGATGTAGGTCTTCAGGGCAGCGGTCACATCATCTGGGGTCAAACCACGCTCCGCCGCGATGGCTGCGGCGTCTTGGGACAGGCCTGAATCGGCCGGCAACGATGCATCGGGCGTTGGGGTCTGCTGCGGTCGGTTGCATCCAGACAAAACCAGCAGAGCAATGAGCAGAACAAAGTACACGGTGCGCTTCATGTGGATCGAAATCCTCCTATTCGTCTTGACAACAACACTTCGACAACACCTCGACAGGAGTGTCGCACATCTGTGCGGGTTTCACGGGCCGCACACGTCGGGCACTGACACCTCAAGCAAAAACAATCAGGAAAGGCAATTCGATGGCGCCTTCCGGGCACAAATCTTGACAAATCGTGCAATAAGTGCAGTCGTCCGGCCGCACGAGCTGCGCCTTTTGCCCAACCGTGGCGAGGGCGTTGGTTGGACAGGCTTCGACGCAGCGGCCACAGCCGGTGCACTTTGCTGTGATGATGCGGGGAAGTGGCAGATCCTGATATTCTGATACGGCGGAAGGTGACATCGCTTGCTAACCCTTTTGTGCTTGCTTGCACAAGTATAGAGGGCAAGCCCTGACCGGACAGCGACTTTTGTCTCATCTCCCTCTCTTTCGGTATAATTGCCAATCATGAGCGAGGAAATGCAGGAAGCACCCACAGCGACCGATGTGGCGCGTCTGTTGGTCGAGCTGCACCGGCGCCGTGCGGCGACGCACCGGCCCGCCAGCGGTGACGCTCTCTCCCAAGCCGAAATCCTCTTTCGCGCCTGGCAGTCGCAGCGCCTGGCCCGCACTCACGCTGACTTGCTGGCCAGCGATCGCTACGGCCCGGCCTGTCGCTTCTTTCTGGAACAGATCTATGCGCCCCGTGATTTCAGCCAGCGTGATCAGGACGTTCACCAGATGTATGCATTCATGCGGCGCTTTCTGCCGGAACGACTGCTGCACACGCTGACGCTCGTCATCGAACTCAACGACCTGACCCGCCAGCTCGATGCTCGTCTGCTGGCCGTTCTCACCGAACAGCTAGGCGTCACCGATGCGCTGACGCCCCAGCAGTACGCCAGGGGATACCAGTTGTGCGACAACATGGCCGAGCGCCGGCGCCAGATCGAGCTGATCGTCAGCGTCGGCCGCGGGATCGAGCGCCTGACGCGCCTGCCGTTCATCGGCTGGACGCTGCGGCTGGCGCATGGGCCAGCCTACCGCGCCGGTTGGGTCGAGCTACAGGATTTCCTGGAGCAGGGCCTGGCCGCTTTCGAGCAGATGCACGGCGCCAGCTATTTTTTGCGCACGATCCACGCGCGCGAGCTGCGCATCTTGGAACATCTGATGGCCGGCGCACCCGACCCGTTTGTGGTTTGAGCGACGCTGCTGCTTCTCCCGTCGAATCACTTGCCAATCGGGCCGGATGATGTTAAACTTCGGCCCGATTCGGCGACAGACGACAAGACAAGGAGAGACCGATGGCAGCGCAGGCCCTCTATCGTAAATGGCGTTCCCGAACGTTCGATGAAGTGGTTGGCCAGGAGCCAATCATGCGGACGCTGCGCAACGCGTTGCGCGATGGGCGTATTGCGCACGCCTATCTCCTGACGGGGCCGCGCGGCACCGGTAAGACCAGCACGGCGCGCATCCTGGCCAAAGCGGTCAACTGCGAGGCTCCACTGGCCGAGCGCCCCTGCAACCAATGCCGCATCTGCCGCGCTGTCAATGAAGACCGCCTGCTCGACCTGATCGAGATCGACGCGGCGTCGCACACGGGCGTTGACAACATGCGCGAAACGGTCATTGATCGGGTCAACTTCCGCCCAAGCGAGGCGCGTTTCAAGGTCTACATCATTGATGAAGTCCACATGCTTTCGACTTCCTCTTTCAACGCGCTGTTGAAAACGTTGGAAGAACCGCCGGCGCATGTCATCTTCATCCTGGCCACAACCGATGTGCAGAAAGTGCCCGCAACGGTTATTTCGCGTTGCCAGCGGTTCGATTTTCGCCGCATCCCACAGCGCGAGGTGGTGCGTCACCTCCAGGTGATTTGCGAGACGGAACAACATCAGGCCGAACTGGAGGCGCTGAACGCCATCGCCCGTTACGCTACGGGCTGTATGCGCGACGCCATCACGCTGCTGGATCAGTTGATGGCTTACGGCGGCGAGAAGATCACCGCCCAACAGGTCGAGGCGATGCTTGGCACAGCGCCCAGCATGGCCATTGCGCGCCTGGTCGAAGCGTTGGCCACGCACAACGCTGCCGCGGCGCTGGATGTCATCGGCGAGCTGGCCGCGGCCGGCATCGAGCTGCGCGAAATGGCCCGCCAGACAGTAGATCATCTACGTGCGCTCCTGCTGATTCAGCTTGGAGGCAGCGAAACGCTGATTGATCTTCCTGGCGAGATCATCCGCGACATGGGCCGGCAGGCGCGCCTGTTCGATGCGCCTGGGCTGTTGCGTGCGATTCGGCTGTTCAACCAGGCGGCGGTAGATTTGCGCGGCAACCTGCAAAGCGTGCCCCAACTGGCGCTCGAACTGGCCGTGGTCGAAGCGGCGCTTGACATGACCGGGGCTGCGCCGGCAGGCGCCATCGAAGCGGCGTCCCGCCCCGCCCCAGGCGCCGGTCAGACCGCCGGCCTTGCGCCCGGCGCCACTGGGCACGCAACGGTCGAACCGCCGCGCAGCGAGCGTGATGACGCCGCGGCGGCCTTCGGCGCTGCCAGCGAACGAGCAACGGCTGCGCCGCCAACCCAGGCGCCTGCGCCGGTGGCCGCCGCGGCATCGCCAAGTCAGGCGCCTGCGCCGGCGGCCTTCGGCGCTGCCAGCGCCAAGCCGGCGGCCGCCGCGGCATCGCCAAGCCGGGCGGCAATTGCGTCGGATGCAGATAAACTTAACCAACTACGCCAGAACTGGGCGCAGATCAAGGAATTGTTGCAGGGGCGGCGCCGCATGTTGCTCGGCATTCTCACCGGCGGCGTGCGCTTCCTGGGAGTCGAAGGAAACGAAGTCATCATCGGCTATGACGGCAGCAAGAAAGAGGCGCAGTACAACGCCAGGCGCCTGTTGGAGCCTGAAAACAAAGCGACGCTAGAAACGGTCTTGAGCGAGGTGCTCAATGGCCCGTACCGCGTCAGCGTGATGACCGAAGATCAGTATCGGGCGCGCTCACGTCCTCCGGCGGCGCCGCCGGCAGTCACGGCCGCGGCGCCTGTTGCAGCCGCGCCGCCGCGCAGTGCTTCGCCAGAAGATGAAATCGTTGCCGTGGCCAGGCGCCTGGGCGCTGTCGTGAGCGAATTGCCGCCGGACTGACGCGGCGGCGTCGTGTTCAGTAGAAATCTTGGGTTCGCCTGGCCTGACTGATTGGAAAGGAACAAGTATGGGATCGAAAGGTAAGCATCGTGGTTTTGGGGCGCCGCCGCAGATGGCGCGTGGCGGTGGGGGCGGGATGATGTCCCAGATTCAGAAGCTGCAGGAGGAGATGGCCCACGCGCAGGAGGCGCTCAAGACGGAAACGGTGACGGTGTCCGTGGGCGGCGAAGCGGTCACAGTCACGGCGACCGGCGACCAGCGCATCACAGCGATCAAACTGAAGCCGGACGTGGTTGACCCGGACGATATCGAGATGCTGCAAGACTTGCTGACGGCGGCTGTCAATCAGGCGCTCGATCAATCGCAGGCTTTGGCAGCCAGCCGCATGGCATCATTGACCGGCGGGCTGAATCTGCCTGGGCTGTTCTAGGAGCGGGCCGTGGAACCACTGGCGCCCTCCGTGGCGCGTGTGATCGAGGCGCTGGCGCGTCTGCCGGGCATCGGGCCAAAGACGGCGTCTCGCCTGGCTTTCTTCTTGCTGCGCGCGCCGGCGGACATCACGCAAGGGCTGGCGCAGGCGCTGTTCGATCTGCGGTCGCAGACGCAGCTCTGCCTGGAGTGTTTCAATGTCACTGAAACAAGCCCATGCCGCATTTGTGCGAATGAGAGCCGCGACCATGCACTGATTTGCGTGGTCGAGGAGCCGCTGGATGTGCTGGCGATCGAACGAACCGGCAGCTACCGGGGGGTCTACCATGTTTTGCATGGCGTGATTTCGCCGATTGATGGGGTCGGGCCGGAGGACCTGAAGATCGGCGAACTGGTGCGCCGACTAGAAAGGCGCCCGGCGCATGAAGTCATCCTGGCGACGAACCCCGGGCTGGAAGGGGACAATACGGCATCTTGGATACAGCGCCAGTTGCAGCCGCTGGCGGTGCGGGTGACCAGGCTGGCGCGCGGTCTGCCGATGGGCGGGGATTTGGAGTACGCTGATACGATGACCCTCGTGCGCGCTTTGGAGGGACGCAGCGAACTATCATGAGCGTGCGGCGGTCATCGGCAGGGACCAGGCGGTGAGCTGGCGCGGGTTATTGCGGTGTTTTTTCTGCGCGCTGAGTGGATTTGACACAACAGGGATCGCGTGGTAAATTCTGCGCCCGTTGCCCCGGACGGGCGCAGACCTTGAAAAGTGAATAGGCGATGCGGTGGATTTGACAGGAAGCCAATCGCCAACTATAATGCGAGGCCTGCAAGGCGCTCGCTCAGCCAACAGGCTGGCGAGCAGTTCTTTGAGAAAAACAGTTTTACGACACAATCAAAAATCGTGTATCAAGCTGGCAGCTTCTTCACGGAGGATTGACTGGCTTGATCTCAGTCTGTCTGAAATTTGGCAGAAGGCGAGTTGTGTAGTAGAATTGGGAGCGTCGCTGAACGCAGCGACGCGAATAGGTGAGGCACGAAGCAGGCTGGTTGCTGGCCTGCTGTTTTTTCGGCTCACTGACCTTTAATGAACCTTAACAGTTGAAGAGTGATAGGAAGGTAAGACTGAGAGTGTTGCAGTTTTAGCTTACTAAGAAGAGTAAGAAGGGTTAGGATTGAATTTGATTGAATGGAGAGTTTGATCCTGGCTCAGGATGAACGCTGGCGGCGTGCTTAACACATGCAAGTTGGACGGTCTGCTTAGGTAGACAGTAGCGCACGGGTGAGTAACGCGTAGGTGACCTATCCTTTAGAGGGGGATAACTCAGGGAAACTTGAGCTAATACCGCATGAGCTTGTGGTAGTTAGAGAGCCACAAGGAAAGCAGCGATGTGCTGAAGGTGGGGCCTGCGTCCGATTAGCTAGTTGGTGAGGTAAAGGCTCACCAAGGCGATGATCGGTAGCTGGTCTGAGAGGACGATCAGCCACATTGGCACTGAGACACGGGCCAAACTCCTACGGGAGGCAGCAGTGAGGAATATTGGGCAATGGGGGGAACCCTGACCCAGCAACGCCGCGTGGAGGATGAAGGCTTTCGGGTTGTAAACTCCTTTTCTGAGGGGCGAGGGAGGACGGTACCTCAGGAATAAGTCACGGCTAACTACGTGCCAGCAGCCGCGGTAAGACGTAGGTGGCGAGCGTTATCCGGATTTATTGGGCGTAAAGGGCGCGCAGGTGGTCGAGTAAGTTGGGTGTGAAATATCCTGGCTCAACTGGGAGGGGACGTTCAAGACTGCTCGGCTTGAGGGCGAGAGAGGGGTGCAGAATTCCCGGTGTAGTGGTGGAATGCGTAGATATCGGGAGGAATACCAGAGGCGAAAGCGGCGCCCTGGCTCGCAACTGACACTGAGGCGCGAAAGCGTGGGGAGCGAACGGGATTAGATACCCCGGTAGTCCACGCTGTAAACGATGTGTACTAGGTGTAGGTGGAGTGAAATCCGTCTGTGCCGAAGCAAACGCGCTAAGTACTCCGCCTGGGGAGTACGGCCGCAAGGCTAAAACTCAAAGGAATTGACGGGGGCCCGCACAAGCAGCGGAGCGTGTGGTTTAATTCGATGCAACGCGAAGAACCTTACCTGGGTTTGACATGGACGTAGTAGTGAACCGAAAGGGGAACGAGCCTACAAGCAGCGTCCACAGGTGCTGCATGGCTGTCGTCAGCTCGTGTCGTGAGATGTTGGGTTAAGTCC
>CAZOLV010000012.1:56040-76643 GCA_964580725.1 uncultured Anaerolineae bacterium | reverse complement strand
CTTCCTCCTTCCTCCTTCCTCCTTCCTACTTCCTCCTTCCTCCTTCCTACTTCCTACTTCCTCCTTCCTCCTTCCTACTTCCTACTTCCTATTTCCTCCTTCCTACTTCCTATTTCCTCCTTCCTCTCTTCCCCCTGCTCACTCATTGCGGCCACTACCCACACAAACCACTGCACCGAAACATATTGCACGTAGTTGTCGCTCAAGCTGACGATGAGGCCGCTGGCGACGATGGAGAGGAGGGCAAGGGCGAAGGGATCGTGGCGGGCGCGGCGGGCGGCGGCGCTGAGCCAGCTAATTTGCCAGCCGGCCCAGGCGAGTGCGCCCAGCCAGCCGGTCTCGATCAATACTTTGAGGTAGTCGTTGTGCGGCGGAGCGACGAAACGCGGCGGCAGCGCCTGCTCGGCATACAACGGGAAGACGCCCAAGCCAAGCCCTAGCAGGTTGGGATGCGCCGGCTCGATGAATGTGGCGGCGAATTGCCACAGCTCCCACCGCCACAACACCGAATCGAGCGCCTCCGCCGAGGTCAAACGGGTATAGATGGGCGGCGCCAACGCCAGCAGCGGCGGCAGCAGAATCGCCAGCCAGACCCAACGCGGGCGCCGCACGGCCAGCAGGACGATCAACACTGTCCACAGCCCAAGCCACTGCGCCCGCGCCAGCGTCAACAAGATGACGACGCCGGCGGCGCAGGCGATCAGGGCATAGGGGGGCTGGCGACGGGAGGTGAATGGGCGCACGGGTGAACGCCACAGGGCGCCGGCGAGCGCCAGCACGACGAGCAGGAACGAGGCCAGGATGGCGGGGTGTCCAAATGTTCCTTGCGCCCGGTATTCGTAGGCCGTGCCGACCAGACCAACGAAGAAATAACCGCTGCCGGTCGCCAACTGATAGAGGGCCAGGGTGATGGGCGCCAGCGCCGACAGGAAGATTGTGCAGACGAGCCAGCCGCGGCGGGCAGGATGGGAGGCGAGCGGACGTGCGAGCAGGAAGATGGCCAGGCCGCTGGCCAGGCGCACCCACTCTTTGAGTGTGGTCAGCGGTTCGATGGAAACGGTGAGGCCTGCCAGGCCGATCAGCAGCCAGGCGACATACCAACCGACGCCGGGAAGATGGAGCAGCGCCTGGCGGCGGCCGGCGCGGTCTGTGAGCAGCCAGCGTTGGGCGGCGTAGGCCAGGCCAAGCGCGAGGGTGAAGGAGTTGAGCGCCCCGGCCAGATTCATTTCCAACGGTGTGCCGCCGAAGAGGGTGAAGATGTCCATGATGGCATCGGCGGCGGCGCGCACGAGCAGCAGCGGGATGACGACCAGCGCCGCGTCGAACGCCAGGGCGAGCCAGAGAGCGGCGGCGGTGGAGAATAGGACGATCAGCAGGGGGGGCAGGGCGATGCTGACGACGCCGGCGGCGATGAAGAGGAGAGCGGCGGCCAGCCAATTGCGCCAGCCCCAGGTGCGAACGTCTATCATATCCACGAGTTCACAAGTAGCCGAGACCGTGCAAACGCGCTTGCAGAGCGGCGACCTCGTCGTCGTTCAGGATGGGCGCCTCAGCCGTCCCTGAGGGCGCCGGACTGTGGTGGGGCGCCAGCGGGGGCGGTTGGAGAGGAACGCAGAGCTCGGTGAGAGCGCGGCCCTGCATGGCGGCGGGGATGGGGACGCCCAGGCAGTGCAGTGCCGTGGGTGCAATGTCAATCAGGCGCGGCGGTGAACTGGGAGGGGGTGGGGAGGGGGCGAGATGGGGGCCATGAGCGAGGAGCATACCCGTCAGGGCGTGATCGCCGGTGGCCCAGCCGGTGCGGCTGAAAAGGCCGGGGGTTTGCAGGTTGGCGGCAAAGGGGGGGTGAAGCCAGAAGAGGAGGTCGGCCAACAGGGGTGGGGCGTCGAGGGCGGGTATGCGGCGCTCAACGCCGGCGACGACGGGTAGGCCTTCGAAGCGCAGGGTGCGCAGGGCGTGTTCGATTTCGTGGAGGAGGCGTTCGGCGGAAGGGCCGGGGGGGACGCAGCCGTGGGGTTCGCGGCCGGCCAGGTTGAGACGGATGCCTTGCTGGCAGTTCCAGGGGCTGTAGGCGACGGTGCGCTTCCAATCGGTGACGCCGCCTGGGGCAAGCCAGGCGGCATGGCGGGAGACATCCTTGAGGAGGCGCCGGCGCCAGTGTTGAAACACGGGGGCGTCGAGGCGGCGCAGAAAGCCGATCAGGCCGCCGCGGTTGGTGTGGCGGCGGTGCCAGCCGTGTTGGGCCAGCCAGTCGTCGGTGCGAAACTGCCAGATGGCGGACTGGAAGCCGTGGTCAGAGAGAATGAAGACAGCGGCGTCGCCAGCCAGGGCCAGTGTGCGCGCCACCGCCTGATCGAGCGTGCGCCAGTAGGCCTCCCAGTGCGGCTGCAGGCGGGCGGCCAGGGCGGGATCGGCGGCGGGGTGGGTGGAGTCGAGCAGCCACCAGAAAGGGTGAAGAAGACGATCGGGTGAGATGTAGGCGACGGCGAGAACATCGAGCTGGTGGCGGGTGGCGAGGGTTTCGACCAGATGGATGCGCGCCTCGGTCATACGGATGACATCGGCCAGCAGATCGGCGGGGCGACCGGCGTAGAGCTGCCATTCGACATCGAGCAGGGGGGTGAGGCGGCGGGCTTCGGGGGCGAGGGCGGCGGGATGGGTGAAGGGGGGGTCATCAAGGCTGAGCATGCCGCTGATCTGGAACGGCTGGACGGGATCGGGCGGGTAGGTCACCGGGAAGTTGATGACGCCGACACGGTAGCCGGCCTGATTGAGGGCGGCCCAGAGGGTGGTGTGGGGGGCCGGTTTGGCGTGGCGATAGACGCCATTGGGTTGGCGAAGCAGAAAGTCGAAGACGCCGTGCGTGGAGGGGTCTTGACCGGTCATGAAAGAGGCCCAGGCGGCGGCGGAGAGGGTGGGCAAGACGGAGGTGAGCGGGGCGGCGATACCGGTGCGGCGTAGATGGGCGAGCGTGGGCAACCAGCCGGCAGCCAGCAGCGGTTCGAGCAGGGGCCAGTTGAGGCCATCGAGGCCAAGCAGGAGCAGACGCATGGCGGTTCAACCTCTTACTTTTTGCAAGAAGGCGAGGGCGAGGGCGGGGTCGTCGGGCGGGTAGAAGATCCAAATGCCGTCCAACTCGGCGGCGAGGGGGCGCAGGGCCTGCTCGAAAGCGGCGACCGAATCTTGGCAGCGCCCGGCGGCGCAGCCGATCATGGCCCAGACCTGGATGTGTGGGTTGATGGCGAGGGCGGCGGGACGCACCTGGCGCAAAAGGGCGGCGAAGGAGGTGGGGTCGTCCACCGATTTTTGCGCTTCGACAATGAGGATGTCGGCAAAGCGGGCGGCGTCGAGGCCGGAGTTGGGAGCCAGGTCGCGGCGTCCGCCGGGATTGCCGCGGCGATCAACGAAGCGATAGGTGGGCACGGCGACGATGAGACCCTTGCCGAAGTGATCGGCCAGAGCGCGCACGGAGGCCAGGAAGGGGGCCGGATCGGCGACGTCGGCGGCGGGCAGGGCGTGGGCTTCGATGCTGAGGGTGAGGAAGGCGCAACGGGCGAGATCGGCGGGCGTCAGCAGGGCCAGCAGGGCGTCGGGGGTGTAGGCGGGGAGGGGCGGCAGGTGCAGGGCGCAGAGGGCGGGGCCGGCCTGCGGCAAGAGGTCGAGGTTGGCGAGTGTGACTTTGACGATGTCGGCGGGGCGGCCGGCGGTTGGGCCGCGCAGGTAGGGCGTCAGTTGGGGGGCTGTCTGCGGGTTGAGGGCCAGCCCGACCGGCAGCGCGGCCAGTTCGGATGGCGCCGGCGGGGTGGGGCGGCAGGCGGCCAGGAGGAGAAGAGCGAGCAGGACGGCGAACGACGATTGGGTGTGGTTCATGTGTGCGCTAACTCCCGGCGGCGCTGGCCAGCAGGACGGTGACAAGGAAGGGGGGCGGGAAGTTGCCGGTCTGATCCACGGCGGTGAGGCGCAGGGTGTAGAGACCGGGTGCAAAGGCGCTGGTGTCCCAGACGGCGATGACACTGCGAACGGCGGGCGGAGGCGCGGTGGCCAACAGTGTCCAGGTGGGGGGGGCGTCGCCGGCGCCGACTTCGACTTTGAGATAGTCATAGTTGCTGGCGGCGTCGCCAAGACCGGCGCAGACGATCTCGACCTGGCCCTGCACGCGGGCGTTGGCGAGCGGCGATTCGATGACGAGCAAGGCGAGACGTTGCAGCGAGGTTTCGGCTTCGAGACGCGCTTCGTTGGCGGTTTGCGCGGCGAGGCTGAGGTAGCGCCGGTAGGCGTCGGCGGCGCGACGGCCATCGCCCAGGCGTTGGTAGAAACGGGCCAGGCTGAGGTATGGATCGGCGTACTCCGGATAGCTCTGCAGGAGCGCCTGGTCGTGCGCAAGCGCCGGTTCGATCTGGTCGAGCGCCTGGTAGATGCCGCCGAGCAGGGCGTGCAGCCAGGCGGGGTTGGTCTCGGTGAGCAGGCGCTGCTCGTTGCGGGCGGCGTAGTCGGGCAGCGCCCGCCAACCTCGGAAGATGCCGATGAGGGCGGCGACGGCGTTGGCGCGGCGGGGGTCGCGGCGCAGCGCCTCTTCGTAGAGGGTTACGGCTTCGTCGAGTTTGCGCTGTTGGCGCTGGACGTTGGCGGCGGCCTCCCAGGCCCAGCCGGCGCCGGGGTTCAGGGCTTGGGCTGTTTGGAATTGGGCGAGCGCTTCGTCGAAGCGTTTGTCCTGGCGGTAGAGGTTGCCGAGGGCGATGTAGGCGGCGATGTTGCCCGGTTCGGCGCTGATGGCGGTCTGATAGGCGTCGAGGGCCTGGGCGGGATCGAGACGCGCGAGTAGGAGGTTGCCAAGCAGGATGCGCGGCGCGGCGGAGGTGGCGTCGAGGGCGGCGGCGCGGCGGTAGGTTGCTTCGGCGCTATCAAGGTCGCCTTCGGCGGTTTGCGCCTGGCCCAACTGGAGATAGCCTGCCAGGTTGAGTGGGTCGGCGGCGATGGCGCGTTGGAAGAAGGCGGTCGCGTCGGTGGGGCGTCCCTGAATCTGGGCCAGGACGCCCAGGCGCGTGAGAGGGGTTGCAAGGGAGGCGCCGAGGGCGGCGGCCTGCTCGAAGCGTTGGGCGGCGCCCTGGGCATCGCCGGCGGCCAGGCGCAGATCGCCCCAGGCGATGATGACGCTGGCGCTGCCGGGCTTGAGGGCGGCGGCCTGGCGGATGGTTGCTTCGGCGGCGTCGAGCTGACCCTGCGCTTGTTGGGCGCCGGCGAGCGCCAGCAGGGCGGTTTGATTGCCGGGCTGGCGCGCCAGGGCGGCCTGGTAGGCCCGCTGCGCCTGGTCGAGCTGACCGCGCCGCCGGTGGGCGTCACCCAGGGCGAGTTGGGCGGAGACGGCTTGCGGTTGGCTGGCGGCGGCGGTGCCCAGGGTGCGTAGACCTTCGTCGCCGCGGCCAAGCGCCAGCAGGGTTTGATCCAGCCCGGTGAGGGCGGGGGCGTAGGGGTCGGCGGGGTTGGCGGCGATGGCGAGGCGGTAGAGGGAGAGGACTTGTTCGAGTTGGGCGGGTGTGGCGGCGCGGGTGCGTTGGAGATTGGCTTCGGCGGTCAGCGCGGCGCCTCGGCTATCGCCTCGGCTATCGCCTCGGCTATCGCCGTAAATGCGGGCGGCGGCCCGGTAGTTGGCGAGGGCGGCGGCGATGTCGCCCTGCGTCTGCTGCCACTGCCCAAGCGCCAGGAGTGCGGCGGCGTTGCCGGCATCGGCGGCGGCGGCGGCGGCAAAGGCGCGGCCGGCGGCCTGGTTCTGCCCCAGGCGGCGCAGCAGGTTGCCCTGGCTGACCAGGAGGGCGGGTGAGGCTGGCGCCATGTGTAGGGCTTGCTGCAAGGTCTGCAAGGCAGCGGTGGTCTCACCCTGCATGGTGAGCAGGGCGCTGAGGCCGAGAGCGTTGCCGCTGTAGAGCGGGTCGGCGGCGAGTCCGGCGCGATAGGCGCGGGCGGCTTCGTCTTGGCTATCGCCATATGAGCGCAGCAGGTCGCCCAATGTGGCCCAGGCCCAACCGGAGGCGGGCGCTTGTGCGACGGCGGTGCGGGCGGCGCGCAGGGCGGTTTCTCGGCTGGCGCCGATCAGGTCGGCGAGGCGGGCGCTGGTAAGCAGCGGGGCGGGATCGGTGGCGTCGAGGGCGGCGGCGGCGGCCAGGATGGTGGTCGCTTCGTCGAAGCGCCCCTGCTCGGCGGCCAGGGTGGCCAGGGCGATGTGGGCGCCCACGAAACGCGGCTCGACGGCGGCGGCGGTGCGATAGGCGTCGAGGGCCAGGGTGACGGCGCCGCGGCTGCGGTAAGCGTTGCCCAGGCTGAGATAGGCCCAGCCGGAGGCGGGCGCGGCGGCGACGGCGGCCTGGAGTTGAGCCAGAGCGTCGTTGGGACGGCCGGCGCGTTCGAGCGCCTGCGCCAGACCGATGTAGGCGGCCGGCTGCGTGAGGTCGAGGGCGATGCCGCGGGCGAAGGCGGTGCGGGCGGCGTCCAGGTTGCCTTGCGTCAGTTCGAAGTAACCGAGGGCGATGGGCACGGCACTGTCGTTGGGATCGGCGGCGGCGGCGCGCTGCAACGCACGGCGGGCAGTGTCTGGATCGGGGGCGAGTTGGGCCAGACCAAGCCAGGGGGCGGCAGAGGGCGCTCCGCTGGTGTCGGAACCCCAGGGGAAGGCGGCCTGTTCGAGGGCCTGGCGGGCGGCGTCGGTGCGTCCCTGCTGGCGGTGCAGGCTGGCCAGGGCGAGGAGGATGGCGCTATCGCCTCGGCTATCGCCTCGGCTATCGCCGTTATGGCGGGTGCGGGCTGTTTCGAGGGTGGCGAGAGCGGCATCGGGCTGGGCGGCGGCCTGCAGCAGGTTGGCCAGGGCGAGGGCGACGGTGGTGTCGGCGGGGTGGCGGTTGAGGGCGGCGCGCAGGCGGGCGAGGGCGGCGTCTCTCTGGCCGCTGCGCGCTTCGATGGCGGCCAGGGCGATGGTGGCGGGCACATGGCCGGGTTGGATGGCCAGCGCCTGCTGCAGCAGGAGGGTGGGGCTGAGGGTGGCGGCTCGGTTAGCGCCATGCGTCAGTACGCCGGCCAGGCTGACCAGGGCTTCGACGGCGCCGGGGGTGACCTGCAGCAGGTGCGTGAGCGTGTCGCGGGCGGCGTCGGGGCGATTGCGCATGCGCCAGGCGTTGGCCTGCGCCAGGGCGACGCTGACGCTGGTCGGTTCGCGCACGGCGGCCTGGTCGAGTGCGGTCTGCGCCTGATTCCAGTCGCCTTGACGCTGATACAGCGTTGCCAGGCCGAGGAAGGGGGCGGCGCGGCCTGCGTCACGGGCGGCGGCCTGTGCGAAGGCGGTGGCGGGGTCGGCGGCGGTGGGAAGGCGGCGGTTGGCCAGGGCCTGGCCAAGCGTTTGCCAGGGGGTCGGGTCGGCGGGATCGGCGGCGGCGGCCTGGGCCAGGGCATCGGCGGCGGTGGCGCCGTCGCCGGCGGCCAGCGCGGTTTGGGCCAGGCCAAGCCAGCCGTCGGCGCGGCTTTGGTCGAGCTGCACGGCCTGGCTGAAGGCGGTGCGTGCGCCGATCAGGTCGCCGCCGGTGAGGCGCGCCTGGCCCAGGGCCAACTGCAGGGCGAGCTGCGAGGCGGCGGCGGTCAGGCGCAGGCCATCTTGCAATGTGCGTTGGGCCTGCACTGGATCGCCCTGCTGCGCCTGCCAGGCGGCCAGGGCGAGATAGCCGTCGGCTTGCGCCGGTTGGCGGGCGATGGCGAGTTCGAACAGGGTGGGTGGGGAGGCGTCGGCGGCGCCTCGGCTGGCGCCAAGCCAGGCGGACGCGGCGGCTCGGCTATCGCCATGATCGTCGGGCCGGTAGTCGGCCAGGAAACGGCCCAGGGCGACCAGGGCCGGGGCCGAGGCGGGGTTGTCGAGCACAACATCTTGCAGCAGGGTCAGGGTTTCGGTGATGCGCGCCTGGTGCGTCAGCAGGTCGGCCAGGGTCAGGGCGGCGTTGACGTTGGCGGCATCCAGGGCGATGGCGCGGCGCAGGGCTGCTTCGGCGGCGTCGAACTGCCCCTGACGCTGCCAGAGCTGGCCGAGCAACTGTGCGGCGCTGCCAAAACTGGGATCGACGCGCAACGCCTGGCGCAGATTGGCAAGGGCGTCGTTGGTCTGGCCAAGCGCTGCCTGGCGCTGCGCCAGCGCGACCAGCGGCCAACCGAGAGCGGGGTTGCGAGCAGCAGCGGCCTGCAATCGGGTGAGAGCAGGGTCGTCACCCCCTGGATGAGGCGGGATGGACGGGGCGGCGGCAGTGAGCGTCGCAGTGATCGTTGCTGTGAATGACTGGCGCGCTTCGAGGGCAGCGAGGGCGATGAACAGGCCAGGGTTGGCGGGATCGCGTGCGAGGGCGGTGCGCAGGAGGGTCTCAGCGGCGGGCAGGCGGCCGGCGCGCCGCTCGAGATTGGCCAGGGTGAGGGCGGCGCCGGCGTCGCGGTCGGCGAGGCGTGCGAGCAAGGCGTGCGCTGGAGGTGGGGCGGGCGTCGGGAGGGTCAGTTCGACCAGGGTCGTCGTCAGCGCGGCGACGCCTGGGGTACGCTGGATGGCGTCGGTGAGCAGGGCCTGGGCGGCGGTGGTCTGTCCCTGGCTGCGCAGCGCCTCGGCCTGCGCCAGGACGACGGCCGGATCGAACGGCCGGCGGCGCACGGCTTCGGCCAGGGCAGCGGAGGCTCGGCTATCGCCATGATCGTCGGCGTTGCGCTGGCGCCAGGCGGCCAGGGCCAACCAGGGGGCAGCGGCGGAACGATCGCTGGCGGCGGCGCGCAGATAGCTGGCTTCGGGGCCTGTCGTCATGGAGTCGGCGCGCTCCTGGGCGGCCATGCCAGGGATGGTCTCTTGGATCTGGCCATGCAGCATCCAGAGTTCGGGGCTGGCGGGCAGTCGTTGGGCGGCAGCGGCGAGGGCGGCCAGCGCGTCGGTGCGACGGCCGGCGGCCTGCCAGGCCTGCGCCAGGCCGAGGGGGGCGGTCATGTCGCGGCGATCCAGCTCCTGGGCACGTGTGAAGGCGGCGCGGGCGTCGTCGTAGCGGGCGCCGTGCATGTACCACTGGCCGAGGGCGTCTTGCACATCGGCGGCGGCGGGCGCCAGCGCAAGGGCGTTTTGAAGGACATCCCAGGCGGCGGTACGCTCGCCGCGGGCGAGCAGTGCGGCAGCAAAACTGGTGTGGGCGGTGGTGTACAGTGGCTCGACCTGCAGCGCCTCCTGGAAGAGGGCGGCGACGGCGGGCCAATCGCCTCGGCTATCGCCTCGGCTATCGCCTCGGCTATCGCCATGCTGGCGCAGCGCGCCGGCCAGGGCAGTGCGCGCCCAGGCAGAGGTGGGGTTGAGCCTGAGCGCGGCGCGCAGTTGTGCAATCTGTTGCGCCGGCTGATCTTGCAGCGCCCACACGGAGGCCAGGCCGACATGGGCGGCGATGAAGGTGCGATCGAGCGCCAGCGCGGCGCTGAAATAGTCGGCGGCGGTCAGCGCCGCCGGCCAGGCGGGGCCGCCGGTCAGGCGCAGGTTGCCAAGCGCCACGTACAGTTCGGCCTGCGGGACGGCCTGCAGGCCGCGGGTCAGCACGGCGGCCGCCGCGATCGGCTCGCCGGTCAGTCGCAGGGTTTCGGCCAGCCCCAGGTAGGCGTCGGCCAGGCCGCCGGTCAGGCTGATGGCCTGGCGGTAGGCCAGGGCGGCGTTGGTGACATCGCCCTGGCTGCGCTGCAGATCGCCGAGGGCGACCCAGGCTTCGCCGGCGTGCGGCGCGGCGGCGACAGCCGTCTGGGCGACTTGCAGCGCCAACGGCGCCTGGCCACGCTGCAAGTGCAACTGGCTCAGCCCGGCGACGGTGGTGAAGGCGGCTCGGCTATCGCCATGTTCCAGGCGCAGGGCCTGTTGGTAGGCCTCCTGGGCGGCGGTCAGGTCGCCGCGACTGCGCATGAGATCGCCGAGAGCGGTGAGCAGGGCGACCGATGTGGGGTTGGCCTGCAGGCCGCGGCGCAGAAGCGTGGCGGCGCCGTCGGGATCGTTTTGGGTCAGGCGCAGTTGGGCCAGATTGACGAAGGCGTTGGCGTAGGTCTGATCGGCGGCGATGGCGCGCTGATAGAGGGTTTCGGCGGCGGCGCGGCTGGAGCCGGGGTCTTGGCTGTCGCCTCGGCTATCGCCTCGGCTATCGCCTCGGCTGTCGCCTCGGCTATCGCCTCGGCTATCGCCTCGGCTATCGCCGTGTTGGGCGACGGCGGCGGCCAACGCTGAAAGCGCCCAGGCCGAGAATGGCGCCGCGCGTACGGCAGACTGATAGGCGGCGAGGGCTGGCGTGGGCTGGCCCTGGCGAGTGAAGATGCGCGCCAGGCCGATGTGTGCGCCGACGTTGCGCGGGTTCAGGGCGACGGCGGCCTGGTAGGAGGCGGCGGCCTCGGTCAGGCGCCCGGCGGCCTGTTGGGCGTTGGCCAGGGTCTGCTGCGCCAGGTCGGCGCCAGGCCGGCCGGCGGGGATGGTGTCCACGCCCTGTTGGGCTGCAGCCAGGGCTTCTGCCAGGCGACCACTGTCGAGAAGATGCTGCGTCAGCGCGCTGTAGCCCTGCGGGTCTTGCGGCGCAGCGACGATGGCGCGGCGGAACCAGTCGGCGGCGGGGTTCGCCGATGGGTCATCGAGGGCGGCGGCGCTGAGGTTGCCCAGGGCGATGTAGGGCCGGGCGTCGTGCGGGGCCAGGCGTTGGGCGTGCACGAAGTGGGCCTGGGCCTGTTGGGTGCGGCCCTGGCTTTGGGCAAGCTGTCCCCAGGCGAGCAGGTCGTCAACCGGGCTGACCAGGCGCAACTGTTGGACGAGGACGGCGCGGCGGTACCAGAGATCGGCTTCGTCGTAGCGTCCCTGGCGGTGCAGGACGGCGGCGAGACCGCTGTAGCCGTGCGGTTGGGTGAAATCGGCGGCCAGGGCGCGGCGGAAGGTGTGGGCGGCGGCGTCGAGCTGGCCGCGGTCACGCTGGAGCAGGCCCATTTGCTCCAGCAAGCTGAGGTTGTTGGGAGAGAGGCGCAGGGCGCTCTCGTAGGCTTGCACGGCGTCAGCGGTCAGGCCTTTGCTACCGAGCAGGGGCGCTAGTTTGCTCAAGTAGGTCAGGCTGCCGGGCGGGGCGATTGCGGCCATTGCACGTTCGTAGGCCGCCAGGGCGTCGGCGGGCCGGTCGAGGAGCAGGGCGAGATCGCCCATCTCTTGCAGCCAGTCGGGATGTGCGGCGTCGAGGGTCACGGCGCGCTGGTAGAGCTGCCAGGCGGCTTGCGGCTGCGCCTGGGCGGCCACCAGGCGAGCCGCGGCGATGAGGGAAAAGGGGGATGCGGACGCGTCCTCCTGAATGCGGAATGCTGCTGCGGGGCTGTGCGCCCGCAGGGTCGTGGAGCCTGGTGCGATGGGTTCAGCGGCTGCCGTCTGGCCGGCTAGCGCCTCGGCTGGCGCCTCGGCTGGCGCCTCGGCTGGCGCCGTACTGGGTGGCGCGGCGGGATCGAGGTTCTGCGCAGCAAGGGCCAGGTCGAGGCCGTAGCGGGCGAGGGGGGAGTTGGCCTGGGCGAGGACGGCGCTGAAGGCAGCGGCGGCCTCGACCGGGCGCTTTTGGCCGAGCAGGGTGTTGCCCAGGACGAGCAGCGAGGGGTGCGTGGGGGAAATGACGCGGTAAAGCTCGAAGCCGTCGCCGGCGAAGAGGCGCGAAACCTGGGGATCGCTGACGGTGGGGCCGGCCTCGGCGAGGGTGCGCAGTTGCCAGGCGAGTTCACGCGTGTCGCGCAGCAGGACAAGGCCGGTCTCGTAGCGTGCCAGGGTGTCGAGTAGATCGGCGCCGAGCCAACGGGCGCCGGTGAAGGTGTCAACGTCCTGGCTGCGTTGGATCGCTTCGTGCTGCAGGGAGGCGGGGAATTCTTCGCTGGTGGTGGTGTAGCGATGGGCGACGACATAGCGCCTGCTGACTGTCGCCGGGATCATCTGGTTGGTGTCGTAATCGCTCAGGATGACGCTGTCGTCTGGCAGTTGGCGCAGTGCGCCGGCAACCGACGCGGGCAGGGCGCGCGGCGTGTCGAGCGTGGCGATGAAGGTCTGGATGCGCGCTTGGGCGCCGCCCAAAATGGCGGGGATTTGCCAGACGGTCAGGAGCAACAGGACGATGAAGGGCAGAAGGCCGGCCAGGCGCCAGCGCGCCGAACTCGTGACCGGATTGAAACCGGGCACGCGGCGGAGGATCGTCTGCATGACAAACCAGAGAGCGCTGCCCAGAATGAGGGCGATGGGCAGCGGCCAGGTGAAGCGATAGAGCATCCAGGGGGTGACGATGCGACCGATGAGAGGCGCCAGCCAGGGCGTGAAGGCGATGGCCAGGAAGGGGAGGGTGGCGGCCAGGATGTAGCGGGCAAAGGGGCTGCGACGCCAGCGCCACAGGGCAAACGGGGTCAGGAGGAGGGCGAGCAGCACGCCGGTGTCCCAGAGCAGGTCGGGATGGCTCATGTAACGGTTGGCGCCAAAGATGAGCAGTCCTTGTCCGTTGATCTGGCTCCAGAGGCGATAGAGCAGGAAGGGGTTGGGTGCGCCAGGGGCCGGTTGGACGATGGCCGGCTGCGGGCCGGGCATCTGCAGGGCATTGCGCCAGACGAAGGGGAGGACTTGGGTGGGCGCCTGGCGCAGCGGCAGGCCGTCGAAGGAGGTGGGAAAGAGATAGGCGGCGCGGGTTTCGCTGACCTGTTGGCGCAGGAGCAGCGGAAAGATGAGCAGCAGGCCGACGATGGCGCCCAGGCCCAGGCTGCGGCGCACGACGGCCCAGGAGGGCTGCGCCAGCCAGGTCAGCCCGCTCAAGGCGACGGCGATGACGGCGTAGAAGGCGGTGTCAATGGGATGGATGATGAGGGGTAGAGCGCCAAAGGCGGCGATGGCCAGGCGGCGTCCATCCCAGCGGCGATGGACGAGGGCGGGGGTCAGGAGATGTGCGATCAGGGCGACGGCGACGGGCAGGACGATGAAGAGAAGCATGAATTTGTCGGAGACAATGCGCCGAAAGAAGGCGTAGGCCAGGTTGCCATGCCGGTGAAAGGGCGCCGTCAGAAAGAAGACGACCTGAAAACTGGCCAGGAAGAGGGCCAGGTCGCGGCGCTCGGTCAGCCGCTTGACGAGGGTGTAGAGGGAGAGGAGCGCACAGACGACCAGTAGCGGCGGCAGATTGCGGCCCAGGGCATCGGCCAGATCGGCGCCACTGAGACGTGCGATCAAGGCGGGGATGAGGCCCCAGGGGTTGAGGGCGGCGCGGGGCGGGACAGGCAGACCGCTGCCGAAGAGGGGATCGAGGCCCTGCAGCGGGTGATCGTCGAAGACGAAACGCGCAAAGCCGAGATAGGCGATCTGGTCACCGTCCAGCCCACCCTGGGCGGCGACGATGGCGGCCAGGACGGCGGCGACGAAGAAAAAGCCGATACCGATGAGATCGGCGGCGCATACACGGCGGGTCAGGCTGGGCGGCGGGGGCGTTTGGCGCAGGGCCGCCAGGCTGATGAGGAGCGCCAGTGCACCGAAGACCCAACGAAAGGCAGTCAGGTTGAGGTGCAGCAGCAGAACGGCGCTGGCAGGTAGGACGAGCAGCGCCAGGCTAAAGGTGAAGGCCAGGCCGAGCCGTTCGAGCGGATCGAACGGGGGATGGGCCAGCGCCGAATCCTCATCGGGCTTGCCTGCCGGCGCCAGCAGGCGGTTGGCGAGCAGCCAGCCGGGCAGGATCAAAACGAGCAGGAAGGCCAGGCCAAAACGCAAGGGAATCAGCGGCGTCTGGGTGTCGGTGGGAGGGGTAGGGAAGATGTAGAAAAGCGCCAGGAGCAGCAGGGCGCTGATGGGGAGCGGTTGCAGGCGTGACCAGAGCAGGGCGCGAGTCAGGTGTGACATGCGGTCAAGCAAGAATCTGCCGCAGGGTGGCGTCGAGCGATTCGAAGCCGAAGGGTTTTTGCAGCCAACCCAGGAGGCCCAGTTCGAGCAGCGGTTGGCCTTCGCCTTCGAGAGGATAGCCGGTCATGGCAACGACCTTGACGTTGGGGCGCATGGCGTGCATCACCCGGAAGAGGTCGAGTCCGCTCATCGCCGGCATGACGAGATCGGTGAGCACCAGGGCGATTTGGGCGTTGTGGGTGACGAAGAGTTCGAATGCGGCCTGCCCGTTGGCGGCGGTCAGGACGGTGTAGCCGAGCGTTTCGAGCGCCTCGCGCAACGCTTCACGCGTTGTCGCTTCGTCTTCGACAAGAAGGATGGTGGCCGTCGGGTCTTTTTTCTTGGCGGCGCTGGCGTCAGGCAGCGGCACGGGGTCGAACTCGCCGGTGGGGGGCGCCGGTGTGGCCGTCAACGGCAGGTAGATGGTGAAAACGGCGCCCTGACCCGCCGGGCTGGTGACGGCGACGAAACCGCCATGTTGGGCCACGATGCCGTAGACCTGCGCCAGTCCTAACCCGGTGCCGCTGCCGGGCGCTTTGGTCGTGAAGAACGGTTCGAAGATGTGCGGCAGCGCCTCGGGGGCGATGCCGGCGCCGGTGTCGCTGATGGTCAAACGCAGCCAGGTTGGGCAATTGGCCCAACCTGGGGTCATTTCGGGCAGCGGCGGCGGCGCAGCCGGCTGCACATCGAGACGATCAAGCCGGATGCTGAACAGGCCGCCCTGTGGCATGGCGTCGCGGGCGTTGATGGCCAGGTTCATCATGGCCTGCTGCAGGCGCGTGGGATCGCCGTTGACGATGTATTCCCGGCTGTCGTAACTCAGTTCGACCCGGATGTTTTCGGGCAACGTGCGCGTCCAGAGGTTGACCAGTTCACGCAGAAACGGCAGCAGGTCCACGGGGCTGTGCTCCATCGCCGAGCGGCGGCTAAAATCGAGGATCTGTTGAATGAGGCGCGAGGCGTGTTTGGCCTGCTGCTGGATCGTCGCCAGACGCTGGTGATCCCGCTCGGTCATGGGGACGTGCATCAAGAGCTGGGCGTAGAGGGTGATGACGCCGATGATGTTCTTGAAGTCGTGGGCGATGCCAGCCGCCAGTTGGCCAACGGCGCTCAGGTATTCTTGTTGCTGGATACGTTCCATGACGAGGCGTTCTTGCGTGACGTCGCGCACGATGAGCACCCAACCCTCACCCGGCGTCGAAAACAGGGTGGCGTCGTGTGCGGCGCGCAGAGGACTGGCAACGAGTTCGAAGGTGCGACCAGACGCCGACAGCTCGTGGGCCGGTTTGTCGGTGGGCGGCTGCAACAGTTCTGGCAGCGGCCGACCGCCCAACTGGGCGAGGTCTTGCGCCGCACAGCGCTCTTCACCCAGGTGCAGCGGTTGGGCGAGCGCAGCAGGGGCGAGCATCTCCAGCGCCCGATGGGCGGCGGGATTGGCCAACACCAGGCGCAGATCGGCGTCGAGCAGAATGATGCCATCGGGCGCCGAGTTCATGATCGCTTCGACGCGGGCGGCGTACCTGGCCAGACGTTCCTGGTAGATGGCGTTTTGCAGCGAATAGGCGGCCAGCCCGGCAATGGCTAGAAGCATGTGCAGTTGCGACGCCGAAATGGGGTTGTGACAGCCGATGCTCAAGACGCCGACCGGTGTCTGCTCGAAGATCAGGGGGACGGCGGCGACCTGGTGTGGTTCGGTCACGAGATCTGGGCGCGCCAGGCGTGCGTCGCGCCGCACATCGTCGCTGATGTAGGGCTGCCCGGAGGCAAGGACATGCCAACTGATGCCGACGCCGCGTGCCAGCGAGAGGCCGGTCACTTCGGCCCACGCGCCGCGCGCCAGTTCGACCACCAGGGCGTCGTTTTCGGGATCATGAATCGAGATGGAGGCGCTGTGGGCGCCAAACAGGGTCATGGCCTGCTCGATGATGATTTCGATCATGGCCCGGCGCGAGTGCGCCGTGCGCAGGGCGGCGCTCAGTTGGACAATAGCGGCCATCTCTCTCTCGTGCTGTTTGATCTGCGTGATGTCGCGCCCAATGCCGATGTAGCCGACCGGCCGCCCCTGCCCATCGTGCACGGTGGAGATGGACTGAAACGAATGCCACAACTCTCCGTTCTTGCGCCGGTTGATGATTTCGCCCGACCAGAAGCCACGCGTGCTGATGTCATGCCACAGCGCCTGGTAGAAGGCGTCGGTCGAGTGTGGCGAGCGCAGCAGGTTCGGGGTGCGGCCCAGCGCTTCTGCCCGCGTGTAGCCGGTGATCGTCTCGAAAGCCGGGTTGACGTCGAGGATGGCGGTGTTCAGATCGGTGATGACCATGCTGTCGGATGCGCTGGCCAGGGCGTCGCGGTAAAGTTGCACCTGGGTGAAAAGCTCTGTGCGGCGCAGGACTTCGCCCAGGTGGGCGGCGACGGTTTTGACCAGTTCGATCTGATGCGCGTCGTGGGGACGGGCATCCAGAGAAAAGAAGACGAGCACGGTCACGAGGCGTTCATCGGCCAGCGCCGGTACAGCCAGCGCCGTTTTGAGGCCCGCCTGCCGGGCGAGATCGCGGCGCAATAAGACACGGGACTGCGTGGGGTTGGTCACGTCATGTTCCCACATCGGCGCGGCCCGTTGCCAGGCGACGCCGGGCAGCCCCACGCCCGGACTGAAGCGCAGATCGGCGCTGGCGGCGCTAAATTCGGCCAGGCCAGGGATGTCGCTACACCAGACGGGACCTGGCGCCAGATGACCCTGCCGCTCGTCCGGCAGCCAGGCTTCGCCCACCGCCCATTCGCCCTGGGCGCAAATGTGCGCCAGGGTCAGGCTCAGGGCGCTCTTGAGGTCAGGCGCCCGTCCGATCTCCTGTGCAATGGTTTGCAGCAGGCGTAGTTCGAGTTCGACGCGCTTTTGTGCGGTGATGTCCTGGATGATGGCCAGCATCGCCGGCTGCCCGTCCCAAGTGATCAGTTCGAGCGAGACGACGCCCTGCCGAATGGCGCCGGCATTGGTTCGAAAGGGTGTTTCGAGATTGCGCAGTGTGCGGTGAGTCAGCAGGTCACGCACGACGCGGGCGCGCTCTTCCACGTTGACCCAGACAGCGAGCGAGGTTGAGGTACGACCGATGACCTGGGTGCGTTCGAAGCCGAAGAGCGTCAGAAAGGCGCGATTGGCGGCCACGATCAACCCATCCGCCAGGCGTGTGATCGTCATGGCGACGGGCGAGGCGTCGAAAATGATGGCCAGGCGTTCATCCGGCCCGCCATGCGCCGCTGAGTCTTGAGTGGTCAAGTTCATGGTTCCCGATGATGGTCTGTTCAGAGGTGCTGCATGATAGCACAGAATGGGGTTTTGGGCGAATGCGGAAGGCGGAATGCGGAAGGCTGAATGTGGAGGGGGGGTCAGGGGGCGCGGCGGGGGGTGATGAGGGGGGTGGCGGCGAGGGCAGCGATGACGATGAGGGTGACGGCGGCGAGGGCGAGGGGGGCGCCCCAGAGGCTGGCGGCGGCGCCGATGAGCAGACCGCCCAGGCGACCGGCGCCGATGGTGAGGAGGGTGTAGAAGCCCATGACGCGGCCGCGCAGGCTGGCGGGGGTGCGTAACTGGAGCTGTGTGTTGACCAGCGCCTGGGCGGCAACGAAACTGCCGCCAACGATGATGAGCAGGAGGACCGATAGCCAGAAGGAAACGGACAGGGCAAAGGCGATCTGGGCGACGCAGAAGATGAGGCTGGCCACAATGACGCTGCGCAACCGCTGCCCGGTGCGGCTGCCGGCCGCCAGTAGGCCGCCGCCTACGGCGCCAGCGCCCACGGCGGCCATCAGGATGCCCAGGCCGTTGGCGTCGGTCTGCAGGACTTCACGCGCAAAGACGGGGGCCACGACATAGGGCGTAAAGACGAGACCGCATAGGCTCAAAATCGCGATCAGTCGCAGTGAAATCGGTTCGCGGCGGAGATAGCGGACGCCGGCGGCCATGCTGCCGCGCAACGATCCGCTGCGATCGGGCGCGGACTGGAACGGCGGACGCAGCCAGAGCAGGGTCAGGATGACGAGCAAGAAACTGACGGCGTTGAGCGCAAAACAGACCGTCTCGCCGGCCAGGGCAATCAGCGCGCCGGCCGCCGCTGGGCCGATCACGCGGGCGGCGTTGAAAGCGGCGGCGTTCAGGCCGATGGCATTGGCGAGATCGTCCGGGCCGACCAACTCCAGCAGGAGCGACTGGCGCGCCGGCACGTCGAGCGCCCCAAAGGCGCCCAACACGAATTCGAGCGCCAAAATGTGCCAGACCTGAATCACGCCGGCGGCGGTGAGCAGCGTCAGCAGCAGCGCCTGCAGCAACAGCCCGCTCTGCGTCAGGATGACCAGGCGCCGGCGCGGCGCCCGATCGGCCAGCGCGCCGCCGATCAGCGTCAGGGGGATGACCGGCAGCAGCGGCAAGAACCAGGTCGCTCCCAACGCCAGCGATGAGCCGGTCAGCCGGTAGACGAGCCAGCCCTGTGCGGTGATTTGCATCCACGCACCGCTTTGCGAGAGGAACTGGGCGATCCAGTAGCGCCGGAAGGCCGGCTGGCGCAAGGCGCCGAACGTCTGCGACGACATGGTGGGCAGCCCTAGCCCAGGTAGCCCAGGCCGGTGAGGCGCGAGGCGACTTCATCATCGTAGGCCGCATCGCCCTGGGCGCCGCCGTCCGCCGGCGGCAGCGCCGTCAGGCTCGGTTGATAGCGCACCGGGCGCTGCGCCGCCTCGGCGTCGGGGGTGAAAATGTCGAACAGCACGCGCCCATCCAGATCGTCCGGCAGGGGGACATTGGCCAGGTGCAGCAGGGTCGGCGCCAGGTCAACGATGCGCGCTCCTGCGATGACCGCCTGGGGGCGGATGCCCGGCCCGTGCCAGATGCACATGCCAAAGCGCCGGTTGTTGCCCTTCCACTGCCATTGCGCCTGGAAAGGATCGGGCTGCGCCAGGCCGGCGCGGTTGTGGTACTCGTCGGCGTTGAGCGCCAGCAGATCGGGGCCGTCGGCGGCATAGGGGCCGTGAAACGCCTCGTCGCGCCGAAAGACCTTGACGAAGACCTGTGCGCCGGAGTCAGGGTCTCGAATCGCTTCGATGCGCTCGATCAGTTCGCTGCACAGCGCCTGGTAGTCCGCCTCGCCAGCGATAAGATCACGGTTGATGTAGATCGGCCCCTGCGCCAGGGCAAAGGCGCGTGTGCGCGTCCAGTCAATGCGCTGCACCACGGCCTGATTGCCAAACTCGCCGAAGACGCCCGTCCCGCTTGGCAGGAGATAGGCGACGCGGCGCATCAGCTCGAAGGGGAAGAACCGCTTGATGTGCAGCAGGTCGAGCAGACGGCTGATGTTGGTGCGGTTGAGGCCGGCGCGAAAGAGCAGATCGGCCGGGCGCGTGCGTGTGAAGAGGTAGCCCTGCTGCTTGAGCCAGGCGTTGAGGAAGAAGACCTTACTCATGCGCGCCGTGCCGTGATCGGACATGATGAGGGTGTAGTCGAACTGGGGCGCTAGCCGGCCGAGCCAGGCGTCCACCACCTGCCAGGCCCGCAGCGTGGGTGTTTCATCGTAGAAAAAGTGCTGCAGGCGGTTGAGATCGAACGTGGTGATGTGCAGGAAATCAACGGGGTCCTTGCGCAGCAGATATTCGCCGGCGGCAAACGTCTTTTCGATGACGCGCAGCGCCTCCTGCACCACCGGGCTGTCGTGGGTAGCGTCGAAGAAGTCGCCCTTGACGTTCAGCTCATAGGCCAGCCGCTGCTCCAACTCGGCGGCCAGTTCGGGCGGATGAGTGTAGCCGGCCTGATTGACATCGGGACCGCCGCAGACCATGAAACCGTCGAGCGGCTTGGGCGGATAGGTGCGCGGCACGCCGATCACCCCAGTGCGCAAGCCGGCCCGATTGAGGTAGTCCCACACCTCGGCGCTCTTGAACGAGCGCGAGGTCGGCGTGATCACCGCCCGCGTGGCCGGATCGAGCTGCTGCCACCAGAAGACGCCGAGCTTGCCCGCATATTTGCCGGCGGCGTAGCACTTCCAGGCGGGCGAGGTGACCGGCGGCAGCGCGCTTTCCAGTTCGCCATGCGTTCCTGTGGCCGTCAGCCGCGCTAGATTGGGCAGCTTGCCCGTGCCCAGCCAGTCGGCGATCAAATTGAACGAGCCTCCATCGAGGCCAAATACCAGAATCCGTGGTCGTTTAGTCATCTCAGCTTGATCTCGGTTTCGTCGAGTTTTTCTTGTCATCGCGACTTTGGCCGCTTTGGCAACTTCACCTGGCGTCGTTGAGCGTGCGCAGCATCCGCTCCAATTCGCGCGCCTGCACATAGGGATGCGTTGGCAACGTCAACAGGCGGCTGGCCAGCTCGTTGGCGCCCGCAAAATCGGCGGGAACAGCCGGCTGCGCCAGGCGCCAGCCGGCTGCCGGCAGCGCCTGGGCCAGGGTCTGCCGGTAGAAACGCCCTGCGCCGATGCCGGCCCGGCGCAGGCGTCGCCACAGATCGTCGCGCTGTGCGGCGTTGCGCGCCAGCAAGGGCAGGCGCAGGTAGATGGCCTGAGCGCCCGCCAGCGGCTCGATGGGGGTCAAACCGGCGGCGGCGGGCAGTGCGGCCAACAGATGGCGCGCATGGTCAGCCCGCTGGCGATTCCAGCCATCCAGGCGCGGCAGAAGGCGACGTCCGAGCGCC
>CAZOLV010000012.1:47351-55940 GCA_964580725.1 uncultured Anaerolineae bacterium | reverse complement strand
GCTCAGGGTGCGGGCCTGCGCGGCCAGGGCCGGGTCGAGAAACAGGGCCGCGCCGCCGCCGCCCAGGCCAAGCGGCTTGCCCGGCCCAAAGCTGAACAGCCCGGCATCGCCCAATGTCCCGGCGGGCAGGGATGGCTGAGCGCCTGCTTGGGGTTGAGGGAGCTGAGGGGGCGTCAGGCGCGCACCCAACGCCTGTGCGGCATCGTCCACGTAAAAAGCGCCGGCCGCTTGGGCGGCCGCACACACATCCTGAAGCGGCCGCGGCAGCCCCAGGGGATGGACGCCGACCACCGCCAGCGTCTGCGCGTCGAGCGCCCGCGCCAGCGCTATGCGGTCATAGTCGAAGGTCAGTGGCTCGACATCCACCAGGCGCGTCTGCAAACCGGCCGCCTGCACCGCCGCCGCCAACACCGGGCAGGTGTAGGCGGGCAAGATGACGATCTGCCGCGATGGGGCCAGGCGCTGGCACGCCGCCAGGATGAGCCAAAACGCGCTGCGGCCGCTGCCGGTCAACGCGACGTAGGGGATGGACGCGGCGAGCCACTGCGTCAGATCGGCGGCAAAACGGGGCGGCGCGCTGCCCGGCGCCGTTAGGGCCGTCGCCAGATCGGCCCAACCCGCCGGCGTGGCGCTCGGCGGCAGAAATCGTGCAATCATGCGGAATTCTTCACCTCGACAGACTCGTGTGCGACCGCCGCCTCAGCCAAACGGCGTGCGGCGGCGCACCAGGTCGCTCAAACGTTCGGCGGCGGCCGGGGGCAGGCGCTGCCAGAGACGCTGCGCCCATCCCAACGCGCCGGCCGGCTGCGCCTGGGCGATCAAGGCGGGCAGGCGCGTCTGCCGGTGCAGCCAGACGTGTTGATAGAGCGGCTGTTCCTGGCCAAAGCTGAACTGCCGCTTGAAGGCGGCCTGACCGGAACCGGCCGCGCTACGGCCAAAGTCCACCACGGCCCAGGCGCCGCCGGCGAAATGGGCCAGAATCTCCCAATAGAACAGATAGCTGGCGTGTTGGCGCAGGAAGGCCGGGCGCACCGCCCCCCAGGTGCACCAAACCGTCTGGCCCAGGAGAAACTGGCAGCCGCCGCCTACCAACGCGTCACCCTGGCGCAGCGTCAAGAGGGTGAAACGGTCGGGGAAGCGGGCAGCGGCCTGCTGCAGGAAGCGACGGCTGAGCGCAGGGGTGCCTTTGCGCTGTGAATTTTCGGCAAAGGCGGGATACCAGGTGTCCAGTTGGGCGGCGTCCCAGGTCAAGCTGAAACCGGCGCGCTGCCCACGTCGGATCAAGTTGCGCAGATCGTGCCGGAAGCCGCGCCAGAGCGCATCGGCGTCTGGCTGCAGGCGCTGACGGATCACGACATGGCGCGCAATGCTGCGCCAGCGGGCCATGTGCGGCGCATCTGCGGTGAGCGGCCCGGTTTCGACCGGCCAGGGGAGGGGGATAGGGCTGTCGCGCAGCGCCAGAAAAGCGACGTCGAGGCGTCTGGTCAGATCTGCGGCGGCGTCGAGCAGGGCCTGGGCGGCGGCAGGCGATGCGGCGCAGACTCCGCCCGGCAGCGAAGTGAGGTGCGGGCGGGCGGGCCAGGCGCGCACCTGGCACAGCGGCAGCACACCAACGACCGCGCCGCCCTGGCGCGCCGTCAGGGCGAGAGGGCGCAAGCCGTAGACCTGGCGGTACAACTCTTGCCAGGCGGCCAGGTGAAAAGGGCCGGCCGCAGGCGACGCCAGGACGAACTCATCCCAGTCGGCCGCGGGCGCGCCCAGGTGGATCTCGACCGGCTGCTCGATCATGCCAGGCTCCAGGGCGGCAGCCGGTCGGCGTGGCTCAGCCAGGCGCACAGTGGCTGCCAGGCGAACTGGCGCAGCAACAGCGACCAGGTGCCCCACAAGCGCCGCCGCCCCAGGCAGTGGGTGATGCGCTCGCGCGGCGTCAGGCGCGTGGGCGATGGCTGCGCAAGGTCGAACTCCCAGGGATGCAGGTAGGCGACGACCGGCCCCTGCGCCTGGGCACGCTGCACCAGCGTGCGCACGAGCGCCCCAGGCAGCAGACGCCAGCCAAACCCGCCGTAGGGCAGGCGCCACTGGCCGAGGCCGATGGTGGTGGTGGGAAATTCGCACAAGCCATTGGCCAGGCGAACGGGTTGCAGCGGGGCGGCGGCAAAGCCGTAGAGCGGGTTGCGTGTGCGCAGCAGACTGGCGTCATAGGCAAAGCCCTCCTCCGCCAACACGTCGAGCGCCCACAGGCAGGAGGCGTTGATCGAAAAGTAGGGGGCGCGGTGCCCCCAAAGCGGAACGTCGCCCACGGCCCGGCGGATGGCGTCAGTGGTGCGCCGCAGTTCGTCGCGGAACTGGGCGGGCGTCAGGCGATGGACGAAACGATGGAGGAATCCGTGTACCCCGATCTCATGGCCGGCGTCGGCAAGACGACGCAGGAGGGCCGGCTCGGCGGCGGCCAGCTCGCCGACGACGAAGAATGTGGCGCACACATCGTGGGCGGCCAGCAGCGCCAGCAGGCGGTCGGTGAGCAGGGCGGCGCGACGCGGCCAGGTGGGCCAGCGTGCGACCTGGGCGTTGGCACTGGTCAGGCCATGAAACCACTCTTCCAGGTCAATGGTGAGCGCATTGACAGGCGGTGCCCCCGGCATAGTCATGGCGCTCATCCCACGTAACCGAGAGCGCGCAGCCTGGCGCCGATGGCGGCCTCGTCGGCGGGCGAGAGGTCGAAATCGGCCGGCGGCGGGGAGACGAGGGGCGCGGCGGTGTCTGGCGACGAGGTCAGCGCCAGCGCCTGGCGGGCATCGTCGGTCAGGGCCTCGAGCAGGATGCGCCCGTCCAATTCGGGAGGGATGGGCAGCCCCATCAGGTGCAGGATGGTGGGCGCCAGGTCGGCCAGTTGTGCGCCGTGGATCTCGGCGCCGGCGCGCAGCGGGGCGCCGGCGGCCATGAAGATACCGTTCATGCGGTGGGTGCCGGAAATGCCGCGGCGCGGCGTCTCGATGATGTGATGGGAGCCAAATTCGTACTCGCCAAAGCCAAAGTACTCCAGTCGCTTGGGCAGGAAGACGATGTCGGGCGCGTTCTCCAGGTAAGGCCCGGCATAGAGCGCCTCGCGCGGGTAGATTTCATCAACGACCGTCTCGCCGGTGGTTGGATCGCTCAATTGACGCAGGCTGGCGATGATGGCCTGGCGCACAGCGGCGTATTCAGCGCCAGGGGCGACGCAGCCCTGCGGCTCGCGCCCACGCACGTTCAAGCGAATCTGGCCGATGTTGCCCAACGAGTAGGCCTGGGTGTGCGGCCAATCTACATCGTCGAAGGAGAGGAAGAGGGAGCGCAGCAGCCCCTGGCCCTGACCGCGCACGACCTCGCGCTTGAGCGCGCCCAGGCCGATGCGCATCAACAGGTCGTAGATGGTCATGGGGCTGAAACCGGCAGCGAAGGCGGCAGACTTGAGACGGGCACGCCAGCCGGAGCGGATGCGCAGGAAACCGGCGCGGCGCAACCAGTTGTTGACGTGGATGAACTTGTGAAACGGCCCAAAGCCGTGATCGGACATCAGCATGAGCACGGCGTCGGCGGGCAGGGAATCGAGCTGCGTGGCCAGCCAGCGGTCGAGCGATTGATAATAGGCCAAAATGGCGCCGCCGTAGCGCGCTGCTTTGGCGGGATTGTGCAGCGGATGGGCGGCGCTCATGTACTTCCACATGGCGTGCTGCACAGTGTCGGTGCCGTTGAAGACGACCATGCAGAAGTCCCACGGCTCCTGCGCCCGCAGCGCCTCGACCGTTTTGATACGGCTGATGGTGGTGCGTTCGAGCCGCGCCAGGAAGGCATCCACGCCGGCGTCGGAATAGGCCTGGCCGGGATCGGGATAGAGCAGGTAGTTGCCGGTGATGCGCTCCAACTCCTGGGCGAGCGCGGGCGGGTGGGTGAAGACGAGCTGTTTGGAAGGGGTGGGCAGGCCAGAGATGAGCAGGCCGTTGACCGGTTCGGGCGGAAAGGTCATGGGGACGTTGATGACGCAGACGCGGCGGCCGGCGGCGCTGAGGCGCGCCCACAGGCTGGGCAGGCGGCGGTGGGCGGCGGTGGCCGGGACGAAGCGATAGGAGCCGGGGGTGCGGTGGACCCAATCGTAGATGTCGTGACGGGCGGGATTGGCGCCGGTGGCAAAGGTGGTCCAGGCGGGGCCGGTCATGGGGGGGATGGTGCTGCGCAGAGCGCCCCAGGCGCCTGTGCGCAGGAGGCGGGTGAACGTGGGGAGATAGCCCTGGTCGGCCCAGGGGCGGATGAGGTCGAAGGTGGCCCCATCGAGACCGATGACGTAACAGCGATAGGTCATGTCGCCAGTCCAACGGGATCGGAGGCAACGGGGGTCAGGTCGGCAGGGGTCATGGCGTCAGCAGGAATGAGAGGCGGCATGCGCCAGCGCGCCCCATGTTCCAAGAGGGCGATATGCTGCGCCAGTTCTTTGTTCTGCGCCTGCAGACGAGAGAGGGCGATGCCCTGGAAGAGCAGGACGACGAGGACAAAGAATAGTCCAACGCCAAAAAGGAGGGAGGGGGCGTAGACGACGCCGATGGCAGCGGCGAGGGTACGCAGCGTTCCGCCGAAGAGGGAGAGGAAGAGGAGAACGACGCCGGCGACCAGCCAGAAGAGGGCATGATCCTCGCGCAGCCGTCCACGGCGCACAAGCTCGACGATCAGCCCAAGCCAGGCGAAGCTGACGGTGACGGCGATGAGTTTCAAGAGCGGTTGCGGCATCGTGCAGTGTCCTTTCTGGTTGCACCCCCCAGATTTCGGGAGGGTGGCCCCCTGGCCCCCCCGATTTCGGGAGGGTGGCGGCGGGGTGGGTTTTGATTTCAGGGGGGATTCTCTGGGCGATGGGGGGTCAGGGTGGGGATCTGCTTGACGGCGGCGATGAGCACGGCCAGGGTCACTTTGACCATGTAGTAGGCGCCGCGCCAGTGATTGATGGAAGAGACGCCGCCGCGGCGCGGGGCCATGACGACGGGAAGCTCGACGACGCGCAGGCCGGCGCGGTGCAGGAGGATGCGGGCTTCGATTTCAGGGTAGTCCTGCGGGTAGAAGCGGGCGAGAAACTCGATGGCGCGGCGGTTGGCGACCTGCAGGCCTGACGTTGGATCGGTGACGGCCTGTCCGGTCAGCAGAGCGACGAGCCAGGCGAAGATGCGGATGCCCAGGCGACGACTGACGGGCACCCAGTGGTGGGGGGCGGGCGGCGCAGCGGTGGGTGCGGGCGCCTGGCTGGCGTTCAGAAGGGAGCGGCTGGCAAAGCGCGTGCCAATGGCGACATCGGCGCGTCCTTGCAAAACCGGCATGAGCAGGGTGTGCAGATC
The DNA here is from genome assembly GCA_964580725.1 of uncultured Anaerolineae bacterium. Classification (GTDB taxonomy): domain Bacteria; phylum Chloroflexota; class Anaerolineae; order SSC4; family Amarolineaceae; genus Amarolinea. The sequence continues at coordinate 50,586 of CAZOLV010000012.1, read as the reverse complement.
GGCGGGGTTGTGCTGACCATCGCCATCGACGCGTCCGGTGAAACCGTAGCCGTAGTGGGCGGCAAATTGGAAGCCGGCCTGTACGGCGCCGCCAATGCCGAGGTTGAAGGGCAGGCGCAGGACGATGGCCCCGGCGGCCTGCGCCTGGGCGGCGGTTTGATCGCAGGAGCCGTCGTCAATGACCAGGACGTCGGCGGCCGGCAACTGGCGGGCGGCGTTGCCGGCATGAGCAGCGATGACGGCGCCGACGACATGCGCAATGGAGGCCTCTTCCTGGTAGGCGGGCACAATGACGAGCAATTTGTGCGAACGCGAGACGGTCGAATCCATGCGTTTGTGATATCCAAGATCAGCGACGATCAGAAACAACGATCAGCGGCGCCAGGGGCTGGGCGTCTGGCGGGCGGCCAACTCTTGCAGGCGACGGCCAGCCCAGGGGTTGGCGGGGAAACGTTGTACCTGTTGCTGCCAGACGGCGGCAGCGGCGTCCGGCTGACCAGCGGCCAGCAGGGCTTCGCCAAGCCAAAGCCCGGTCCAGGGGAAGGTGGGATCGAGGCGCCAGGCGGACCTGAGGATCTCGACGGCGGCTGGATCGCCCAGGGCCAGGGCGATGCGACCCTGGTAATAGAGATCGAGCGCGGTCGCAGGCGACTGCGCCAGGACGACGCCGCGCTGCCAGAGAGCGACGGCGGCGGGATGATCGGCCTGCGCCCAACGGGTCTCGCCCCAGAGATAGAAGGCTTCGGGGCGGGTGGGCATGACGGCGGCGGCCTGCTCAGCCAGCCGGTCGGCCTGTGCGGCGTCACTCGCGGTCAGCAAACTTTGCGCCTGGCGCCGCAGGCTGACGTAGGCTGGCCAGCCGGCCAGGCGATAGTGCGTCAGAGCCGGGGCATCGGCGCCGAGGCCGGCCAGGCTGCGCGCCAGTTCGAGATGGGTCAGGGGATCGTGCGGCTGACGGGCCAGGGCCTGCTGCAGGGCTTGGCGGGCGGCTGCCGGCTGGTCCTGCTGCAGCAGCAGGCGCCCCAACGCCCGCCAGGCGGGGCCGGCAAGGGGTTGGCGCTGCGTGGCCTGGGTGAGGGCGAGGGCGGCGGGCGTCAGGCGCTGATCACGCCAGGCGGCCATGCCCTGGTTGAGCGCCAGCCAGCCAGGCGCCCGCGTGACAACCCGCCAGGCGCCGAGTAACAGGCAAGCCAGCAAGAGCAGGGCAGCGGGGCGCAGAGGCGTCGAAATGGCAGGCATGGCGTTTTCCAAAAAAGAAAAAGAGAGATTGGCCGCCCAGTGTGCGGTCTGCGGCGCAGTTTACCGCATTTCAGGCAGATTGCCAAAGGTCAAAGTGGCGCAAAACAAGAACAAACGTTCTTGCCAGACGCACATTTGTTCGGTATAATAGGGATACAGCGATCATGAGGGGTTGAAACAATGGAAATTCACGCCAAGATACAACAACTGGAAGAGGCGGCGCAGTTCGAGGCCTGTTTGGAGGCGGGCGAACCGGCGCCGCGGCCGGCGTCGCGGCCTGACCTGCACAAGTCTATCGCGCTGCTCCATGCAGGCGGGCGCCGCAAGCCCATTCTGAAGATTCTGCAAACGAGCGCGTGCGAGAAGAACTGCTTCTACTGCCCCTTCCGCGCCGGTCGCAGCTTCCGCCGTGAAACCCTCAGCCCCGATGATCTGGCCGCCGCGTTCGATCAGATGCAGCGCGCTGGCCTGGTGGAGGGTATCTTCCTCAGCTCAGGCATCATCGGCGCGCGGCGCTCGATGGATCGCATGTTGCAGACGGTGGAGCTGATTCGGCGCAAATATGGCTATCAGGGTTATGTCCACTTGAAACTGCTGCCTGGGACGGAGGAGGCGCAGATCGAACGCGCCGTGCAGATGGCCAATCGCGTCTCGACCAACCTGGAGGCGCCGACGCCGCAGCATCTGAGCCGCCTGGCGCCAATGAAGACGTTCGAGGAGAGTCTGGTGGAGCCGCTCAGGCGGGCGCACCGCCTGATTCGACAGATGCGTTGGGCGGGCAGTGGGCGCGACAACGCGATGCCGCCGATGCGGGCGACGCCCGTTAGCCTGGTGACGCAGTTCGTCGTCGGCCCGGCGGGCGAGAGCGATCAGGAACTGTTGAACGCCAGTCAACGCTTGTACCGCGAGGTTGGCTTGCAGCGCGCCTATTATAGCGCCTTTCACCCGGTGCGCGACACGCCGTTTGCGGGCTTGCAGCCGACGGCGCCGGCGCGCGAATTCCGCCTCTATCAAAGCGATTTTCTGCTGCGCGACTATGGCTTTGGCGTCGAAGAACTGGCCTTCGATGACAACGGCAACCTGCCGTTGGAGACCGATCCAAAGCTGGCCTGGGCGCAGCGTCACCCGGAGTGGTTCCCGCTGGAGGTGAATCAAGCCGCGCCGCGTGATCTGCTGCGCGTGCCGGGCATTGGTCCGCAGACCCTGGCGCGCATCGAGCGCGCCCGGCGCCAGGGCGCGCTGCACGACCTGGGTCAGTTGCGCAAATTGGGTGTAGATGTGCAGCGGGCAGGCTCGTTCGTCTTGCTCAACGGCCAGCATGCGCCAATCCAGGCGCGCCTCAGCCCGGCGTGGTGACGTCCCGCAGCGATGGTCAGGTCGCCTTCCACCCCATCAGCGCCTGAGCGGTGCGCATAACGAGCTTTTTTTCCTCGCCCCCCAGGTGATCCGGGTTGCGGCCGAGAAGGGAGACGACGTCGCGCAGGTCTTGGGCGATGCGTTCCAATAGTGCGCGGTCCTGGTTCAACAGCGTCAGGGCATCATCGGGCGTGGTCGGCATGTTGGTCGGTTCCATCAGGCTGACCTTGAGCGCCTTGCCGACGGCCGTCAGATGAAATGGGCTGAGGGCCGGCTCGATCTGGTCGAGTGTGCCCGGCAGCACCCAATGTTTGTCGTTGGGAAGCGAGCGAAAGCGGCGACCGGGCACTTCTTTGACCTTGGCGACCATCTCGGCAAAAGCGCCGCCAGAGAGGGTGTAGCGAATATCGCCGATCTGGATTTGAATCTCCTCGACGCTGCGTTCTCGAGCCATTGGTTGTCCTCTTCTTTTGTCTTGTCTAGTCTTGTCTGTCAGATGGTCAGCCTACGGGTCTGTCAGCCGAACAAGCGCACAGTCTCCACGCTTGCCAGCGGTCAGCGCGCACACATCGCGCAGGCATCATTCACACATCGCGCAGGCATCATTCACACATCGCGCAGGCATCATTCACACATCGCG
>CAZOLV010000012.1:37559-47251 GCA_964580725.1 uncultured Anaerolineae bacterium | reverse complement strand
CAGATGGGGCAATTATGCCGTGACGGTCTCCAGCTTGCGCTTGAAGGCGGTGACGGTGTTGTGCAGCAGCATGGCGATGGTCATGGGGCCGACGCCGCCCGGCACCGGGGTGATGGCGCCGGCGACCTCCTTGACCTCCTCGAAGGCGACATCGCCCACCAGCCGATAACCGAGCTTCTTGCTGGCGTCTTCCACACGGTTGATGCCGACGTCAATGACGACGGCGCCTGGCTTGATCCAATCGGCGCGGATCATCTCGGCGCGGCCGATGGCGGCTACGACCACATCGGCCTGGCGCACCTTGGCGGGCAAATCGCGCGTGCGGCTGTGACAGACGGTGACGGTGGCGTCATGATTGCGCAGGAGAGCGGCCATGGGAATGCCGACGATGTTGCTGCGCCCGATGACGACGGCGTCGGCGCCGCTGAGCTTGACGCCGGCATCGAGCAGCAGCATCAGGCAGCCCAGGGGGGTGCAGGGGACGAAGAGGGGCGGGCGTCCCTTCATGTTCAGGCGCCCGATGTTGATGGGGTGGAAGCCGTCAACGTCCTTGTCCAGGCTGATGGCGCTGAGGACGGCCTCTTCGTCCAGGCCAGCGGGCAGCGGCAGTTGCACCAGAATGCCGTCAACCGCCGGATTGGCGTTGAGAGTGCGCACGACTGCTTCCAAATCGGCTTGACTGGTGGAAGCAGGCAGTTCATGGCCAAACGATTCGACGCCGATTTCGGCGCAGGCCTTGCGCTTGGAGCTGACGTAGGCCTGTGAGGCCGGATTGTCGCCAACGAGGACGGTGGCCAGGCCGGGCGCCCGGCCCGCTTGCTGGCGCAGCGTCGGAATTTCTGCGGCCAACTGCGCCCGGATGCGGGCTGCGACGGCCTTGCCATCTATGAGATTTGCTGTCATGTGATTCTTGCGCCTCTGTTTCGTTCGAGTTGTTCAGGGATTGGGGCTGAAATACCACATCCAGCGCGAGCCGCGCATCTCGCGCACGATGTCAGTGGTCGAAAGGATACCGGTTGGCGACTGCCCAGCGACGTCGGTGACGACCAGGCGATGAATACGTTTGTCTACCATGATGCGCACGGCGTCACCGACGGGGGTCTGAAGATCAGCCGTAACGACGTTGGGCGTCATGATATCGGCGGCGGTCTTCCCTTCCAGCGACTGGCCGTACAGTGGGATGACGTCCATATGCGAGATGATGCCGACGAGCTGCCCTTCCGGCCCTGTCACCACAATGGCGTGCACCTCGGTATCGGCCAACACGCGCACTACTTCGGTCACCGCGGTGCCTGGGTGGCAGGCGATGACGCCCCTGTGCATGATATCTTTGACAAGTTTTGCCGACATGTTCTACCTCGTTTCTTCCTGGGAGCTCCGCAAGCGTCCGGCGCTTGGGTCGTTGTCTGAGTGTAACGGATGATCGCATGAACGCCAATGATGCAGGTCAGGTAGGAATGCGGAAGGCTGAATGCTGAACTGGACGCGTGTGGTGGGGCCAATTTCGCCCCACCCGATACCGGCCGGCGCAGGCTGAGCCTGTCGAAGCCTGTCGAAGCCTGTCGAAGCCTCGCCGAAGCCTCGCCGAAGCCTCGCCGAGGTCCTTCAGCCTCGAATTCATTCGGCCGGCTTATTCATTCGGTCTCGGCCGGCGCCTGGACGTCGGTGCGGTCGAGCGTGGTCAACAGGTAAATCGTGCGGCCGGCGGGCGCCGATTCATAAAAGGTACAAAAACCGGCCTCGACCTCCAGCGTGAACGGCGCCTCCGCCTCCACCAACAGTTCGACGCCGCGGCCTGTGGCGGCCAACGCCGTCAGCCGCACCCGGTTGTCGCCAAGCGTCGCTTCGACTTGACAGGGCGCCGTCCCCACGCACCAGATGATGCGATTTTCGGCGACGACGATTTCGGGCTGTTCTGGACGACATTCTGGCTGCGTCACGATCACTCCTGGCGATGAGCGCCCGCACGTCAAAAATCGCGCGCTTCGGGCGAGACGAGGAGCGCACCCACCCAGCGCATCTGCCCCTGTTGCACGCCCATAAACAGAAAGGCTAACCAGGCGCCATCTTCTCCCCACCCGCGGCTGAAAGCGACGTGCTCGACGCCGGACGGCGGCTGGCTGCCGTTTTGTTCCAGCAGCTTACGGCCATCCACCGAAAAATCAACCAGGATGGGCGCCTGGCCCAGGCCATACGCCTGCAGCAAGGTGAAGGTTTGCGCCGGATCGTCGCTTTGGAAACTGTCGCTGCGATAGAGGCCGAGCAAGAACGACCGGCCAAGCAACTGGCGCGCCGCCGCCAGATCAGGCTTTTCCAACGCCGCTTTGAGCTGCTCCAGCGCCGCATCCAGCCCGCTGCCGGGCAGTTGCACCGAAACGGAGGTCAGATGTTCGAAAGCGCCGTCGCGAGGGCTGGCGCTGAAGACCTGAATCCGTCCCGGCTGTGCGCTGATGGGCATGGTGAACGTCACGACACCGGTGTAGGGACCACGTGCGCCCAGTTCACCGCTGATCATGGCATTGCCGCTGCCGATCTCGAAACCGGTCGCATCAAGAATGCGCACACCCAGGTTTTGCTCGAAGCCGCTGCCCATGCCGGTCACAGTGACGGGGCTAGTGATCGTGATCCCCGGCGCAGGCTGCACAATCGTGATCGCCTCGCAGGGGCAGGGCGTCACGGGCACCGGACGCGGCGTGGATGTGGGCGCCGGGCCAACCGGAATCAGCAAGCGTTGGCCAGCGTAGATGCGGTCAGGATTGACGATGTGATTGGCGCGCATCAGCGCCGCAACAGAGACGCCAAAGCGGCGTCCAATGGCCGAGAGCGTATCGCCCCGGCGCACGACGTAGGTGATCGCGCCGGCCGGCGTCGCCGCGGCCGGCTGCGCCCCGGCGATCAACGCGGCCGGCGGCTGTTGGGATGGCGCCGCCTGCACCCAAGCGACCGTCGCGCCCAACCAAAGCAAGCTGCCCAACACGATCGCCGCCCATAGGCCGGCCAACCAGAACCACTTGCGCCCCTTCATCTTGACACCTCCAGTTGGTATTCCAGTTCTCGTTGTCGTTACGCCGGCAGCAGCCACGGTGCCGCTCACGTCCCGCCCGAACAGCGAAACGCATGTTGGCGCACAATCGTTTGTTGCGGCAAGAGCGTGACGAAGTTGAAACCGGGCGGATAATCGGGATCGAAACTGAGCGCATCGTCCACGGACGAAGCGGTAAACTGCGAGAATGTGCTGGCCACCCCCCAGTAGACCACGCCGTCGCGTACGATCTGCATACTCTGGTGCACATGGCCGTAGAAGACGCCGCGCACGCGTGTGCGCGCACCGACCAGCAGCCGATGCAGGTCCTCGCCGTTCAGAATCGGCATGTTGGCATCCATCCACGGCGAGTTGAGCGGTAGGGCGGGGAAATGTGTAAAGATGACCAGCGGCGGCCCGTCGCCGGCCACTTCGCGCGCCACCCATTCCAACTGCGCCTCGGCAAGCACGCCGTGCGGGTCAATCTCGTCGGGACCGCGCGCTTCGAGCACCAGACAGCGATAGCCTTTGATGTCGAAGGCGTAGGACAAGACGTTGGGATCGGGCGTGGCCGGTTGGCGAGGCCCCATCGGCAGGCAGCGTTGGATGTCAAACGCCGTATCATGATTGCCGGTGACGTAGTAGGTGGGCACGGTCAACTGGCCGAGAGTGGCGGCGGCCAGGGCGTAGGAAGCGGGATGCGGCTGCGTCACCACGTCGCCGGTGTGAATGACAAAATCGGGGCGCACCGGCATCGAGTTGATGATCTCGACGACGCGCTGCGTGCAGGGCCACGAGGCGTAGCCAGCGCGACGGTAGGAACGTGAGGGACCAATGTGCGTATCGCTGATCTGAACGAAATAGAGTGTCTCTAGCGGCATTGCAGGTACCATTCTGAGCGTCCTTCGATCATGACGTCACGCTGCAGCAAATGAGCGTTTGTCAGATGTGTGATCGCTTTTTCCAACTCTTCGACCTTCCAGTCGAAAAGGCGACAAATTCGAGTCGGTGTGGCTGCGATGACGGTGTTCAGGTAAGCGATCAACAGCCGGCGCTGTGCCTCGCGGCTGCTGATCTGGCGGGCCGCCTGCGGGATGGTGGGAAAGCGGCGCGGGAGAAGGTCATAGACATAGCAGTATTTCCAGGCGTTGGCGCTGGAAATGCCCACTTTGACGATCTGCCATTTCATCTGCAATTCGGCCAACGCCCGGTCGAACCGTGCGGCGTTGGCGGCGCCGGCCAGACGGGCCACCCGGCGCAGCTCGCTGGTCGGCAGCGCCCCATGCAGCAGGAGCGCTTCGGCCACCTGGCGCGCTTCGGCGGTGAGTTTACCATCTTTGAACAACTCTTGAAAATCGTCCACCTCGCCATAACTGCCGCTCAGGGCGTAGAGGCAAGGCGCCAGTTCCAGGCTGACGAAAACCGGCTTGCGGCGCAAGAACTTGCCATAGAGCACCCGGCCGGCAATGGGCAGATCGTCCTTCCACTGCCAGGCCAGTCCCAACTCCCGCTCCTGATGGTGCATGGGCGGCGATTGATCGTCGCCGCGCAGCGCCCCGTAGAGGCTGGGCAGTTCGATGTCCTGCGCCGAAAAGAGGAGAGACAAACCAACCTCGTCAAGAAAAGCGAGCGCCTGCGCCGGCGTCTCGATACGTCGTTCCGGTGACTGGCGATAACGCAGCCGTCGTTCATTCAACAGGGTTTCTTCTGTCAGCACGCTCTGTTCCGTTTCATTCAATGCTCGTTGACCAATGTTCTGGACTACGAGGGTTAGCTTCCTATTTGTACGAAGACCGGCGCCACCCGCACGCTCGTGTCGGCATCGGTCAAAACCACTTCCACTTCGAAGCGAGCGCGATTGGCGTCATCCACCTGTTCGACGAAGAGGGCCAGCGTCACCTCGCTCAACCCCAACTGCCGCCCGTAACCTGCCGCCTGCTGCAGACTGCGCTGGTAGTCGGGCAGGTTGGTAAAGCTCCTCACCTCCAGCCCGTACATCGCCCCGCTGTACGAAATCAACAGATCTACCTTGCCGTTGCCGGTTGGAAATTCCGGCCACACCCGTCCCCGGTAACTCTGCAGGAAATCGGCCAGATAGCGATACAAGATGCAACCGCTCCGCCGTGATGATGTCGCTCATCTCCTCCAAAGCCCCGTACAAGCGCCCCAGGTCTCCCACCAGGTCGCGCGCAAAGTAGTTGAACAACCGCTTCTGCACGAATTGGAATGTGCAAACTCTGCTGCACGTTGAAGGGCGAACCGCTACGGCTCTCGATTCCCAAGACTCCTCGCACCCCGACGAGCGCCACGCTGTGCAGGATGTAGTGACCGCCCTTCGCCGGATCTTCCCCCAACAACTCGGCGCAGGCGCGCTCGACCAATGCCTGGCGCGGCGCATAGAAGTGCAAACCGGTGTCTACCGGTCCATAGGATGAGAATCGCCGCATTGCTGCTCCTTTCGTGACGCTCGATGGTCATCCGATAAGCGACGGGCGCTGCGGTTGTGGCCGCCCCCCGGCCCCCGAATTCGGGGGGCGTTGTTCCCGGCCTTCGGCGCCGATGGCTGTGCGGTAACAATCGAGATCGCAATGTGGATAGTAGCAACAGGTCATGGGTTTGTCAAGAGCGGCGCAGCACAGCATTGTCTGCCCGCGGGCCTTGACCTGTGTACGCCGTTTCGCGTAGGCTGCTTGCGTAACTTGCCGGTTGACCATTCAAGATGGAGCGAGTATACTAAGCGCGATTCGCTTGACGATGATAACGATGATAACGATGATAACGATGATAACGATGATAACGATGATGACGATGATGACGATGATGACGATGATGACGAGATGGGAATTCTGACCGCCATGAAACAACTCGATCGGCGCCGCCGGACGGGCGCCTGGCGCGGACGGCTCGTCGTGCTGCTGACTGTCGTCAGCCTGCTGCTGGCGAGCTGCGTCGCGGCTGCGACCAAACCGAGCGACCTGCGCGGCGTGCCCGTGGAAATGAGCCTCCTCTATTTGCAAACGGGAGAACTGCATCTGCTCTCTCTGGAGACCGAAGCCACCCGCAGGCTGGCCAACAACGTACGCACCGGCTGCATTCCCTACGCCATCAGCCCAGACGGCAGCCGCGTCGCCTATCAGGATCAAAACGGCGCCTGGTGGGTCGCGACGCTCGACGGCGCCAACAACAACAACAACGCACCCGTGCAGATCAGCAAAGGGCCGGTGCAGATCGTCTCCTGGTTGCCGAGCAGCCAGGGCGTCTACTTCAGCGATGGCGTAGATATCCGCGCCCGACTGCTCGATCAGGCCGGCAGCAGCGCCGTGCTGGCGGGCGGCGGTCAGCGTTATGTTTCACCCACCTGGTCGCCCAACGGCGAAACGATCGCCTTCATCGAAAACCCGCGCGCCAATGTCGCCGAAGCCAGGCTGGTCAAAGCCGACGGCACGGGGATGCGCAGTCTGGGCCGTGTGCTGCTTTCGCCGCTCGAAGCCACAGAACTGTGCCCGCCGCACATCATCTGGTCGCCTGACAGCACCCGCTTCTTGTTCGACCCAGGGCGCAGTGCCTACATCTTCTATCTGACCGGCGGCACGCCCCTGCCCCTGCCGCCGCACGGCGCCAACGCCTCCTACGCCTGGTCACCAGATGGTAGCCAGGTGGCGTTCAACGATGGTCAAGGCTCCCTGTGGCTGGTCAGCAGCGGCGGAGTGGGGCTGCGCAACGTGGCCGACGCCAGCGGCGGGCCGGTCTGGTCGCCAGACGGCCAGCAGTTGGCCTTCGTCAGCCAGGACAAGGGCGGCGCCGCCCTGCGCACCTATGACCTGTCCCGTCGCCTGACGCGCCTGTTGGTGCAAGCGTCCAACGATGCCCTGCTCGACCCGCAATGGTTCCCCAACGGCGACGCCATCCTGTTCACTCGTCAGGCGCGTGACGGCAAGAGCACCATCTGGACTGTGCCCGCCAACGGCGCCGGCAGCGCCCAACAGACGGCTGTGGGGGGCGCAGCGACCGTTTTCCGACAACCAAAATAGACCCTTCTGGAAGGTGATTTCAACCCATGCCCGCGATTCGCTTGCTACTCGCCGATGACCATGTGATGCTGCGCCAGGGCACCCTGGCCATGCTGACGCGCGAACCTGACCTGACTGTCGTCGGTGAGGCCAACGACGGCGCCGAAGCAATGCGCCTGGCCGAAGTGCTGCGCCCCGACATCGTGGTGATGGACGTGCGCATGCCCGGCGTCAACGGCATCGAGGCGACGCGCCAGATTCGCGCCCGCCTGCCAGAGGTGCAGGTGCTGGTCCTGACGGCGCACGACGACGATGAGTACGTCTTTGCGCTGCTGGAAGCGGGCGCCAGTGGGTATCTGCTCAAAACAGCGCCCGTCTCCGAACTGGTCAAAGCGATTCGTGACGTCGCCGCGGGTGAATCGGCCATGGCGCCAAGCATCGTGCGCAAGCTGGTGCACCGCGTCAGCGGGCGCAAGGCGGCGCACGGCGATGATGAGATCGAGGCGCTGACGGGGCGCGAGATGGAAGTGCTGAAACTGCTGGCGCAGGGGATGACCAACAAGCAAATGGCCGACGCTCTGGTCATCAGCGACCGCACCGTGCAGACGCATCTGAGCAACATCTTCGCCAAACTCGGCGTCAACTCGCGCACCGAAGCCATTCTGATGGCGATGAAACGAAACCTGCTGCGCCCATCGTGACTCCGATCCTGCGCCGGGCCGGCGCGCCGCCGGCCGCATCGAAACCAACCCACGAACGCCTGGCCGATCGTCTCGATTCGCTGCGTATGCAGGCGATTCTGTGGCTGCTGCTGCCCTTTGGCCTGCTGTTGCTCGTGATTCTGGCCGTCAGCACGATGGCCTATCAGCAGATCGTCACGCAGCTCATCATTGCGCGTGACCGTGAAATCGCCGCCATCACCGCCCAACGCATTTCGGAGAAACTAGAAAACTACGCCGATATTCTGGCCGTGCTCAGCAACGACCCTGGCGTGCGCGCCAGCGACAGGCTGCGCCGGCTGGCCGTGCTGCGCGACGCCGCCGAACAACTGGCGCCGTTCGATGGCGGCGTCTTCATCCTCGATCCTTCCGGACAGCCGATCACCATCTTTGCGCCCACCGGCGCCGATCATACGCTGGCCAACGTGGAACCCTACTTCCGCAGTGTGCGCGCCCTGCGTGCGCCCGCCTTTTCGGACATCCTCGATCAGCCGGATGGCGCCGACAGCATCCTGGTCATCCTGACGCCGATCTTCAGCCCAAGCGGTGATGTGACCGGGGCGCTGGCTGGCGTCTTTCGTTTGCGCAACCAACGCCTGGGCGACGATATTCGCCGTCTGCGCATCGGTGAACGGGGCGTCGCTTTCCTGGTGGATCGCCAGGGGCGCGCCATCTCTCATCCTGACGCCGGGTTGTTGGGGCATGACCTGCGCCCAGAGCCGGTCGTCCAGCGCGTGCTGCAGGGCAATCAGGACGCCATGGTGGCAGACGCGGGCGGCGAACGGATCGTCTACGGCTACGCAAGCGTGACGGCCAGCGGTTGGGGCCTGGTGACGCGGGAGTCGTTTGCGGCGCTGACGGCGCCTGTGCGCCCGCTGCTTGGAACGGCGCTGCTCGTTCTAGGGGTCGGTATGCTCTTGGGGCTATTTTGGCTGCCGTTGGGGGCGCGCCGCGTGACAGAGCCGATCAATCGGTTGGCGGCGCAGGCGGCGCGCCTGGCGGCCGGCGCCGAGGTGACGCATGTGGATGGCGGCGGCATCCGTGAATTGCGCACGCTGGCTGCCGCCTTCGACGACATGGCGCACCAAGTCGCCCAATCTCGCGCCGCCCAACGTAGCTATGTGGCAGCGGTCATCCGCACGCAGGAAGAGGAACGCCGGCGCATTGCGCGCGAACTGCACGACGGCACGGTGCAGGCCCTGGCGGCAGTGGCGCGCCGGCTCGAATACCTGGAGAGCAATCAGAATGACCCTGAACTGGCCGGGCAGATGGCGGGACTGCGCCAGCAGGTGAGCGGCGTGGCGGCCGAGGCGCGACGCTTCAGTCGTGAGCTGCGCCCCCTGGTGTTGGAAGACCTGGGCCTGGCGCCGGCGTTGCGTTTTCTGGCCAATCAGATGCACGAAAATGAGGGCATCGAGGTGGAACTGACGGTGCGCGGCTCGGCGCGTGGACTGGGCAGCGACCAAGAGCTGGCCCTTTTCCGCATCTTCCAGGAAACGCTGGCCAACGTCAGCAAGCACGCCCAGGCCACTGCTGTGCAGGCCCTGCTCGAAAGCGACGCCGAAGGGGTGCTGCTGCAGGTCAGCGACAACGGCGGCGGTTTCGAACAGCCCTTCTCCGCCGACAATTTCGCCCGGCGCGGCCATTTCGGGCTGATGGGCATTCAAGAGCGCACGCAACTGCTCGGCGGCCGGCTGGAACTCGTCTCGCAACCGGGCCAGGGGACGACGGTGCGCGTCTGGCTGCCAATCGCTCACGGGGCCGCGTAGTCGCCCCCCCTGGCCCCCGATTCCGGGGGGTGTTGCCCCCTGGCCCCCGATTCCGGGGGGTGTTGCCCCCTGGCCCCCGATTCCGGGGGGTGTTGCCCCCTGGCCCCCGATTCCGGAGGGTGTTGCCCCCTGGCCCCCGATTCCGGAGGGTGTTGCCCCCTGGCCCCCGATT